>JBQTIL010000087.1:0-52832 GCA_052388175.1 Planctomycetaceae bacterium | reverse complement strand
AAATGAAATACGGCCGGCCCTCTACCGCACCAGCCCTGCTCGCTGGCTTGTGGGCGCTGCTGTCGATGCTGGCGCTGCTCGAACATTACGACATTGATGACCTGAAACGGCTTGCCGCCAGCATCCCCTACCGCGACACGGCATAAAACTGTAGATACCAATGGTCCAAGGGGAGAGGGAATCCGCCGTCTGAATTCAAGACAAAACGGCAGCGTTTGCGGATCGTTTACGGGGTGGGCTTGCACCCGCCCGGCAGTTTTTGCCGGGCCGGTTCGGCAGGGGCAGGGCGTCACGGGCCGGCCAATCGGGGTGTCTCGCAGACAAAATGGTTGCTTTTAGACATTTTTGTGGTGAACTGCCGGGGTCTGTTGCGTTATAGTAGTGCGCGTCGTGCACGATTCCGGGGTCGTTCTCCAGCAGGGAATCAGGGGTATGCGCTTGTCCCTCGCGAAGTTCTGGTGTGGAGCCGGTAAGCTCTGTCTGGGCGTTGCCGTTTGTCTCTCGGGGGCGCGATTCTGTGCCGGGCAGGGCGCTCCGGCCGTGGCTGCGCCGGGCAAACCGGCCGCCGTCGCGGCACCGGGCCAACCGGGCCAGCCGGCGCCGGGTCAGCCGGGTCAGCCGGGTGCGCCTGGTCAACCGGGTGCGCCGGGCCAGCCGGGGGCCACGGGCGACAAGCCGGCCGAAGAGAACAAGACGATTCCGCGACCGCAGAAGCCCGCCGCGCCGCCGGACCCCGCAGAATTGAACATCCGCCCTGACGAGAACGGAATGGTGCGGTTCAATTTTCAGGGGCAGCCCTGGCAGGGGGTGCTCGAATGGCTGGCCTCGATTTCGCACTTGAGCCTCGATTGGCAAGACCTGCCTCCCGACTATCTGAACCTGCACACGCAGCGCAGCTACTCGCTCGAAGAGGCCCGCGATCTGATCAACCGGCACCTGCTCGATCGGGGGTTCACCCTGTTGCAGCACGGTGAGATTCTGTCGGTCGCCAATATCAAGAAGCTCAACCCGAGTCTCGTGCCGCGCAAGCGGCCCGCCGACCTCGACAAGGCGCTGCCCCATGAGTTCGTGCGGGTGTTGTTTCCGCTCGAATGGCTGAAAGCCGACACCGCCGTCGAAGAATTGAAGCCTCTGTTGAGTCCTCAGGGGAAGCTGACGGGGCTCAAATCGACCAACCGCATCGAAGCGATTGACGCGGCCGCCAACCTGCGGGCCATACGCGACCTGTTGTTTGACGAGCAGTCGCAGCAGGGGCGCGAGCGGCTGGTGCGGCCGTTCAAGCTGCTCTATGTGCGCGCCGTCGACGTGCAGAAGCAGCTTTACGACCTGTTGGGTATCGAAAAGCCCTCGGGCCCCCCCGGTCCGCTGACGCCCGATCAGATGCAGCGCCAGCAGCAGATGCTGCAGCAGCAACAGCAGTTGGCGCAGGCGGCCGGAGGCAAGCTGCCCCCGAAGCCTGAGGCGCCGCAGGTGTTTCTCGTCGTCAACGCCAAAGAAAACACGCTGCTCGCGAACGCCCCGGCCGATCAGATGGCGGTCATTACCGAGGCGATCAGAATTCTCGACGTGCCTGCCGACGGCGCGGCGTCGCTTTTGCGAAACCCCGGCCGCATTCAGTCGTACCGGCCGGCCGGCGTCGACCC
Organism: Planctomycetaceae bacterium; assembly: GCA_052388175.1. GTDB lineage: Bacteria > Planctomycetota > Planctomycetia > Planctomycetales > Planctomycetaceae > SIAF01. The sequence goes on along the minus strand of JBQTIL010000087.1, from coordinate 51,189 downwards.
CGAGCTGTTGGTCAAAATGCTCGACGAAGTGGGGAACCTCGACCCCACCACGCGGCTGCAGGTCGACAAGAAGAACCAGATTATCATCGCTGACGCGAGTCTCGTCGACCATGTGACGATTCGCCGCCTGCTCGACAATCTCGACGGCACCGATCGCGAGTTCGAAGTCATCAAGCTTCGCCGGCTCGAGGCCGAGTATGTCGCAGGAACGATCGAGTTCATGTTTGGCGGCGGCGAAAAGAAGCAACAGCAGCCGCAGCGCCCGTACTACTACTCGCCCTACGACATGAATTCCCGCCAGCAGCCGGAAGACGAATCGAAGAAGTTCCGCGTCGATGCCGACATCGAGAACAACCGGCTGCTGTTGTATTGCAACCAGGTCGAACGGAACGAAATCAACAACCTGCTGGTGAAGCTGGGTGAGCTGCCCGGCGGAGGCAGCGGGTCGACCATGCGCGTGCTCGACACGATCGACCCGGACGAGGCCGAAGAGCTGCTCCGCCGGCTGCAGAAGACCTGGCCCGGGGTGGCCCCCAATCCGTTGCGGATTGCGCCGGGTGCGTCGGGCAAAGATGACACCGAGCCCGCGGCCGAAGCGGAACCCAAGCCGCGCCCGCCCGCGCGCGCGGCGCAGCCGAAAAAGCCGGTGCCGGCCGCGGCCGCACGGCGTCAAAGCGAGCCGATTGGCGCCGCCTTGCCGGTCAATCGGGTGAATCGCGACGTTCTGCGGCTGGTGCAGCTCGAGGGGGCGCCGGCCCGCGCCGACGACACTGAAAATGATGTACTGCTTGAAGACTATGAAGACGTCGGCGACGACGCGGTTTCAGACGAATCGCCGCTGCCGCCGGCCCCCAGGCGGCCGAAGGTGGCCGGCGTCGCGCCTCAGCCGCAGTCGGCGGCGCCCATTCGCATCGGGCGCGGCCCCGATGGGCGACTGGTGATTGCGTCGGAAGACGCCGAAGCGCTCGACCGGTTCGAAGACCTGGTGTCGCAGCTCGCGCCGCCGCGGAAGGATTACAAGATCTTCAAGATGAGGTACAAGACCACCTGGCCGTCGACCGTCGCCAGAAACCTCGAAGACTTCTTCCAGGTGAAAGATCAGAAGAAGGCGGGCAACACATATACGTACGATCCGTGGATGGGGTTCACGCGAGCCAACACGACCGACGATTCCCGCCGGTTGTCGAAGAAGCGGCCGCTGAAATTCATCCCCGATTTCGATTCGAACTCGATTCTCGTCATGGGGGCCGACGCGAACCAGCTCAAGGTCATCGCCGAGCTGATCGACCTGTACGACGTGCCCGAATCGAGCGATCCGCAGGCGATCAGGCTGACGCGAATTGTCGAGGTGAAGCATTCCAAGGCGCGGGTGATTGCCGACGCCGTGAAAGAGGTCTACCGCGATCTGTTGAGCGTTAACGACCCGGCCATGCAAAACAATCAGAACAAAGATCAGAAGCCTGCCGGCGGCGCGCCTTTCACCTACGTCTACAACTATGGCGGCACCGACGACAAGAAGCCCGAAATGCCCGTTCGGTTCAAGGGGCTGCTTTCGATCGGCGTCGACGAACTGTCGAATACGCTCGTGATCTCGTCGGCCGAGGGGTTGTTGCAGAACGTCGAGAAGACCGTCAAGGCGCTCGACGAGGCGGCCCGGCCCACCGTTCCCCGAATGCGCGTCTTGCAGGTCGGTCGGCAGATCGATTCCAGCGAGCTGCAGAAACGGCTCACCAAGCTCGTGACCAAACCACAGCAGCCTCCCCAGCAACCCGGCCAGCCGCAGCAGCCCCAACAGCCGCAGCAGAACGACCAGGCGCAGGGACGACAGATTATCCGCAATTTCAACTCGGAATAGCGGCAAGCTGCCGGGGTTGAACCGTCGCGTACCGACGAAGAAGGAACGCTAATCCGCACTGATCGCCGCTGATCGTGATCAGATTAGTGCCGATCAGTGTCGATCGGCGTTCCTGTACTTTGGTTGCGTCTCGGCCGCGCTGCGCGTCTCGGCGGTTTTGAGTTTCTGTGCGGAGCGGCGTTTTTCTGTGTGTTCGGTGTGTTCCGTGGTCGATCGCCTGGCTCACTTTACCGCTTGACCGTGCCCAGCCCTGTCTTAGAACCAGAGTATTTCAACCACGGAATACGCGGAACACCCGGATGAAAAGATCGCGCAGCGCCCAATACGCGATTAAATAAGGAGACACTCCAGACACAGAGGGCTTGAAGAGGGGATTGAGATCGAGGACGTGTTTCCGGGCTTCTCTCTGAGTCTCTGTTTCTCCCTGTCGATTCGCCTTGGGCGTGATCTCGGCCTCGGCGGTCTGAATTCTCCTGGAGCCCACCCGTGAACGGGTGATCGCTCTCGAACGGTGTGTCTGCTCTTCGCCGGGCGCACCCTACAGCTACGCCAATGGCGGCAGGCGTCGGCCCGCCCGGGTTCGTGCCGGACGCAGGTCATTGGCCGAGGCGAACGCGCTTTCGTGCTCAAGCGTGGCCGACAGGCCGATCGGCGCGCCCAGTTTTTCGAGCTCGCCGCGCAAGGCCGCCGCGTCAACCCCGGCGGGAACGGCCAGTTCGAGAATCATCACGAAGTGCTGGTCTTCGTCGCGCCGCAGGCCGTACAGGTCGGTGATGTCGATGTGCTCGCGCGCCAGCCGGCCGGAAATCCTGGCGACGATTCCCGGAGCGTCGCGACCGGTGAGCGTCAGGTAGTACTTGTCGAACCCCTGCGTCGGTTCCTGCTGCAGCGCCTCGGTCTGCGGGTCTTTCAGGATCACGTCGACGCCGAATGGCCGGCAAACCCCCTCGAGATGGCTGATGATGACCTGCGCATCGCGATGATCGGGAAAGTCGGCCGCGAGGATGATCGTGAAAAACCGCTGCATCACCGTCAGGCTCACTTCCTGAATGTCGCCCCCCAGTTCTTCGAGCGCTTTGGCGACGGCGGCCAGAATGCCCGTGCGGTTGGCGGCCATCAGTCCCAGAACGTAACGTTTTGCCACGTGGCGCCTCGTTCGACAAACAGGGTGCAGGATTGGGTTAAGGCCCGATGGGGCCGATCGGCGGATGTGCCTGGACGGCCAGGCTGCCGGGGCCCGGCCGTTTGCGAGCGCTTTTGCCTGACTCTCGCAACGGCTACCATCATACCCGACTTGTCTCTTGCCGTCCGCAGTCCGCTTTGGGGGTTTTTCCCCTATGGTTCGCCTGTCGCAGATGCCCCGTCTCGTCTCGCTGCTGATCCTCACGGCGCTCTTGGTGGGGCTGGGGCTGACGTTTTATCAGGTGGTGGCGCCGTTTCTGTTGCCTTTGTTTCTGGCGGCGGTGCTGGCGCTCGTCTGCCAGCCGATGTATCGCCGAATGCTGAGTTGGATGCCCGCCCGACCGCGGCTCGCGGCCGGCCTGACGACGGCCGTGTTACTGGTCATGATCTTTGTGCCGCTGTTCGCGGGCACGATTTCGGCAGCCAATCAGTTGAATCAGACCGACTGGGGGAACCTGGCGACGCGGCTGCGCCAGAGCAAATCGTCGCAGTGGCTGGCGGACAAGTATTTCGAGTGGACAGGAACGAAAGTCGACGTCGACGAGGTCGTGCGCGAACTGGTCGCGCGCGTGCGCGAAGAATCGAGTTCACTGGCGAACAAGACCCTTGGTTCCGCCGGAACGACGCTGCACCTTCTCGGGGGCGCCGTGTCGCTGTTGGTGGGGGCGCTGACCTTTGTCATGGCGCTGTACTATTTTCTGGCCGACGGCCCCCGTCTGATCGATTCTACCGAACAACTGATACCCGTCCATCGCGACTATCAGCGGCAGTTGCTAGTCCAGTTTGATCAGGCCGTGCGTGCGGTGGTCTCGGCGACGTTCGCGGCAGCACTCGCCCAGGGCCTCGCGACCGCGATTGGCATGCGGGTCGCCGGCTACCCGCACTTCTTTCTGGTGCTGATGCTGGCGACTTTGACGGCCCTGGTGCCGCTCCTGGGCACCTGGCTGATCTGGGCGCCGTACGCATTGTCGCTCGCGATTCTCGACGACAAATGGCTGGCCGCCACGTTGCTGACCCTGTATGGGGTCGTCTTTATCGGAATTCTCGATAATCTCGTCCGCACGTGGGTGCTGCACAGCAACGTCAAGCTGCACCCGCTATTGGCATTTGTCAGCGTGCTCGGGGGCATCGAAACGATGGGCCTGTGGGGCGTGTTCATCGGCCCCATCGTGGCTTCGTGCCTGTATGCGCTCGTGCGGATTTTCAACACTGAGCTGGTGGCTTTTTCGCAGGAGCGCCAGGCCGGCCGTCTGAACACAAATTCCACCGATCCAGCGACAGCGCCCTTGCCTGGCGATAGTCGACCCGCCGCCGATGCCTCAAAGCCGGCCGCGGGGGCGCCTGACGGGCTTGAAAAGCCTCGTGCCGCGGCGCCACAGGCCGAATCGGCTGCCGCAAAGCCATCAGTTGCCGTGGGAAGCCCCGGCCCGCTCGCTTATCCGGCCGGCCCGCCGGTGCGCCGCACCTGAGGCGCGCGGCACGGTTGCGAAACAAAGAGACACGGAGACGCGGAGGATTCCCGGAAGAGTCGATGGGATCCGGGCGGCATTCGGGGCCCGCGTAATTGTAGTGGCACCGTGCATGGAACGTCGCTCGAACGGTGCATCTGCGCTTCGCTGGACGGCACCCTACACTGGCGAAGCCGGAGCTTTCCCGACGGGCATCGGGTTGCGCGCGCCGTTGCGACTGGTTGCCGCCGCAACGCCGCTGCGATACTCTGCCCTTTGGACTGTCACGGGCCGGTTTGCAACACGTTTCTCGCAGGTGCCGCATGCGTTTCTCGATGGCCGCGTCAGTGATCTTCGCGCTCGGTCTGGCGGTTGTCACGCCCGTTCGTGGCGACGAAAAAGACGGCCGGCTGGATATCTACTTCATCGACGTCGAAGGGGGCGCGGCGACGCTGGTGGTCACTCCGGCCGGCGAATCGCTGTTGATCGATTCCGGCTTTCCCGACAACGGCGGTCGCGACCGCGACCGCATTCTGAAGGTGCTGCGCGACGTGGCGGGGCGCACGCAGATCGATCATACCGCCGTCACCCACTGGCACCTCGACCATTACGGCAATCACGCCGCGCTCGCGACTGAGGTCAAGATCGCCAATTTCTATGACCGCGGGATTCCCGAACAACTGGCGGAAGACCGGCAGTTTGGCGAGCGGATCGCGAACTATCGCGGCGCGTCGCAGAACCGTTCGCAGACCCTGAAAGTGGGTGATACGCTTCCGCTCAAGTCGGGGGGAACGCCCTTGTTGGTCAGGGTGATTACCGCCAGCGGCGACGTGCTGCCGCAATCAGGAAGGCCGAACCCGTACGCCGGCGAACACCAGCCGCTTGCCGACGACCCTTCCGACAACGCCCGCAGCCTCAGTTTTCTGTTGACGTTCGGGCCGTTCCGGTTTCTCACCTGCGGCGACCTGACGTGGAACGTCGAAGCGAAGCTCGTCATCCCGAACAACCCGATCGGCCAGGTCGACCTGTTCATGGTGACGCATCACGGTCAGGGAGACAGCAACAACCCGGTGCTCGTGAAGGCCATCGACCCGCGCGTCACGGTGATGTGCAACGGGCCCACCAAGGGGGGGCACCCCAAGACGCAGGAAACGCTGCGGCAGGTGAAGTCGCTGGAGGCCGCATTTCAATTGCACCGCAGCACGGCGCTGGCGGCCGACCAGCAGACGCCGGCGAAGTTCATCGCGAATGACGACCCGACGGCCAACTGCAAGGGGGAATTCATCAAGGCGTCGGTCGCCCCGGACGGGAAAAGCTATACCGTGAAGATCGGCGAAACAGGTACGGTACGCAGCTTTCAGACGCGGTCGTGACTGCGTCTAAAAGAACTTCGGAATCATACCGACCAGGGTGCTGCGAAAGACGTCGAGCGCCTGTTGAGCAAAGGCCGAGGGGTCGTCGAGACGACCGTCGGCGAAAACCAGGCCCGCGAACAACAACGTCAACGGAACGCCCCAGCGTACCGACCAATCCAGCATGCTGTTCCTTCCCCGTCAGGCGGTACAGGCAAATTAGGTCAGAAACGGGCAGAGAGCAAACCGGTGGCGGGGCTGCGACCAGCGCAGTGCCAATTTCCGGGCGGACTTGCGCAAATTGAGGAGGCCGAAACGCCTGCCCGATGTGTCAAGCGGCAAGCAGCCCGGAGTGGCAAATGCCATAAGGCATTGCGCAAAATCGGCACATTCGCTGCAACCGCTCGACGCGTTGCACAGGGCGTCTGCGAATCAGGCGGGTTCCCAGCTTCCGTCGGGGTACTGCCTCATCCCCGGCCCGACCCCTTCGGGAGGCAGGCAATACACGCGCAGCCGCACCCTGCTGTCGCGGTAGCGGCCCAAGGCGCCTACGAACGAGCGGTCGCCGGGGCTCGTCTCGCCCACGGCCGCCCCGGGGGGAAACGCGTTCCAATGCAACGACTCAATTTCATCAAATACGGAATACAGGGCCTGTACGTCGAATTGAAACGCGACCGTGCGGAGTTCACCGTCGGCCCGCCCCCCGTCCGAGTCGGTGCCCGCCAGATACATGGCGACTTCCCAGCGTTCGTCGCCCGGCCCGCACTCGAACCCGACCCGGCCGACGTCGATAAACGGCTCGAACAGTTCCGCGACCTGGTCGACGAATTCCGAGAGCCACAAAGGGCCGGTCGCCCGCTGCCGGCGGCCGGCGGGCGAATCGAGATGATGAATCAACTGCTGTAAGGCCAGATGAGAGTGACTCACGAAGCAGCTCCGGAAGTGATGACGGATTTCAACGAACCTTCTGACCGATGGCGAAGTCAGTGCATGTATCGGGATATCGTCCGAGGCGTTTCATTCATTTCGCCCCTGCGCCCCCGGCAAACAATCTGCGCCGGCGGTCACGCGGAAAATGCCATGCCTGCCGTCAGCCGTTCCCCCGCGGGTTGCGCCGCTGCTGCCGGCCGATTCGACGCAACATGCTGAATTTCGGGCCGGTTGCGATGATTCTCACTCCGGCAAGTCGCCGACAATCGCGAGAATTGACACCCCTGCAGACCAACCTACAATCGCTAACTCCGCGCGACCCTGACCCGCCCCGGGATGCCGTTGTGAACGAAGATGCCATTCGTAAGGCGGACGTTCTGATCGAAGCCCTGGGGTGGATTCGCCGCTTTCAGGATGCACTGGTCGTCATCAAGCTGGGTGGCAGCACGCTGGAAGACCAGCCGGGCGTCAGGCACCTGCTGACCGACGTCGTCTTTATGAAGGCCGTGGGGTTGCACCCGGTGCTGATTCACGGCGGCGGCAAGGCCATTTCGGCGGCGATGAAAGAATCGGGCATCGTGCCCAGGTTCGTTCAGGGCCGGCGTTTCACCGACGAGGCGACCCTCGAAATCGTGGCCCGGGTGCTCGCAGAGGAGATTTGCGGCGAGATCGTCAGCCAGATCAGAGAGCAGGGGGGCGACGCGGTCGGCCTGAGCTACCTGTCGCAGAACGTGCTGGTGGGCGAAAAGCTGCTGCTGCCCGACGCGCTGGGGCAGCCGGTCGATCTGGGGTTTGTCGGTCAGGTCGTGCGCGTCGACGTCGATTTGTTGGATTCTTTCTGCACGCAGGGGCGCATTCCCGTGATCCCCTCGATCGCCGTCGGTGCCGACGGGCAGAAGTACAATGTGAACGCCGACACGGCCGCGGCCGCCGTCGCCCGGGCGCTCGATGCCGAGAAGCTGGTGTTTGTCAGCGACATTCCCGGTATTCTCGCCGACAGGCATGACCCGCAATCGCTGATTTCGCACCTGACGCACGGGCGCTGCCGCGAACTGATTGCCGACGGCACGATCGACGCCGGCATGGTTCCCAAAGTCGAGGCGGCGCTTGACGCCCTGGGGGCAGGGGTTCGCAAGGTTCACATCATCGACGGGCGCCTGCCCCATTCGCTGCTTCTGGAGATTTACTCGAATACAGGGATCGGCACCGAGATCGTCCCCTGATGCTGCTCCTGACCCCGGCGACTCTTTGATTCTTCGACCCTTCGAATTTTCGACCCTGGAACCCTATGCACCCCGCCGCCACGCAAACCAGCCGGCAGACCATCGACCTGTTCGCGCGGTACGTCATTCCCAATTACAACCGCTACCCCGTGTGCCTGGTGCATGGCGAGGGTTCGTACGTGTGGGATGCCGAAGACAAACGCTACCTCGACTTGTTCCCCGGCTGGGGCTGCAACATTCTCGGGTATGCTCCCCGGCGCCTGGTGCAGGCGATCGAAGCGCAGGTGCGGCACCTGATTCATGTGCCCAACACGTGGTACACCGAAGCGCAGGGGAAGTTCGCCGAAGCTTTGTGCACGCGCAGCTTCGGTCAGGCGTTTTTCTGCAACAGCGGCGCCGAAGCCATCGAAGGGGCGATCAAGCTGGCCCGTTTGCACGGCGCGCCGCGCGGCAAATACAAGATCATCACGTTCGAGAACAGCTTTCACGGTCGCACGTACGCGGCGGTAACGGCGACGGCCCAGCCCAAATACCACGAAGGAATCGGCCCCCTGCTCCCCGGCTTTCTCTACGCGCCCCACAACAATCTCGACGCGGTCCGCAATCTAATCGACTCCGAAACGTGCGCCATACTGATTGAGCCCGTGCAGGGGGAAGGAGGGGTGAACATTCCGCGAGAGGATTTTCTCTCAGGCCTGAGGGCCCTTTGCGACCAGCATGGCCTGCTCTTGATCTTCGACGAGGTGCAGACGGGCATGGGCCGCACGGGCACCTGGTTCGGCTACCAGCAGTGGAACGTGCCCCCGGATATCTTGACCCTCGCCAAGGGCCTGGCCGGCGGGGTCGCCTGCGGGGCGTTCATCGCCAGACCCGAAATTGCCGCCAGCCTGAAACCGGGAAAGCACGCCAGCACATTCGGCGGCAACCCGCTGGCGATGGCGGCGGGCCTCGCGACGGTGGAAACGATCGAGGCCGACCGGCTGCTCGACAACGTCGCCGCGATGTCGGCCCGCTTTCGCGATCATTTCACCCGTCTCAAGGCCGAGCTGCCGATCATTCGTGAGGTGCGCGTGCGCGGCATGATGATCGGCCTCGACCTCTCGATCACCGGGACGCCGGCCGTCGGCAAGTGCATGGAGCGCGGCGTGCTGATCAACTGCACGCACGACACGGTCATTCGCCTGTTGCCGGCTTTGAACATCACGGGCGAGCAGGTCGACGAAGGGGCCGCCGCCGTGTCAGACGTGCTGCGCGAGATGGCCGCCGCGTAGGACAGGTTTTCGAACGTGTCTTCGGAACACTTTTACAGCCCGGGCAGGTGGTGTCTCAACCGGCCTCGATAGCGCCGGGATTCGCCCCCCCCATCCCCAACCCTTCCCCCGCGAGGGGGGAAGGGAGTGAAGATGCAAGTTTGCCGCGAGTTGGCCGCGCGTTCAAACCGCCGGGATAAACGGCGGCTCGCTGACGCAATGGCCCCGCGAGCGGCGGGGTTCATCCCCGCCGTGGTTTGACGGGTGATGCCTTGAACGCTGCAAACACCCCCATTCCCGACCGCTCCGCCGTCAAGTGGGGAGGGGAGAGGAAGAAGTGTAGTTACGAATGCCAGCGAGGGGGGAAGGGAGTGAAGACGCACGTTCGCCGCGCGGCCCAACATGTCAGTCGAGAACCGGTTGAAACAGTACGCCGCAATCAGCGCTTCTGCGCCGCGATCACGCGCGGTTTGCCTGCGGCGTCTTTGACGACGCGCGCGGCTGTCAGCGAGGGCCGGGCCGCGATCAGGTCGGTTACGGCCGGCGCCTGTTCCGAGGAAATCTCGAGAAGCAATAGCCCGCCCGGCGCCAAATGCTCTGGCGCCTGCTCGATCAGCCGCGCAATCACGTCGAGCCCCTGGGGCCCGGCACGAAGCGCCAAGTGCGGCTCGTGCAGGTGAACGTCTGTCGGAAGCTGGTCCATTTCGGCGTTGGCGACATACGGCGGGTTGCTGGCGATGGCGTCGAACAAATCGCTTTCGGCGAGCCCCGCCAGCAGGTCGCGCTCTTCAAATCGCACGCGATCGGCCACTTCGTGCTTCAAGGCGTTTTCGCGCGCGACGGCGAGCGCCTTTGCGCTCACGTCGGTGGCGGTGACGGCGGCCGTGGCGAGATTTACCGCTGTCGCAACGGCGATGCACCCGCTACCGGTCCCCACGTCGAGAATACGGCGCGCCTCCCCGGCCGTGCTCTCTGCCTGACGCTTTCGGAAGTGACCGAGCAGCTCGAGCACCAGGGTTTCGGTCTCGGGCCGCGGAACCAGCACGTCGCGCGTGACGCGGAACTCGAGCCCGAAGAATTCGCGGCGGCCCACCAGGTACGCCACCGGCTCAGACTGCGACCGCCTCTTGACCAGTTCGCGCATCACCGCGCGCTGCGCTTCAGTAACGGGCTCGGAATAGTGCACGTAGAGCTGAATGCGGGGGCAGCCGCGGGCGTGCGCCAGCAGAATTTCGGCCTCCAAGCGCGGTGATTCGCTGCCGTGCGCTTTCAGGTGCTCTGTCGTCCAGTCGAGAATCCGACCGACGGTCCAGACATCGCTCGAAGGTGGGTCCGTCGCCACAACGAGACTCCAGAAGCTGCAAATGACGAATGTCGAGTGACAAATGTCGAATCAATGGCGAATGACAAATGTCCCAATGACGAAGATGGCGCCGCACAAACCGGCAGAATCGACGTGCTTCATTCGGCATTCGAACTTCGGCATTGATTCGTCATTCGGATTTCGTCATTTACCCTTGCTCAGGGTTGTTCAGCCGCTCGGCGCGATCGAATTTCAGCAATTCGCCGGTCAGCTCGTCGAGATGGCCTTGCACCACCTGGTCGAGCTTGTGCAGGGTCAGGTTGATGCGGTGGTCGGTGATGCGGTTTTGCGGAAAGTTGTAGGTGCGAATGCGCTCGCTGCGGTCTCCCGAGCCGACTTGCAGCTTGCGCTGCGAGGCCCGGGCGGCATGCTGCTCTTGCTGATATTTCTCCAGCAGCCGGCTGCGCAGCACTCGCATGGCCCTGGCCTTGTTCTTGTGCTGGCTTTTTTCATCCTGGCATTTGACGACGAGGCCGGTGGGCAGGTGGGTGATGCGAATGGCGCTTTCGGTCTTGTTGACCTTTTGCCCGCCGGGCCCGCCCGCGCGCATCGTGTCGATCTGCAGGTCTTCGTCCTTGATATTCACTTCGACGTCGCTGGCTTCGGGCAGCACGGCGACCGTCGCCAGGCTGGTGTGTACGCGCCCCTGGGCCTCGGTCTCGGGCACGCGCTGCACCCGATGCCCCCCGCTCTCGAACTGCAGGTGCTGAAAGGCGCCTTCGCCCGAAATCGACATGATGACTTCACGAACGCCCCCCATATCTGACGGTGAGAACTCGAGCGTTTCGGTCTTCCACCCCTGGGCGGCGGCATAGCGCTGATACATGTCGAACAGGTCGCGGGCGAACAGCGCCGCCTCTTCGCCCCCCGTGCCGGCGCGAATTTCCATAATCAGGCTGCCGCGCGTCAGCGCGTCCCCCGCCAGCACAATGTCTTCAAGCTCTTTCCGCAACAGCTCGCAACGCCCGGCCAGCTCGTCGGCTTCGGCCTGCGCGTAGGCCTTCGTTTCGGCATCGGGCTCTTCAGCCGCCATTTTCCGGGCGGCCGCAATCTCGGCTTCCAGCCGGTTGAATTCGCGCACCTTGAGCGCCACCTTGGCCAGGCCGCCGTATTCGCGCTGCACCTGCGCCAGGCGGGTCGAATCGGCGAGAACGGCGGGGTCTTGCAGCGCGCGCTCGAGCTCGTCGAACCGCGCAAGCTTCGCCTGAAGACTGGGAAACATCGAAGCGCCGAGCTAACAGCCAGTTGAAAAACGGGAAGCGACGCTCCCTCCCCCATTGGGGGTGGGCTGGGGTGGGGCAAATTGCGGGAGAATGCTGAGAATGGCCCTCACCTCGATCCTCTCCCAGAGGGAGAGGAGAGTTTTTCAGCGGTCTGCTAAGACTTCGCGGCCTCGGCAGTGGCCTCTTGCTCTTTCTTGCCCCAACCGTATTTCCGCTGAAACTTCTCGACGCGGCCGGCCGTGTCGACGAATTTCACTTTGCCCGTGTAAAACGGATGGCAGGCCGAGCAGATTTCAACGTGTATCTTAGCGCGCGTGCTGCGCGTTTTGAACTTGTTCCCGCAACCGCATACCACCGTCGCTTCGACGTAATCAGGATGAATGCCGTTTTTCATGGTCCCGGCTCCGTAAATTCCCGGCTCCGTTAAAAACAATCAGCTAAAAACAATCGGCCGCGGCCATCTGTCACCAAACGAGCGCACGCCGAGGGCGAAACAGCAATTCTAGGGGCGCCGGCCCTCGTCGGCAAGGCAATCGCGAGTTTAGGCCGTCGCCGCTGCCGGTACGGCGGCCGCGGCCAGGGCCGCCTGCACGTCGCGCAGCAAGTCACGCGGGCTGAACGGCTTGAGGATGATCTTCGAGATTCCCAGTTGCTCGCGAATCACGAAGGGGTCCAGTTCCAAGCCCCGCGCCGTCAATAGAAATATGGGCAAGTTGGTCAGGTCGGGCAGCGTGCGGATCAGCCGGCACAGTTCCAGGCCGTCCATGCGAGGCATCGTGCAGTCGGAGATCAGCAGGTCCGGGGCACTTTGCTGAATCAGCTTCCACGCCTCGGCGCCGTCTCGCGCCGTCTGCACCTCGAACCCCGCGTTGCGGAATTTCATGCTGACGGCCAACGCGATATGCGGCTCGTCGTCACAGATCAGGATTCGGTTTCCCATAATGGCTCGTTCTTCCTTCGCAGCCCGTGAGAAGTCGATCAGGTTGTGGCCGGGTGGCGGAGTCTGTAGCGGGTCGGCCGTTTTAAGGCTAGGTCAGAATCAGTGGGTGTCCAACGGCCTGCTTTGGTGTCGGTTTTGCCCCGCGCCGGAATTTGTAGATCGCGTGCCGGCTGCCCGCTGTAGGGACGGGCCGGTTCGTGCCGGTTGAAGCGATTGCCCTGCCGGAGGCCTGGCGATGCCGAGCGGCTACTTCGCGCTCTTCGCCGGTGCAGGCCGAATCAAGGGCGTGGGCCTGGCCGGCTTCAGCTCGGGGAGCACCAGTTCGGGAATCTCACCTAACGACTTGTCGTCGGCTGCGATCACCCCGACAGCGTGCGATGCCAGCCGCGCGGGAACGTGACGCCCCTTTCCCGAGGGGTGCGAGGTCGTGCGGGTTCCCGGGAGGCGGGCGTTGCGCTTGGGTGGTGGTGCGGGGCGCGCTGAGCCGCTGGCGTTCTTCTTGGGTTCCGATTGCGACTTCTGGGCGGTACGCGGCGACTGAACCTCGGCCGTGGCGGTGCTCAAAAGATGCGGGGTCAGAAGCACAATGACTTCAACGCGGTCAGCGGCCGCCGGTGCGGTTTCTCCCGACAAGCGCAATGCCTCAACAGCAGCCGCGCTGTCGCTGAGGAACCCGCTGAAAATCGCCGTTTGACCGGCGTTCACGATGAATTGATGGCTGCGCGCGTTCGTCCAGGCGGTTGGCGCCGCGGCCAACGCCTCGACGGCGGCGATTCGCCAACGAACGTCGAGTTGAATTGCGCCCGAACGCGTCGCCATGGGCCGCACCTGAAGGATCGCCCCGCCGCCATTGGCACTCTTAGCGTTGGCGGGCGCAATCGAACGGTCGCCGATCACGAATTCCGCCGGGTGCCGGTTGACCACCGACGCCTGCCAGGCCGAGGCGCCTTCGACCGCGAGTTCGTTTCGCAGAGACGAGATGAACGATTGCACGTCGCCGCGCAGCACGCCGCACTTGGTCGCGCCACCGTGCGACAACCGCACCGCCGTCGCGCCGGGTTCCGCAGCCGCATTGGGGGTGAACGCAGGCGACGCTTCGCCCGCCGGGTCGAGACTGAACCCGAGAGTGCTGCTGCCGCGAAATTCGGCCAGATTCACCCCCAGCGGCCGGCGCGCGTCAAGCCGCACCGCCAGCACCGTGGCTTCAATCAGCACCTGCGGCGGCGGCAGATCGAGCTCCACCAGCAGCCGGTCGATTTTTCGCAGCACTTCGGCCGTATCGCGCACGACCACGGCGTCGGAAGGGGCGGGCGGTTCATCGTCGCCGGGCGAACCGGCGGCCTCCTGGGGAACCGACGTGCCGATGCGGCCGACACCTTCGGTCAGCAAGGGCGCGGCCAGCGCCTGCATCGCCCGGACGCTCAGGTACTTCGGGCGATAGATTTTCGACAACAGCCGCGGCGCAGGCAGCGTGGGCGCAGGCGAAAGCTGTTCTTGCCGCAGCGCCAGCCGATCGAGCTGTGCGAGAATCCGATCGAGTTGCCGGGAAAGGTGCGGATCAGCCGCCGCACCGGCCGGCAGCCCCTCGGCGGAATCCATCACGACGTCGAGTTGAGGCCGCGCGACCGTCGGCCTGATCGGTACCAGAGCGCCCCCGCTGCGACCTTCGGCGGCCGCGACTTCAGGCTCCAGTTGCGGGCTCAAGACGACGTGCGTCCCCACATCGTCGACCAGCAGCCCGTCGCCGTCTCCATCGGTCAGGGCCGGCGCCGTTGCGGGAATCTCGCGCGTCCTGCCGGCATCGATTCGCGCGGGCGCGTGCCCTGTGCCGCCGTGAACCACGCTCCCCGGCAGCGTGCCGTCGCCTCTCGCGCGAGCCGCAGGCCGCGCCTGCGCCGCCTGGCGGGGTTCCGAGCGGGGTGTGGCCGACGAAAAGCCCGGTGTGACCGAGGCGTGCTGCGAATCGACCCTGGCAGCGGCGGCTTTGGGCCCCTTGGCCGGTCGTCCACCGGTCAGCTCGACCCCCACGAAGAGCATCATGGCGACGGTCAACCCCAGGCACATCGCCCAGAACGCCGTGCGGAAAGACTTGTTCATAGTCGGCTGTGCCACGCGGTCCGTTGTCGACCGGAATTCGGACGAACGGGACTCGTCTTCTGCTACCTATCGGCCGTCGCCCGCACGGCTCTGCCGTTATTCTCGGCAGAACCGGAGCAACCGCTACAAATCGGCATGGCGCAAGAAGAAGGGCGGCGCGGCAAGGCCCCTCATTGCTCCCAGCATTTCCCTGCCGCGCCGCCAGATCGGTCGCCCGGGCCGCGTCCCCTCGGGGGCTCGCTGCGTCCGGACGTAGTCACAACCATACGTCAGGCTCCCGGGAACGGCTGGCGGAGGGAACGGCGCGATTCAATCGGCGTGGCGCCTGGTGTGAGGGCCTGACACCTTGGAGAATTTTGATGGTTGCACCGAGTTTTCCTGCAGTCCGCGATCATTAGCATCCGAATGGTTGAGAAATGAATGGATTCGCAGTCTGTTGAAAAAGGTGTCTGGAACTCTCCGCACCCGCGAAAATCCCTTGGAATCTGAATGTTCACAAAGTTCCAGACACCTTTTTCAACGCGCTCTTAGAAGGCCTGATCGCATCCGAACGACGGCACGCTCGATGTCTTATCACGACGCCACCCTGCGACCACCACACTTTCCCTTGCCGGCCGCGGGCGCCTTCGAGTTGCCGGGGCTCGGTGCTGACAACGCGTTGTCGATCGGGGCCCTTTTGCTGCGCGGCGCCGAATGCCTCGTCGCGGCGCTTCACGAACCCACCTCACAGGCCGGGCTGAATGAGGCCCGGTACCGGGTTCTGGCGGCCCTGAAAGCGGACCCAACCGGCGAATGCTCGCAAACCGACCTGGCGGCCCTGTTGCTGCAGTCGGAATCGAATCTCAGCACCCTCCTGGAACGAATGAGCGTTGACGGGCTGATCGCGCGCAAACGCTCTGAATCAGACCGGCGCCGCAGCCTGATTCGCCTCACGGCTGATGGGCAGCGGGCCTTCGAGCGCGCCGCGCGACTGAGAGCGGCCGCCGTCGCGAAATTGCTGCGGCCTTTGGCTCGCGATGAATTGTCGGCGGTGGGCAAAGGGCTGGCCCGCATCGTCGGCACTCTCGAAACCTCGCTCAAGGGCCCCCGCCGCACCCCGGAAGATACGCCTGTCGTTCGTCGGAGTTCCGCGCCACTCGAACCTCTTGCCCGGCAATGATCGGCCCGATGCCCACCCCAACGCCACGCCCCGCGCCGCGCGCGCCACAACTTTGCTGGCGAGCGTTCCCAAGCAGCAGCTTGGGAACGAGGTTTACGCCGAGTCCGAAGTGCCCCGTCGACAATCTGGTCGAGGCGCCGGGCGGCGAAGCGGAGGGAGCACGTTCCCAAGCGGGAGCTTGGGAACGAGGCGCGGCGGGAGCTTGGGAACGAGGCGCGGCGGGAGCTTGGGAACGAGGCGCGGCGGGAGCTTGGGAACGTGGCGCGGCGGGAGCTTGGGAACGTGGCGCGGCGGGAGCTTGGGAACGTGGGGTGGCAGGAGCTTGGGAACGAGGGCTGGCGTTCCCAAGCAGGAGCTTGGGAACGAGGCTTCAGTACCGCACGCTGGCACCCGTGGTCTTTTTCGCCGCAATCGTGTGCCTTATCGCGTCGGGCTGCTCGCGCAAATATTGGCGCGACCAGGCCGACGACCTGAGTTACGACATTCTCGAACACAAGCAGGTCGACCCGCGGTGGGAGCTGCCGCGGGTGAACGTCATGCCCGACCCGCGCAGTCGCTTTTATGACCCCTACGACCCCGATTTCGCGCCGCTGCCCCCCGACGACCCGGCCTCGCACAGCTACATGCACTGGGTCTACGGCATGCAGGGTTACAAGCGCTGGCACGAGTTTGGCGATGTGCCGGCGGTCGAAAACCCGGATTGGCTCAACCCGTTCGGGCTGTCTCCCGAGGTGGTGGCGGCCAATTACGGCCGCCCGGCATTGCTCCCTGAAGTGAATAAACTCACGCTCGAAGAAGCGATCGAGCTCTCGTGGATTCACAGCCGCGACTACCAGACGCAGGTCGAGAACGCGTACCTGAACGCCCTGCAGCTCACTTTCAATCGATTTCAGTTCGATTTGCAGTACATCGGCTTCACGGGCCGGCCCGGCGTCGACCTGGACTATGTCGATGTGCCCACCACGAGTGACGCGCTCGCGCTGACCCCGAGCGTCGGGGTGAGCAAGCTGCTTCCGACCGGCGCCCAGTTCATCGCCGAGCTGGCGAACAACACCCTGTGGCTGTTTTCCGGGGGCAGCGTTCAGGATTCGACGGCCAGCACCATTTCGTATTCGCTGGTGCAACCGCTGTTGGCCAATGGGGGCCGCCGGTTCGTGCTCGAAGGGCTGACGCAGGCCGAGCGCGACGTGCTGTACGCGCTGCGCGATCTGGCGCGGTATCGCATGGGCTTTTTCACCAGCACGGTCGCCGGGGGGACGACTGCCGGCCTGACTTCGGGCGTGCCGGCCCCCTTGCAAACCGTCGGGGCGCTGGGCACGCCCATCAGTGGCGGCGGGTATCTGGGTCTGTTGCAGCAGATTCAGGTGATCGCGAACCAGCGGTACAACATCCGCCAGCTCAAAGAGCGGCTGGATCGGCTGCACGCCAGTTCCAATTTGTTGCCCGAACGGATCGGCGAAGACCTGCAAGAGCTGCCGGAGTTCCCCGACGGGGTCGAATTCCCTCCGCCCGAACTGGCTGATCGCATTCAGTACAGCAATGTCACGAAGCGTTTGTATTTGCGGGGCACGCTGACAGACGCCGAAGAGCGGCGGTTGCTTTCGCTCAGCGACGACATCGACTACCGGCGAGCCGTCACGGCTCTGGCCGTTCGCTCGGTGATAGAAATTGAGGTCATCAATCAGCAGATGTCGCAGCTCGAGACGCAATTGGCCACGCAGTGCAACGGCCTGCGCTCCAGCGTTGTGCTGCTGTTGGACAACATCGACCGCTACAAGCTGTTCCTCGGCCTGCCCACCGATATGCCGGTCTCGATCGACGATTCGATCTTGAAGCCGTTCCAACTGGTCGATCCCCGGTTGACGCGGCTGCAAGACCGGCTGAATACGTTCGTGCCCGATCCACCCGAGGTCGCCGCGATCCATCCCGATATCGAGATCATTCGCAGGGTCGCCGCTTTGTGGGCCAGGATCAATGTCAGGTCCATTGACCAGCCGGCGCTGCGGGCCCTCGTGGACGAACTGAGCCGGCTGAGCGCCGACATCCGGCGAGACGGAATCGAGGTCCTGGAGGAGGATTTTCGCCGGTGGGAGGAACACCAGAAAAACGCTCCTCCCAAACCCATCATGGACGACTGCATGGTGGTGTATCGTGATGAAGGGGCCGAAAGCCGGCTGCGCGATACTCTGATGGCCGACTACGCTGATGTCGACGAGCGCCTCAGGGTCCTCAAGCACAAGCTGGCCGCGGGACCGCTGACCCAGAAGCAACTCGAGGACGAACTATTCAAGGTAACCGACGTGCGCGAAGACCTGCTGAAGACGACGCAGAGCCTGACCGTCGTGCAAATCTACCTGCGGGTCGACCTGATTGACCTGAACCCGTTCCAGGCGAGCCTCGAAGAAGCCGTGGCCCTGGGCCTCGAGAATCGCATGGACCTGATGAACGCCCGGGCCGAAGTGATGGATGCCCGCCGCCAGGTCGAAGTTGCCGCCAACCAGTTGCAGGCCCTGCTGAACGTCGTGGCGGCGGGAGACATTCGCACGCAAGGCAATCTGGCGGGCAACAACAACCCGTTCGACTTTCGCGGCAGCCAGAGCAGCATTCGGGCCGGCGTGCAGTTCACCAGCCCCGTGCAGCTCGTGCAGCAGCGCAACGTCTACCGGGCGGCGCTGATCGGTCTCCAACGGGCCCGCCGCAACTACATGCGCATCGAAGACCAGGTGAAGCTCGAAATCCGCATTGCCTGGCGGCAATTGAACGTACTCAAGCAAAACTTCGAAACGGCCCGCGAAAACGTGCGGGTCGCCACCGCCCAGATGGATATCGCGGTTGAGCAAAGCTCGGCGCCCGTCACCGCTCCCGCGGCCGGGGCCGCAACTCAGGGGACCGCTCAGGGGTTAAATATTCTGAACGCCCTGCAGGCCGTTTTGAACGCCCAGAACCAGCTCATTCAAATCTGGGTGAATTTTGAAACGAATCGGCTTAACATCCATAATTTCATGGGTACAATGGAAGTTGACCCATACGGCTTCTGGACAGATGAATACTATCAGCGCCGCGCTCAGGCGGCGCGGGCTGGCCAGACGCTGGTCGAACTCCCCCCCGACAGCTCCCTCGTGTTTCCCTCCCCCAGCGCTCCGCAGGAGCCCCGGAATGACCCCGCCGTCCCGTCGATCGAAGAGTTGCCCTCCCCCGCTGCCGATTCCCCGGCAGCGCCGCAATCAACCGGCGGGCCGCGGCGGCCGCGCGATCGGCTGCAGCTTGTCAAAGCCGAAGAGTGGCCGGCGCGCGAACGGGCGGGTGCGAAACCTACCGAGCCGATGCAGCCTGCGGCGGGGCGCGATCGGCAAGGTGCTCGTGATTCTGCTGGCGCTGGCGGTGGTGGGCGGCGGGGCGGTGGTCTGGCGGCAAAGCTATTCTCAAGACCGCGAGCAGCCGATCGACCTGATCGTTGAGACGGTCAAGCGTGGGTCGCTCGAAATCAGCATTACCGAGCGCGGCAGCCTCGAAAGCGCCAACAACACGGTGCTCTCGTGCAAGGTCGAGGGTGAGGCCGGCACGGGAATCATTATGATCGTCGACGAGGGGTCGTCGGTCAAAGAGGGAGATATTCTCGTTGAGCTCGATTCTTCGCGGTTGCGCAATGACAAGATTGCGCAAGAGATTGTCGTCACGCAGGCGCAGTCGGCCATGGATCAGGCCGAGAAGAACGTCGAGATCCAGAAGACCCAGAACGACAGCGACATCGCCGCCGCAAAACTGAAACTCGAACTGGCCGAGCTCGATCTCGAAAAATACAACGACGGCGATTACGAGCAGGAGAAGAAGGGGATTGAAGGCGAAATCAGCCTGGCCGAAGAAGACCTGATCCGGGCGAATGAGAAATACGTCTTCACCCAGCGGCTCATCAAAAAAGGCTATGCGACCCAGACCGAGCTGGAGGCCGATCGCATCGCCACGAAGAAGGCCGAAAACACGCTCAATGTGGCGATCGAAAAGAAGCGGGTCCTCGAAGAATATGCCAAGAAGCGGCAGCAGGCCGAGTTGACCGCAAACGCGAAAGAGTTCGTGCGCGAGGTCGAGCGAGCCGAGCTGAAGGCCCAGGCCGCGCTCGACCAGTACGAATCAGACTTCAAGGCCAAGAAGCTGACGTATGAAGTCGAAAAAGAACGGCTGCAAAAGCTGTTGACGCAAATTGTGCAGTGCACGATTCGGGCGCCGTGCGATGGAATTGTCGTGTACGCCAACACCCGCAGCGGGTTTCGCGGCAGCAGTGAACCGCTGATCTTCGAGGGGGCCAAGGTCAAAGAGCGGCAGCAGATCATTCAGCTTCCCGACGTCACGCAGATGCAGGTCAACGCCCGCATCCATGAGTCGAAGATCGACATGGTTCGCGAGAGCCTGCCCGCCACGATTCGAGTTGACGGCAAGCCGGGCGAAGTCTTTCACGGCATGGTCTCGATGGTGTCGCTCGTGTCAGCCTCGGGCAACTGGCCCAACATGAACCTCAAGGAATACGTCACGTACATCAAGCTGACCGACGAGATTGAGAAAGTCAGCAAACTGAAGCCCGGCATGACGACCGAGGTCGAGATTCTGATCGACCGCCTGTCGTCGGTATTGCAGGCGCCCTTGCAATCGTTCGTGGAACGGGGCGGCCGGCATTTCGCCTGGATCACATCGGGTAAGGAGTTCGTCAGGCGCGAAGTCAAACTCGGGAAAGCGAGCGAGGCGATGCAGCAGATCGTCGAAGACGAGTCGCTGTACGCCAAAGACCAGGGGCTGAAAGAGGGGGACAAGGTCGTTCTGAACCCCCGCACCGTATTGCCCAAACTGGTCGTGGCGCTCGAAGAAGAAGTCCCCGCGCTGGTCGAAGCGCCCCCCCTTCGCGGGCCGTGGCCTGCGGGCGCGGCGCCCGGCGCAACGGCCCCCGGTGCGCGGCCCGCGGGTGGTTCGCCCGGCGCAGGTGGGGGCGGCCCCGGCGGGCCGGGCATGGCCGGCGGGCCTGCGGGAGAGCCGCGCGGCGGCGGCCGACCGGGGGGTGGGTTCGGCGACCCGGCCGAACGCTTCGCCCAGATGGACAAAAACGGCGACGGCAAATTGACCGACGATGAAATTCCCGAACAAGCGAGGAATTTCATAAATGTCGGCCGCCTCGATACGAACAAGAACGGCGCCATCGACAAGGAAGAGTGGCTCAAATCGATGGAAGAAATGCGGCAGCGGATGTCGGGCGGCGGAGGGGGTGGTCCGGCGGGCGCGGGAGGCCCTCCCGGCGCGGGTGGCGGCCACCGAAACTCGCCGCAGACGTCAAAGACCGGCACAAGGTCTACGACCTGGGTCCCAGCGTCGACGTCGCCCCCGGGGGCGCCAAGCGCGATCTGCAGTTCGCGCCACTCGGGGCCGACGAAGGCCGCATTCTCGTCAAGGCCCTGCGTGGGGTTTCGCTCGAATTTCCCGAGGGTGACTTCGTGGCCGTCATGGGGGCCTCGGGCAGCGGCAAAAGCACGCTGCTGAACATTCTGGGGGGGCTCGACCGCCCTACCAAAGGCCACTACGTGCTGGGAGGCGTCGACGTCTCACAGATGGACGACGCCGAACTGTCGCTCGTTCGCAACCAGCGCATCGGGTTCATTTTCCAATCGTACAACCTGATCGCCCAATACACCGTGCTCGAAAACATCGAGCTCCCCCTGCAATACCGCCCAGGCTACCCGCCCCTCTCGACCGACGACCGGAAACACTGCCTCGATCTGGCGAAGAAAGTGGGTTTGGGCGACCGGCTGGATCATCGCCCGTTTCAACTCTCCGGCGGCCAGCAGCAGCGCGTGGCCATTGCGCGTGCGATGGTCAACGAGCCCGACATCATTCTCGCCGACGAGCCCACCGGAAACCTCGATTCGGCCACCAGCCACGAAATCATGGAGATGCTCACGTCGCTCAACCGCGAAGGCCGCACGATCATCATGGTCACTCACGAACCCGACATCGCCGACTGGGCCAAACGCCAGATCATCATGCGCGACGGTGTCGTGAACAAGGAAACGCGAACGAAACCGGTGTAAAGAAAAAAGTCGAAGGGTCGAAGAGCGGGACGCGCGTCGTAACCGCCGCGGCGAAACCGCCAGCGTTCAGATCCTCTGACCCTCTGTCCTTCGAACCGCCATGTCTCTCTCCCGCCTGATTCGCACCGTGCAACTGGGGCTTAAGAGCCTGCTGTTGCACAAGCTGCGCTCGGGCCTGACGATGCTGGGCATCGTCTTCGGCGTGTTTTCGGTGATCGCCATGCTGGCAATCGGCGAAGGCGCGAGCGCCCAGGCGCAAAAGCAGATCGTCGCTCTCGGGGCCACCAATATCATCGCGATCAGCGTCAAGCCGGCCAGCAATTCGTCGGCCGCAAGCGCGATGGGTTCGGTTTTGCGTTACGGTCTGTTGCGGGCCGACTTCCGCCGCCTGACCAAAACAATTCCCACGATTCTCGACGCCGTGCCGATTCGCGAAGTCACGCGCGAGGCACGTTATCACACGCGCACGATGCCCTGCCGGCTGGTCGGCTGCACCCCCAACTATCTCGAGCTGAACCATCTGCACGTCGTCAAGGGGCGGTTTCTGACCGACGCCGACCAGGAAACGCGGGCCAACGTCGTTGTCCTCGCCAACGAAGTCGCGCTCAAGCTCTTCCCGGTCGAAGACCCGCTGGGCCGGGCGATTCAGATCGACGGCATGTTCTACACGGTGGTGGGGGTCACGGCCGACCGCACCCCGTCGGCCGGCATCGGCGGCAGCCTGACCGCGCAGGATTTCAACAAAGACCTGTACATTCCGATCAACACGTTCCGCACCCGGCTGGGCGACATGATTTCCACCGTGAAGCAGGGGGGCATGGATTCTGAGCACGTGGAATTGAACCAGATCACCCTTTCGGTGCGCAACGTGAACGACGTGCTGCGAACGGCCGACGTCGTCCGCGGAACGCTCGAGCGGTTTCACGCCGAGAAAGACTTCGCCGTCGTCGTGCCGCTCGAACTGCTCAAACAGGCCGACCAGTTGCGGCAGATTTTCAACATCGTGCTGGGGTCGATCGCCGCCATCAGCCTGGTGGTGGGGGGCATCGGCATCATGAACATCATGCTGGCGACGGTGACCGAACGGACGCGCGAAATCGGCATCCGCCGGGCGCTGGGGGCCAAACAGCGCGACATCATCGAGCAGTTTCTGACCGAAACGGTTGTGCTCTCGGGCACCGGCGGCGTGCTGGGCATTGCGCTGGGTTTGTTGACCCCGTATGCCTTCCGTGTAATCCGCTACATCACCCTCAACTTCATCCTCGACGCGCGCCCCGGGGCGCTTTCCGAGACGACGCGCATGTTCTCTGAAATGCAGCCCGAGGTCGCCCTGTGGAGCCTGCCTCTGGCGTTCGGCATTTCGGTGGGCATCGGCGTACTGTTCGGGTTGTACCCCGCGCAGGCTGCCGCGAAGCTCGACCCGATTGAAGCCCTGCGGCACGAATAGTGACGGATGTCGAGTCAATGCCGAATGACGAAACTCAAATGACGAAAGCTGCCCAGCATTCGGCATTTTTGCTTCGTCATTGATTCGTCAGGCGCACCGCGTGTTGCTGAGTTCGCAGGCCCTCGCAGCGCGGAACGAATCAATCGGCCGGCGTGAAGAGACGCATTTCTTGTCAGGCCCTGCACGTCACTGGCGCTTTTGAAGTGCTGCCTGCTGACGCAAGACGTCATGCACTCGAGAAAAACCTGCGGCACGGCTGATTGCAGCAAATTTTGGATTCGAGGCCGTCTTCTCGAACTTATCTAGAACACGGTCCACCTGGTCAGAGCCGACGTTGCCTTGATTCACGGTCTGTCCGGCGGCGCGTTGTTCGAGGGCGGGCAGTTCGAGGTAGTCGATCCAGCCGGCGCCGTTGGCTATCGCGTTCAGCGATTGTTTGAGTGCCCGGACGTCATTCAGCGACGGCTGCACGTTGGCACCTGCAATCGGTTGAATCCGAGAGGTTTCTGGTCTGGCAGGAGAATTGACCGTACCGCCCGCGCGCGTCGTTGGGTCGGTTGGCGTAGAAGTCGAGCGACTTGACGATTGGCCGGCAGACGCCGTGCCTCGCTCGATCTGCTTCCGGGACGGAGTGATTCGGTCGGCCACCAAATTGAACAGTGTGCCGTTTGTCAGGTCGGCCGTATTGACGGCAAGTTTCACGTCTTGCGGCTCGTTCATCACCCGCACGGCGACCGACAACTCCATTTTTCCGCCTTGCTGAAACACCGCCAGTCCACACGTCAGCCGGGCACTCTCGACTCGCAGGAGCTCACCCCTCGCGGCGGCAGCCGCGGCCTTCGCGCCCCACTGAACCGCGTCGCCTGAGGCGTCGACGGCCAGTTGTGCTGCTTCCAGGGCGGCGAGCGCCGCATCGCGAGCGGCAAACAGCGAGGCGACGCGCGGGTCGGCATCCACAGGGAGGCGATGCACCGCATCGAAGGCTGTCTGAGCGGCGGCCACCGCTGCTTTCGCCGTATCGCGACCGACAAACAGGGCCGCAACCCGCGGGTCAGAATCGATCGGCGCCGTGCCGTGAACAGCCCGCAGCGCGTCGCTGGCGGCGTCGAGCGCTGCCTGGGCGGTCTTCTCGGCCGCGAGGAGGCCGACGATTTGAGGATCAAGATCGACCGAGACGTTGTTCATCGCCGCGCGGGCTGCGTCGTAAGCTGTCGCCGCGGCCTGATAGACCAGTTTCTTGGCGTCTCGATCGACCCCCTTCGCATCCTTATCGATCCCCTTGCCCAGTTTGTCGACCCCCTTGGCCTTCTTCCAGGCGGCGACGGCCTGATTGAACACCTTCTCGGCCTTGTCGAAGTCGCTTTTCGCGCGATCGCGGGCCGTTTTGACGCCGGCAAGGTCCTTATCACGCTGCAGATTGACTGCCTTGCGTCGCGCCTCAATTTGCCCGTTGATCCGGCCGACGTCTTGCTTCGCCTTGTTGATGGCGGCCAAATGTTGTTCGCGCTCGCGCTGCACCTGCGCTCGGGTCTTGGCGATGTCTCCGTTGATTTTGTCGAGGTCCGACTGGGCACGGCGGAGTGCGTTTTCATTCGTGGCCCGGTCCTGCTCGACCTGCTGGCGTGCTTTGGCGATGTCGCCGTCGATTCGCTTCACGTCGCGTTTCGTTTTTTCCAGGTCCTCTGCGGCTCTGGCAAAATCCTGCTCAGCCTCTTTGGCCCAGGCCAGAATATCGTCCGAAACTCTTGTTTGAAACGCAGTTGAAAAGTCGTTTTTCAATCCGGCGGCGAACTGCCAGCCCGCGTTCTCCAGCGAGCTGGTGCACGTGACGTCGGCGTCAAAGACGTTCGCGATTCGACCAGCCATCGTCACTTCAGAGCGCTTGGCGTTGAGGTCCGCCAGCGCGTTGACTCGATTGCCCAGCAGATCGCAACCACCGCTGGCGCGAAAATGACTCTCGGTGCTGGCCGCCAGAAGCAGATCCAGCTTGGTCTCATAGAGCGTGATCGGCCCCACCTGGAACTCGCCGACCAACGCTTTGACCGAAGTTCGAGGCCGGCGACTTGACACGTCGACGAGGGCATCGACTTCTGCGGCGCGCTTGTCAAACAGGTAGAGCTGCCCCTTGATGCCAACGCCGTTGGGCACGCCCAGTTCCTCTGACCCTCCGGCGGGCGCGTAAAGAATTGTGACGTCGCGCAGATCGAAATCGGGTAACGCAGTGCCGACCACGCGCGCGTCGACGCCCCCTTGTGAAGCGATTGCCAGATCGTTCGCCATCGCGACCAGATCGTCGCGAGTCAGTGAATTGATCGACCCCCTGAGAAAGACGCTGGGCACTCCCTTGCGGGTCGTGACGCCCCCGGCGACTCCGACCAGCTTCGAGGCCAGTTTCAGGTCGGCCTGAACTCCGACCAGCATGCGCGGCGGAGCGCTGCCACCGGTTTCGCTCTTCAACTCGAGGTTGGCCGAGTGCAATTCCAGCCCCTGGATCCCCAGCGCATTGCGCCATGGAGCCGGGTCATCGGTCCGCGCCGAGATCGAGAAACCGCTTTTCCCGTTGGTGGGGGTTTGACTGCCCTGGAACATGCCCCGGCATTCGAATCGCCGCTGGTCTTTTCCGGCCCCGACGAGCATTTTGAAGGCCACGCCCGCGGTGGGTTGACCCGTCACGAGCAGCGCCAGGTCTTCTACCAGAAAGCCCTCGGGAACTCCGGTGAGCGTCCCCTGTGTCAGTTTCGCCCGCAACTCGGCGTCCTTCGTTGCGGCGCTCAGCAGCCGCCCCTGAGCGCGTGCCTCGCGAAATGTCGCCGGATCGAAATTCTTGAGCACCACCCCTTCGAGAACCAGGCCGTTGAGCTTCGCACCGAGAGACTGGATTGCCGCGAGGAGCTCGCCCCGCAATTCAACCTTCGTCAGCAGGTTCACGCCGTCGTGCACGCTCAACGAAAAGTCGCCCCCGCCGTAGACCTCTCGATAGAACTCACGAACCGCTTCGGTCATCGAGGCCGACGAAACCTGCACGGTCTGCCGCGAGAAGATGACCCGCGGGGTCGCCATCTGCAGGCTCTGGCCGGCGATCCCACCCATCACGGGAACCAGCTCTTCCAGATTCTGAGTGGGCAATCGCCACCCCAACAGCCACCCCCCGGCTTTCCCGGCTGATCCCTCGACGTATTGCAACAACACAGGCGTATCTCGACCGGCAAACGTCGCGGTGCCCACCACGTTCCCCTTGGCATCGATGTTCGGTGTTTGGATCGTGACATCGGCAAGATAGGAATCTTTGAATGCGGCGATTTCTCCCAGCGCGATTTTGCCCTGCGTTGTCGCCCCAGCGCGAAACTGTTCGGCCAGGTCGGCCGGTCCATCGGCGGCAGCAACCGTGCAGATCGCCAGTGCAACGAGGATCAGGGCATTCGAGACAGTGGTCGAAAACCGTCGCATGGCGTTGTCTCCTTTGCAAGTGCCAGATTGGAGATCGGGGAATTCCGTTCTCGAGTCCTCGCGAATGGCGTTCCGAATGGCGTCGCTAACGATCTTTGGCAGACGCGGGGCCTGGCCATCAAGTGTCAGTTGCACAATACCTTATGATCCCCTCTTGATCGCACTCGAAGCTCGACTGTGGCGGGCCACCTCCCTCACTCAGCCGTCATCAGTTTGATACGCATGGCATCAGACTGATTCGCGAACTCCGCCGCGAACCGACCGAAGTCGCCCTTTGGACCGCGCAGACACATGCTGGCGAGCGCAACCGAAGGAAAGAATCTTGAACCCCCAAAAGAGAAGGGGGCCGTTGGCCTTGTTGCAATTGTACCTGGAATGCGCCGGGATAGCGCTGGCGTTGCCATCACGGTTGCACGAGCAGGTTGTCGACAGATTGCGCCCTCGCTGCACCGCCTTGGGAGGCGAGCCGTTTATGGCCACCGGCCACCGGCCGGCTACTCTTCCGGCCCGAGGGCGGAATTGCTCACGTCGCTGTCGTGCGGCGCGGCGACCTGTTCGAAGGCGGCGAGGAATTCGCTCGGTTGCCTTGCCCCGGAAAGGGCCAGCGCGCCGTTGATGAGGTAGAACGGCACGCCCTCCACCCCGGCAAGATGGGCTTGTTCTTCCGCCGCGAGGATCGCCGCCACGCCGTCGTCGCCGTTCAACAGGGCCTTGGCCCGGCATCGATCGAGCCCGGCATCGCTCACCACGTCCAGCAGCGTGGGGGCAGTTGTGATGTCGCGGCCTTCCGTGAAGTACGCCCGGAAGAGGGCTTCGACCACGGCATCCTGCACATCATCTTGCGCGGCTAGGCAGATGAGCCGATGGGCGTCGAGGGTGTTGGGAGCGCGCTCGATCTTGTCGAGGGCGAATGGGATACCATCGGCCCGGCCCACCTCCGTCACGTGCGCATCGAGGGCGAGAGAGTGTTCCCAGCTTCCGAATTTGGCGGTGCGGTATTTCCTGCGGCTTATGCCTGCCTTCGGTATGTGGGGGTTGAGCTGGAACGGATGCCAGCGAACCCGAACGTCCCTCCCGGCGAGGGCGACAGCCTTCTCCATCCGCCGCTTGCCGATGTAGCACCACGGACAGATGACGTCAGAGATCACATCGATCGTCGTTGTCATGATCTTTCTCTGTGATAAATCGTAAGATGCCAACGTGCGATGAGGCAAGCAAGCACCGCGCGAATCATTCAAAACGGCAGCTCAGGGTGACTGTGAGACGGAGGCTGGTCTACAGCGCATCGAGCGCCTGCCTGATCACCGCGGCACTGGCCTTGAGCAACGCTTGCTCGTTCTCATTCAACGGCAGCGGAAAGGCTTCCTGCGCGCCCGAACCACCGATCAGATGGGGGAGAGAGAGAGTCACGTCGCGGACGCCCAGCACGTCGCTGGCGGTCGTGCAAACGGTCAGAATCGACCGCTGATCATGGATGACCACGTCGATGATGCGGGCCAGCGCGCTTCCGATTCCATAGTAGGTTGCTCCCTTGCCGGAAATAATGCTGTAGGCGGCACGACGGACTTTTGCGTCGATATCCTGACGGATGGAATCAGTCAGTTGCAGCTTTCGCACCCGCAGGAACTCTTCCAGCGGCATCCCGCCGATCGTGACCAGCGACCAGGTGAGCACCTCGGAATCGCCATGCTCACCGACGACATAACCATGCACATGATGCGGATCGACGCCGCAGTGTGTGCCGAGCAGTGAACGGAACCGTGCCGTGTCGAGCGTCGTGCCGGAACCGAGCACGCGCTCTGCCGACGCCCCGCACTCGCGGGCATAGCGGGTCGCGAGGTGCGTCATGACATCGACGGGGTTCGTGGCGACAATGAGGACGGCGTTTGGAGCGCGTTGCAACACATTGGGCACGACGTCACGGAACACGGCCGCGTTGCGCTTGAGCAGATCGAGCCGGGTTTCGCCGGGCCGCTGGCCGACACCGGCGCACACGACGACGGCGCGGCACCCTGTCAGATCGTCGTAGTCTCCCGCGGTGATCTGAAGCGGGTTGGCGAACGGAACGGCATGCCGGATATCGTCTGCCTCAGCCGCCGCGCGATCGGAATTCTTGTCGACGAGAACCACCTCGCGGCCGACGCCTCGCATGACGAGGGCATAGGCGGCCGTTGACCCGACGTACCCCGCGCCGACAACTCCGACTTTCATTGAGGTTTCTCCGTTGGCGCCAATGCGTTTCGGATGAGCCGCGACGCGTGAACACGCGGCCCAGGCGTTCGTGAACCTCGAGATATGTTTCGGGCGTTGGCTTTCATGCCTGGTGGAGCACATCACTTAGCCGGCTCATCAACGACGATTCATCGACCCGCTCGATTCGAAAGCGGTCGGAATAACCCGGGTCATTACGATGCCAATGGCAGAACATGTTATGGTAGCGGCAGGCCCACCCGTACTTCGGCAGAACATCATGACGCGTCGTTCCGGTCAGCGATTGCAGGATCGAGCGCTTGTGCCCTTCGACAAGCTCCCAATCGACGCCGTGATCCGCCGCGGCGTCGCGGGTGCCGATCGTGAGGGCGCCGTTCATCATGAACTTCATGTTTCCGGTGCCGCTGGCTTCGTAGCCGGCGGTCGAGATCTGTTCAGAGACATCGCTGGCGGGAATCAGCCGTTCGGCGAGCGACACGTTGTAGTCGGGCAGAAAGAGCACTCTGAGCCGCAGGCGGCTCGCCGGGTCGGCGTCAACGACCGCGCCGATATTGCTGATGAGCTTGATGATCAGCTTGGCCAGACGGTAAGCCGGGGCAGCCTTGCCGGCAAAGAAAAACGTGCGCGGCGGCACGTTCAGGTCGGGGTTGGCCCGCAGCCGGTTGTAGAGCACGATGATGTGCAGCGCGTTCAGCAGTTGACGTTTGTATTCGTGGATCCGCTTGACGTGGCTGTCGAACATCGTATGCGGGTTGACGACCAACCCCGTTTTTTCCTTGAGCCAGGCCGCGAAGCGGTCTTTTGCCAATTGCTTGGCCCTGGAGAATCGGGTGCGAAATTCGGCGTCGTCGGCCAGAGGCAGCAAGCGCCGCAACTGGCCGAGGTCGGTGACCCAACCGTCGCCGATCGCCTCGGTGATCAGCCGGGCGAGGTCGGGGTTCGCCATCAGCATCCAGCGCCGGGGCGTGACGCCGTTGGTCTTGTTGCAGAATCGCTCGGGAAGCATTTCCGCGAAATCGCTGACGACGCGCTTCTTCAACAATTCGGAATGGATTCGGGCCACCCCGTTGATACTGTGCGAACCGACCATGGCCAGATGCGCCATGCGCACCTGCCGCGTCGGCCCCTCTTCGATCAGGCTCATCCGGCTGATGCGCGCCGCGTCGTGGGGATGGTTGTGCGATACCTTTGCGAGCAGTCTGCGATTGATCTCATAGACGATCTCCAGTAAGCGAGGACAGATCAGCTCGAAGAAGCGCACAGGCCACTTTTCGAGCGCTTCCGGCAACAGGGTGTGGTTGGTGTAGGCCAGCGTGCGGACTGTCAAATCCCAGGCTTCGTCCCAGCCGAGGCTGGCCTGGTCAAGCAGAATCCGCATCAGTTCGCCGACGGCCATTGCCGGATGGGTGTCATTGAGCTGGATGGCGACCCGGTCGGCGAGGCTGTGCCAGTCGCCGTCGGCCCGTCGAAAGCGGGCGACAATATCGGCCAGCGAACAGCAGACGAGAAAGTACTCCTGCAAGAAACGCAGGGCCTGACCGGCCGTCGTAGAATCGTCGGGATACAGGACGCGTGTCACTGTCTCCGCGAGCACGCGGTCGAGCATTGCGCCCACGAAGTCGCCGGAACTGAATTCGCCGAAATCAAATACCTCGGGGGTGGCGGCCCCCCACAGTCGCAGCGTGTTGATCGTCCGTCCGCCGTAACCCACGACCGGGCGATCGTAGGGAACACCCAGCAGATGCGAGGTCTTTCCCGAGATCGCCCGCAACGTGCCGCCATCGAGTCGGAATGAACAGCCGACCGGAACTTGCATCGTCTCGTGCGAACGGCAGACTTCCCACGGGTCGGGCCGTATCAGCCAGTGATCAGGATTCTCGACCTGGTAGCCATTGCAGATCTCCTGGCGAAAAATTCCGTATTCGTATCTCAGGCCGTAGCCCATCGCCGGAATCTGCAGCGTCGCCAGCGAATCGATAAAGCAGGCGGCAAGCCGGCCGAGCCCGCCGTTACCCAAGCCGGCGTCGGGCTCGGATTCCACGAGGGCGGTCCAATCCTGCTGAGGGTCCGACCGCAGATCGTCACGGACGAACTTTTCGACACCCAGATTGATGATGTTGTTGACGAGCGTGCGGCCGATCAGAAATTCCATGGACAGGTAGTACACCCGCTTGGGGTTCTGCCTGGCGTGTGTCTGCTGAGTTAATAGCCAGCGTTGGGTCAGCAGGTCGCGGAGCGAGCGGGCGACGGCCTCGAACCGTTCGCGTTGACTGGCGTCTTCCAGTGAAACGATGTGGTCGAAGACCACATGTCGGTCGTAGGCCTCGTGATCTGAGCCGGCCGTTAAACGAAAGGGGCCGCACTCGTATTGTTTCAATGTCGCGGGAACCGATGGATCAGTCATAGGGTGCGGCTCCAAAAGCGGCCCGCCAGCTCTGATCGCGGTATCAGGCCTGTTGCCGGGCTAACCATTTTATATGGTGCGCGCGGAGCAAAGCGATGGCTTCGTCGGCGGTGTGTACACACGTGGGACAACAACCAGCGCCACGGGGCGCCCGGGGAGGAACCTCTCGCCGAGCAGCAGCAGGGCGAGTGCCGCAAGGCCGATTCCGAGCACAACGGCATTCGTCTCGCCAAGCTGTCCCGCGAGCGTCCAGGCCCGCTCGAAAAAATGATCGCCGCCCCCCGGCACGCCAAAGAGCTTGGGCAATTGCGTCAGGGCGATCGTCAGCGCCGCGCCCGCTTTGAAACCTACCAGGACGGTTTCACTGATGAAGCTGACCAGTGTGCTCAGCCGAAGGAACCACGCGAGGGCGCTGATTGCCCCGACGACGAACGCGGTCAGTGCGACGATTTCCACCACGGGGGCCGAGCTGTCGCCGGCCCTTTCAGCCACAGTGGCGCCGACGAGCAGCGCAATCGCCGAGGTTGGCCCGATCGCGAGCTGTCGAGACGTGCCGAAAAAGGCATAGCACAGCCCACCCAGCAGATAGCAGTAGACTCCGTGGTGTGGCGGCACTCCGGCAAGCGACGCGTAGGCCATCGACACCGGAATCGCAAATGCGGCCAGCGTGACGCCGGCGATGAGGTCTGGTTTCAGCCACCGGGCCTCATAGTTGCCGAACCAGCGTGCTGCCGGTAGAAGCTTTTGCCAACGGGAGATCGGATTCGAAGTGCTCACGGCACGTGCCTATACGTTGTCTCCTTCGGTGGAGGTGCTGCGCGATCTGGCGGGTTCTTTGGCCCCCCACTTCCAACCGCTGACCGACGGCATGTCGTCGCCGTATTTCTCGATGTGCTCCTTGTGTTCAATCAGCTTATCGTGGATGGATTGTTTGAAGTACGCGGCCCGGGCACCCAGTTGCGGCAGCCGGTCGATCACGTCTTCGACCAGATGGAATCGGTCGAGATCGTTCATCACCACCATATCGAACGGGGTTGAGGTCGTTCCCTCTTCTTTGTATCCCCGCACGTGCAGATTCTGGTGATTGGTCCGCCGGTACGTCAGCCGGTGGATGAGCCAGGGGTAGCCGTGGAATGCGAAAATGATCGGTTTGTCTCTGGTGAACAGGGCGTCGAAATCGTGATCTGACAGCCCGTGCGGGTGCTCGCTTGCCGGCTGAAGCTTCATGAGGTTCACCACGTTGACCACGCGCACCTTCAACTCGGGCAGGTGTTTGCGCAAGAGATCAACGGCCGCCAGCGTCTCGAGGGTGGGCACATCGCCGCAGCACGCCATGATCACATCAGGCTCGCACCCCTTGTCGTTGCTGGCCCAATCCCAGATACCGACTCCCTGGGCGCAATGTTTGATCGCCTGATCCATCGTAAGCCACTGCGGCGCGGGCTGCTTCCCGGCGACGATGACATTCACATAGTTGCGGCTTCGCAAGCAGTGGTCGGTCACCGACAAGAGCGTGTTGGCATCAGGAGGTAGGTACACCCGCACGACCTCGGCCTTCTTGTTGACGACGTGGTCGATGAAGCCGGGGTCCTGATGGGAAAACCCGTTATGGTCCTGCCGCCAGACGTGGCTTGACAGCAGGTAGTTGAGCGAGGCGATCGGCCGCCGCCAGCCAATATGGTTGCACACCTTGAGCCACTTGGCGTGCTGATTGAACATCGAGTCGATGATGTGGATGAACGCCTCGTAGCACGAAAAAAAACCGTGCCGGCCGGTAAGCAGGTAGCCTTCCAGCCAGCCCTGGCACTGGTGTTCGCTCAAGACTTCCATCACGCGGCCGTCGGGGCTGAGCTTGTCGTCTTCAGGGTAAATCTCGGCCATATAGCAGCGGGTGGTGACGTCGAGCACGTCTTGCCAGCGATTCGAGTTGTTCTCGTCGGGGCTGAAGAGGCGGAAGTTGTTGTGTTCAAGATTCTGCTGCATCACGTCGCGGAGGAATTTGCCCATCACGCGAGTCGATTCGGCCGTGGTGACCCCCGGGCTGGAAACTTCAACCGCGTATTTGCGATAGTCGGGCATCTTCAGGTCGCGGAGCAACAGCCCGCCGTTGGCGTGCGGGTTGTCGCTCATGCGGCGGCGCCCCTGCGGGGCCAGTTCCGCGAGCTCGGGTTTGAACCGACCCCGCTCATCGAAAAGCTCCTCCGGCCGATAGCTCTTCATCCATTGCTCGAGGATTCTGATGTGCGCGGGCTTATCCATCTCGCCCATCGGAACCTGATGGCTGCGCCAGTAGTCTTCGCATTTCTTGCCGTCGATTTCCGCAGGGCACGTCCAGCCCTTGGGCGTCCGAAGGACGATCAGCGGCCAGGCGGGTCGCTTCGCGACCCCCATCTTGCGCGCTTCGTGCCAGATGCGCCTGATTTCGGCGACAGTCGCGTCGAGCGCCGAGGCAAGCTGCTGGTGGACGGCCGCCGGGTCGTGACCTTCGACGAACCAGGGCTTGTAACCCATCCCCTCGAAGAATTTTTGCAGTTCGTCCCTGGGGATGCGGGCGAGAAAGCAGGGGTTGGCGATTTTGTAGCCGTTCAGTTGCAGAATCGGAAGCACGGCGCCGTCGCGGAGCGGGTTCAGGAATTTGTTGCCGTGCCAGGCGGTTGCGAGCGGCCCAGTCTCGGCCTCGCCATCGCCGACAATGCAGGCAACGATCAGGTCGGGGTTGTCGAACGCGGCACCGTAGGCATGGCTGAGCGCGTAGCCCAGCTCGCCTCCCTCATGGATGCTGCCCGGAGTTTCCGGGGCGACGTGGCTGGGAATTCCGCCCGGAAAGCTGAACTGCTTGAACAGCCGCTGCAGGCCCTCTGTATCGCGACTGATGTTCGGGTAAAACTCGCTGTACGTCCCTTCCAGGTAAGCGTGAGCGACGAGCGACGGTCCGCCGTGCCCCGGGCCGATGATGTAGATCATGTTCAGGTCATCGCGCTTAATGACCCGATTCAGGTGGACGTACAGCATGTTCAAGCCCGGTGAAGTTCCCCAGTGCCCCAGCAACCTGGGCTTGATGTGCTCGCGCTTGAGCGGCTCTTTCAAGAGCGGGTTGTCGAGCAGATAGATCTGCCCGACCGAGAGATAGTTCGAGGCGCGCCAGTAGGCGTCGAGCTTGCGCAATTCGTCTGTCGAAAGCGGGCCTGTTGCCGCCGCTTTTCCGTCACGGGTCGTCTTGCTCGAGGTTTCGGTTGCCGTGCGAGCCATCGGTACTCTCCTTGTTCGCAGACCACGGTGGGTTGTTGATCGAGCAGGCGATTTCATTCCTTTTCATTCACATGACGAACTACCTCGGCTCGGCGCACGTCTCGATGCGAGGAATTGCGGCCGCCCGTCATCAGTGCTTCTCAGGAATGTACTTGAACGGGTGGGTCGATTCCCGGTAGCCGCCCGGTTTCTGGCGCTTGGGCAGCTTGATCTTCTCGCGCGGGGCCTGTTTGTACGTGATTTGTTCCAGCAGGTGCCTGATCAGATTCAAGCGGGCCCGTTTCTTGTCGTCTGAACGAAGAACAAACCAGGGGGCCCAGGGGGTGTCGGTTGCGGCGAACATTTCGTCACGCGCCCGCGAATAGTCGTACCAGCGGCTGTACGACTCGAGATCCATTGGCGACAGCTT
Source organism: Planctomycetaceae bacterium (assembly GCA_052388175.1). GTDB lineage: Bacteria > Planctomycetota > Planctomycetia > Planctomycetales > Planctomycetaceae > SIAF01. The sequence goes on along the minus strand of JBQTIL010000087.1, from coordinate 15,932 downwards.
CCAGATTTTGCGTCCGTCGGTGATTCGCGCTTCGAGCCGCCGGGTCTGCTCGTCGGGGCTCACTTCCAGCCAGTATTTCAGCAGGATGATCCCCGAATCGACCATCGTTTTTTCGACCAGCGGCGCCACCTGTAGAAAGCGCCGCGCCTGTTCGTCGGTACAGAAACCCATGACCCGTTCCACCCCGGCGCGGTTGTACCAGCTTCGGTCAAAGATCACGACTTCGCCCGCGGCCGGCAGGTGCGGCAGATATCGCTGGACATACATCTGCGACTTCTCGCGGTCGGTGGGGGCGGGGAGCGCGACCACGCGAAAGACGCGCGGGCTGACGCGCTCGGTAATGGCCTTGATTGTGCCCCCTTTCCCGGCACCGTCGCGGCCTTCGAATACAACGCAGATTTTCAGGCCTTTGTGCTTTACCCATTCCTGCAGCTTGACCAGTTCGACGTGAAGCTGCTTCAACTCGCGCTGATATTCCTTGTTTGTGAGGCCTTCGAGGTCTGCTCCCCCTGTTTCCCGGGTCTCGCGTTTCGCTGTTTGGCTCATGACGCTTTCCCTCCAGTGTGTGTGTCGCCAATTCTGGCCTCCCGGGCAGGGTACGCGAATCGTCCCCCGAGTCTTCCAGCCGGCGGTCGGTCGATACCGCCGCCGCTGCCGCGTCGTTGCGCCCGGTGCCACGCTTTGTGGCGCCAGGGAAATCTACGATCAGACTGAACAGGCACGACGGTGCATGGTCGTATCGCCGTGCGGGGTGCAACTGGTGCAAATCTCGACGGCCAGCAGTAGAATCGCTCTCTGGCATAGACGCAACCGTCGGTTCGTGGCACTGCCGAGGAAACGTGCGACCGGCGACGGGAACTCAATTCGACACCTGCGGGCGACATGTCGCGGTGGATCGTGACTTCGCGAAACTCATTCCATCGGAGGTGAGCCATGCCGAACATTGATCAACTCCTCAGTCGCATCGACGCCGCGTTCACCGCCAGCAAAGAGAAGATTACGGCGTTTCAAGAGCGCGAGGTACAGGCGCACCGCGACCGCGAACAGAGGCTCGAAAAGTTCGACAAACTCCTGGAGTCGCTCCGGGAGATCTGGCGGCCGCGGCTCGAGGCACTCGCCCGGAAATTCGGAGAGAAGGTCAAGGTGACTCCTTCTCTCTCGCAAGGCAGGCGGGAGGCCAGGTTCAGCTTTGATTCGGAGCTGGCCCACATCGACCTTCGGTTTTCGGTCTTCACCGATGCCGACGTTCGAAACGTCATTTTCCACTACGATCTGCAGATTCTGCCGATCCTCATGGAATTCGACGCGCACTCCGAAATTGAGTTTCCTCTGGATTCGGTCGACAACGAGGCACTGGCGAGGTGGATCGATGATCGCATTGTGTCGTTTGTGAACACTTTTCTGTCGCTCCACGAGAACAGCTACTATCTCAAGGGACACATGGTGGTCGACCCGATCGCGAAAGTGCAATTCCCGAAGTTTGCGGCGGGCGCCGTCGCCGAATTCGACGGCAAGACGTATCACTTCGTCAGCGAAGAAACCTGCCGGGCGTTCACTCAGAATCGCCGGGCGGCATCGGGCAGCAACCGCTGAACCTGGTGACCGTGCCGGCGGGATCGCGGCCGGGTCGTGCAGTCGTTCGAAAGCAGGAATTCCAATGGCACCACGTTCAATGCGCGCCGCATCGGGAATATTGATCGCGATGCTGTGCGCACTGGCGGGGTGCGGGCATTCGCAGCCTGATTCGGGTGCAGAGCAGCCCCCCGCGGCGATTGTGATTGTCGGCCAGGCGGTGGAGCAATCGATTATCGATTACGTGGAATATACAGGCCGAACCGACGCGGCCGAATCGGTTGAGATTCGAGCTCGAGTCACCGGGTTTCTCAAGGCGGTTCGCTTCAAGGAGGGGGCCGAGGTCGAGCAGGGTGCGGCGCTGTATGAAATTGACGACCGGGAATACCAGGCGGCCCTGGCTGCGGCGCGCGCCGATCGCGCGAGCGCCATGGCCCATCAGGAAAAGGCCACCACCGACTTCAAGCGCATGGAGGCGTTGAAGCAGAGAAACGCGGCGAGCGCCGAAGAGTACGATCGGGCGGATGCTGCGAAAAAGGAAGCCGACGCTGCCGTCGAGTCGACTGAGGCCCGAGTGATTCGCGCTCAACTCGACGTGGATTTTTCGAAGATCGCCGCGCCGATTTCGGGCAAGATCAGCCGCACGCTGATCTCCGAAGGAAACCTCGTCAACGCCAACATCACACCGCTGACGACGATCGTTTCGGTTGAACCGATGTATGTGTACTTCGACGTCGATGAGCGGACGATTCTGACGCTGAAGAAACAGGTACGCGACGGCCAGCTCGAAAGCAAGAACGACGTGGCGATTCCGGTTTTGATGGGGCTCACCATCGACAAAGACTACCCGCACGAGGGAACGATCGATTTTATCGAGAACCGCGTCGACCCCCATACGGGAACTGTCCGGGTGAGAGGCACATTCAAAAACCCTCGTCCCGAGAAGGGAGACCGGATTCTCGATGCCGGGCTGTTCGCGCGCATTCGCGTGCCGGTCGGCCGTCCCAAGCCTGCGCTGCTCGTTGCCGAAAGGGCGATCGGCACCGACCAGGGGCAGAAGTTTCTGTACGTCGTCGACGAAAAGAACGAGGTTGTTTTTCGCCCCGTGCGACTGGGGGCCCTGCACGACGGCCTGCGAACGATCGCCGAGGGTTTGAGCGCTGGCGAGCGGGTCATTATCGACGGTTTGCAGCGCGTGCGCCCCGGCTCGGTCGTCGAACCGAAACCCGGCGACATGCGCAGCCGCCCGGGAGGGGCCGTAGCGGCTAGATCCGGGTCAAGAGACAAAGCGGAACACGCCGACAAAGCCGTGAACCTTCAACAGGCCAGGTCGGCCGAATAACCGCCGGGATCAGCGCTCATGGCCCGATTTTTTATTGATCGCCCCGTGCTGGGGGTCGTGATTTCAGTGGTGATCACGCTGGCGGGGCTGGCGGCCGTATTCATCCTGCCGATCGCGCAATATCCCGAGATTACTCCCCCGACGGTTCAAGTCTCGTGCTCGTATCCGGGCGCCAGCGCGATTGTGGTTCGCGACACCGTGGCCGCCCCCATCGAGCAGCAGGTCAACGGCGTCGAGCGGATGCTGTACATGTCGTCGCAGTGTACCAACGACGGCGGGTACAACCTCACGGTGACGTTCGAGCTGGGGACGAACCTCGATATGGCGCAGGTTCTCGTGCAGAACCGCGTCAATCTGGCGCTGCCCTCGCTGCCGGATTCGGTCAAGGCGATTGGCGTGTCGACGAAGAAGAAGTCGCCCAGCATTCTGCTGGTCGTGAATTTCACGTCGGAAATCGACCCGGCCACGAACAGGCCCGCGTTCGATCAGCTTTACCTGAGCAACTACGCCACAATTCAGGTCAGAGACGAATTGGCGCGGATCAAGGGGGTCGGCGACGTCGCCTACCTCGGACAGCAGGATTACAGCATGCGGGTGTGGCTGGACCCCGAAATGCTCGCCTCGAACAACCTGACCGCCGGCGACGTGATCAACGTGCTGAAAGAACAGAATGTTCAGGTTGCGGCCGGGCAAATCGCCCAGCAACCCGTGCCTCCCGGCCAGGATTTTCAATACACGCTGAGCACGTTGGGGCGACTCGTTGATCCGGAACAGTTCGAGCAGATCATCGTCAAGACCGGGCAATCCGGGCAGGTCGTGCGATTGGGCGATGTATCGCACAGCGAGCTGGGGGCCAAGAACCAGGACACCCGCTGCACGCTCGACGGTCAGCCTTCGGTCGGCCTGGCGATTTACCAGTTGCCCGGTTCGAATGCGCTCGAAACGGCCGAGAACATTCGCCGGCGCATGAAGGAACTGGCGGTTCGTTTTCCGCGCGGCATGAAATACGACATCGTCTACGACACAACCCCGTTTATCGAAGAGTCGGTCGCTGAGGTGTTTCACACCCTGCGCGACGCCGTGATTCTGGTGGCGATCGTCGTGCTGCTGTTCCTGCAGGACTGGAAGGCGATGATTCTGCCGATGATCGACGTGCCCGTCTCGCTGATCGGTACGTTCGCCATCATGTATGCGATGGGCTTCACGCTCAACAATCTGACGTTATTTGGCCTGGTGCTGGCGATCGGCATCGTCGTCGACGACGCCATCGTGGTGCTTGAAGCCGTCGAGACGAAGCTGGCGGAGGGGCTCGACGCCCGTACCGCCACGATCAAGGCGATGGGCGAAATCACCGGCGCGATCATTGCCATTACCCTCGTTCTGTGCTCGGTGTTTCTGCCCAGCGCGCTGATCGGTGGAATCAGCGGGCAGTTCTACCGGCAATTCGCGCTGACGATTGCCGCCTCGATGATCATCTCGGCCGTCAACGCCATGACGATGACCCCCTCGCGGGCCGTGATGATCTTCAAGAACTACAAACACGGCGGCCACGGGCACGAAGACACCCGGGAAGCCCTTCCCTGGTGGGGTTACGCCCTGCTTCTCGGCTGGTTGGGGGCGACGCTCTTGGAACGCCATGTCGCGCCGCGACTGGGGTGGGTACCGGCCGCCGATCATCGGGCGGCCTGGCAGAATTGGCTCGTCTGGGGGGCCTTGCTGCTTCCGGGCGCAGTCATCGGCTGGCTGCTCGCCCGACCGATCAATCGCATTCTGGGCAGGTTCTTCAAGGTGTTCAATCGCGGGTTCGATTTTCTCACCGCCGTGTACGGCCGCGTTGTTGGTGGACTGTTGCGCGTGTGCGTGATCGTTCTGTTCGTCTATGGCGGCCTGCTGGCTCTCACGTATCTCGGGTTCACACGCGTTCCGGCGGGTTTTATTCCCACGCAGGACAAGGGCTACCTGATTGTCGACGTGCAGTTGCCCGACTCGGCGTCGCTCGAACGCACGATCGCCGCCCTGAGCCGCGTTGAGTCGATGGCGCTCGAGACGAAAGGCGTCATTCACACGATCGGCATTCCCGGGCAATCATTCGTCCTTAACGCCGTCGGCTCAAACCTCGGCACAATGTTCGTCATTCTGGACGAGTTCGAGCATCGGCGCGACCACGCGCTCAACGCTGAGAATCTTGCGCGGCGACTGCAACGGCAGTTCTTCACCGAGATTGTCGAAGCGCAGGTGGCCGTTTTCGGAGCGCCCGCCGTCGACGGGCTGGGTAACGCCGGCGGATTCAAACTGATGGTCGAAGACCTGGGCGACGTGCGGCTCGACGTCTTGCAGGGGCAGTCTGAGAACCTCGCCGAAAAGGGGCGGCAGCTTCCGGGAATCGCCGGGCTGTTCAGCAGCTTTCGCGCGAACACGCCGCAGCTCTATATCGACATCGATCGAACGAAATCCAAGACGATGGAAGTTCCTCTGGGCGACGTCTTCAACACGCTTCAGGTCTATCTCGGCGGCTATTACGTCAACGATTTCAATCAGTTCGGCCGGACGTGGCAGGTCAACCTGCAGGCCGATGCCCCCTTTCGTCTCGAGGCCGATGATGTTCGGCAGCTCAAGGCGCGAAACGCGACCGGTCAGATGGTTCCGCTCGGCACGATCGCCACGGTCGAAGATGTCGGCGGCCCGATGATGATCACCCGCTACAACATGCGAACCGCCGCCACGCTGAACGGAGCGGCATTGCCGGGAGTCAGCAGCGGCACTGTGATTTCAAGAATCGACGGGCTTGCGAATCGCGAGCTGCCCAAAAACATGACCTTCGAATGGACCGAACTGACGTTTCTGCAGCTTCAGGAGGGGAACGCCGTCGTCTTCGCGTTCGCCGGCGCCGTCATTCTGGTGTTTCTGGTGCTGGCCGCGCAGTACGAGAATTACTCATTGCCGCTGGCGGTGATTCTGGTGGTTCCCATGTGCATTCTGAGCGCATTGGCCGGGGTCGCCTTCATTCGTTCGGATCTCAACATTTTCGTTCAGGTAGGCTTTGTGGTGCTGGTGGGGCTGGCGTGCAAAAACGCGATTCTGATCGTGGCCTTCGCAAAAGCACGCCGGGAATCTGGCGATTCGCGTTTCGATGCCACGGTGGCCGCCTGTCGCAGCCGGCTGCGCCCGATCATCATGACGTCGTTCGCCTTCATATTGGGAGTTGTCCCCTTGATGCTCGCCCACGGCGCCGGGGCCGAGATGCGTCGCACGCTCGGAACGGCGGTCTTCGCCGGCATGCTGGGGGTCACGATCTTCGGCATCTTTCTGACGCCGGTGTTTTATTACGTCATTCAGTGGTACGTCGAACGGCGTCAGGCACCGTAGGTGCAAGACCCGCGAGCCCAGTCGCCGTTTTTCAACGGCCGCCTACGAAAGCCAGCCGGGCAGCGCGGCGGCCTGCTTCACCCAGGACGCGATCTGTGCCTCGTCGAGCTCGTCGCCTTCATAGATGTCGATCCAACGTGCGTCCTTGCTGCGCGCCGTGCCGCCGGGTGGAACCGGTCGCAGCGCCGCGCCACGGAAGAAGGTCACCTTGACGTAGCGGGTGAAGACGTGGAACGCGAGGAACCAGCCTCGGCCCTCGATGCCGTAAAATGGCGAATTCCACTTCACGGCTTTGCGCACGTCGGGCACGTTCCGCACGATCAGTGCGTCGAGGCGCTGGCCCAGGTCGCTCTTCCAGCCCGGCATGGCGGCGATGTACGCCTGCACCGGGGCGTCGCCGTCGGCCTTTGCGATTTGCGGGTTGCCGCCCGAGAGCAGCACGACCTTCTTGCCATTTCGTCCCTTGAGCGGTCTGGCCTTACTCGCACCGGACCTGACCTTCGCGCCGGGCTTCGACGGCGGCTTTGATTTCGGAGCGCTAATTCGGAGATTCTCCGCGACCGCGGCCCGGATCAAGGCCTGGAACGCGTCGGCGTCGAGTGCCTCTCCCTGCCGGATGTCGATGGCGCGGCGCGTGTTTCCCTCGAGGCTGGAGTTGAAGAGCCCTTGAGGGTCTTCCAGGAAGGCGCCCCGGGCGAAGGTCAGCTTGACCACCTGTTTGTAGGCCTCTCCCGTGCAGACGTTTCCTGCGTGCGACCAGACGGGCGTACCCATCCACTTCCATTCCTCGGTCATTTCGGGGTCGGCGCCGATGATCAGCGCTCGCATACGGGCCAGGGTTTCGGCGCGCCAGCTACCCAGAGACCTTATGCGCTCGTCGATGAGACGAGATGCCGACTTCCCGATCGCGCGCGTCGCTTTTGCGCCCGACTTGGCCTTCTCGCGTCGCTTTGCGGTTTTGGTGACCCTGGCCGCAGGCTTGCGCGCCCGGGTGCGAGATGCGCGTCTGGCCTTCGACTTCGCCCTGCTCTCAGCCATGATTCGTCCCTTTTCGTGAGATGGTTTCTCAAGTCGCTCGAGATGTTCATTCCAGCGCGGTTGACAGTGGGTTCTCCAAGGCCGACTCGTCGCTAATTTTCCGGCGCCGGCGGAAAATGCTCCACATGACTCTCGCCCTGGCGTCCGAAATAGATCACGCGGCGGCCCGCAATCTGAACGAAGTATCCCACGCAACCTGCGGCCATTGTCTTACGGATGAAATCGGAGTACGTGTGCTCGTTCCGCTGGCTCTGGCGGACGGCGGCTTCAACGGCCGAGGGCGAGAACGCGTCGTCCGTCGGGTGTGAGGGGTGCGGCACAGCGACGACATGCGAATCGCCATTCGCGAGGTAGCAGGTGATTTCGTGACGACTGTAGTCGGCGTGGTATCGCTCGACGCCGATTTCGGCAAGCTGCTGTACGATTTCAGGAAAGGTGAGCTCGCCCGCCAGCGCTCCTCGCGACGGGCAGCCGGTGGGAAGCGGCACGCTCAAACTGTTCGTCAATGGAAAGGCGGCCGGAGAAGGGAAAATCAAGCGCTCGGCGTTTCGCCACGGGCTTGAGCCGTTCGAGGTCGGCCGCGATTCGATCACGCCAGTCGACCCGGTCTATAAAGACAAAGGCAAGTTCGAGTTCTCGGGGAAGATCGAGAAAATCACGTTCTCGCTGAAGTAAGTGTGCGTCTTGCTTGTCGGCGAGCGGCACGCCCCGGTGCCTTGCGCGCACTCTGGGGACGCAAAACGAGGCTGCGGCTGACCGCCCGCGGCGGTGCGTGAAAATCACCGCCGGGTCGGCCCGCGGCTGTCGAACACGCCCAGAAACCGTTTCAGCGATTGGTCAAGCTGAGGCAGGGGGTGCATTTCGGGAACAGGCTCGCGGACCGTCCCTCGCACGTTGACCCCCACCCAGCCCGTGCTGGCCATGTTGGCCAGTTCGCGCACAAAGGGAATAAACAATTGCTTGCGGCCCCCGCGCGAGTAGAAATCGAGCCCCACCCGACCGTCGAAGTTGACGCTTCCTCGACCGACCAGCGAGAGGGCCTCACCGACGAGGTCGATGCGCTGAAATTGAACGATGGAGTTGTCGATGTCGAAATGGAACTCGGCATGATCGAACGCCGTGTTGTGCGGCGGGCTGAGCGGGTTCGACAAGGCATTGAAAACGGCGACGATGACAGGCAGCTCGTAAAGCGCCGCGGGGCTGATGACGAGCCTGCCGTTTCCCTCCAACTGCTTGGGATCGGTCCCCTTCCCGTTCAGGTTGACCCAGCCGTTGGTGACGCCGGCCAGGTTCCGACTGTTGGGCATATAGAGTTTGGCGTATTCCCTGAGGTCCCCTTTTTCGAGCGTCAACAGGGCGGCGTAGCGCATGGGGTCTTCGAGATTGATATCGGCGTCAAGCCTGACCTGCCCGCCGATAAAGCGCGCCGTAAGGCGTTTCGCCTGGTTTCCGCGGCCGTCTCCGTCGGGATCGCCGATCGTCATCTTGTTCCCCCGGATCGTCACCGGGCCGCTGACGTCGGCAAACTGGTAGCCGAGAATCTCGACAGAGCCCAGATCCAGCGTTCCGATCCCTTCGACGGTTTCGCCGTTCCATTCTCCGCGAAAATTGGCCGTCCCGCGAACTTTCTTGAGGTCGACGCCGGCCGTCAGCGTGTTGTTGGTGTAGATTGTGGTGGTCTTCCAGGCGGCGGTCACCGGGCAATCGTCGTTGCGCCGGCCGCGGAACTCGATCTCTCCCTTCAGCGACACCTTGCCGCGCGGGTTACAGACCTCGATGACGTTTTTGATTCCATCGGGCAGCGCCTTGCGCAGCGCCCGGGTCGCTTCGAGATCGTCAACGTGGATGTCGGTCAGCCTCAAACGCCACTCGCCTTCGTCGGTCATGGTGGCGCGGCCTTCCGCCCGAAACACCGTCTCGTCGTGACGCGCGACGAACGAGGTGATGTCGACGCGTTCGGGTCCAATGTGCAATTTGGCCTGCACTTCGTCGAGCGCGTACGGAAACGAACGCACGTGCAGCCGCGAATCATAGAGGTCGGCGTCGAACCTCAGTTCCGGACGTGTCTTGGGACGCCACTCCAGCGTCCCGTCCCTGACGTTTACCCAGCCGCTCGGGTTGAATTCCTCCCAGTTTTCGCGCCAGTCGGCCGGCAGCGCGGCGAACAGCGCCCCGTCGAGCGGAACGCGATCGGCTTGAAAGCCGAAATCAAGCCGCGCGACGCCCGTTTCGTCGGGCCGCCAGTTGGCGTCGCTCACGTCCAATTGGGCATCGCCGTGCCGGCCGGTGAATTTCGGAATCTTCCATCGATCTCCCGTCCCATTGAACTCGGCGACGACGTCGGAAAGGGCATAAGGAAACTCGCGGCAGAGCACCGACCCGTCGTGCAGGCGCCCGCGCAGCACTTTCCAGGTGAGCGGCTGGTTTGGCCCCGCTTCTCGTTGGAGCAAGAGCGTCCCATCGATTTCGCCCTGCAATGCCAGGTAGTCGATCACCTCTCGAAACTTGTCGGAGCAGGCGTTGTAGAACTTGCGATCGATGGGCAACCCCGCGGTATCAACGAGCGCCACAATGGGCGATTCGGCGCCACGGTCGCCGATCTTGCCTCGTAAAGTGACTGGTCGCGAACCGGCCCGGCCGGTGAGTTCCAGCTTGATGATGCCTTCGGCGCAGACGACATCTCCCTTGATGCGGTCGACGCGATACGGAAAATTGACGTGGGCCGCCGAGCAGTCGCGCAGCGTCATTTGGCCGGCGCGCGACCAGCCATGACGTTCGTCGCGCGACAGGTAGAGCTGCAGGTCGACGGCCCCGGTCGGTTGAATCATCGCGCGCACCCGGCGCATTTCTGCGGGCAACAGGCCAAACAGCCGGTCGTCGAGGGCGAGTTCGAAGATCGCGACGTCGAATTTTTCAGGTCGCCACTGTTGCTCGCTTCTGACCAGCCGCCCCTCGTCGATGGCGATGCGTGTGCCGCCGCTGTGCGCGGCCAGCTTTGTCAGCTTGATCTCGGCGGGGTCGCATGTGACGTGTCCGCGCAGCCCTTGCAGCGGATAGGGCCAGCCGGCCGGCCGGAATTCGCCCCCCAGCCAGGAGACCTGGGCCTGATAAGTCCAGTCACCGGCTGATTGGCGGTCGACTTGAAACTGCACATCGGCCGCGGCGACCAGGCCGAGCGCCACAGTGAGGTCGCGGGAATCGGGCGCGTCATCTTTGGTCAGGCCCGACAAGCGCGCTTTCAGATCGAGCAGGCCGCGTTGCAGGTCAGAAGAATGCTTTGCCAGTGCTTGCAGCAGCGCGTCGTCGAGCCGCAGGTTGCGCAACTGCCCGTCAAGCTGCCAGGCTGGAGCGTCGATGTTCCATCGGCCGGTCAATGAGAATTCGTCGGCCTGGTCCCAGCGGGCCCGCGCCTGGATGCGAAACTGTCGCTTTCCCGAGGGGACGAGGTGCAAATCGCCGTCGTGCAAGAGCACATGGGTGGGCCCGCCCGCGCCCGCGGCAAGGTCGAACGAGAGTTCCACGTCTTCACAGCGAATCTCGGGGATCGCCGCCCCCTGCAGCTTCGGAGGGGGCAGCCGCTGAAAATTCCAGACGCCGTCGGCGGCGCGGGCCAGCCGCACCTGGGGCCGCACCAGCGTCACGCGCTGCAGCGTCGGGTCAGGCTCGGCCAACCCGTCGACCGTTAAGACGACCTCGGCGATTTCCACGAGCGGATTGCGACCGTCGGCCTCCCTGAGTTGTACGTCATAGATGTGAATTCTTCCTTGCAGGTCGGGGCGGGCCCTTTTGATTGATACGTCCCACTCAGGGCCGATTTCCTGAAGCTTCTCGAGCACCAGCTCGCGCAAGACCTCGTCGCTCGTGTACCACAGGTGGTACAGATACCCCCCGACGCCCGCCGCTGCGATCAGCAGCACGAGCAGCACTCCCAGAATCAATCGGGTGATCGACGACATTGATCAAAGCGTCGGGTGACAGAAGTCGGATCTGCGTTTCGTCGCCGAGTCTTACGCCGTGCGAGGCGCCGCAGGCACGTCCCAGAATCGAATCACACACACCAGCCCCACGGCCGCCAGCACGCACAGGGGATATTCGGCCGGCAACCGATACCGCGCCGAACCGACGAACAATAGATGCAAGAGCGAAAAGTACAGCACCGGGGCGGCAGGCAGAAACCAGTTCCAGAACCGGCCACGCGCCTGCCAGGCGCCCAGCAGGCTCGCCAGGAGAAATGGCGCCGACCAGAGCATCACCCCCCACACCAGGATCGAGCTGCCGATCGGGTCTGAATTGGGGCTTGGCGACCAATAGCGGCCCAGCTTCACAAGCGCCAATTCCACGACGCGGCGCGGATGATTTCGGGCGAATTCGATTGCCGCGTCGCGGTAATGCCGGTCGGCGTCGTATTCCGACAGGCGCTGGTAGACCCCATCCTTCTCGATGAATTGCATCTCGCTGGCGCCGGTCGCGTTGGGGTTCAGGCCGTCGTACAGGCTGGGGCCCGACCAGAGCGTCGTCACCACCAGGTGCCCGGTCGTGTAATAGTTGCGAATCGTCCAGGGTGCGAGCGTCAGACCCAGACCCATGAGCACAAGCCCCGCTGCAACCAGGGCAGTGCGGCGAAAGCCAAAGCCCAGGGCATACAGTGCCGCGAAACCAGGACCCGCCAAGAGCCAGGTCGGACGCACCAGGGTCGCCATGCCGACGCCGATGCCCGTGGCAAATGCGACCACCAACGTCCACCACGGTCGCAGGCTGCGACGGCCATCGGCACCCCCCACCGTTGCAGTCGATGGTTCGCCGTCGACAGCCGCCGACAGCTTCACCAGCCGCGCCATCAGCCACAGGCTGCCCAGCATCGCGGCGGCAAACAGCGTCTCGCTGAGAAACATCACACTGCACACGATAAAGGTCGGCGAGATCGCGGCGAGCGCCGCGGCAAGTAAGGCGGTGCGGCGGTCGAACAGCTCGACTCCCAATGCAAAGACCAGCGCGCAGGCCAGTGTTCCGACGCCGGCCAATAGTAGGCGCAGCGCGAGGGGCGATTCGCCGAACAGCGCCATGCCGGCGGCGATGAGCAGTGGAAAGCCGGGCATCCGCAGCACGTAGCGGGGCGGATCATGGATGGCGTAGTCGGCGCCCCGAGTCAGCTTTTGAGCCAGCTCCCAATAGCCTTCGGCGTCGCCCGAAATCAGGCACAATCGCCCGGGCGTGCGACTGACCCAGGCCTGCACCCCGACCGCACCCGCGGCGCGTACGACGAACGCCACAGCGAGAATGACGAGCAGCCAGGGCACGCGCGCACCCCACCCGAACATACCGCCTCCGACAAGAAAAGCGGCGAATGGTACGTCTGTTGCCGCAACAGGGTCAATATCAAGATTTGCCGCAGGTCATTGCGCCGCAATCTCTTCGATCCGGTACAGAAACCGGTCGCTGCGCAGGAACAAGGCATGGCCCGATATAGCCGGCGAGGCTAGCGTTTTCCCTTCGAGCACATTGGTGGCGACCTTTTTGAACTTGGCCCCCGGCTCGAGCACGTGCATCTGGCCGGCTTCGCTCAGGAAGTACAGGCGGCCATCGGCCAGAATCGGGGAGGCCGAAAAATTACCCCCCAGCCGGTGCTTCCAGCGCACGTTTCCGGTTTTTGCGTCGACGCAGCCGGCTACTCCTTCGTCGCTCACAAAATACAGGCCGTCGTCTACCAGAATGGGCGACGGGGTCTTGGGCGCTCCTCGCGCCAGTTTCCATGCGACGTGTGAATCGGTCACGTCCCCCTTTCCGTCGGGGCGAATCGCCAAGAGCTGCGGCGCATCGTACCCCGAGCAGACGATTACCAGCCCGTGCCCGAACACCGGCCGCGGAACCAGCGAATACCCCTCGTAGCGGCACCACCAGAGCTCGTCGCCGGAGACCGGGTCGTAGGCGGTGACACGGTCTCCCCCCGGGCTGACGATTTGAGCGCGTCCGCCCGCTTCGATTGCCAGAGGCGTCGCATACGAGTGCCGACCGTCGCGAGCTTTTCTCCAAGCGACGTCGCCATTTTCGCAGGCGAGCGCCACCACGAACTGAGGCGACTCGGGCGACCGCTTCACCTTGTCGTAAAACGGAGCGGCGAACCCGTCGCAGACCAGAAACAGCTTGTCGCCGATCAGAAGGGGCGAGGGGCCCGGACCGTGATGATGGTAATACGAAACCTCGGTCGTCCAGCGGATCTCGCCCGAGGCTGACAAGCAGGCGGTGCCGTTCGCGCCGAAGTGCACGTAGACCCGGTCGCCATCGACAACGGGGGTGGGCGAAGCATAGCCGTTTTTGGTATGGACGCGCCCCGGTTGTGCCTTCTGAAATACTTCGACGTTGTGGAGAATCTCTCCCGTGGCGGTATCGACGCAGATCGCTCGCAACGATTTTCCTGAATCGAGCGCAGTCGTGAGCCACAGCCTGTCGCCGACAATCACCGGCGACGACCACCCCTCGCCGGGAATCAGCGTCTTCCAGGCGACGTTCTGCTTCTCGCCCCACCGCAAGGGAAGTCCCGGGTCGCCGGCGTGCCCCTGCCCGTCGGGCCCGCGGAACTGGGGCCACGCGGTGAGTTTGGCGTTTACAGCCGCGGCAGGTGTTTTCGATTCGGTCGAATCGGCAGCACGGCACACGCTCAGGTCGCCCGCCCGCGCGAGCGCGACGGAAGTGACGGCTGCCAGCAACGGGCCAGAGTGCCGCAACCGCCTTACCGAGGCACCGGCGTTGTGAACCAGGCGGCCGAGGCGAACCATCAGGCGTCGACAGGTTCCCCCACCCACCCGGTAAAGCGCAACACCCCGCGACGTCATACCTGCAGCACCCCCGTGCGAAACGGCTCGTTTTCTGCGTGCCGCGTGGCGACTTCGAGGGCCCGAATCAGCACCGCGCGCGTTTCGGCGGGTTCGATGATCTCATCCAGCCAGCCGCGCGCGGCCGCGTACCGCGAATCGGTCTGTTCCCCGTAGGAAGCGACGACCTTCTTTCGCAGTTCTTCAAGTTCCTGGGCGTCGGGCGCCTGCCCGGCGCGCTTGAGGGCCGCGATGTTGATTTCGAGCAGCGTTCCGGCGGCCTGATTGGCCCCCATCACGGCGTACCTGGCGGTCGGCCAGCCGAAAATGAAGCGCGGGTCGAACGCCTTGCCGCACAGCGCATAGTTTCCCGCGCCATAACTGCCGGCGAGAACCACCGTCAGTTTCGGCACGCGGCTGTTGGCAATCGCGTTGACCAGCTTGGCCCCCGCCTTGATGATGCCGGCCTGTTCCGAGTCGCGACCGACCATGAAGCCGTACACGTCCTGCAGAAAAACGACGGGCAGCCAGGTCTGGTTGCAATCCATGATGAACCGGGCGGCCTTGTCGGCACTCTCGTGGTAAATCACCCCCCCAAACTGCAATTCTTTGCGTTCGGATTTTTCGGGCCGATGTTGATTGGCCACCACCCCGACGGCGAACCCCCCGATCCGCGCGTAGCCGCAGATCAACGTGCGGCCGTAGTCGGCTTTGTATTCCTGAAACGAGCCCGCGTCGACCAGGCACTCGAGCACCTGCCGCACATCGTACGGAATCTGTGGGTTGGTCGGAAACAGGCGATACAGTTCCGCCGCCGGCCGCGCCGGCTCGCGCGCTTCGTCGCGGCGAAAAACCGATGCGCGCGAGTCTTCGGGCAAAAGCGCTACGAGCGCCCGCAGCCGCGCGAGGCATGCCGTGTCGTCGGGCTCACGAAAGTCGATCGTGCCGCTGATCGCGGCGTGCATCTGCGCACCGCCCAGTTCTTCGTGCGTCGCCTGCTGCCCGATCGAGCTTTTCACCAAAGCCGGGCCGGCGAGGTACAGCCCCGAGCCTTCAGTCATCAAGAGCTTGTCGCACAACACCGGCAGGTAGCCGCCGCCGGCGACGCAGTTCCCCATGATCGCCGCGATCTGGGGCACCCCCAGCGCCGACAGCACCGCGTTATTGCGGAAGATGCGGCCGAAATCGTCTTCGTCGGGAAAAATCTCATCCTGCAGCGGCAGAAGCACGCCCGACGAGTCAACGAGATAAATCAAAGGCAGGCGATTGGTTAGCGCGATTCGCTGCGCACGCAAGACCTTCTTGCACGTCATCGGAAAAAACGCCCCGGCTTTCACCGTGGCGTCGTTGGCGATAATCAGGCACGTTCGGCCCGAAACACGCGTCACGCCACACACCACGCTGGCCGCCGGCGCCCCGCCCCATTCCTGATACATCTTCCACGCGGCGAACCGCCCCAGTTCCAGGAATTCGCTTCCCGGGTCTATCAACAGAGCGAGCCGCTCGCGAACCGTCAGTCGCCCCCGTTCATGCTGCCGCTCAATGGCCCGCGGCCCCCCTCCCTGCGCCAACGCTTCGCGATCTCGGCGCAATGCGGCGATCAGGTCGGGCCAGTCGCTCTCGGGCGAAGAAGCAACGGCAGGTTTTGCGGCGCTAAGGGTGGGCATGTCGGTGCGGTTCAGTGATCAGAGGGCCAGCTTGATCTCACATCAAAAACGACGATTCTCGGGCCGCCTCAATTGAGCTCGGCCGCTTCCTCCCAATGTGAATAGAGTTGCGACAACCGTTCTTGCAATTCTTCGTTC
>JBQTIL010000086.1:0-75145 GCA_052388175.1 Planctomycetaceae bacterium | reverse complement strand
GGCGGCGTGGCGGCCCACCCCGCTTCTTCCCCCCGCCCCGCGTTGGGGGGCCGGCGGCGCGCCGCCCCCCCCCGGGGGGGCGCAGACACGACTTGATCGGGTGTGAATCATCGTCAACCTCCCGAGCGCGACTCGCCTCGCGACTGCTGCTTGAGTACTGATCGTTTCATTTCTCACGGGTTCAGCCGGCTGCCGTTGAAGTTCGTGAGGTTGTCGTACGCCGGTTGATCGGCCGTGCCGGCGGAGTTCGTCAGCCCGGAGCCGGGGAGGTTCGGGTTGAACACGCCCCCTGAGCCGTATTGGCCGTCGTAGCCGGGCGAAATGATCTGAAACGTCTGCGGCTTGTGGGCCGCGAGCGTAGTGCTGCTACCCGGGCCTGCCGAGACCACGGTCGAACTGACGCGGTAAATGTCGACGAACGTGCCGATGGGTAATTCGGCGAGCGCGGTGCCGACCGTGACGGGCCGGTACCCCTTTCCTTCGTAGGCGCTGAAATAGAGATAGGGGCTGGTCTGATTGGCGATCGGGTCGAAATATTCGTTCATTCCGTTCGCGTCGATGTCGCGGATACGGCCGATGTCTAGTTCGAGGAAGGGGCCGTCGCGGTTCGAGCCCGTCGGCGCGAACGGATGGGCCGGGTCTTTGGAGAACCCCTTCAACGCACCGTTGCCGTCGGGAATTCCGCCGAGGAAGAAGAGCAGGCACTCGCCGGCGTTGATTAACACATACGGGTTGCCAGCGCCGTCGGTGCGCACATAGGGAGCCCCCGCCCATGCCGGCGGGAAGCTGCCCGCAGGCATTGTGAAATCGAACTGCGGCCAGATACGTCGCGTCAGGCCTTTCATTGCAGGCCCAGGCCCGTCGACGCCGGTATCCCAGCCGGCCGCCGTGAGGTAGATGACATACCGGCTGGGCGGCTCAACGCCGAACCGCGTCTTGAACGCGCCGACGGCCGATTCGAGCTGTTTGATTTCGGTGATGACGCGGGCCTCGTTCGTTCGCCGGCGGACCTGGTTGATCGCCGGCACCAGGAGCGCCAAGAGCATGCCGATGATCACGACGACGATCAGCAGCTCGACGAGAGTGAAGCCCGCCAGGCGTGAGGCGCGAGGCTTGAGGCCTGAGGCGCGAGCCGGCGTAGGGTGTGACAAGCGCAGCGCGGTCACGCCGTGCGACTCGGCGTCAACCGGGACGGTGCGACTGCGCTGCGCTTGTCGGCACCCTACTCGCTGGTCCCTGGTCCCTGATCCCTGGTCGCCGATCTGTGTGCCGTGTCGTGGTTTCCGGGCGAGCATGATGGTTTTCCTTGCGAAGCCGTGAAGCCGAAATTTATCGAGTAGCGCACCGGGGGGCTGACGCCCCCCGCTCGCCCAGTCACCCAGTCCACCCAGTCACCCAGTCCACCCAGTCACCTGCCTGCCCACACCCCACACTTGCCGGGGTTATGACAATTTATTCAGCAGCTCGATCAAGGGCATGAACAGCGCGATCACGATGAAGCCGACGATCAGGCCCAGGACGACCACCATCAGGGGCTCGAGCAGGCTGATCAACCCGTCGACCAGCACCGAAACTTCTTCGTCGTAGACGTCGGCGATTTTGTAGAGCATGTTGTCGAGGGCGCCGGTTTCTTCACCCACGTCGACCATGTTCACGACCATGTCGTCGACGACGCGGCTCTCCTTCAGAGGCACGGCCATCGATTCGCCTTCGCGGATGGCCGTGTAGATGTGCTGGTAGGCGCGCACGAAGACTTCGTTGCCCGAGGTGTCGCGGGCGATCAATATCGCCTCGAGAATGGGGACGCCCGATGAAATGAGCGTGCCCAGGGTGCGGGCCGTGCGGGCGACGACGCTTTTCTCGATGATCTTGCCCAACAGCGGGATCTTGAGCGAGACCTTGTCGACGATGAAGGCGCCCGTTTTATTCTTTTTGACGATCTTGATGAACAGCCAGAACGCGAAGGGGATCGCCGGAATCAGGTACCAGTACCTGACGACCCAGTCGCTGGTGGCGATCAGCCAGACGGTCATCTTGGGCAGGTCGAGATCGAAGCCGTCGAAGATCGCTTTGAACTTGGGAATGATCCAGTACATGATGAAGCCGACGATCGACGTGGCGACCAGAATGACGGCGCAGGGGTAAATCATGGCCCCCTGGACTTTGCGCTTCAGGCTCTGGGCCCGCTCTTTGAACTCGGCGAGGCGCTGCAGAATGACTTCGAGCGCGCCGCCGGCCTCGCCCGCCTTCACCATGTTGACGTACAGGTTGTCGAAGCATTTGGGCTGCTTCGCCATCGCTTCGGAAAGCGTGTTGCCCCCTTCGACGTCGTCGATGACGCTGATCAGTGAGTTTTTGAGGACGCCGGGCTTGGCCTGGCCTTCGAGAATTCGCAGGCTGCGAAGGATGGGCAGGCCGGCGTCTTGCAGCGTCGAGAGTTGGCGGGTGAACGTGCACAGCTTTTTCGAGCTGACTTTGCCCAGCGAGAAGGTTTTCTTGCGCTTGCCCGGGGCGGCGCCGCGCTTGCGGTCGCCTTTTTTCTTGTCTTTATCTTTGCGGCCCCGCTCGGCGATCTTGGTGACGAAGAAGCCCTTTTGACGCACCAGGGCCTGCACTTCGGCTTCAGACGTGGCCTCGATCGAGTCTTTGACCTCGGCGCCCGTGGTCGCGTCCATCGCTTCGTACTGATAAACCGGCATGGGCAGCTCCCTGGAGAGGCTCAGGCCTGAGGCTTCAGGACTGAGGTTCTCTGACCTTTGGACCCTGATGACCCGCAGAACGCGTGACGTGTGACTGTTCGAATTTTCGCGTTCGAGACGTTTGGACCTACCGGGGGACTCACGCCCCCCGAATCGCCACATGACTCACTAGCCTCTAACTTTTTGACCTTTTGACTTTTCGACCCCTGTTTATTCGACACCTTCCATGACCGTTTCGCGCACGACTTCGTCGATCGTGGTGACGCCGTCGAAAATCTGCTTCAGCCCCGACTCGCGCAAGGTCGTCATTCCCTGGGCGCGGGCCAGGTTGCGCATCTCGTCGATCGAGGCGTCGGAGGTGATCAGGTCGCGCATGTCGTCGTTGATATCCATCAGCTCGAACAGCCCGCAGCGCCCCTTGTAGCCGGTGTTGTTGCACCGCTGGCAGCCGCGGCCGTAGTAAAACTTGTATTTGCGGGCCTGCGCCAGGGGGAGCTGCAACTCCATCAAGAGCTCGTCGCTGGGGTCGAACTGCGTGCGGCACTCGACGCAGATCTTGCGCACGAGCCGTTGCGCGAGAATCGACTCGACGGTCGCCGTGATCAGAAATGGCGGGATGCCCATGTCGCGCAGACGGGTGATGGCCGTGGGGGCGTCGTTGGTGTGCAGCGTGCTGAACACCAGGTGCCCCGTCAGCGAGCTCTGCACGGCGATCTCGGCCGTTTCGTAATCGCGAATCTCGCCTACGAGAATAATGTCGGGGTCGTGCCGCAATATGGCCCGCAGCACGTTGGCGAACGTGACGTCGATCTCGGCATTCACGGGCACCTGCACCAGCCCATAGATTTCGTATTCGATCGGGTCTTCGGTGGTGATGATTTTCGACGAGATGTCGTTGAGCTCGTTGAGGGCCGAGTAGAGGGTGGTGGTTTTGCCCGACCCGGTGGGGCCGGTGACCAGCACGATGCCGTTGGGGCGGTGCAGAATGCGGCGGAACCGCGTGAGGGTGCCGGGGTCCATGCCGATCTTGTTCAGATCGAGCTGCACGACGGTGCGATCGAGCACCCGCATGACGACCGATTCGCCGAACATCGTCGGCAAGACACTGACCCGCAGGTCGACCGAGTTGCCCCCGACGTTGAGCTCGATGCGGCCGTCTTGCGGCAGGCGGCGTTCGGCGATGTCGAGATTCGACATGACCTTGATGCGGCTGATAATGGCGTTCGCCAGGTGCCGGGGCGGGGGCACCATCTCGTACAACACCCCGTCGGCCCGCACGCGAATCTTGAACTCGTCTTCAAACGGCTCGAAATGAATGTCGCTGGCCTGATCTTTGATGGCCAACAAGAGCACCATGTTCAAGAGCTTGCGGATCGGGGCGGCGTCGGCCATTTCTTCGAGCGACGCCAGGTCGTACCCTTTTTCCATCCGCGATTCGTCGAGCTCTTCGTCGTCTTCGAGGCTGCTGATGACGTCTTCAATGCTTTCCTGCTTGTCGGCGTAGTACCGCTCGATCGCCTCTTGAATGTCGGCGGGGTTCGAGACGGCGCCGCGCACGTCGTAGCCCAGAAAGTTGCGCAGATCGTCGAGGGCGGCGATGTTCTGCGGGTCGGCCATCGCCACGGTCAGCACGTTGTTTTTGAGCGAGACCGGCATGATCTTGTAGATGCTGGCCATGGTCTCGGGAACGAGCTCGAGTACCTTGGGCGGGATGGTCGTCTCTTTGAGATTGACGACCTGCATGCCCCACTGCTCAGCCAGCCCTTCGCTGAGCTGCGCCTCGCTGACCAGCCCCATGCGGACGGCGACCCGCCCGATGACTTCACCCGGAGCCTGCTTCTGCTCTTCGAGAATGTCCCAGAGCTGGTCCTCGTTGATATAACCGAGGTCGACCAGAATCTGACCGAGACGTCGTTTGGCCATGGTGCGGAAGCCTTATTTGAATTCGCGTCGAGCGTTCCGATTCCGCTATGCCTAATCAATGTCGAATGTCGAATGTCGAAATCCGAATGACGAATCAATGACAAATGACGAAGCCCGAATCACGAATGAATTGAATGTCGCGAGAGTCGTCATTCGACATTGGTCATTCGTCATTTTTTCGACATTCTGGTTTCGTCATTCGTCATTTGTCTGTCATACCGCTTCCTGATCTTCGTCTTCGGGTTCCTGGTCGAAGACGCCCGATTTGGCCCGTTGAATCTTGTTTCGCAATTCGCCGGGGGCGACCGACCGCAAGATCACGTCGCGCTCTTCGCAGAGGCCGTTTTTCCAGAGGTTGAACAAGGCGTCGTCGAGCAGTTGCATGCCGTATTTTTTGCCGGTCTGAATGCTCGACGGAATGCGGTACGTCTTGTTTTCGCGCACCAGATTGGCGATGGCCGGGGTGACCACCAGCATCTCGTACGCGGCCACCAGCCCTTTGGGCTTGCGGGGCAACAGCGCCTGGCTGAGCACCCCGATGATGGCCGTCGACAACTGCACCCGCACCTGCTCCTGCTGATTGGTGGGAAACGCGTCGATGATGCGGTTGACCGTTCCTTCGGCGCCGGTCGTGTGCAGGGTGGCGAACACCAGGTGCCCCGTTTCGGCCGCGGTGATGGCCGACGAGATCGTATCGAGGTCGCGCATTTCACCGACCAGAATCACGTCAGGATCCATGCGCAGCGCGCGGCGGAGGGCCTCGGGGAAACTGGGCACATCGACCCCGATTTCGCGCTGGTTGACCGTCGACCGCTTGTGCTTGTGGTAATACTCGATGGGGTCCTCCATCGTGATGATGTGCAGGTCTTCGGTGTCGTTGATGTGATTGATCATGCTGGCCAGGCTGGTCGTCTTGCCGCTGCCGGTGGGGCCCGTGACCAGAAACAGACCGCGGGGGCGGCTGATCAGGTCTTTGACGACCGGCGGCAGCCCCAACTGCTCGAACGTGAGAAACTCGTTGGGAATCCGCCGCAACACGATGCTGATGTGGCCGCGCTGCTTGAACACCGCCACGCGAAAGCGCGCCTGGTCGCCAAACGCGAACCCGAAGTCGGTCCCTCCTACTTCCTGAAGTTCCTGCTGGTTTCGCTCGGGCGTGATACTTTTCATCAGCGCCACGCAATCTTCCGGCTCCAGAACCTTCGTCTCGAGACGCACCATTCGCCCGTGCAGTCGCAGCACGGGGGGCTGGCCCGAAGTGATATGCAGGTCGCTCGCCTTCTGATTGACGACCGTCTGCAGCAGTTTGTCGATCTGAACCGTCTGGTGAATGGCCATCCCGAGCGTGCTCCTTACGGCGAATCGGGGTGCAAGAAATCTCTCAGACTCTGTCCCGCGCTCCGATCCGCCTGCCGGCGCCGCACAGCGGCGCGGCCGCCCCTCGTGGGCTGTGGCGAATTATGCCCGGGGGAATGTCGGGTCTCAAATTCGTGGCCCATTTATACCGCCCTCTGGGGTCGCTGGTCCCCGTGTACGTTTTTTCACCCCATCCCAAAGGCGGAACTCAAAACGATCGGGGCGCTTTCCTCGCGCGGCAAATGGCCGGCTGGCAAATCACCCGCAGCAAATTGGCTGACGAGATGCCACCCCTAACCTGCTCGAAGAGGCGACCTCAGTTGAGTGTGTCGTACAAGACATGGACATTTGAATAGATTGACGTCTCTTGCAGCGCAGATTTGACCCCGACAAGTTTTCGGCGCCGAAATCGGCGCGTGACAAATGAACAGATAGGAAATCGAAAACTGAGAATTCAAAATCAGTGGCCACCTCGATGCAGCATCAGCACTTCTTGAATCGACGTAATTCCTTGATACGCCTTCTCTAGCGCATCATGCACCAGCGTCTTCATGCCGAGCATTTGGGCTTGCCGACGGATCGACTGGGTCGGTTCGCTCTTGAATGTCATGTCCCGCAGCATCGAATTCATGACCATCAGTTCAAAAACCGCCTTGCGACCCCGGTAGCCTGTGTGCTGACAGTGTGAGCACCCTTTACCTTGCATGAACTTGGCCGTGGCTGCCTGCTCGGGGGTCACCTCGAGGTATTGCAATTCGCTCGGATCGGGCTTCACCGCGACCGTGCATTTAGGACAGTTCACCCGAACCAGACGCTGCGCCATAATCGCCATTACGCTGGACGCGACCAGGAACGGCTGCACCCCCATGTCGATCAGGCGTGTAATGGAACTAGGCGCATCGTTCGTATGAAGTGTACTGAATACCAAGTGTCCAGTCAAAGAGGCCTGGATCGCCATGTCGGCCGTCTCCTGATCGCGGATTTCACCGACCAGGATAACGTTGGGAGCCTGACGCAGCATCGCGCGGATAATCCGGGCGAAGTTGAGGCCAATGTTCGACTTCACCTCGACCTGGTTGATGCCGGGCAGGTAGTACTCGACCGGGTCTTCTGCCGTAATGATCTTTCGATCAGGTCGATTGAGCTCACCTAAAGCGCTGTACAGTGTGGTCGTCTTTCCACTACCGGTCGGGCCGGTGACCAGAAAGATCCCGTTAGGCCGGCGAATGATGTTCTGGAAGACGCGGTAGTTCTCTTCACTGAACCCAAGGTTTCGGATGCCGATTTTGATGTTGTCGCGATCGAGGATCCGCATGACCACTGCCTGCCCGTGGCCGGTGGGGAGCAGGCTGATCCGCAGGTCGAAATCGCGACCGCCGACCCGGGTCTTGATGCGCCCGTCCTGAGGCTTGCGTTTCTCGGAAATGTCGATCGAGGCCATGACCTTGATGCGCGAGATAATGGCGGCGTGCAGCCGGCGGGGGGGGGCGTCGCGCTCGATCAGCTCGCCGTCGATGCGGTACCTGATGCGGACCTTGTCTTCATAGGGCTCGATATGGATATCGCTGGCCCGCATGTTGACCGCTTCAGTGATCATTAAATTGACCAGCTTGACGACCGGGGCGTTGTCGTCGTCGGCCACGCTGGCGGCGGCAGCCAGTTCGGTTTCGGTGAAGTCGATGGCCGTTTCGGTGAATTCGGCGATCATCGAGTCGACCGATTCAGTCTCGCTCTGGCCGTAGTGCCGGTTGATCGACTGCTGGATCGCTTCTTTCGGGGCGACGACGACCTTGATGTCGCGATTGATGATGAATCGCAGCTTGTCGAGCACGTCGTAGGCCATGGGGTCGTGCATGGCGACGCTGAGGGTGCCATTGTCGTCATTGAGCGACAGCGGAATGACCAGGTTTTCGCGGGCGACCGACTCGGGGACCATCTGAATGACCGACGACGGAATCTGGATAGTCGCCAGGTCGACGTAGTCGTAACCGAACTGCTTGGCCTGCGCCTGGGAGATATCCTGGGCCGAAACGTATTCGAGCCGTTGCAAAGCGTCTTCGATCTTGATGCCCAGTTTGGCGGCGAGATCCTGGGCTTCGGCAAACTGTTCTTTGCTGATGATGCCGTCTTTCAGCAGCTTCTGAACCCAATCGCTGGCCATGGTGTCCTCGACGATGAAGAGGGAGTCGCGCCCGCGCTGGTCGCGCGGCTGCGACCAATTTGCCGCGCCGATTCGCCGCTTTTTTTGGCCCGCGCCGATTCGCTGCGCCGGGCCTGATCGCCCGAGTGGAGCTGCACTCGGCGGCTGTCAAGAAAGGATGAAAAATCGCTGGTAAAAAAGGCCGAATTGATTCTGATCCGCCGGTGTGCGGATGTCAAGGATTTCCGCGATCTTGCGGGATTTCGGGGGGCACCTATAATTGGTGCCGATCCGTTTGGGGCGGTAGCTCAGTTGGGAGAGCGCTGCGTTCGCAATGCAGAGGTCGAGGGTTCAACTCCCTTCCGCTCCACCTAGAGCAACCCGCTGATCCCTCCCCACGGATGGGTCAGCGGGTTGTTCCCTGTGGGGGCTTGGGCATGCGACGCAGGGAGTTTCTGCAAACGTCGGCCCTGGGGGCCTCGGCTTTGACGATGGCCGAACAACGAGCCGCAATACCGGCCGATGTGAAGATCACGCGGGTTCGACTGTATCACGTTCCGCAGTCGCGCCCGATTTTCAATCAGAGCGCGCACCTGGCTCTGGTCGACACCGACCAGGGTATTACGGGCGTGGGTGAGGGGGGTTCGCCCGACACGGTGCGGCAGTGCGGGGCGCTTTTGATCGGGCAGAACCCGTGGCGCATCGGGCACCTCTGGCAGCTCATGTACCGGGCCTATTTCTACCCGCCCGGGCGCGAAAAGCTGCATGCGCTGGGGGCGCTCGACCTGGCCTTGTGGGATCTCAAGGGCAAGGCGCTGGGTGTGCCCGTGCATCAACTGCTGGGCGGGCTCGCGCGCGACCAGGTTGAGTGTTATGCGACGGCGTTCCCCGGGCCACCCGGTCTCAAGGATCGCGCGCGGGCCTGCATCGAGGCGGGCTTTCGCGCCTTCCGCACGTCGGTGGCCGACGTTCCCGGAGCATTCAATTCGCGCGAGGCCGTGCGGCTGACTGTCGCGCAGTGCCGCGAGGTGCGCGAAGGGGTCGGCCCGCAGGGAGACTGGGCGATCGACTACCACACGCGGCTCGACATGCCCGACGCGGTGCGATTGTCGCAGCGCATTGAAGAGCTCGAGCCTTTGTTCGTCGAAGACCTCATTCGCTCTGAGAACCCCGGCGTCTACCGCGAGCTGCGACCGAAAGTCAGTGTGCCGATCGCCGTCGGCGAACATTTCGGCGACCGCTGGGAGATCAATGAACTGGTTGAACAGCGCCTGATCGACTACTCGCGCGTGACGCTGCCCAACTGCGGCGGTCTCACCGAGTTTCTGAAAATCGCCGCATTGTGCGAGACGCACTACGTGGGGTTGATTCCGCATTTCACCGGCCCGATCGCGACCGCGGCGCTGGTGCACGCCTGCGGAGTGTTTTCGGGGCCCGTGCTGCTCGAGATGGTGCGCGACGGCCGGCTCGAATTCCCGCACTTGCCGCAAGCCTACGATTTTCGTTCCGGCAGACTCTGGCCCAACAATCGGCCGGGGCTGGGGGTTGAGGTCGATCTCAAGGGGCTCGAACTCGTCGCTGACGTGACTGAACACTCGCAGCCCGTCGACCTGTTCCGCCGGCCGGATGGCTCGATCACTAACTGGTGACGGCCGCCTCGGCGGGGTGAGTTTCAACGGTGCGACAAGGCTCCGCTCGTCGCGTTCAACCTGAAAGGCGCCAGCGAGCCTGTGCGTTGACCCGGTGCAGGCCGAGCGGCCGGGGCACCTGAGGTGCGCGCCCGGCGTTGTTCATTGGCATTTGTTCGTGAAATCAGCCATACATTGAGTGCTGGCAGTTCGCCGGCGACAGAGCACGCTCGCAGAGCGCTGACACATGACTGCATCCCGCCGCCTGATCGCGAGATGCGCGGCCTGGCTGGGAGGCCGCGACCTCTTGTTGCTGCTCGCGGTGCTGGCGGTGGTCGTGGGGGTCTGGGTTTTTCTGGGTCTCGTGCATCTGGTGGCGACGGGGCAGACGCAAGACCTCGATCGGTGGCTGATGCAGTCGCTGCGCAACGCCGATAACCAGGCCAGCCCGCTCGGCCCACGCTGGGTCGAAGAGGTCGGGCGCGACTTTAGCGCCTTGGGAGGGTTCGCCGTGTTGACGCTGATTGTCGTGACGGCCGCAGGGTATCTCGTCATTGTGCAGAAGCGGCACGCCGCGCTATTGGTGGTGGTGGCCTCGCTGGGCGGGCTCGTTGTCATGCAGATGCTGAAGACGCTGATCGATCGCCCCCGGCCCGAAATCGTGCCGCATCTGGCGCGCGTGACTACCGCCAGTTTTCCCAGCGGCCACGCAATGCTCTCGGCGGTCGTGTATCTGACGCTGGGGGCGCTTCTGGCGCGGTTCGTGCCGCAGCGGCGGCTAAAGACTTACCTCTTGGCGGTGGCCCTATTTCTGACGTTTCTGGTGGGGGCGAGCCGGGTGTTTCTGGGGGTGCATTACCCCAGCGACGTACTGGCCGGCTGGACGGCCGGGCTGGTGTGGGCCGTGCTTTGCTGGCTGGCCACGCGGTTTCTGCAGCGGCGCGGCGCCGTCGAGCATGCCGGGGCACAACGGTAGCGTCGACTGCGAAACGGCGTAGTAGTGGGCCGAGGTTGCGCGACTGAACTAAACAGAAGGTAACGAAGGCAACAAAGGGCAAAAAAAGGGGTCTGGTGAACCCACGCCCCGACCGTCGCACTGGGTGTCGATGTGCCTGATGGCAAATGGGGGTCAGCGGTTGGTGCGGAATCTCGAGATAACGCAACTTTCTACCGCCCCGTCTTCCGTGGAAAATGGACCTGATGGCCATGCCCTTCGTTGCCTTTGTTTCCTTCTGTTGAGATTCGGTTCAGGGAAGATTCGCACCGGGCAGCAGCATTCGGTGTACGCCGTCCACCGGTCGAACTTCGTGGAAGTTCAGCACGAGACCAATCGGGACATTCAAGAGCTTCATGTAGCTGAGGAGCGTCGCCTTGTGTACCGGAATGACGGCCTGGACTGCCTTGATTTCCACCAGCAGGCAGCCTTCCGCGAGCAGATCGAATCTCAGCGTCTCTGCGAACGTGAATCCCTTGTACTCAATCGAGACATCCCGCTGTCTCACGGCGTTGATTCCCCGAAGCTCCAGCTCGCGCAGCAGACACTTTTCGTACACACTCTACAACAGACCAGGACCGAGGATCCTGTGGACCTCGATCGCGGCGCCAATGACTTCCCGGCTCAGCCGATCCGCTTCTTCGAATCGAGCATGCATGCGATCAAAGCCTGAGAATCAGCCGCGGGAATCAAACACTGCGCGACTGAACCAAACAGAAGGCAACAAAGGCAACGAAGAACAAAAAAGTCAGCCCACGCCACGGCGTCGTGCCGGGTGTCGACGAAAGCAGGAAGATGTCCTCGTTTCTTTTCCAGTGCCCCGTCTGATGCTCGAATTCAATGGAAGATTGACCTGATGGTCTTGCCCTTCGTTGCCTTCGTTTCCATCTGTTCAAATTCGATCGCCGTGACTCTCGGCTTGCCGGCCCCCCCAACCAGGACATGAATAATCCAGGCTAAGGTTTCTTCTCGGGCGCCGGTGGCAATTTCAGAAACTCGTCGGCCACGTCGATGCGGGACCCTGTTTCGGGAACGTTGCCCTTGGCCGTCCACACCATGCCGTTGACGATCATGCGGCGAAACGGTTCGTGTTCGAAGTTGCCGTAGAAATGCCCGAGGGTCGTGGCGAACGAACGGCCCCCGTCGGGCCGCTCGAACACCCACCCCACGACGACATCCTGCCCTTTGGTCGTCACCTGCAACAGAGGCTGCGCTTCCTTGATCCGCGGATTGAGATAGTACTCGTCGCGCAGCTCGTAGCTGGACCAGCCCCGGCAAATGGGGTGACTGGGCAGAAGCTGCTTCAACTCAGACTTGTCGGTGCTCAACTGCTTCACATCGCTGACCCAGGTCCCGCCGAGACAGCCGATCCAGCGGTCGCCCAGCCGTTCGAGGTTGTCTTTAGTGATCGTCGATGCCCAGTGGATCGTCATCAGCCCCACGCCATCCTTCAGCAGGCGAAGCACCTCGTCACGATGAGGCGCGTCGAGCAGCAGTTCGGCTGCCGGGCTGGCATAGACGACGATTGTCTTGACGCCCTTCAACAGCGCGGCATCTGTCGGCCACCCGTCGGAGACGATGGGTTCGTAGCCGTTCAACCGCGCGCATTCTCCCAGCATCCGCGAGGCATGCAGGTACATGTGCGTGCCGTACGGGTGATCGGGTTGCTTCCCGATAAGCAACACGCTGCCGCGTCCCCCGGGCTCTTCCCCCCCGGCCGCCGGAAACACCGAGATCGCAAACACCGCCAGCGCCAATAATGCCCTGCAGACCATGGTTGAGCCTCGCTGAGTCGGGTGGTTCCGCTGATGAAGCGGTGGGGGGGGATGACGCGCGCGTTCTATCTTACGCGGCGACGGCCAAGACGCCAACGAATCGGCGTCTTCGGGTCGCGAGCCGGTATCGGCTGAGCCTCATCTCCGGCGAGGGCTCGCCCCGCAAGCGGGGCGGCGTAACGGCTCAGTCGGCGCAAGCGTTTCGCAGCGCTGCCCGTTAGTCCGCATGCGTAGCGAGGGCTCGCCCCGCAAGCGAGGCGGCGTAACGGCTCGGTCGGCGCAAGCGTTCCGCAGCACTGCCCGTTAGTCCGAATGCGTGGCGAGGGTTCGCCCCGGAAGCGGGGCGGCGTAACGGCTCAGTCGGCGCAAGCGTTTCGCAGCGCTGAATTCGACCGTCGGTTGACATTCCCCCGCGCACGTCACCACAATCGGGCCGTCGCTCTCGAAAGTCTACGGGGAATCGGGGTGGAACTGTGGACGAAACCGGACATTCCGGCGTCGTGGCGCAGCATTCTTTGGATGAGTTCTGGGGGGCCTATCTGGCCGCCCATCGCTCGCCCCTCAACCGCTGGCTGCACGTCGTCGGGACTGTGCTCTCAGTGGGCGTGGCAATTGCCGCCGTCGTTACGCAGTCGTGGTGGTGGCTGTTGCTCGCGGCGGTGGTCGGCTATGCGCCGGCCTGGGTCGGGCACGCATTTGTCGAGCACAATCGGCCGCTCACCGCCACGGCGCCGTTGCGGTCGCTCATCTGCGACTACCGCCTGACGCTCCTGATGCTCAGTGGCCGACCTCCGGCACCAAATCCAGCGCCGGAACCAATGCCGCCGGCCCTCCCGCGGGAAATGACATGACGTCGATTCTCCACAATGATCCGGCCGATTGCCGGTCGGCCGACGAATCGGGTGCGATCTTTCCGCTGGCGTTGACGCCGTTCGAGCAGTACATGCTCGCCGACGATCGTCGCGACTACCCGATGACGTTCTTCATCGAACTCGTGTTATCGGGCGCGCTTGACCGCAAAGCATTCGAAAATTCGCTGGCCGGTGCGCTGAGCCGGCACCCGCTGTTGCGCGCGGTCGCGCAGCGACGCGCCACAAGCTGGCACTGGGTCGCCGCCCGGCAAGGGCCGGCATTGGTCTGGTCAGACGGACCGCCGGAATTGCCGAGGCTTTGCGACCGCCGGCTCGACGTGCGGCGTGCTCCTGGCGTGCGAATCTGGGTTGGCCGAACAAACGACCGGTCCCGCGTGGTATTTCAATTCCACCATGCGGCCACTGACGGAATCGGCGCCGTGCGGTTTCTGGGCGACCTGCTCGCCCTGTACGGGCGCGCTACGGCGGAATTCGAAGCGGAGGGACCGACACTCGACGATCTTCAACCCGCGGCGCTGCGCGAACGCGGCCAACTATGGCCCGACGGTCGCCCGCCTGCCGGGTTCTGGAAGCGGGTCGTGCCGCGATTGTCGGAATTTGTCGGCCGCCGCCCTTGCGGCCTGGCCCGGCGCCCGGCCGGGTTGGAGTCGGCAGCCTGCGCGCCCGACAAGCCGTTCGACCCGTTCGTCACCCGAATACTGAGTCGGCAGGCGCTG
The DNA here is from genome assembly GCA_052388175.1 of Planctomycetaceae bacterium. Taxonomy (GTDB): domain Bacteria; phylum Planctomycetota; class Planctomycetia; order Planctomycetales; family Planctomycetaceae; genus SIAF01. Next base: position 61,042 of record JBQTIL010000086.1, on the reverse strand, counting down.
GCCGGCCTGAAGGCCGTCGCCACCCGCCGGGGGGTCACCCCCAACGAGCTCTATCTGCTGGCGATGTTCCGCACGCTCAAGTTGTGGAACGTCGATCACGGCCGCGAGCCGTGGCTCAAGCCCTACCGCATCGGCGTGCCGACCAGCCTGCGCTCGCCTTTGCACGACGGGTCGCCCGCCGCCAACGTGTTGAGCTACGTGTTTCTGACGCGGCACGTGCAATCGCTGGCCGATGAAGACGCCTTGCTGCGGTACATTCACCGCGAATCAGAGATTCTGCTGAGCTCGGGAGACAGCCGGCTGTTGCCCATGAGCCTGGCCTGGCTGAGACGGGTTCCCGGCGCCATGGCTCTCACGACCCGCATACCGTTCCGGTTTGTGACGGCGATGCTGGCCAACGTCGGTGAGGTCAGGCGGCAACTGGGCAACCGCTTTCCGCTCAAGCGCGGGCGGTGCGTCGCCGGTAACGTGACGCTGGAAGCGCTATTGGGGGCGGCCCCCGTTCGCCCGGGGTCGTCTGTGGGAACTTCGGTGGGGACCTACGCAGGCCGCCTGTTCATCAACTTCAACTGCGACCCGCTGAGATTTTCGACAGCCGCTGCGGGGCAGTTCGCCGACCTGTTTGTGGCTCAGTTGAGCGACATTGCGGGGTTCACCTCCAGAGAATGTGCGTCAGAGGTGGCGGTCGACGGGCCGCCGGAAGCGACAATGGCAGAAGACCCTCTGCCCGAAGTTCTGTGGAACGACACGTGCAATGCTGCCAGCGTCTCCGGTTCATCTTGAGTCTCACGTTGCCCCCTCGGGAGGGTGGCTGTTCTGGCTGCGGTTTCTGTTGTTTCCGCTGCTGGCGGTCGTGGGCTATCCCGGCTTGATCGCCGGGTTCGGGGGCGCCCACTGGGTCGTTCGCACCGGCTGGGTCGCCTGTTTATCGTACTGCTGGTTCTGCATCGGCGGATCGTTTCATGAGTCGGTCCATCAGACGTTGTTCCGCGGCGAGCGGTTGAATCGGGCTTTCGGCCGGGTGCTCGGGGCGCTGATTTTCATTCCCTACACCGTCTACCGCGAGACGCACCGTCGTCATCATGCCTATCTCAATACGCCGGCCGATTACGAGCTCTGGCCGTACAGCGACCCGCGCACGTCGCGGGCCTTTCGCCGCGCGTTCGTCTGGTTCGACCTGCTATTGGGCGTCGTGACGGCACCGTACATTTACGGCCGGATCTATTTCGTCAACGACCCGCGCTTGCCCCCCGACGTGCGGCGGACAATAGGCCGCGAGTACCTGGCAGTGCTGGCGGGCTGGGCTGCAGGCATCGCCGCGATTGTTGTGGCTGCCGATCAATTTGGCTGGAGCTGGTCGCACTTCGACCCCGTCTGGCTCCTGCCGTTGGTTCTTTCTCCGATGCTCAACACGGGCCGCAAATTCGTCGAGCACCTCGGGATGACCAGCCCCGACCCTCTTCTGGGAACTCGAACTGTGCTCGCCGGCAACCCCGTCAGCCGACTGCTGTCGTTCTTCAATTTCGACATCGCGATTCATGGCCCGCATCATCGGCACCCGCGGGCGCAGCATGTCGAGTTGGGCGCGCGGCTGGAGCAATACCGGCAAGCGCACCCCCAGGCGGCTGTCCCCGTGTTTCCATCGTACACGGCCGCCTTCAGGCACCTCTGGCCCAGCCTCTGGAAGAACCCCGCGACCGGCATCTCTGACGCCGGTTTGACCGGGCCACCCCCGAGCGCCTCTTCACAATCGCTCGAGCCGATCGAGTGGGAACCGGCGCACGGGGCACCGGGCTGATTACAGACTCACCGTCTTGTTCGGCGCAGCACTTTCGACCTCCCGTCGGCCATTGTTCTGCGCCCTATTCAAACCAGGCTTCGACCGCCCCAAACTGGCTGGATTCAACCTGCACGTGGCCGACATGGGCGACGGGCAAGGGAGGCCCCAGCGCGCCCGTCAGTATCGTCTGACCGCGCGTGAGTTGTTGGTTCAGGTTTGCCAGGCGGTCGGCCAGCCAACCCACAGTCTGCAGGATGCCTTCGGGCCAGCGAATGTCGGTCCACCGGTCGACCACCTGGCCGTCGAAGCGGATCGACAAATCGGTCGCGACGTTGGCCACCGGTCGCGGGCTGCCGACGCCTCGCACAACGCCGCAATGAATGGCATTGTTGGCGATCAACTCGGCCCCTCTGGGCTCAACCCCGAGGAGCCGCAGGTTGTGCAGTTCGATGACCGGAAAAACCTGTTCGACAGCCTCGGCAATCACCGCCAGGGAAGCGTCGCGGGGGACGTCGCGCGACAACGTGACGGCAAATTCGCCCTCGATCGCGACGTTCGCGAAATTGGCCCGGGCCAGGCGGGCGCCGTCTGCATGCTGCTCGGTCGACCACAATCGCCCCGACACGGGGTGCGTTACGCCCAGAAGCTGCTGGTTGCCTTTGAAGATGCAGCCGATCTTGTAACCGACGACCCGCTCTCCTCGCCGCTCGCGCTTATGCGCAACGGCGTCTTGCAAGCGCTGCCCTTCTTCGATCGAAAGTCGCAGGCCGTCGGCGAATACGGTACTGGGATCGTGACGGTCGTAATCGGCGAGCACCCGTTCTGCGAGGCCGTCGATATCAGGAGGGCTGGTTGTGTTCATTTCTGCAATTGGGGAAGTGTAAGGGTTGATTCGCCCATCAACTGCACTGTCAACCGCTCAAAAAGACCAAGGTAAACTGAAATTGGTGTGCGCACAATAAACTCGGCTGACGAGTTCGGCGACCTTCGGCGATTCCGCAGTCGGCGGATCCTGCCGACCCCAAGCAGCCTGTTGAAAAAGGTGTCTGGAACTTTGTGACATCCAGGCTCCGATGGGTTTTTCGCAGGTGCGGAGAGTTCCAGACACCTTTTTCAACACGGCCGGTCCTGCCGACGCGAGGGACCTGCACCGATCGTTTCGACGGTTTCGACTCGGGCGGCCCATGCGCTGTATCGGGCGAGTTCGAACGCCTCTTGCTTTGCCCCGGCGAATGCTCGCGACAACTTGCCGAGCGCGAGTGTTCGGGATAACCTGCCCCAGAAGCCTGAACACATCGGGCCATCTCAGAATTGGGATCGGGGTGGCGGAGATCGCGCGTGCCGGACGTCTTGCAGGAAATCGTCGCCCACAAGCGCCACGAAATTGCCGCGACCAAAAAAGCTCGGCCGGCTGCCGACCTGCACGCGCGGCTGGCAGACGCGCCCCCCGTGCGGGATTTCATCGCCGCACTGCAACGCAACGGCCACGGGATGCGCGTGATTGCCGAAGTGAAAAAGGCCTCACCATCGGCTGGCGTGATTCGCGAAAACTTCGATGCGGTCTCAGTGGCCCGCTGTTACGAAGGGAATGGCGCCGCAGCCCTCAGTGTGCTGACCGATGAGCGCTATTTTCAGGGTTGCCTCGACGATTTGACGGCCGTGCGATGGGCCACGGCGCTACCGATCTTGCGCAAAGACTTTATGCTTGACCGGTATCAGGTGCTCGAGGCGCGCGTCGCCGGGGCCGACTGCGTGCTGCTGATTGCCGAATGCCTCGATGATTGCACTTTGCGCGAGTTGTATTTCTACGCCGCCGAACTGGGAATGGCGACACTGATCGAGATCTACGAGCCCGACAATCTCGATCGCGTTTTGAAACTCGAGCCGGCGCTGGTGGGAGTCAACAACCGCAACCTGCGAACGTTTGTGACCGACCTCGAGCACACGATCGGCCTGAGGCCGCGCGTGCCCTCAGATTGTGTGCTTGTCAGCGAGAGCGGAATACAAAGTCGCTCTGACGTCGAACGGCTGGAGCGCGCCGGCGTGGGTGCGATTCTGGTCGGAGAAGCGCTGATGCGAGCGCCTGACCCGGGTGCGAAGCTGCGAGAACTTCTCGGGCGGCCGACCCAGGAGCGCTGATCAGGCAATCACGTGACTCCCGAGGGCTTGCTCGGTGCGGTGCGGCTCGGTACGGTCTGCCAGACGCGAAGCCGGCGGATGGCCGGCTTCCTGAACCCTGCCGCGATTTCGGAGGCCTCTTGTGTCTGTGAGCCCGCCCGTCGAACATGTGCTGGTGGTCCCCGCGCCGCTGTTTCGCGAATTGGGGTATTTTCAGGGGTTTTCCCCGAACGTCGAGCCGTACCTCAAGACGCTATTGGACCCGGCCCATATCAGCTACCGTCCGCGGGACCAGATGGAAACCGACCCGAACTTCAAGCAAATCATTCCGTACTGCATCTTTCGGTGCCGCGGACAATTGTTCCATTACCGCCGGGGAAAACTGCAGGGTGAGGGGCGACTGCACAGCAAGCGGTCGATCGGGGTGGGGGGACATATTTCGAGCGCAGACCGAAATCTGTTCGCGACCCCGTATCTTGAAGCCTTGCGGCGCGAGATTGAAGAAGAAGTGTATCTTGAAAGCCCGCACGAAGATCGGTGCATCGGCCTCTTGAACGACGACGAAACCGAGGTGGGGCGCGTACACCTCGGAATTGTACACGTGTTTGACCTCGAAGCGCCCAAAGTTCGCCCCCGCGAAAAGTCGATGTTACAGGCAGGGTTTGCCCCTGCAGAGGAATTGATACAGGACGTCGACCGGTTTGAAACCTGGTCGCAATTGTGCCTGCGCCACCTCAGCCAGGGGGCCGGCGGATTGGAAGGCGATTAACTCGCCGCCAGCCGGTACCAAGGATGGTTTTCGACAAGACAAAGGAGTGTGGAATGCGGTCGAATCTCACGCGGCGCTCGGTGCTGGTTGGTGGACTGACGGCAATGGGCGGGTTGGCGGCAAGCGCCATTCACGCGGCCGAAGAAAAGGCCGACAAGACCGAGAAACCGGCCCAGAAAACGTCAGGCGCACTCACCGTCGACTCGCTGGGCGAAATGCTTCGGGCGCTCGGCCTGTCGCCGACGAAGGTCGAGAGCCGGTTCGATTTCGAGTTCACTGCCAAGCACACCGAAGACTGGAACCTGTCGATGTCGGCCGTGCTGAGCACCGACGAGAAATCGATCTGGATCATTGCCTGGCTCGACGAACTGCCCCAATCGGCAGCCGACGTGCCCCGCACCGCTTTGTTGCGGCTGTTGGCCGACAACGACAAGCTGGGCAAGGGACAGTTTTTCGCCTATGTGCCGAGCGTGCGGCGATTTGTGCTGCAGCGGACAATCGACAATCAGCACATGACGTCGGCCATTTTCAAGGCGGCCCTGAAAGATCTGGGGGCCACCGTGGTCGATACGTTTGGCCACTGGAAGGTCGAGTACTGGAAACAACTGGGGCAGCCCGCGGCGGCGTCCAAGCCAGAGAAGGAAGAAACGGGAGACGATCTGAAGGCGGGAGAATCGGGCAAATCTCGAGCCGGCGGCGCGCCGAATGCCCGCACGGCCGCCAAGGATGCGCCATCGAAACCGGCGAAGAAGTAAGCTGGGAGCGATGCGGGGCGGCGAGACCAGCCTGGCGGGCCGGCAAGTAACCCGTACCTACGGCGCAAAAAAGAACCGGGCCTCTTCTGAGACCCGGTAAGACACACCACGGCGGCCTGGCGGCGATGCTTCAACCGCTTCAGGTGGCGTCATTGTGGACGACGAGCTCGCATTCGTCAGATTCGTCGATCTCCTGATCTTTGATTCGCATTTCTTCCAGCACAATAGGGTGCCAGCCTTCGTCCCGCTCTTCAGCGCCCACGTAGTTCTCTCGGGCCCATCGACGCAGCCGGATCTCTTCAAGAAAGTCAAAATCCGCCACTGCCGCTTGCATAGTCGCAGCCTTTCTAACGATGCCGCCGAATTGACAAAGAGACGACTGGTGACGACCCGCCGGTCGATCAACAGCAACCTATCATCGGACGAGAATAGCAATCGTTCTCACAAAAACTCAAGAGAAAATACGACGGTTTTCCCGATTCGGGGGAATTTCGGGAATTCGGGGCCTATTCTTCACCCCCAACCTTCCCACCGCAGCCGCTACAAGCTGAAAGTTGCGTCGCGCCAATACGCCACAACCTGCGCCGCAACCTGGGCACGCTTGCCGCTTCCGCACATTTCACCTGTTGGACGGCAGTCAGGTGACCGGGCAAAAACGGCTGCCGGGTAATAAGATGCGACCCGTTGCAGCGGCCGGCCTGAGGGGCTCTATAGAACACGGTGGGCTGCCCGACTGCAAGCATCAACAATCGTTTATATTTATGCTCCATACCTTGTGACGCTGATGGGGCCGGAATATACTCGCCGATCTTGATTTCATTTTCCGAGTTTCGGAAATGGAGCCGAGGAGTCGCATGCGGTTTACGTTGATCGACCGAATCACCGCCATTGTGCCAGGAGAGTCGATCACCGCGATCAAGCAGTTGTCGCTGGCTGAGGAATACCTGGCCGACCATTTTCCGGGCTTCCCGGTGATGCCCGGCGTGTTGATGCTGGAGGCGCTCGTTCAAACTTCGGCCTGGTTCATGCGACATGCCGAGGGGTTTACGTACAGCACCGTGATGCTGCAGCAGGTGCGAGCGGTCAAGTTCGTGAATTTCGTGGCTCCGGGCCGGACCTTGTCGGTCATGTCGCAGTGCCAGGGGTGGAATGAAGGTCGGTGTACGTTCAAGGGGAGCGGAAGCGTCGATGGAACTCCTGCGGTCAGCGCCCGGTTGACGCTGGAACGATTCAATCTGGCGGACAGAAACCCCGAATTGGCTTCAGCCGACGCTCGGCAGATCGAAGCCGCCCGCGAATTGTTTGGCCAGTTATGGCCTGAAGGCCGGTCGCTGGCGAGCGCCGCAGGATCGGCAGCAACACAATGACGACACTTGAAGGCAGAACGGCACTGGTGACAGGCGGCAGCCGAGGAATCGGCCGGGCCATCGTGCAGGCTCTCGCCGGCGCCGGCGCCCGCGTGGCGTTCGTGTATCAATCAAGCGCCGAAACGGCGGAGGAGCTGGTTTCGCAATTGCAGAACCGGGGTGGCACGGTCGCGGCTTATCAGGCCGATGTGCGCAGCAAGTCGGCGGCCGATGCGATCGTCGAGAAAGTGCTGGAAAGCTGGGGACGGGTCGACATTCTGGTCAACAATGCCGGAGTCATTCGCGATACTCTGTTGGCAACGATGTCGGAGCAGCAGTGGCAGGAGGTGCTGGAAACCAATCTCTTCGGCACATTCAATTTTTGTCAGGCGGTCACGCGGCCGATGATCTCGGCCCGATACGGGCGCATCGTGAATATGTCGAGCGTGGCGTCTCATTTCGGAAACAAAGGACAGACGAACTATGCCGCCAGCAAGGGGGGCGTCGAAGGGTTTACCCGGTGTCTGGCGAAGGAACTGGCCAGCCGGGGGGTGACCGTCAACGCCGTGGCGCCCGGTTTCATCGAGACCGACATGACTGCGGCGGTGCGAAATGCCGCCGAGAACGAAATCAAGAAGGCGATTCCGGCGCGGCGGCTGGGGCAGCCGACCGATATCGCGCAGGCGGTGTTGTTTTTGGCGAGCGACGCGGCGTCGTACATCACCGGCCAGGTGTTGACGGTCGACGGCGGACTGACGCTGGGGGGTTTCTGAGGAGGAGCATGAATGCCTACGGCTGATGAGATTTACACGAAGGTTCGGGAAACGCTGGTCGATGCCTTGGGGGTCGATGACGACGAGGTGACTCCTGAGGCGACGCTGGTCGGTGACCTGGGCGCCGAGTCGATCGATTTTCTCGACATCGTGTTTCGGCTCGAAAAGAATTTTGCGATCAAGATTCCGCGCGGCGAGTTGTTTCCTGAAAGCCTCGCGGCCGATCAGAACCTGGTCAAAGACGGGGTTGTCACCGAGGCGGGCATTGCCGAATTGCGCAAGCGCATGCCGCATGCCGATATCGACAAGTTCGCCAAAGACCCGAACGTTGAGAATATTCAGGAATTGTTTACGGTCCAGATGATCGTCAAGTTTCTGCAGAGAAAGCTGGCCGCTGGCGGAGGGTGAGGGGGGTCGGGCGCCGCAGGGTGTGGCTGGATCATTTGGCGGTTCGTGGGCGCACGTTTGTATGCGCTGGTTTTGGATCGATCGGTTTCTGGAGTTTCACAGCGGTTCGCACGCCACGGCGATCAAGAACGTGACGCTGGCGGAGGACCACCTGCACGACCATTTTCCCGGGTTTCCCGTGATGCCCGGGACATTGATCATCGAGGGGCTGGCTCAGACTGGCGGAATTCTGTTGGGCGAGGCCCGGCAGTATCAGAATCCGGTGATTCTGGCGAAGATTTCCAACGCGACGTTTCACAGTTGGGCGTGTCCTGGGGATACGCTGACGTACACCGCGAAGCTGCTCGACGTGCGTACCGACGGGGGAATCGTCGAATGCGAGGCACGGGTCGGTTCGCGGCTGGTGGCCGAGGCAGAGATTGTGTTCGCCCATCTCGCGACTGACTCGGCCGCGGCCGCTGTTGATCAGAAGAACTTCGTCTTTTCGATGGGTTTGCTGAGGGTATTGGATGTGGGCAAGGCAGGAGACGGCAGTTTGTCGGCGACCCCCAACCTGCCATGAGTCGCCTGTAATGCTCACTTGTCGTTCAAAGGGTGTTGGTTACACTTGAATCGGCGCTCGCGGCGCTCCTGTCCGTGCGCTTCGCAGGAATCGGTCTATGAGACGTCGCGTCGTCGTCACGGGCATGGGGGTGGTCACCCCGGTCGGAAACGACGTCGAGTCGATGTGGCGCGTCCTTCAAGAGGGGGGCAGCGGCATCGGCGAGATCACTCATTTCGACGCCAGCCGTTTTCCCACGCGCATCGCCGCCGAGGTGAAGAATTTCGATCTGGCTCGATTGGTCGAGCGTCCTGAGCGGTACGCTTACGCCGGTCGCAACGTGACGTTTGCGATCGCCGCCGCCGTCGAGGCCGTGGGTGATTCGCGCGTCGTGGAAGGCCCGTTGGACCCTTCGCGATTCGGGGTGTATCTGGGGGCCGGCGAAGGTCAGCAGGATTTCGCGCGGTTCATGAAGTTGGTGAGCGAGGCCCGGAAGGACGGCGAAGTCGACCTCGAGCACTTCACGCGCGGGGGGTTGCGCGAGCTTGACCCGATGTTCGAGATGGAGCAGGAGCCGAACATGCCCGCGGGGCACCTGGCGGCGCTGTTCAACGCACAGGGGCCCAACCTGAACTGCCTGACAGCGTGCGCCGCATCGAGCCAGGCGATCGGCGAGGCGACCGAAATCATTCGGCGGGGCGATGCCGATGTGATGCTTTCAGGCGGTTCTCACAGCATGATACACCCGTTCGGGGTGACGGGTTTCAATCTGCTGACGGCGCTGTCGCTGTACAACGAAGAGCCGCGAAAGGCGTCGCGGCCCTTTGACAAGAACCGCGACGGGTTCGTTCTCGGGGAAGGCGCCGGAATGCTGATTCTCGAAGAGCTTGAGCGAGCGCAGGCCCGCGGGGCGAAGATTTATGGCGAGATTGTGGGCTATGGTTCGACCGCCGACGCGTTTCGCATCACCGACACGCACCCGGAAGGTCGTGGCGCCGTTTCCTGCATTCAAATGGCGCTGCGCGACGCCGGGTTGAATACCAGCCAGATTGATTACATCAACGCGCACGGCACCAGCACCGACGTGAATGATCGGGTCGAGACGATGGCGATCAAGAAGGCCCTGGGGGCCGACGCATTTCGCACGCCGGTATCGAGCATCAAGAGCATGATGGGGCATCTGATTGCGGCCGCCGGCAGCGTGGAGGCGATTACGTGCCTGCTGGCCATTCGCGACCAGGTATTGCCGCCGACGATGAATTACGAGACGCCTGACCCGGAGTGCGATCTGGATTACGTCCCGAATGCGGCGCGCGACGCGGCGGTCAGTACGGCATTGTCGAACAGCTTTGGGTTCGGGGGACAGAATATTTCGCTGATATTCTCGGCATTTCAGGGATGAGGGGGCCGGGAGGAGATTGCAGCCGACACACCGGATGACGGACCGGTCATGTGGCGGTGGGGAGAAATCTGTGAACTGGGTGGTCGTTCTCGCCTGTGTCTCACCGCTCTTCGTACTCGACTTGCTGTTCCAGATCGTGGTGCTGAGGGTGGGGCTGCCGATCTTCGAGAGCCGCCCTCCGTTTCGCGCCGAGCGGCATCCGCCTGATCGCTCGGCTGAGCCGATTTCGATCGCCACGTCGTACGGCCTGCGGTTGCAGGGAAGCCTGTTTCGCACGTTTCACGCGGCGCCCCGCGGCCTGGTGCTGTTCTGCCACGAACTCGACAGCGACCGGTGGTCGGCCGCGCTGTATTGCGAAGGGCTCTTGGCTGCGGGCTTTCACGTGCTGGCGTTCAATTTTCGCAATCACGGAGATAGCGATCAGATGCCCGGCTACGAACCCATGCACTGGCTGACGGGGTTTGAGGTCGACGACGTCAGGGCGGCGGTCGCTTACATCGATTCGCGCGTCGATCTCAGAACTCTGCCGCTGGGCGTTTTCGGAATCAGCCGCGGGGGGTGCGCGGCGCTCGTGGCCGCCGCCGGGTGCGATTCGGTGCTGGCTGTCTGCACCGACGGCGCCTACTCGTGTGACGAGATGCTCCGGCATTTTACCGCGCGGTGGGGCTGCCTGTATTTTCCCGAAACGGTCTTGCGGCTCTTGCCCCGCTGGCACGTGCGCTTGAGCCTGTGGCTCATTCGTTCGACGAGCCAGTTGCGGCGTGGCTGTCGCTACGCAAACATTGAAAAGGCCATGACGGCGCTGCGCCGGAAGCCGGTGCTGATGATGTCGGGCGAGCGCGACACTTACGTTATTCCCGCCGTCACTCTGAACCTGCACGCCCGCACTGCCCAGGACGAACCGGGCGTGTGGATCGTGCCGGGGGCGAAGCACAACATGGCCCGGCAGACCGCTGGCGACGAATACGACCGGCGGATCGTCGAGTTTTTCACGATGAGCCTCGGGCAGCACAGGCAGCGGCAGCCGCGCGAGCGCGGGCGGTTTTCGGCCGCGGCCGATTCAGCGGCCCGGCTGCTGCGATCGTCGGGTGCTGCGCCCGAATAGGTCAGCCCGGTTGCGCGCCACGCGGCGATTTCTGCTTCGCCGGGGCGCGGCGCCAGGCGCCGGCGGCTTATCTTCGGCGCCTGGGCGTCTTGTGTCGCCCGGGCGACCCCTCTCGGTCAGCAGGCCGTGCCACAGAATTTTCACGAGCGACTTGTACCGGTCTTCGAAGGGAACGGTGCGGCCGATCAGATGGTTGAGAAACATCGACCCGTACAGCAGGCTGCCCACGGTATCGACCATCCTTTGCACCGGCAGGTCGCTGCGCATGCGGCCCTGGGCCACAAGCTGGCCGTAGAGTTCGCGCCAATACCCGATATTGACTTCCCGATGTTCGATATAAGTCGGTCGTTTCCGATCGCGAAAAATCGCGCGCTCCTGAATCATCAGCTCGACGTACTCGGGGTGCGCGTCGAAGAAAGCCAGATAGGCGTTGATGCCTCTCGACATTCTTTCGACGCCGTCAGGCGTCGACTCGGTCGCCGCGCGCACGGCCTGCTGCATCTGCCGCAAGCCCCAGTCGACGCATTCGAAGAACAGTTCACGTTTGCCCGCGAAGTAGAGATACAAGGTGCCCTTGGCCACGCCGGCCGCGGACGCCACGCATTCCATGTCGCAGTCGGAATAGCCTTGCGATGCAAACAGCCGCGCCGCGGCCTCGAGAATGACCTGTCGGCGAGCGGAACGACGATCTGTGGGCGATTTCAGACGTCGTGAAGCTGACGGCGGCATGCAGCGATCCGGACGGAATGTGCCAGTTGCGTGCTTTCGGGCGCCCGCGGCAGGAGCTGCGAAGTTTTGAATCTCTTGAAATCAGCCGCCGGCGCAGCGTAAGATTACAGAAGATTGATACTGACTGACCAGTCAGTCATAGCTTCTTCACTCTATTATACGCACGCAATCTTACCTGTGTCTGGCGAGATCCATGAGTCTTCCCGACGGCGCCGGGGCGCCTTGGCCCCCGCGTGCCACCCCACGCCGTTATCTCTTTTGGTAGCGGAATTCGCCAGAATTCCGCTACCCTCGCGGCTTCACGGAAGTCTGGCGACTTCCGCTACGGCCGAAATTCTCTGCGAGCTGAAGGCTAACGGCGTAGCGTGCCACCCCCCCGCCCGGGCCCCCCGGCGTGGTCGGACGTCGCCTTTCGGGCCGGGCGTACTGCTGGCGGCAATGGTGTCGACAATGTGCGGTTGTCGGCCGGAAGCGATCAGTGCGCGCGCGCCGAGCCTTCCCGAAGTGCTTGTGACCGTGCCCTCAGAGACGCTGGTCACAGATTTCGAGCAGTTTCCCGGGCGTTTGATGCCCGCCGAGATCGTCGATGTCAGGTCACGTGTCAGCGGTTACCTGGATCGGGTGCTGTTCAAAGATGGCGACGTCGTAGAGCGCGGGCAGGCCCTGTTTGAGATTGACCCACGCGCCTACCAGGCCGAGTTCGATCGGGCCCAGGCGGCCGCTGGGCAGGCCGAGGCGCACCTGCAGCGCTTGCGCCGGCAGGAAGATCGGGCCGAAGGGTTATTGAGCCGGAAAGCGATTTCGCAGGAAGACTACGAAACGGCCGTTTTCGACCGTCGCGAGGCTGAGGCAGCGCTGCAATCGGCCCGTGCCAGCCTCGAACTCGCTCAACTTGAACTCGACTTTACGAAGATCACCGCGAAAATCGGCGGCCGGATGAGTCGCCGCCTGGCCGACCCGGGCAATCTCGTAGTGGCCGATGAGACGTCGCTGGCGACGGTTGTGGCGCTCGACCCCATCTATGCGTATTTTGATATCGACGAGCGGACCCTCTTGCGGCTTCAGAGGCTGGTGCAAGAGCGAAAGCTGCCCTACTCGTGGAATTCCGAGCTGCCTGTGCAATTGGCGCTCGCCGACGAAGATGACTTCTCAGCCGGCTCGTACCGGGGGACCCTCAACTTCACCGATAATCAGGTCGACCCGGCCAGCGGCAGCTTGCGGGCTCGGGCGCTTGTGCAGAACCCCGATGGATTTCTGGCCCCCGGGTTGTTTGTGCGCATTCGAATTCCCGTCGGCCCGGAACACCCGGCGCTTCATATTCCCGAAAAGGCGCTGGTGAGCGATCAGGGGCAGCGATTTGTGTATGTGGTGCGCGACGACGATACGGTCGAATACCGGCGCGTCAAAGTCGGTCAGTCGGTGGGTGACCAGCGGGTCGTCAGCGAGGGTTTGCGCCTGGGCGATCGCGTTGTCGTCGACGGGTTTCATCGTCTGCGGCGGGCCAAACCGGGCGCCGGCGACGAAACGGGCGAGCGGCAGAAGGTGAACCCCAAGCCCTGGCCCGGCGGCAACGCGCCGGTAGCCGCCGCGGCAAGCGGCCCGGCGGATGCCGCTACGCAGGGTGATTCCAAGCTGACCTCCGGCGCCAGGGCCCGCTAACCCCGATGCCCAGATCGTGAGTGTGCCGTGCTGGCCAGGTTCTTCATCGACCGACCGATCTTTGCGGCGGCGCTGTCGATCTTGATCACGCTGGCGGGCGGCGTCGCAGGCTACACGCTGCCCATCTCGCAATACCCGGCCGTCGCCCCTCCCACCATTCAAGTCGACTGCAATTACCCCGGCGCAAGCGCCGAAGTGGTGGCGCAGACGGTTGCTGCACCGATCGAGCAGCAGGTCAACGGCGTCGAGGGAATGATGTACATGTCGTCGCAATGCACGGCCGACGGCTCGTACACGCTGACGGTCACGTTTCAGCCGGGCGTCGATCTGAACGTCGCGCAGGTGTTGTTGCAGAATCGGGTGAATCTGGCGATGCCCCAGGTACCCGACGTCGTGCGCGCGACGGGTATCACGATGCGCAAGCGCTCTCCCGAGCTGATGATGACGGTCAGCATGTTTTCGCCTGACGGCCGTTACGACCAGCTCTATCTCAGCAATTACGCATTACTGCACGTCAAAGACGAGCTGGCGCGTCTGCCGGGCATCAGCGAAATCATTTTGTTCGGCCAGCGCGACTACAGCATGCGCATCTGGGTCGACCCCGACAAACTGGCCATGCGCGACCTGACCGTCGCCGACGTCGTCGCGGCCGTGCGAACCCAGAACCTGCAGGTCGCGGTGGGGCAGGTGGGGCAGGGCCCGGCCGGCACCCAGGTCGTGCAGGTTCCGCTGTCGGTGCACGGGCGGCTGGTGGGCGTCGAGGAATTCGAAAGCATGGTCGTGCGCTCGACTGCCGCAGGACGCGTGACGCGGGTGCGCGACGTCGGGCGAGTCGAAATGGGGGCCCGCAGCCACGACATCAGCAACCGCTTCGACGGCAAACCGACCGTGGGCCTGGGGATCTTTATTCTGTCTGACGGCAACGCACTCGAAACGGGCGACCAGATCAAGGCCCACATGCGGGATCTGGCCCGGGATCTTCCTGAAGGAGTGACCTACGAAATCGGCTACGACACGACCCCCTTCATCCGCGAATCAATTCGCGAGGTTCTCAAGTCGTTGCGCGACGCCATTGTGCTGGTCGCCATCGTGGTGCTGGTGTTTCTGCAGGGCTGGCGGGCCGCGCTCATTCCGCTATTGGCCGTTCCCGTCGCGATCATCGGCACGTTTTCGGCGATGGCGCTGGCCGGATTCAGCATCAACAATCTGACGTTGTTCGGCCTGGTGTTGGCGATCGGCATCGTGGTGGATGACGCGATCGTGGTGGTCGAGGCGGTGGAACACCATATCGAGCAGGGGCTGGCGCCGCGGGCAGCCGCCATCCGGGCGATGGACGAAGTTTCCGGGCCGGTCGTTGCCGTAGGGTTGGTGTTGAGCGCGGTGTTCATTCCGTGCGCCTTCATATCGGGCATCGTGGGGCAATTTTTCCGGCAGTTTGCGCTGACAATTGCCGTCTCGACCATTATTTCCACCGTCAATTCGCTGACGCTCAGCCCGGCGCTCGCTGCGCTTTTGCTGCGCCCGGCTGACGCCCCGAAAGACGTTCTGACGCGCTCGCTCGACTTCAGCCTGGGATGGCTGTTTCGCCTGTTCGACCGCGCGTTCCGCCGGTCAACCGATCTGTACGTGGGCGCGGTGGGCAAGCTGCTGCGTGTTCCGCTATTGGTCCTGTCGCTCTACGGTGGGCTGGTTGCGCTGACCTGGTGGAGCTTCGGGCGACTTCCGAGCGGATTCATTCCGACGCAGGACAAGGGTTACTTTATCGCCAGCGTGCAATTGCCTGATGCAGCCGCGGCCGCCCGGACGCGCGACGTGATCGCGAAGCTGGAAAAAATCGCCCTGGAAACGCCCGGGGTAAAGAACATCAGCACGATTGCGGGCAACTCGTTTCTGCTGAGCGCCTACGGATCGAATTTCGGGTCAATGTTCATCATTCTCAAGGAATTCAAAGACCGCCAGGCACCGGAACTGCAGGGCGAAGCCATTCTGAATACCTTGCGGCAACGCTACGCCAGGGAGATTCCGGAAGCGGTCGTGAACGTGTTTTTCCCGGCGGCCGTTTCAGGAATCGGCCGCGCGGGCGGACTGCGGTTGATGGTTGAAGACCGGGGAGACCTGGGGCTGGCGGCGCTGCAGGAACAAACCGACAACCTGGTCGAGAAAGGCAATCGACAGCCGGCGCTAGCCGGCCTGTTCACCATCTACAGCGCCAACTCACCACAACTGTTTGCCGACGTCGACCGGGAAAAATGCCTGGCGCAAGGCATCAGCCTGGAGGACGTGTTCGCCACGCTGCAGGCCGGCATGGGCTCGCGGTACGTCAACGACTTCAACCGCTTCGGCCGCACCTGGCAGGTGATCGTGCAGGCCGACCAGCCCTTTCGCAACGACGCCGACGACGTCAAACGCCTGCGGGTGCGAAACGCCGCAGGGGGCATGGTGCCCCTGGGGTCGGTCGTCGACGTGCGCGAGGTCAGCGGCCCCTTGGTGCTGACGCGCTACAACATGTACCCCGCGGCGGCGGTCAACGCGAGCGTGGCCCGGGGGTTCAGCACGGGGCAGGGCATTGCCGCGCTCGAATCGGTCGCGCGGCAGGAACTGCCCGATGCGATGGCCATCGAGTGGACTGAACTGACGTATCTCGAGCGACTGGCGAGCAATACCGGCATGCGCGTGTTCGGGTTGTCGGTGATGTTCGTGTTTCTGGTGCTCGCGGCCCTGTATGAAAGCTGGTCGCTGCCGCTCGCGGTGATTCTGGTGGTTCCGCTGTGCGTGCTGTGTTCGCTGGCAGGCGTCGCCGTGGCAGGCCACGATATCAACATTTTCACGCAGATCGGCTTTGTGGTTCTGATCGGGCTGGCCAGCAAGAACGCGATTTTGATTGTCGAGTTCGCCAAGTATCGCCGCGACGCCGGCGTGGGGCGCCGCGAAGCGACGTTGCACGCCTGCCGGTTGCGATTGCGGCCCATCATCATGACTTCGTTCGCGTTCATACTCGGCACCGTGCCTCTGTTGGCTGCGCAAGGCGCCGGGTTCGAGATGCGTCGCACGCTGGGGACTGCCGTCTTCAGCGGCATGCTGGGGGTGACGTTGTTCGGCGTGCTGCTCACCCCCGTGTTTTTCTATTGCATCGACGCGGTGGCCCAACGGCGGCTGCTGTCGACGGGGGTGCTGCCGCGCGTGTGTGCCAAAGTGCTTGACATCATCAGCCTGGGATGGGTTTCGCGGGCCCTGGAGCGCACTTTCCGCCGCGCGGCGTCGACGGGCCGCCGCTAGAGGGCGGCCATTACGTCGCAGATCAAAGGCCTGACAGATTTCTCCAGCTCATGTTCGCCCGATTCTTCATCGACCGCCCGATTTTCGCCTCGGTCCTCTCGATCGTGGTCACGCTGGCGGGCGGAATCGCGCTGTTCTCGTTGCCAATTACACAGTACCCCGAAATCGCTCCGCCGACGGTCGAGGTGTCTACGGTTTATCCCGGGGCCAACTCACAGGTCGTGGTCGATACGGTGGCAGCCCCGATCGAGCAACAGGTCAATGGGGTCGAAGGCATGTTGTACATGTCGTCGCAATGCACGAACGACGGCGCCTACGCGTTGACGGTCACCTTTCGACCCGGGACCGACCTGAATCTGGCGCAAATTCTGGTGCAGAACCGGGTCTCGCTGGCCCAGCCGGTTTTGCCGGAACTCGTCCGCCGCCGCGGTGTGACGGTCAAGAAGAAGTCGCCCAGCGTGCTGATGATTGTGAACCTGTTCTCGCCCGACGGCAGCCGCGACAGCCTGTACCTCAGCAACTACGCGACAATCCAATTGCGCGACGAGCTCTCGCGCCTCTCGGGCGTGGGCGACATCGCGTTTCTCGGGCAGCGCGATTACAGCATGCGCGTGTGGCTCGACCCTGATCGCATGGCGGCCTCGCAATTGACCGCCGGCGACGTGGTGCGGGCCATCGAGCAGCAGAATGTGCAGGTGGCCGCCGGGCAGGTGGGGCAGCCTCCTGCTCCGACCGAGCAGGCGTTTCAGTATACGATGAATACGCTGGGGCGATTGTCGGATGATCGTCAGTTCGGCGAGATGATTCTGCGCACGAGCCGCGACGGACGGATCATTCGTCTGCGCGACGTGGCCCGTACCGAACTGGGGGCGATGGCCTACGATCAGGTCTGCACGCTCGACGGCCGGCCTTCGGTCGCTCTGTCGATTTTTCAGCTTCCTGGGTCGAACGCGCTCGAAACCGCGGCCGGAGTGCGCAAGAAAATGGAAGAGCTGCAAGAGAGGTTTCCCGAAGGGGTCGACTTCGCCATCGTCTACGACACCACACCGTTCATTCGTGAATCGGTGCGGGAAGTTTTTCACGCCTTGCGCGACGCGGTCGTTCTGGTGGCTGCCGTCGTCTTGATCTTTCTGCAGGGCTGGCGGGCGGCGGTGATTCCGCTGGTGGCGGTGCCCGTGGCGGTCATCGGTACGTTTGCCGCCATGCTGGCCGCAGATTTCAGCCTCAACACGCTGACCTTGTTCGGCCTGGTGCTGGCGATCGGGATCGTCGTCGACGATGCGATCGTCGTGGTCGAGGCGGTAGAGCAGCATATTGAAGAGGGGGCCTCGCCGCGTGACGCCGCAATACAGGCTATGGATGAAGTTTCTGCGCCGGTCATCGCCGTGGGGCTGGTGCTGGCGGCGGTGTTCGTTCCGGGAGGCTTTGTCTCGGGAATCGTCGGCCAGTTCTTCAGGCAGTTCGCGCTGACCATTGCCATTTCTACCTTGATTTCTGCGTTCAATTCGCTGACGCTCTCGCCCGCGTTGTGCGTGCTGCTGCTTCGGCCGCGAGTCGAGGGGCACGGCGATGCCCTGCCGCGGCCGGGTTTGGTGCTGCTGGCGGGCTGGGCTGCATTTCAGTTTGCCTCGCCGTACGTGCTCGCAAACTGGGGCGATCGATTCCAGATTTCGGGCTTCGACTTGAGGCCTTTCGCGCCCTGGATCGTGGCGCTCGGTGGAGTTGCGGTGGGCGGGTTGCTGAGCGGCCTCGTGAACCGCGGCCTGAGCTGGCTGTTCGCGGCGTTCAATCGGGGTTTCGCGGCGGCGACGGCCGCCTACGTCGCCTCGGTACGCGGGCTCGTGCGCGCGAGCCTCCTGGTATTGATCGGCTATGCGGGGCTCTTATACGTCACCTGGGGCCTCTTTCAGTCGACTCCCACGGGCTTCGTTCCCGAGCAGGACAAGGGATATCTATTGGTAAACGTCAGGCTGCCCGAGTCGGCGGCCCTCGACCGCACCACCGCAACGCTCAGGCGGGCCGAACAGATCGCGGCCCAGACGCCGGGCGTCGGTCACACCCTGGCGATCGCAGGTCAATCGATTCTGCTGGGAGCGACCGCGCCGAACTTCGGCACCCTGTACGTGATGCTCGACGAGTTCGAGCGCCGCACAGAGCGGCCGTTGTGGGGGGGCGCCATTGCCCATCGCCTGCGCGAAGCGTTCGACGCCGAGATTCAAGAGGCCGTCATCAACGTGCTGGGCGCGCCGCCCATCGATGGGCTGGGCAATGCGGGCGGCTTCAAGATCGTCATCGAAGATCGCCGCGAGGCCGGCCTCGAGGCATTGCAGTCGGCGGCCGAAGGCGTCGTCGACTTGGCGAACGAAACGCCCGGCCTGCGCAACGCCTTCACCAGTTTTCGGGCCGATACTCCCTGGTACTATCTCGACGTTGATCGAGACGCCGCGCGCACGATGGGTGTTTCATTGGCCGAAGTCTTCAACACGCTGCAGGTCTATTTCGGGTCGCTGTATATCAACGATTTCAACCTGTTCGGCCGGACGTGGCAGGTTAACGTGCAGGCGGGGCCGCAGTTCCGTGCCCAGACCGAAGACCTGAAGCGGCTGCACGTGCGCAATGATCGCGGGCAGATGGTGCCTTTTTCGGCTTTCGCCAGCGTGCGTGAGGTTTCGGGGCCGGTCATGCTGACCCGCTACAACCTCTATACTTCGGCCATGGTCAACGCCGATGCGGCCGAAGGAACAAGTTCCGGCCAGGCGATTGACCTGCTGGCGCGCGTCGCCGGCGAGTGTCTCGAACCGGGGATGCGCACCGAATGGACGGAGCTCGCGCTGTTGCAGCTTCAGGCCGGGAACACCGTCGTGTATGCCTTTGTGCTGGCGGTGGTGCTTGTGTTTCTGGTTCTGGCAGCCCAGTACGAAAGCTGGTCGCTGCCGCTGGCGGTCATTCTGGTGGTGCCGATGTGTCTCTTGTGCGCGATCGTCGGCGTACGAGTGGCCCGCATGGACGTGAACATCTTCACCCAGGTCGGGTTTATCGTGCTGGTGGGCCTGGCCTGTAAGAACGCGATTCTGATTGTCGAATTCGCGCGTTCGCGGCGCGATGCGGGGGCCGACGCGGTGCAAGCGACGCTGGCCGCCTGCCGGCTGCGGCTGCGGCCGATCGTGATGACCAGCCTGGCGTTTGTGTTCGGCGTCGTGCCGTTGATGATGGGCGCGGGCGCCGGCGCCGAAATGCGACGCACCCTGGGGGTCGCCGTATTTGCCGGGATGCTGGGAGTGACGCTGTTCGGCGTTTTTCTGACGCCCGTGTTCTTCTACGTGATCCAGCGACTGGCCGACTGGCGGAACGTGCAGTCGCCTGCGCCCGCCAGCGACAGCGAGTTTCACGCCTGAGCGGCGCGCAACGGCCCGATTCTCTGTGGCGATCGAAGTGACGGCTTGCAGGCGGCGGCCGGCAAGAGCGACTCGTGTCGCCGTCGTGCCGTAACGAGGGTCAACAAAAAAAGCGCATGCCCGGCTAAAGGTAAAAGCGGCATCCATGCCAACAAGCCGTCCATGGTGCTTGAACGCTTGTACGTGCAGGATCGACAACGAGTGAGGCTGCGCTTTGCGCCTCAAAGCCGGGCATGCGCTAGACGTGGTGTGGGTCGCCCGTCAGTCCGACAGGTCTTTGAACAGCGTACCGAACGAGGGCATGTCCTGACGCAGCAGGTCGAGCCAGGCCTGCGGATTCCAGATTTCGACGCAAATGGCGGCGCCGACCAGCATCACTTCGCTTTCGGCAGGCACGTCGAGAAACTCGCGAAAGCCCTCGGGAATCACGAGCCGCGAACGGTTCGCCAGCCGAACCGTCCGTGAGCGAGTCGACAACAATCGACCCAGGCGCTGTACGTCGGCCCACTTCTGTTCCATGCGGCCCGCCTGAATCTTCGAGCGAATCAAATCGACTCCCGATTCCAGGCGCGGCTGCCAGTCGCCGACGTTCCACAGGCTCAGACAGCCGGTGCGTTCCTTGGCCAGAATCACGTCGCCCTTTGCATCGGCGATCGGCTCGGCCAGCTCGGCGGGAAGGCTGATGCGATAGCGGTCGTCGACCACCCGCTTGAACTCTCCGGTAATCAGACGATCCGGGGGGGATGGCATGATCAAGCGGGGGCCGCGACACCCACCCCCCAATGGGGCGGAGGCTGTTTTCGCTGCTCCATCGTAATGGGCGTAAAACCCACAATCAACTGATTTTCAAAGAGCAATTTGGGCTTGAAGCCCGCAAATCGAGTATCACCCTACCCGCTCGCGCGCACAAAATCAAATGAAAAACCGGGATTTCCGAAAGATTCCGAACGGTTGGTTGCGTTGTGAGCATCGCGGCCCCGCGGAATAATGCAGAAATGACCTGCATTCTCACATTGGCTGACATCTCCGGCGATACCTGGTCGGAGGAAATCGGAGAAACGCCCAAGGTGCTCGGCCGCTCGGATGCCGCCGACATTCGCCTCGATCATTCGTCGGTATCGCGGCAGCATTGCCGGTTCTGGAAGCAGGAAGGCGCCTACTTCGTCGAAGACTGCGGCAGCACCAACGGCACCTACGTGAACGGGCTGTGCATTGAACGTGAAAAGATCGCTGCCGGCGACACGGTCACTGTCGGCCGCTTTGAGCTGGTGGTGGAAGACAAAGAGCGGGCCCAGGCGACGCTCGATCTGCCCGAGCCGCCTCTCAGTCGCGTTGTGCTGCTCGACCAGCGTGCGGAAGAAAGGCACCTGGCACAGGTGATTCATCAGCGGCTGACCCCCTCGCGGCGAATGAGCCTCCCCGGGCTGATCGTCGAAGTGACATATCTCCCCAGCGGAATGCTGGGAGGCGACTGCTTCGATGCATTCGAGTTGAGCAACCGCTGGATTCTTTCTTTGTTCGACCCGATGAGCCACGGTGTCAAGGCGGCCATGAACAGCATGCTGCTGCGCGCCGAACTGCAGCGATGGGTCTCGTTGACTGCCGAGCCCGCCCGCTGCCTGCAATGGATCAATTCTGAGCTCACGTTGCTGGGCGTGAACGATTTGTACATCTCGGCGGTTGTCGCTTCGTGGTTTCCCCGCACGCAAACCCTGGTGTATGCAGCCGCCGGCGAGCACCCGCCGCTGGTACTGCACGAAGGGAAAGTGCAGAACCTGCAGGAATCAGCCGGCGGATTGCCCCTGGGAGTTCAGACGGGCGAACACTATCTGGAACATCTCGTGCACCTGAAGACAGGTGACCGCGTGTTCTTCTTCACCGACGGCGTGGGCGAATTGCTGCGCGAGTCAGACGGTCGTGCCGGGGCGCTCGCTGGCGGGCTGAGCCGGCGGCTGGAACAGACCGCCCATCTGCCGTTGCCCGAGCAGATGCAAACGGTTCTGGCGGGCGCCGGCCATGAGCTGTTCGACGACGTACTGCTGGCCGGCTGTGAAGTCGTGGAAGGGTAGCCCGGATTCATGGCCTGGCAGGGTGCGACCAGCAAGCCGAGAGTCCCGGCGCGCCGGGAATCGGCCTGCGGTCACTCCGGAGTTGAGGTGACCGATGGCTCTCAGGGCGTTGAGAAAGCGACGCTCCCTCCCCTCACTAGGGGCGGTTCGGGTGGGGGCAAACTGCTGGAGATCGTTGCCCTCCGGCCCTCACCCCTGACGCTTTCGGGGAGTTTTTCAGCGGGGCTGCTATTCGCTGGCAGCGGGCGCGGGGGCAGCCGCTTCGAGTTGGGCGGCCCACGTCATCAGGTGCTGTTCGATCGCCAGAACCGTCTGGTGCTTGCCGCTCTGCGTGGGCCCCACGTCGTAACCCGCTTCGCGCAGCCTGACTTCCTGCTCGGTCTCAAGCACGCCGTCGTCCTTAATCGCCCGCCACCACTGCAGGTGAGGCCAGTCGCGACGCACCACCTTGAGGCACGAATCCATGGCCCGGCCGTTGCTGCCGGCGCTGAACCCCGCACGTTTTGCGATGTTGGTATAGGTCGAGATTTTGCCCGCCCGCTTCAACTCCCACAGGATTTCAGCCACTTCATCGGCGCGTGACGATGCCATGAATGCGTCCTCCGAGCCCGACCTGAACCTAACCCCGGACGGCTCGCTCCGGTGACTCAACCCGACCCGACCGCGGCTTTCGCTGCAAACTGAGTAAGTCATCGCACAGCAACGACCGCAGGCGAGGCAGAACCAAAGCCTGATCAAAACCGAACGAATCAACCCCCGGGCGCGCGAACGCCGACCAGAGGTGTTACTAACTTCCCAAGATACCGCATTCGGTGGTGCGCCTCAACCCCGGATTTGTCTGCCCGGCCGTCGCGCCGTCGCAATTCCTGGCGATTGCCGCGCCTACCGGGTCAGACGCACCGGTACGCCGTGCTGGGCCAGATACCGCTTCGTCTCGGGGATCGAGTATTGCCCGTAGTGAAAGATGCTGGCTGCCAGTGCCGCGCTCGCGCACCCGGCCGTTAGCGCCTGATACAGATGTTCGGGTGAACCGGCGCCGCCGCTGGCGACGACCGGAATGTCGACCGCCCGTGCGACGGCACTGGTGATCTCAATGTCGTAACCATTCTGCGTGCCATCGGCATCCATTGATGTCAGCACGATTTCGCCGGCCCCCAATTCTTCGACGCGTCGCGCCCACGAGACGGCCTCGAGCCCGGTGGGCACGCGGCCGCCATTGATGTGCACTTCCCACACTTCGCGACCATTATGGGGCACACGTTTGGGGTCGATGTTGACGACGATGCACTGACTGCCGAAGCGCCTTGCCGCCTCGCGAACGAGTTCCGGCGCCCTGACGGCGGCCGAGTTGATCGACACCTTGTCGCACCCGGCTTTTAGCAGCGTGCGAATGTCGTCCAGCGTGCGGATTCCGCCCCCCACGGTCAGCGGCATGAAGACCACTTCGGCCGTTCGCCGAACGATGTCGAGCAGAATTTCGCGCTCTTCGTGGCTGGCGGTAATGTCGAGAAAGACCAGCTCGTCAGCCCCTTCCTGCTCGTAGCGCGCCGCCACTTCGACCGGGTCGCCGGCGTCGCGGAGGTTGAGAAAGTTGGTGCCTTTGACGACGCGGCCGGCGTGCACGTCGAGACAGGGAATAATGCGCCGGGCGAGCATGACGAGAAAATGAACTCGAGGGCTGACGCGAGAAATCGGTCGCTCAAACGCTGCAGAGCGGCTTCCCGCTGCCGCGGTCTGCCCTGAATTTAGAAGATGGCGCGGCGGCCGGAAAGCGACCACCCGTAAATCGCGCGTCTTGACGCGACCCGATCAGCGGCCGATAATCACGGTCGTGTGCGTCCGACTGTGGGAACCATTCGGTCGCGGGGCCCTTCCGGAGAACTGCCATGCGGCGATTCGGTTTGGCTGCGCTCGTTCTATTTTGCTCGTTCTACGCAACGCGCTTGTGGGCTTTCGACCATGGCCCCGGCACGCGGAATTATGGCGGGCGGTGGGGAGGCTGGAACCTGGGGCTCAACCGCGGCTGGTCAGGCTTCCATTCGTTCGGGTATTCGAGCGTCGGCGCGGGAAGCATCACCGGGCTCAATTACTACTACGGCCCGGTCTGGGGGGGCGGGTGGCCGTATACCGGCGCGTATTACAGCCCCTGGGGCTACGTGCCGGCGCCCGTATTTGGATACACTCCTCCCCCGGCCCCCATCATCGTACTTGACGCGCCGATCTGGCCGGGGCTCGACCCGGCGAACAACGCCGTCCTGCAGGAGTGGTTGCCCGGGCCGAAAGACGGCGCAGCGCGCGGCGCCCCCCCCGACGACGACCTGCCACTGCCTGTGAAAACGTCGAACGTCGATGCCAAGCGCAAGAGCATGCGGTATCAGGCGACGGGAGACGAGTATCTGGCGAAGGGAGACTATACACAGGCGCTCATGCGCTACCGGCAGGCCTATGCGGCGGCCCCTGATCGCTCTGAGCCTCGCTTTCGCGTCGCCGTCACGCTGGCGGCGCTGGGGCACTTCGGCCAGGCCGCCGACGAATTGAAGCGCCTCGTAAGGCTGGACCCGCGATGGCCGGCACACGGAGACCGGCTGGATGACGTGTTTGGGCCAGAGCACCAGTTGGCGAAACATTCGATGCTCAGCCGGGCGGCCGACTGGGTCAAGGAAGATATTCGCGATCCACAGCGGCTGTTTCTGATGGGCGTTTTCCTGCATTTCAACGAAGACGTTGACAAAGCGAGGCCTTTCTTCGAAGCGGCCGGGCAGTTGAGCAACCGGCCGAAATACGTGCAGGCGTTTTTGGAACCCTCTGCGAATCGCGAACAGGCGCCCCGCAGGAATGCTCCCGGGCCCAACCGGCGGGAAGAAGCCGAACCGGAGGAAGAACCGGTCCCCAGACCATTGGCCGAACTTGAGGATCGAGCGTCGAATTCAGGGCCCGGCGGCCCGAAACTGGTGTTTCCGGGAGACCCTCAGCCGCGGGACGCAAATGAGCGCTGAGGATTCGCAGCCGTCGCCGCGGGTCGCGACGGCCGACCGCGCGGTGGCCGTCGAACCTGCGGCAAGTGAGCCGCCGGTGCAAGCGCTCTCCCCGAGAACCCCAACATCGGCCGAGGGGTCGACGCCGGCGCCGCGCCTGCTGGTGTCACTGTGCACGTACAACGAGGCGGAAAACCTGCCGTCGTTGATTCCTGAAATCTGGCGGTATGTGCCGCAGGCCGACGTGCTCGTCGTCGACGACGGTTCTCCGGACGGCACCGGACAGATCGCCGATGGGTGGGCGAGCCGCGACGCGCGTGTCCGTGTGCTGCATCGGCCGGGCAAGCTGGGCCTGGGGACGGCGATTCGGGCCGCGCTCTCGTACGCCATCGAACGCGACTACACATTCGTCGTCAATCTTGACGCCGATTTCAGCCATCCTCCCCAGGCCATTCCGGCCCTGCTGGCGTGCATGGATCGGGCCGATGTCGCCATCGGGTCGCGTTACGTGCCGGGGGGAGGGGTGGCCGGCTGGGGGCCGCGCCGGCACCTGATGAGCCGGTGCATTAACCTTTACGCGCGGCTGCTGTTGGGGCTTGAGACGCGCGACAACAGCGGCGCGTTTCGCTGCTATCGCGTCGCGAAGCTGCGCGCGCTGGATCTGGAAGGGTTCCTCTCGCGGGGGTATGCCTTCCAGGAGGAAATGCTGTACCGCTGCCGGTTCATCGGTTGCCGGTTCGCCGAAACCCCGATTCTGTTCGACGACCGCCGCTACGGAAGGTCGAAGATCACCTCGCAGGAAGCCCTCGCGGCGCTATGGATCATCCTGCGGCTGGGGGTCTGGGGAGGCTGACCGGCGGCCACCGGGTCAACTTGCGCCCGTGAACTCGTCGCGGCGGCTCATTCCGATTCGGTGACGGCGCCACGCGGGCGCGTAACGGCCGATTCATCGAGTTGTGCGATCGACGAGCCGATGTCGATGCCCAGCAGGCGGGCCGCTTCGGCATGCAGCAGGTTCATCTCGGCCGACCAATGCCACACCAGTGCCCTGCCGTCTTCGGTTTGGGCCGCCGCCTGCGCCTTCTGCATAGACGCCGCCCCCTGGCCGAACCAGTACTTCGCGCGATCGAGGTCGCCCAAGGCGCAGTGCGTCATGGACAGGAAAAACCGCGCGGTCGTGCGGTCGGCGTTTTCGCGTCGCTCGCAGCGATCGAGCACTTCGAGGGCTTTTGAAAACCGGCCGGCGCGAAACAGAACAGCGCCGAGGTCGAGTTCCGTTGAATAATTATCGGGCGAGCGGCGCACCGCCTCGCGCGCGAGGTCGATCAGCGGCGTGTAGTCGGCAACCGCGTCGGGGCCCAAGACGCAGGTCCAGACGGGCAATGTCCAGCGGCGGTCGAAGCAGTTCTCGCCATCCAGCCGATGTTCCACGTAGTCCTGACAGATTCGCCGGTAATTTTGCAGGTCGCCCAGGGCCAGATACGCCAACGAGTGGCCGTAGCAGGCCACATTGGGGGGCGTTTCGGGACGCAGATGAGCCTCTGCGTCGCGGACGGCGATCTTCCACTCGGCCTGCGCCTCAGGCGCCCGCCCGGCGCGATGCAGCAGCTCGGCCAGCGTGCAGCGACTGCCAATGGCCAGAGCGATCCGCAGTAAAGGCCTGGAGGAGCCTTTCGGCGCGATCGGGTCGGCGCCATCGAGAATAGCGACCGCCTCGCGGGAGACGCCAATCGCTTCTTCAATGCGCCCGTTTCCGGCCAGCCACGTAGCGAGCGTCCAATTTACGAAGCCCAGCGGCCACGCCCAATCCTCGGCGTCGGCGTTCTGGGAGGCGTACAGCTTGAAAGCGCTCCAGGCCTTGCGATACTCGGCTTCGGCTTCGTCGAGGCGCCCGGAGAGGGCGAGGGCGCGGGCCAGCGCGACCTGGGTGATTCCCCAGATGGCGCGCGGCAGGCGCAAGTTCGGAAACGCGGCGATATACCGATCCAGGACGGCCAGCCCCCGGCGGAGCACCAGCTCCTGTTCCGCGATTTGCCGATGGCGGCCCAGGCTCTCGGCGCGCGACAAAAGGACAATCGCCAGAGCGAGCTCGGGATCATCCTCCTGCCCCAAGGATGTTTCGCCGCCATCCTCGCGAACCAGCGACTCGCACAGCGCCATCGCCGTCGCCAGCAACTGGTCGGCCCCATTCAAATCTTCGTTCACGATCATATACGCCAGGTGGCTGAGACTATGCGTCCACCACACGTGATTGCGGCACTTCTGTGGACATTCGGCCAGCAGCTCGCGCTGGGTGCTGATGACTTTGCGGGCCAGGTTGATGGCCTCGGGACGCCGGCCCGTGTGGTTGTACATAAGCGACATATGATGCTGAATCTCGGCTTCCTTCAACCGGTGTTCGGGTTCGTCGGGAAACATCCGCTGGAGTTGCGCGCAGGCGGCCAAGGCTCGATGAAACTCATTATCCGAATCTTCCAGCCGCCACGCGGCCCAGTCGGCGAAGCCCATTTTCAGATACACGTCGGCCAGCAGCGTCAAGTACTGGCGATCGTCCGGGATCTCGCGAGCGAGCGCGTCGACGATGGCGACGGCATTCGCCATCGCCGCGCGACCCTTTGAAATCCGCCCCAACCGGTCTTCGATCAGGCCGACGCGATACCAGGCTTTGGCAACTTCCAGGCGCAGCTTGGGGTCGTCTCCCCGCTGTTCCAGAAACTGCTGGTAGAATGCCAGGGCATCGGTCAGCAATTGCTTGCGGACGAGTTCAATGCCCGGGAAGCGCGAAAGGCTGTGGTCATCTACGCGCGCCAGCATCTGGTCGACGGCCTCGAGCGTTTTGCGAAAACTCTCTTCGGCGCGGCGCCTTTCGCGATTGGCCTCGTCTTCGCGTTGTTTCGCGAGGGCCGCCTGTTTGCGTTCGTTCGCCTCGGCCCTGCGCGCCGCATCGCGTTCGGCGATCACCCAAGCCGTGCTGACCGACAACGCGACCGTCGCGACCAGCAAGATGGCGACCGCCGACCAGACCGCGGCGCTATGCCGCCGCGACCACTTGGTCGCCCGCTGCCACAGCGTCGGTCGCGTGGCCTTGATGGGGAGATTCTCGAGAAAACGGCCCAGGTCGTCGGCGAGGTCGCGAGCCGTCTCATATCGGTCGGCCGGGCTCTTTTCGGTCGCTTTGAGAATGATCGTCTCAAGGTCTGCGGGAACATGCGAATTGATCAGGCGCGGGCGAACCGGCTCTTCGCAGGCGATCTGCTGCAGAAGCTCCGGGCGGTCTTCTCCGAGAAACGGTGGCCGCAGCGTCAACAGCTCATAGAGGGTGACGCCCAGAGAATACACGTCGGTGCGGTGGTCGATGATGCCGCGCTCACGACCCCCCGCGGCCGATTCGGGGCTCATGTACCGCAGGGTACCCATCACGTCGCCGGTCATCGTCAGCGACACATCAGCCTCGATGTGCGCCAGGCCGAAATCGGTGACCTGGACTTTTCCCTGCGCGTCGAGCATCAGGTTCGAAGGCTTGACGTCGCGATGAATGATTCCGTGCTGGTGCGCGTGATCGAGCGCCTCGGCAACCTGCCGGCCCAATTGAGCCACCGCGCAAACATAACTCGGGTTGCGCGTCGAACCGTCGGTCGTCAGCGCGGCGCAGGCCGTCGAGGATCGACGATCGACGATCGAGGATCGATAATCGAGGGCCGCCTCCTCCACCCGATCTTCGATCTTCGAATCACGATCGTCGTTCGCAGCGCCAGCCTGCGCCGCGCCGCCGAACAGTTCGCGATCTTCGATCTTCGATCTTCGATCCTCGCCTCCTTCGCCGCGCAACGCGGCGATGACCTCGGCCAGCGTCTGCCCCTCGATGTATTCCATCGCATAGTGATGCACGCCCCGCTCGCAGCCGATCCCATGGACGCTCACAATGTGCGGGTGCTTCAATTGCGCCGCCGCGAGCGCCTCATTCTTGAACCTCTGCAACTGCCGCGGGTCAAGCACGGCGGCAAAGGGCAGTACTTTCAGGGCGATCCGGCGGCGCAACGAGAGCTGCTCGGCCTCGTAGACGATTCCCATGCCCCCGCGGCCGATCTCCCGGACAATCCGAAAATCTCCCAGGCGCCCGTCGCCGGTGGCGACCGCGAATTCGGCGCGTGCCGCCTCGTCGGGGGCGCACTGCCGAACCGCCTCGAGCATGGGCAGCACCTGGGCGAGCACCGGGGCCAGATCGGGGTGCAGCTCGAGGTATTCTGCCACCTGGGGCCGTTCGCCGCGATTGAGCCGGTTCGTGAATTCGTCGGCGACGATTCCAACGCGGGTTTCAACATCTGAGGCCAGCGGCAAGATCTCAGCCATGGCTCATGCCTCCCAACAATCCGCGGCGGGCAAGACATTTTCTCAGCCGCAGCAGTGCCCGGCCGTACCGCTGACTTGCTGCGGCGGGTTCGATCTCCAGGACGCGAGCCGATTCTTCATTCGAGAGCTGCTCGAGATTGCGCAACAACAGAATCTCGCGGTCGTCGGCTGAAAGCTCTTCGAGACCGTCGCGGACATGACGCAGCGTTTCGCGCTGGCTGTAGATGGTGCTGGGGCCGGTGCTGGCCTTCAGCAGGCTGCGGGCCAGACGCAGCGACGAAGGATTCGACAGGGGAACTTCGCGCCTGACCGAACGCTTGGCGGCCACGACATGCCGCCGCTCGAGCATTGTCAGCCGCTGACAGGCCAGCTTTCGCAGCCAGAGCCGAAACGGCAGCGGGCGCTTGTCAGCGAAATCGCCCAGTTGCCGGCAGGCTTCGAGGTGCGTTTCCTGAATGACGTCAGACGGGTCCACGCGCCTTCTGAGACGCGGGCTGATCCGCGATTCGACCACCTGCCTGAGAAATCGCCGATGGCGGCCAAACAGGTTCTGAAGCGATTCTGCATGGCCCCCCTGGGCCTGATTCAGCAGCTCCCGCGTTTCGGCGGAATCGGCCTGTGCGTCGTTCATGGCGTTGATGCGCGAAAGACCATGCAACCCGACTCAGCTCAATTCTAACGGAGCTGAATCCGACGATTCAACCTGCTGCGGCAGTCAGCGATTGATTACGACCTTGTCGCGCGCGATATCGATCATGAAGACGTTTTCTCCCTTGTTCACCGTCGCCTGCAGGTCCGTACTTTCCGGGGTCCGATATTTCGCCGGAAATGACGGCATGTCTTTTGGTCGCTTCGGTAAATTGGTGGGCTTCCCCTTCGGGCCGGGTTGGAGGAACTGAAATGGGTCCACCGGTTCAGTGAGGTACATCACCGTCACGGCATGGTTCCCCAAAATCGCGCCGTCGTTTTCGTCGAACGTCGTCAAGCGAAATTTTCCCTCGGCATCACTGACCCCGATGGACGCGGCGCCCTTTCTGGGCACAAAGCTGACACTGATCTTTTCGATCGGCTCGCCGTCATATCGCACGACCCCGCTGACAGGTGCCAATGCAGGTCGGTCGGCCCCACCGCATCCGGCCAGCAGTCCGCACACCACCAGGCCCACGCAGCGTCTGACTGAGCGCGTCATTTTGTCTGCTTTCTGATGAGAATTGAGCGTGCGCACGATGCGCGCGGGCGCGAAGTTGCCGAACAACTCCGCGCCCGCGGATCAGGAATCAACCCCCAAAGATCTCCGGCGAGAAACGCGCGTTTTCCACCGGGAGGCGGGCCAGCCGGGTCCACCTGCGTTCAGAAGTCAGTGACGACTTCACCCATCCTGATGGTTCCCAGGGCCCGGTACGTTTGGAGGTTGATGTTTTCGTTGATAAAGCGACAACTTCCATCCCCCATCGCAAACTGGGCCCCACCGACGTGGCGGCTGAAGAACGAAAAAGCGTCAAGCCTGCCGAAAACCGTCAGGGCCCTGGCTTCTCGTGTCTGACCCGCCACAACCGGCCGCGAATTGATCGGAATGCACGTGTTAGCCACCGAGGCCTCGAAATAGTACCACCAACGATCCTGTGGATAGGTCCAGGCCACGACCGATTCCCCCACAAACACTGTGTTGGTCAAGCCATCGGTGACGTCGCGAATCAACGTCGGAAACGTATCGTTAAAAATGCCGTTGAACATACCCCGCAGGTTGTATCCGAGATAATTGGGGCTCGACGGATCGAGGAACCCTGGCGAAAGGAACCCCGCGCACACCCAGTTGCCGCCGAAGATGTCCATTGGCCAGCGTGAGCCGCACGCTCCTTTATAGTTGGCGGTCGCCCAGGGAATCGTCCCCGGCGGGGCGACAATACCTGAATCGGCCTGGGGACTTGTCTCGGGTCCAGGGTCGCTGGGGCAGTAAAACAGCCGGATTTTTGTCTGGGCCACCTCCGCGTTGGCGGGAACTGACAACGGCTGCGACCAGACGATCTGGTTGTAAAGCGGCTGCTGGTCGACAAACGGCAGGATTCGCGTCATCCACCCCTGCCCGGGAGTGCTGAGCTGTCGATAGGGAGTCTGGGGGATGTTGAAGTCCATGTTGATCGGAAACTGGAGATGCGAGTCGTGATAGTTATGAAGCGCCAGCCCGATCTGCTTCAGATTGTTCTTGCACTGCGTGCGGCGGGCGGCCTCCCGTGCCTGCTGGACGGCCGGCAGCAACAGTGCGATCAAAACGGCAATAATCGCGATGACAACGAGCAGCTCAATCAGTGTGAAACCCAGTCTTCGGTTACGCATGATGGTCTCTCCCGGAAATTAAAGATGGTGAGACGAAAAAGCAGCTTTCGACCCCTCTGCCCCACACCTCATCGCCCCGCGCACAGAGACATGCGGCGACGAAAGATAAACCCGCCCTTATGCTTTTGCAGAATTCCTTTCGGATTGACAGAAAAAATCCGCCGTCGCATCAAATATTTGGATTTCGACTGGCGAAGTAATCATATGTACATGTCATCGTGCGAGGTAACCGGCGCACGCGACGCAAACTGGGCAATGAGTGCCGCCTCAAGCCGGCGAATGGCGCAGGCGAGGCAATGGCCGGCACAGCTCGGCCGGCAGTTCAGGCTGCGATCGCGATGATGGCAGCCCGGGGCCGCGGGGTTCGCGCGTCAGGTCGTCGGTGCGTTGCGCAACTGGACCTGCAACACCCCCAGCATTTTCGTAAGCTCGGCTTCCTTGGCGTTGATGTTGGGCACGTTCTCGAGCACCACCGCCCGCGGCTCGTTGCTGGGGTGCAATACCAGCCGCCCCGCCCGCAACAGGGCGTATTCGAACACGTCGGTGATTTCTTTGTCGATTTTCAGATTGGGGGCCGAAAAGCGTTCGAGGTTGCTGAGAAAACCGTGGTGGTGCAACAGCTCGTTCGGCGTCACCTCCCAATAATCGAACTGCACGTTGATCAGCACCGACAGAAAAATGAGCCCTAACACGCTGGCCAGCGAAAAAAAGAACGTGGCGTTGGCCCACGGCGTATACCCGGCGAGCAGCTTATGCAGAAAGGGGACAATATCGTCGTTGAAGCGAAAGATCAGAAGCAGCCCCAAAACGACGGCCGCGATGCCGAAGAACAATGTCAGCGACGTCGTCCGCGGAAAATCAAACGAAAAGATGACGAGATTCAGCCCGAGAATCGCCAGGAAGATGGCGGAGATGAAGTGTGTATCGGCCCGATCGGGGTGCTCGCCCGCAATGGCCATGTAGATCGCCGCTGCGACCGCCGCCAGAAACGTCGGATACAAAAACACCACCTTCGGGTACGAAACCAGAAAGATGCTGCGGGTGGGTTCATCAACCGAAGCCGAAGGCAGGGTCACAGGAGAACCTGAATAAGACATGCCAGAAGTCTTTCGATCGTGAGTTATGATCCGCGGACGGAATACTCGTCTGGAACCGCCGGCAGTATACAGGCGTTCGCCGCGACGCCGCCAGCGAAGGGCAGCCTTTCCATTCCCGATATCAGGAGCCGGTCAAGTGCGACGGAGTTGGTAACGAGATCCGGCGCTCAGCGGATCACCAGGCATCGTCGGAAGGAGGCCCTATCGACAGAGCGCCGCGGCGTCGGCGGGTCAGAACAGCGACTCAGCGCTCCGCCTTTTCGGCCAGCTTGGTGGCTTTGGCCACCATTTCGCGCAGCACGTCGAGGCCCTTCTGCCAGAAGGCCGAATCCGATATGTCGGCCCCCACCCGCGCGAGAAGCACTTCGGGCGGCGCGCACGAGCCCGATTCGAGCAACTCCAGATACCGGGGCACAAACGACGCCCCTTCTTCCTGATATATGCGGTACAGCGACAGCACCAGCAATTCGCCGAAGACGTAGGCGTAACAGTAGAAGGGCGTGTGGATGAAATGCGGAATGTACGACCAGCCCCAGCGGTAGGGTTCGAACATCTCCAAAGCGTCTCCGTAGAGCGCCGCATTCGCCCGCCACCAGTGTTCGCACAGGTCGGCGCTCGACTGCTTCTCTTTTCGCCGCGCCGCGTGGGCCCGCTGCTCGAACCGCGTCAGCACGTTCTGCCGAAACACCGTCGCAAAGGCGTCTTCGATCTTGCTGCACAAGAGCCCCAGCCGAACGTCGGGCGCCGCGGTCGTCTCCATGACGTAGTCGAACGTCAGGAACTCTCCGAACACGCTCGCGGTCTCGGCGATCGTGAGCGGGTGATGAAAGTTCATGTACGTTTGCTTGCGCGACAGGTACTGATGGATGCCGTGCCCCAGCTCGTGCGCCAAAGTCGACACGTCGCGCAGCTTGTCGGTCCAGTTGAGCAGAATGTAGGGGTGTACCGCAGGAATCGTGCTCGCGCTGAACGCCCCGCCACGTTTACCCGGGCGGACTTCGGCGTCGATCCACCGTTTCTCGAAGAACGTGCCGGCGATTTCGCGCATGCGGGGGTGAAAGCGATCAAACGCCGCGAGCACCGTGTCGCGGCCGGCGTCGTATGTACACGAGGGCATTTCGCGGGCGACCGGCGCGTATTGATCGTAGGTGGCCATCTTTTCGAGGCCCAGCAGCCGCGCCTTCAGGTGGTAGTATTCGTGCGCGACGGAATAATTCGCCTCGGTCACCTCGAGCATGCGGTCGACCACCTGCGGCGAAACTTCATTGGCCAGGTGCCGGCTGGCCATCGGCGTCTCGTACCGGCGAATCTGGTCGTTCAGGCCGTGGTCTTGTGCGACGGCGTTGAAGACGCTGCTGAGCACCAGTTCGTGCCGGGCGATCTCGGCGAAAAAGCAGGCCTGGGCCGCCTTGCGCAGCTCGCGATCAGGCTCGTAGCTGAGGGCCAGCATCTGGGGCTGCGTCAGCGTGCGGGTTTCGCCCTGATATTCCAGCCTGTATTCCAGCGACGCCACGAACTCGTCGAAGAGAATCGTCCAGGCGGCGCGCGCGGTCAGCGATTTCTGGTTCAGCAACAGTTCTTCGGGCTCGCTGCGCGTGTGCAGTTTGTAGCGCCGGGCCGCTTTCAGGTAGTGCGCATAGTTGGCCAGTTTCGGATCGGCGACCAATCGGCCTGCGCGTTCGTCATCGACTTCGAGCCAGCACAGCTCGAAGAATGCCAACTGGTTCTGCCGGTCGACCATCTGCTGGTTGATGCGGTCGTCAAGGCGACGGAACGCGTCGTTCGCCGTATCGGCGGCAGTGATCAGGCCCGTGTACGAGCCGAGCCGGCCCATCAGCTCGGCAATCGACTCGTACTCGCGCAGCGCCGCCAGCAGCCCGTCGGGCGTCAGCGAATCAGGCGTTGCAAACAGCGGCCGGCACTTTGCGGCGAACTCAGTGCAGCGGCGCTCGCAGGCTGCGAGGTCGCTTTCGATTTTCGGATCGTCGGGCCCGGTATAAAGGTCCGAGAGGTCCCAAACGATTCCGGTTGCTGAGGAGATGGGAGGTGACATGGAGGAAGCTCTTCGTTGCGAGCGAGTTAAACCATTATTTTGGAGGCGAGAGAGTACCCGGTACGGAGTACTCAGTACATAGTACGCGCTGCTCGAAGGGCCCCGGTCGGCTGCCGCAACGGTTTTGGACCACCAGGTCGGACGCGTTTCAGACGAAGCCGGAGAAGGAACGGGGGAGGCCTGGGGAGGCACCTTCGTTGCAATGCGGCAGAGATGTCCGGTACTCAGTACTCGGTACTCACAGATCCCGAGTACCTTTGGAACGGGTTTGTCGCGTCGCGGAGTACGGAGCAAAGAGGATTTAACGTGCCGGGCCTTTTGCCACGACAGCAACTCCGTAAATACCCGCACCCCCGGCCATATCTGACCCCTCAGCATGACTCTGAGCCGACCGTGGTGTACTGAGTACTGAGGAGTACTGTGCCCTGTGTACTGCGCACTCTTCTCCTACCCCTCTCCCTTCTTCTCGAGCGCGTACTCGACATCTCCCGCCAGGCAACGGTTGTAGCCGGCCAATGTGCGGCGGATGCGCTCGACCGTATCGCGCACGGGCTGCGACAGGCGGCGAATGATCTCGGTGGCGCTGTGCTGCTCCAGCTCTTTGACGGTATTCACTCGCAAAAACTCGAACACCTGTCGGGCGTGGTAATCTTCCTTGAACAACATGTACAGAAGCTCGTCGCCGGTGACCTTCGGGCGCCCCAGCGTGGGAGGCTTCGCCGCCGCGCGTTTTTTCGGGGGCGTTTTGGTGCGTCGAGGTGCTTTGGGCGTCTTTTTCGTGACGCGCTTTGCGGTCGCCAGGCGCGCACGTTTTGCCTTTTGTGCCATAACGGCCTCCAGAAACGGGCTCGAAGGATCACCGCGGGTGCCGTTACTGTAACGGTCGTGACCTGGGCCGCAAACTGTCAGCCAGACAGCGACGGGGCCACCGTCACTTCCACGAGCGCCCCGCCTCGAACCAGCGACAAGACCACCTCACGCGGCGCGCGGAAACCCGACAACAGCCGGTGCAGGTCGTCGACCCCTGTGACGATTCGGCCATTGGCCAATACGATCAGATCGCCCTCGCGCAGGCCAGCCTGCCGGGCCGGCCCTCCATCGGCCACTGACTTGATTTCGACGGCCGTGTCGGTGAGCAGATCGAGCGTGCGGGCGAGGGCGCGCGGCAAGGGCACGGCGGTGCCCGAGATGCCCAGCCATAATCTGCGGACGCGCCCGTGTGAGAGCAGCTCGCTGACAACCCACTGGGCCGCCGCGGCAGGCACGGCAAATCCCAGCCCCTGGGCCAGTGCGATAATGGCCGTGTTGACGCCCATCACGCGCCCCCGCGAATCGACCAGGGGCCCCCCCGAGTTGCCGGGGTTCAGCGGGGCGGTGTGCTGCACGATATTTTCGATCAGCCGCCCCTGCTCGGCGCGCATGGCGCGCCCCACGGCACTCACGACGCCGGTCGAAACCGTTGATTGAAACCCGTACGGGTTGCCCATCGCGATCACAAGCTGCCCGACCTGAAGCCCGTCGGAGTTCCCCAGTTCGGCATAGGGCAGGTCGCGCGAGGCGATGCGCAATACGGCCAGGTCGGTGGCGGAATCATCGCCCACCAGGTCGGCAGGCAACACGTCGCCTTCCTGCGTCGTCGCCGTCAATTTCGTGCGGCCATGCACCACGTGGCTGTTGGTCAGCATGTATCCATCGGGCGTCAGCACGAAGCCCGACCCCATGCCGCGCGACCCGTCGCGTCCCGAAACCGACACCACGCTGGGCCCCACGTTCTGCACGACGCCGATGACCGCGCGCGAGTAGGCGTCGAGCAGGTCGGCGTCGGCCGGCGCGCTCGCTGGCGATTGACCAGTCGACGCGCCTGAGTCGGCTGCGGGCGACTGGTCATTCGCCACGCGCCGCAGAAACTCCAGGGCCGATTGTGCGTTGGTCATGGCAGTTTTCCTCGTGTCGAATGCCAAATTGCGACTGAACCCCGATTGAGTCGGTCTTTCCGCAATTATATGCGGCGTGGAAAGCCCCCTTCCGACGGGCGATTTTGATCGCTTCCTGCGGGTGCAATGCAAAGGGCCGCACGCCGCTACTGACCCTGCATCCGCCCGATCAGCTCGCGCAGATGCTGCTGCATTGCGGCGGCGGGCAACTGCACACGCTGACCGTGGCCGGGCAAGACCCACTCGAAATCGAACTTCAGCAGGCGCTGCATCGATTCGATCTGGTCGTCCCACGAGTACCAGCAGTGGTTGCGCGACGCCCCCAGGCGCTGCCTATCGCGGTTCCACCACAGGTGGTCGCCGGTGAACAGGTACCTGCCGCCAAACCGCAGCACGCAATGCCCCTCGGTATGACCGGGTGTCGGGATGGCCAGAAAGTCTGGCGTCAGCTCGACCGGCTCGTCTCCTGCGAGCACCCACTCGGCGCCGGGTTGCGACGCCAGCTCGGCCTGGTGAATGATCCGCCGCGCGCCGAACTTCGCCGCATAGCGATCAGCGTCTGCCACGTCGTCCTGATGGGTTAGAAAGATGTGCGTCAGGCCGCCCCACTCTTCAAACCGCCTGACCAACTGCGGCAAATACTTGGGCGAATCAATGAGCCAATTCCCTTCAGGACGTCTCACGAAATAACTGCTGCCGCCGAACGACTTGGGCGAAGTGAACCCGCAGTAGTATACCGGCTCTTCGACGACGAGCGGAAAATCGCCAATCGCTTCGCGCGATTCGTTCGAACCTTCGGTGCCGATCGAGCCCGTGGGGCAGGCCAGAAGGGCCTGCAGGGCAGCGCGCAGATCGGGCCCCGATTGAGGTTGTACGTGTACGAACGAATGATCGTCGGCTTCACGGAAGGTGGCCGGTGCGAGCTGCCGGCACGTATCGCAATCAATGCAGGTCGAGTCGACGAAGAAATCACCGACGGCATTGTCGGGCAGACGTTTGGCGGGGTTGGCCATACCGGTTCCTCGAAAGCCGCGCCGTCGCTTTCAATCGCTGGAGGCTGCGCAGGCACGCGGTTTGACACATTATACGCAACCCCTCTTGACAGGATTTGCCGCGCCGGCGACGCTTCTCCGCCATTTTCGGCACGTCCCGCTCCGAAACCCATGATTTCAGGGGCCGAAATCTGATGTGGCCGAATTGATCGAAGGAGCGACATTTTCCATCCGAGTTCAACAACAGACGCGCTTTCGGGCAGGGGCGGCGTGACACCGATTCAGCCGCACTTTCGTTACTCCTGTTACGAGGCTTCTGATGGCCAGGTCCCCTGAAACCCGGAAGGCCGGCACGGCTTCGCCGACCCAGACAGTTGCTCGCCGGCGGCGTCGCCGCTGGCCCCTGGTGGGGTTGCTGTTGTGCGGTGCCGCCGCGGCCGCGCCGCTGGCAGTCGAGCGGGTCTCGGTATTGCGTAACGCCGCGGTGCGCTGGCTGGCGCCCGATCTTGATGGAGAAATCTACGTCGGCGATGCGCATCTGCGGTGGTGGTCGCCGGTGACGTTTCGCGACGTGGTGGTGTGCGATCGGTCGGCAGAGCCGATCTTCGAGATGGCCGAGATCGTCAGTGCCCGCAGCCTGTGGCAGCTCTGCGCCGACCCCGGGCATGCCGGGGCGTTTCGTTGTGTCAGACCACAGGCGCACGTCTTGATTCGCGCCGCTGGCAGCAACGTCGAAGACCTGCTGGCGCCCGTGTTCAGGGCGCCGCGACAACGTTCGCCGCAGTTCTCGCTGGACCTTGAGGAAGGTGCCATCAGTTTGCGCGACGCGCAGACCGACCGCGAAGCGCGGTGGGGCAACGTCAACGTGCAGATCGAGTCTCCGGGCGGCTCGCGAAATTCCTGGCAGATTTCAGGAACGGCAGCCGACCAGGAGCAGGCGGCGAGTTCGCTGTCATTCAAATGCCGGCTGAGACCTGCGACCGACAAGAGTGAACAGGGTGGCGATGACCTGCTGTCGCTCAAGGCCCGGGCCCTTGATCTCTCACACGTCGCGCCGCTCGTGAGGCGCATGGCTTCGGGCTGGTCGATCTCGGGTGCGGCCGACGTTGACGTGCAGTGCAACGGCCGCCTCGGTGGAGAAGTGCCGCGATGCGACGCCACCGCTCGGCTGACCGCGACCGATCTGTCGCTGTCGATTCGCGGCCCGCGGGGCATCGAAAGCCTGTCTCTCGCGACATTTGAAGCGTCGGCCGAAGCGTCACTGTCCGACGGCCGGTTGCAACTGCGGCAGCTCGCGGTGGCCTCAGACGTTGTGCGCTCGCGGTTGACTGCCGAGTGCGAGTGGCCCGAAAGCGGTGGCGCAGCGGCCGGGAACCCGGTCGAGGGGGCCGGTTGGCCGGCGCTGTTTCAGTCGCTTGACGTTGAGGGAGATCTCGAAATCGAACTCGCACCGCTGGCGAGCGCCTTTCCGGCCACGCTGCATTTCAGAGAAGGTGTGCGCGTTTCGCGCGGGACCGTGCGCGCCGAGATTTCCACTCAGAAAGAGGCGACTCGCCGCGGCTGGCAGTCGACCGTGCGGCTTGTCGATCTGGTCGCCCGGGTCGACAACCGGCCGATCGCCTGGGAACCCGTGGAAGCCACCATAACGGCCCACGCCACGACCGATGGCCCGGAAGTCGATGCTTTGCGCTGCCGCACGAAATTCATCGATCTGGCGGCTGACGGCAGTCTCGCAGCGGGCCGGTTGCAGGCTCGCTTGAATCTGGATGAATTCGGGAAACAGTTCGGTCAGTTGATTGAACTGAGTTCGCAATTTCTTTCCGGTCGCGCCGCGGTCGACGCTCAGTGGCAATGGCCCGCCACGGGCGAACAGAAGGTCGATCTCCGCGGTGTGGCAGAGCGGGTTTCATTGTCTTTGCCGGGGCGCAGGCCGTGGCGCGAAGATCGCGTCGAGCTTTCGGCCGCTCTCGAGGGGCGCGCCGAGCGTGCGCAGCGCCAGATCGACTCGGGCCAACTGACGTTCACTTCGGGGGGCGACCACCTCGATGTGACGCTCCGCGAACCGTTGCTCATTGGCCCCAAAGTCGCCAGCGGCGCGGCGCGAATGCGTCTGGCGGGAGATCTGGCAACATGGCTCGCGCGCCTGCCCCTTGAGCTCGTTCCTGCCGGGTTGACTGTTTCCGGCGGTGTGACGGCCGAGGGGCTCGTCAGGCTCGGTGAACCGTCGGTCGCCTGCGACGATCTGCGTGTCGACCTCGAACGCCTGGACCTGCGCGGCGACGGCTGGCGCTTCGAAGAACCGCTGGCGAAGATCGAAGCTCGCGGCCAGTGGGGCCGTGCCGCCGGTCGGTTGGAATTGCCCAGCCTGACGGTAGCCAGCCAATCGATCGCGTTGCGCGGCAGTGACTTGGTCTGGCAGCCGGGTGAGCCGTTGCCCACGGCCGGCGGCACGGTCAGCTTCCAGGCAGACGTCGCGCGGCTGGCGACGGGCTTGCCTCGCGTCTCGCACGCGGCGCCTCTCTTGGCAGGCGGGATTGCGAAAGGCCGCATTCGTGTCGCCGAGAGCAACGGCTTAGCGCAGTTCTCGGCAGAAATCGCCAGCGATGATCTCGCGCTTTCCGAGTCGCCACAACAATCGGTCGGCAATCGAGCCGAAGGCAGGGCGGCGGCGAGTCGCCAGACCCCGGCCCGGGCCGTCGTGGCAGGAACACTCGACCGGCGGCACGATCGATTGCGGCTCGAATCGGCCGAACTCGCCGGCGACGGCTTGAAGCTCATCGCCCGCGGCGGCATCGAGAACTGCTCATTACGACAGGTGGTCGATCTCGTCGGCGAGCTGATTTACGACTGGGATCGCCTGTCGCCATTTGTGCGGACGTTCATTTCGCCCGACTTGCGATTGGCCGGCTCCGGACGGCACGACTGGTCGCTCAGGGGGCCGCTCGCAGTGCCACGGGCGACGGCGGCCCGATCAATTTCGAGGTCGGCAACGCCGACCCCGCCGCGGGTGTTGCGCGTCGCCGACGACCTGCGCGCCCAGGCTGGCCTGGGCTGGTCGTCTGCGAGGCTCTATGGAATGTCGGTCGGCCCCGCCCAGCTCGAGGGCGCGCTGAAACATGGCGTGGTGGATTTCGTGCCTTTGGATCTCGCCGTGGGCAAGGGTCATTTGCACCTTGGTCCGCAACTGCTGCTCAACCACGACCCGATGCTCGTGTCGCTGACGCCGGGCCGCGTCGTCGAGCAGTTGCACGTGACGCCCGAATTGTGCGCCGGCTGGCTGCGGTACGTCGCGCCGCTCGTGGCCGGTGCCACGCAGGCCGAAGGGCGGTTCTCGGTGGACCTCAGCGAAGGCGCCTTCCCGCTGGCTGACCCTGGCATGGGCCAGGCGGCCGGCGTGCTGGCGATCCAGGGGGCCCAGGTGCTGCCCGCGGGCTTCGCCCTCAACCTGATTCAGGTCGCCCGACAGTTCGAGTCGATTATTCGCCGGCAGCCCGCGCGGGGCGCGAAGCGCGACGTCGAAGCGATTCTGGTCTTCCCCGAGCAGGAGGTTCCTTTCGCGCTGGCCAGGGGGCGCGTCGAGCATACCGGGTTGACGATGCAATCGGGCGACGTGACGATTCGCACGCGCGGCAGCGTCGGGCTCGACGAAACGCTGTCGCTGGTCGCCGAGTTTCCGATTCCTGCCGACTGGGTCGCCCGCGATCGGTATCTGAAGGGTATGCAGGGGCAGGTGGTGCCTGTCCCGATCGGGGGCACGCTACAGCGCCCTCAGATCGACTCACGAGGGCTGAACACGCTGGCACAGAAGCTGGCCGGCAGCGCTGCCGAGTCGGCCATTGAAGGGGTCATCGAAGACCAGCTCAAGCGCCTGTTGCCACGGGGAAAATAGGTGTCGGCGGAAAGGGCGCCAACCGTCTTGAGCCGGGTGCTCGACCATTCATTGACGCGCGCCGGTCGGTCGCTAGAATCGATGGTTCACGGCTCCGTAGCTCAGTTGGTTTAGAGCGCCGGCCTGTCACGCCGGAGGTCGCGGGTTCAAGTCCCGTCGGAGTCGCTGCGAAATTTTTTGATGGCGTCGCGGGCCCCTGCGATGTTAGGCTGATAGGGCACCAAAGCGGCACTTCCGAGGATTATCGCCATGCGTCGCCTTGCCGTCGTACTCGCGTGTCTTCTCGCTGTTGTCGCACTGGCGACTCCGGCAGTCGCCGCTTTCGGGCGGTCCAAGGCTCCGGCACGAGGCGGTGCGCCCAGCGGCGGCGGAAAGCAGCGTAAGAGCCTGTCAGCCGGCAAGGGGAAGGCGCAATCGGCCGCACCGAAGGGGATTGGCGGATCAGGCGGGTCAAGCCGGCCGGGGAATGTTTTTCCTGGTCGAACCGGCGGCAGCGGCGGCACGAATCCGATGCCGGGTCGAACCGGGACGCCAACTCGATAGTCGCCGCCAGTAGTGCCCACTGGTAGCGCCCGCTTTATCGCTGTTCTCGTGACCCGGCCCAGTCACCCGGGGGCCGCACAACTCAGTCGGTGAACTCCGGCGACGCGCCAGTTGACCCGGCAGCCTGCAGCAGATCGAGGTACTCGCGGACCACTCGATCAAGCCCAAAGTAGAGCGCGCGGCTGATCAGGGCATGGCCGATCGAGACTTCTGCAAGGTGCGGCAATTCCCGAAACTGTACGAGGTTCTCGAGGTCGAGGTCGTGCCCCGCATTGACGCCCAGCCCCAACGAGTGCGCGAGTTCGGCGGCGGCGGCGTATTTTTCAAAACTGGACTCGAGCGCCGCGCTTCCCTGCTCGAAGGCTCGTGCGTAAGGCTCGGTGTAGAGTTCAATTCTTTCGGCTTCGAGCGCGGCGGCCCAGCGAATCGGTTCCGGTTGCGGGTCGACGAACAGGCTGACGCGCACGCCGGAATCTTGCAGCCGATCGATTGCAGACTGCAATTCGCGGGGCGACGCAGCGGGCGACCAGCCGGCCTGGCTCGTGATTTCTCCGGATTTTACCGGCACCAGAGTGCATTGGTGCGGTCGAACCGCGAGAACCAGCTCGAGCAGGTCGGGGCGCGGGTCGCCTTCGATATTGAATTCGACCGTGTCGCGCAGCGGGGCCAGTTCGCGGGCGATGGCGAAAACATCTTCGGGAGTGATGTGCCTGCGATCGGCTCGGGGATGAACGGTAATGCCCGGCGCACCGGCTGCCAGGCAAACCTGCACCGCCTCAATGACGCTCGGCACATTTCCGCC
Source organism: Planctomycetaceae bacterium (assembly GCA_052388175.1). GTDB lineage: Bacteria > Planctomycetota > Planctomycetia > Planctomycetales > Planctomycetaceae > SIAF01. The sequence continues at coordinate 17,948 of JBQTIL010000086.1, read as the reverse complement.
TCGCGAGTTTCGCAGCGTGGCGACTTTATTGACATTGACGCTCAGCTTGACCATGCGGCGCATTGTAATTCAGAAACTCGTGGCGACAAAATCTCGAATGGTGCGACCATCGGCCTGCGTGCGTGATTGCTGAAGAATTCGACAACCCCTGCAGGTTGTGGCCCCTTGACCAGCCGGGTAAAATGACGACAACAGAATCCGGTAAGCGATTGAAATCGCGAGGTTCGCCCATGTCGTGTGTGCGTTGCGGGCGGCAACGAAGCGTTTGCGACGAGACCATTGAAGGCGTTTGTGATGAGCGGATCGGCCAACATCTGGAGCACGTCTCCCGAGCCTGCGCTGGAAGTTCACCTGCTGGGGCTGGCTGATTTCGACGCGTGCCTCTACCTGCAAGAGCGTCTTGCGACCGAGATCGCTCTGCGAACCGACGCGAACGGCCATCTGCTGGTTTGCGAGCACCTGCCGCTGATTACAGTAGGGCGCGAAGGCAGCCAGGCGCATATTGTGTGTGCGCCCTCCGAATTGCGTTCGAGGCAATTGCGCGTGCGCTGGCTGAACCGCGGCGGCGGGTGCGTGATGCATGTGCCGGGGCAACTTGCCGCGTACCCCATTCTGCCGCTTGATCGCAAAGGTCTGGGGTTGGCGACATTTCGCGAACTGCTGCAGCAGGCGGTTGTCGATGTATGCGCTGAGTTTCGCGTGTCGGCTGAACTGCTGGGCTTTCCGGCGGGGGTCGGATGCCGCGGGGGCCAGGTCGCCCAGGTCGGCGTGGCCGTGCGATCGCACGTTTCGTCGCACGGAATTTACCTGAACGTGAACCCGCAAATTGACGCCTTGCGGCTGGTGCGTTTCCCGGGCGTTCGCAATACGTCGCTGGCTGCCGAGAGGCGGCAGCCGCTGACGATGTCTGGCGTGCGCGAAAGCCTGATCCGCTGTCTCGCTGCGCAGCTCGGGTACGCGCGCTATCATCTGCACACGGGGCACCCACTGTTGCGGCCGGTTCGGCGGGTCATGGCGTATGCTTGAGATTCTCGACGCGCCCGTCTCCCCCGCACCTGCCGGCGCCCTATCTGCCGATGGCGCCCGTCGCCGGCTGCCCTCATGGCTCAAGCGGCCCTTGCCTCAGCCCGGCATGGCGTTTACCAGCGCTGTCATCAACGATCTCTCGCTCGAAACGGTGTGCGAAAGCGCGAAGTGTCCGAACCGGACAGAATGCTGGTCGCAGCGAACAGCGACCTTCATGATTCTGGGAAACGTGTGTACCCGCCCCTGCGGGTTCTGCTCGGTGCCTAAGGGCAAAACCGAACCGCTCGAGGCCGACGAGCCTGAGCGCGTGGCCGAAGCCGCGGCGCGGCTGGGGCTCAAACACGTCGTGATCACCTCGGTCACCCGCGACGATCTGCCCGACGGCGGCGCCGAACACTTTTTTCGCTGTGTGCTGGCAGTGCGCGAGCGCTCGGGGGCCGCGGTCGAAGTACTCACGCCCGATTTTCTGGGAAACCGCGCGGCCATCGCCCGCGTCATCGCGGCCCGGCCCGATGTGTTCAACCACAACACCGAAACCGTTCCGCGGCTGTATCACCGCGTGCGGCGCAACGCCAGTTATCAGCGCACGCTTGATCTGCTCGCGCAGGTCAAAGAGGCTGCGCCCGACTTGCAGACCAAAAGCGGCCTGATGCTGGGACTGGGCGAAACAACCGAAGAGCTGTTCGACGTGCTGGCCGACCTGCGCGCCGTCGGCTGCGACCTGCTCACGCTCGGCCAGTACCTGCAACCGACGACGGCCCATTTGCCCGTCGAGCGCTTTGTGCCTCCTGATGAATTTGACGCGATCGGCGCGCAGGCCCGCCGGCTGGGGTTTGCGCTGGTGGCGAGCGGCCCGTTCGTGCGGTCGAGCTATCATGCCGGCGAAATGGCGGCCGCGGCGGGATAGAATTTCCGGCGTGCGACCGCAATGATCGCTTGTTGGTTGAATGGCCCCGATCGGCCGGAGTTCAAAAATGCTGACCCCTGTCACGATTCCGGCAGTCGGCGCCGCGGGAAATACGCTCTGCGTGAGCGCCTGGTTTGTCGAACCGGGCGATACGGTCGAAGCCGGCGAACCGCTCGTCGAAGTGTTGCTCTCGGGCGTGACCTGCGACGTTCCGTCGCCTGTTTGCGGCCGGCTCGCGCGCATCGAACGCGACCTCGACGCCGAAATCTGTGAAGGCGAGGTCGTCGCATGGATCGAAACCGATTGAACCGGCACGCCGGCGTGCGACTCTGCCGCCCTTTCTTTCCGCGCCACCGTGCTGCATACTGAAAGTCGTCGATTCACCAAGAAGCCGCTCTGAAATCATCTCGCATGGCCGGCAAGATTCTCGTCCGATACGGCGCAATTCCTGAAGTCGCCTGGTGCGCGTGCGATCTGCCCACGATGCCTTTGAGGGGCGAGTGCGTGGTGGTCGCCAGTCGGCGCGGCGTCGAACTGGGGTGGGCGCTGGAACCGACGGCGCAAGGCGGCCGATCGCCTTTCGGGGGGCCGGCGCCCGAACCGGGCGAAGAGCCTGCGTCGCGCGTGCTGCGCCTGGCGGCGCCCGACGACCGCGCGCGGGCGGAAGGGCTGCGAAGCGAGGCCCAGGCGTCGTTCGCCGGCTGGCAGCAGCGAATTGGCGAGTGGAACCTGAAGCTCGAGCTGATCGACCTCGAATGGATGCTCGACCGTCAGAAACTCGTGCTGTACGTGCTGGGGGGGCGCGGGCCCGACACGACGCGGCTGGCCCTGCAGGCCGCTGCCGCCGGCCTGGCGGTGATCGAAGTGCAGCCGGTCGACGCCGGCGGAATTGTAGAGGTCGGTTCCACCGGCGGGTGCGGCAGCGGTGCGTGCGGCTGCCATGATTGATCTCACCAGACGGTAAACCCCATGAGCGACCCGCAGTTCGATCAGATTGAAGCGACGTTTCGGGCGCAGGGCGCCGGCCCCGCCCTCGATCGTCTGATCGCCGACCTGCGCACCGAGAAGCGCTATCACGCGCTGTTCGACGCGCTCTTGATGAAGAAGCGACTGGAACTCGGCCTGCCCCTGACGCGCCCGACGTCGCTCAAAGACGTGCCCGACGCGCAGCGCGACGATTTCGAACGTCATTACATCGACAAAGCCCGCGAAGTGGGCAGCCTGCTTGTGGCCGAGGGGTCGCTCGCCCAGGCCTGGCGTTACTTTCGCGCCATCAACGAGCCCGAGCCGGTCGCCCGCGCCATCGACGCCCTGCCGGACGACGAAGAGACTGGCGATGAAATCATCGACATCGCACTCATTCAGGGCGTGGCCCCGGTGAAGGGGCTCAAAATGTTCCTCGCGTCGCGCGGCACGTGCAGCACCATCACGGCTTTCGACCAGCAGTATCTGCAGATGGCCCCCGAGTTTCGCAAGAAATGCGCCCAGGTGCTCGTGCGCAAATTGTACGACGACTTGCGCGCCAACGTGGCGCACGACGTCGAGCGGCGCGAGGGGCGGGTGAACGGCGAAAGCCCGCTAGGCGAGTTGATCGCGGATCGCGACGCCCTGTTCGCCGACAACGCCTATCACATCGACGTGTCGCACCTGAATGCGGTCGTGCGGTTCGGCCGGGCCCTCGATCGCGACACGCCCGAGCTCGAGCTGGCGCTGGAGCTTGCTGAATATGGCGCGCGCCTGTCGGCCCAGTACCAGTATGCCGGAACCCCTCCGTTCGCAGACTTTTACCCGGCTCATTGCCGGTACTTTCAAGCCCTGCTCGGCCGCGAGCAAGACGCGGCGATCAGCTATTTTCGCAATCAACTGACGCCCGAACTGACCGAAACCGACACCCACCTGACCGCCTACGTGCTGGTCGACCTGCTCTTGCGACTCAACCGGCAAAACGAAGCGCTCGAGCTGGCCTGCCGCTATCTGGCCGATTCGGCCGAAGATTTCGGTCTGTCGCTGCCTGAGTTGTGCGCTGCGGCGGGCCGATTCGACCTGTTGCAGCAGGTGTCGCGCGACAAGGGAGATGTGGTACACTACACCGCCGCGCTTCTAAGCGCGGCGAAAACGTGATCGGGCTTTTCATCGCGTCTGAGGCTTGGGGCAGCCGCGTCTGCGCTTCGCGTTGTGCGCCATGTCTGTTCTCGAAATCAATCGTGTGGCGTGGAACCGCATGGCGGCACGGGGATGCCGGTTTTCCAAGGTCGCCACTGATGAAGAGTGCCGCCAGCCGCTGGCGACCGTCGACGGCCGGGGCTGGCTGCCCGCCAGCGTCGCCGGGCATGACGTATTGTGCCTGGCGGCCGGCGGCGGCTGGCAGTCGATTCTCTACGCCTCAGCCGGGGCCCGGGTCACGGTGGTTGACCTGAGCCCCGAAATGCTCAGTCAGGATGTGCGCGAAGCGAACCGCCGCGGCCTGGCCGTGCGCGTGCTGGAAGGCTCGATGGACGACCTCTCGATGCTGCCCGAGGAAAGCTTCGACATCGTGCACCAGCCGGTCAGCACGTGCTACGTCGCCGACATTCTGGCGGTTTATCGCGAAGTGGCCCGGGTGTTGCGCGACGGGGGGCTGTACATCAGCCAGCACAAGCAGCCTGGCAGCTTGCAGATTGTCGAACGAGACCGGAATGATCGTTACGTCGTCGGTGTTCGCTACGATCATCAGGGGCCGTTGCCGCCGGTCGGTGACGATTCGTATCGCGAGCCGGGGGCGGTCGAGTTTCTGCATCGGTGGGAGAACCTGGTGGGCGGGCTCGTGCGTTCCGGGTTGGCGCTGGAAGACCTGCGCGAGCCTCGCCGCGGTGACGAACGGGCGCCCCCCGGCCACTTCGGCCACCGGGGCCTGTTTATTCCCCCCTATGTGCGCATGAAGGCCCGACGCATTCCGCGCCAGCCGGTTTCCGCCGCGCCGTGCCCCACCGTCTGGACGCCTCCCGAACACTGACCTCGAACTTCGGGTCTCGATTCTCTATCTTCTGGGTCTCGGTTCCGTGTTCCGCGATGCGTGATACTGCCAGGGGCAGACGCGGGTCAGGTGTAATTTCCCGATTGCCAAACTCAATTTGCAGCTTTCAAACTCATGTCAACCGGCGACAACTGGCGGATGCTCTTCGAGGGCTGGCCTTCCAGTCTGCCCCGACGCGGCTTACTGATTACCACGTTCGGCGAGGCGATTCCGTTCGTGGGATACCTGCTTTCACCGGGCATCGTGCTGCTCGATCGCGATCGACCAGACACGATGGGCGCCCGCAAGGTGCTGGTGGCCTTCGACAACATTGCCGCCCTGAAGATCACCGACGTCATCGAACTCGACCGGTTTCAGACGTTGGGGTTCCAGCCGCCGATGGGGTGACAGCGGCCGCGGAAAACGCTCGTTTGAACGCACTTCGAGCAGGGGAGGTGTATTTGACCCCGACCGAGCATGCCGATACGGTATTCCGCAGGTTGGCCTGAGTGCCGCTTTATGAAGGGCTTGGTCATGCACAAACGCCGGAGGACGACCGAGGCCATCTCGGTTACAACCGACCCTCGCGAGGTTCCGGCTTACGGCATCCGCGAGGCGGCCCATTACCTGCAATTGCCGGTCGCCACGCTCAAGTCGTGGGTGCTGGGTAGAAGCTACCCGACCGCCGCAGGCCCGAAGCGGTTTGCGCCGGTCATTGAGTTGCCCGACGCGCGCTTGGCGTCGCTCAGTTTCATCAACCTTGTTGAAGCGCACATTCTCAGTGCATTCCGCCGGAAGTACAAAATCGAACTCCGGAAAATCCGGTCGGCCCTCGGATATGTGCGAAAAGAGTTCGACTCGCAGCATCCGCTCATTGAACAGCGGTTTGAAACCGATGGAGCCGCGCTGTTCATCGACCGGCTGGGGCTTTTGGTCGACGCCTCGGCGAAGGGACAGATTGTGATGCAGTCGATTCGGCCTTACTTCCGGCGGCTTGAGTTTGATAACGAACGGGTCGTGCGGCTGTACCCCTTCACGCACAGCACGCCTGAAGATAGCCCCAAAGCGATCTTCATCGACCCGCGCTACTCGTTCGGGCGGCCGTCATTGAGCAGCAGCCACGTCGCGACCGCCATGATTGCCGAACGGTACAAGGCAGGCGAGTCGGTCGCCGAATTGGCCGCTGATTACGGCTGCAACCACGACGAGATCGAAGAAGCCGTGCGGTGCGAGCTTGACCCCCGAATCGCGGCGTAGCGCGCCGGTGTTCTTTGTCGACCGATGCCTGGGAAAGCACGCGGTCGCAGACGCGCTGGCGGCGGCAGGCGTCCGTGTCGAACGTCACGACGATCATTTTCGACCCTCGCAAGCCGATGCCGAATGGCTGCCCGTCGTCGGACGGCGGGGGTGGGTCATTCTCACCAAAGACAAGTACATTCAGAGAAACCAGATCGAGTTGCGCGCCTTATGCGATTCTGGGGCTGCGTCGTTCGTGCTCACCGGGGGGAACCTGACGGGCCCCCAGATGGGGCAGGCCTTTTTAGCGGCGCTCCCGACGATCGGCAGATTCCTCGAAAACTTTCCGACGCCGTTTGTCGCGCGAGTGACGTCGGCAGGGGCGGTAAAGATGCATTTGACTTCGGCCGGGCTGATCAAGAAATTGTGATCGGCTCTCCCAGCCGCCGGGGCCATCGATTGAAACACAAAACAGTCCTGAGGCCCAGGTTTTCTCAGCCGCGCACCGCCCCCTCCAACCGCCGCTCGAGCGCGTCGGCGCCGTGGGCGACGTCGACCCCGATCTGCACCGCCCATAAAGGCACTTTTCCCAGGCTGTCGCTCTCGATCTTCACCAGGTCTTTCTGCGTCGTGACGACCGCGGCCACATCGAGGCTTGCGGCCCAGGCGCGTAGCGCGCCAAGATCAGCCGAAGTATATTGATGATGGTCGGGAAACCGCCGCGTCGCCACCACGCGATAGCCCAATCGCTCTAGACCCTTCTCAAACCCCTGCGGGTTCCCCAGGCCGCAGAATGCGGCCACGGGCCGTGCCGACAGTTTGTCGACGGGCGCGCACTTTCCGCTCGCGTCGATCAGGTTCACCGGTGGAAAGTTCAGCTCCACGATCTCGGCGTTCGGGTTCGCGCCCGTAATGCGTTCTCGAATCAGCCTGACAACCTCCCGCGACACCTGATCGACCCGGGTGATTGCCACGAGATTAGCTCGCCGCAATGCCGAGGCTGGCTCGCGCAACAGGCCGCGGGGCAGCAAATGGCCGTACCCCCACGGCAGGGTGGCATCGATCAGCACGATGTCGAGGTCGCGAGCCAGGCGGCGGTGCTGAAAGCCGTCGTCAAGAATCAGTACCTGGCAGTCAAACTGCTCGCGCGCCGCCCGGGCGCTCGCGACCCGATCGTGGTTCTGCAGGTACGTTGCGGCAGGACAAAGTTGTTTCAAGACCCGCCCCTCGTCGTTCAATCCTGCGGCGGGGGCCTTATAGCCACGGCTGGCAATGGCGACGCGCACGTTCCGCGCGAGATACCACTGGGCGACGTGTGCCGTGACGGGGGTCTTGCCCGTTCCCCCGGTGGTCAGATTGCCGATGCTGACGACGGGCAGCCCGGCCCGTGCGATGGGCGACCAACCGCGGTCATAGGCCAGATTTCGGAGAAACACTCCGCAGCCGTAGGCGCCGGCCGCCAGCGACAGCAGGGTGCGCGCCGCATCGGCCCACACGCCGCGCTCTTCGCCGGAGATGAGTGCTCGATGCCAATCGCGTCGCGGGTCGCGTGCCACCGGGGCGACTTCTAAAACAGCGGCGGCCTGCCGAGTTTGCGGCGGGTCACGGCCCATTGGCCGGCGTGCATCAGCCAGTGACTACCCTGCAGGCTGAACAGGTCTCCGACGGTTTTCACGAACCCTCTGAACTTTTCCGGCGCGGGCTTATCGAGATCGGCATCGCTCAGCTTGTCGAGCGCTTTGAGCGTTGCCGCCCGCTGCTCTTCGTAGGCCTTCAAGTACACCGACTTCGGGTGAAACGCCCCCGACGAATCGAGCTTCGAATTTTCTTTGGCATACTTCTCGGCGAACCCGGCGGGAAGCGGCGGCATCGAGCCGGGGCAAGCCCCCTCAACCATGCTGTGCTCGGCCGAAATCAGGTGCCCCAACTGCCAGGCCGTGTGATTGGCGCCGGGTACGGGCCGCACCAGCAACTCGGCATCGGTCAGATCGCCCAGATAGCGCAGGACGACGCCATTCGAACAGTTGAGCCCGAGCTTGATGGCTTCACGAGAATTCATGGATTAGTCTCCGTAGGAACCGTTCACGCTCAATGCAGGGGGACAGGCACAGTTTTCCCGGAACCTTGCTGACGGTGTCATAATTGCCAGTGCATATCGCTCGACACGACGCGGGAAAATTGAGCCAGTCCCCGGGCTGTGAACGGTTCCGTCTCCCTCACGGCGACAAACGCAACGGGACGGATTCTATCTCAAACTCGACGGGCGCTTCAACAATGAGAGTCGGCACGACGTATACGAACGCGTAATCGGGCAGCGGATCTGGCAGGCCGGCAAATCGGTACTCCATTCCCACGGCCCCGTCTGCCTGCAGGGTGGTCTCGAAGCCCGCGTTGAGCGGCAATCGATTGCCCTTCGCGTCTTCGAGATACGCTTCGTTGTGCAGGACCCACGAGCGATGCGATTCAAACGCCGGCCCGCCGCGGTCGTAAACGACGACCGCCTGCACCAGCAGGTCAACGCCCTGCTCGCCGCGCTCGCGTCGAACCCGTTCGAGCCTGACGGTCACGCCGCCCCTGCGCCTCGCGATTCCCAAGGCTTTGCCATCAGCATTTCGCGTGACGTCGACAAATCGAACGGGGGCGCTGTCGGCCGCCAGCGTGATGTGGAATTTGCCGGAAAAGCTCAAGCTGTCTGCCAAACCCGCACGCGGTCGCAGGTAGTCGCACTGAACCCGCGCGGCGCCACCTTCGGCCACGGCCGCTTCATAGGTCGCCTCGGGGCTCAGGGGCCTGAGCGCCGTCGCGGGGGGAACGGTCAGGCGCAGATCGCGGGCCGCGTACTTAAGAAACAACGGCCGCAGCCGCGGTTCGGTTTGCACCAGCAGGTTCAGCCGCAACAGGGCGGGCGCGGCCGCAATGGCGTTATCGCCCTTCGTCGGCAGGTTCTCTTCGCCGCCGCGCTGTTCCACGGGAAAGGCCGTCAATCGAAACGGACCGGCCGAGGCGGTTTTCGGAGCGGGCGGCGCCCTGGTCGGGTCAGCCGGCAAAAACCTGAGGGCCCGGCGCGACGGATCTGGTTCGAATTGAACATTGGCCAATGCGGCCAGCTCGTCGAGCGCCCCCCAGAATTCGCGCTTGGGCCAATCGAGCTCCCAAACGCGCGACTGAACGTCTTGGGGCAGCGAGGTGACGTTCAACGGGTTGCGGGTTTGCCGGCTGATCTCAGCGGCCCAGTCGCCAAACGATTTTCGGCCCGACAGCGAAACCTCAGATGCCGACAGCGACGCGAGCGCCTTGCGCCGTTCGAGCTCGTGGCGCACGCGATCGAGCGCGACCTGCACCGAAGGCGATTCGACCAGTTCCGGGGCGGGCAGATGGTCGAGCACCGCCGGCCCGAGCTCCAACAAGCCGCGCTCGGCGGCAGCGCGTTCGACCCGGGTGGGGGCGTTCAGCCCTTCGAGCAGCCGGCGCACGTCGCTCTGAAGCGTGTCGGTCGACCGCGGCTCGCGGGCCGACAACTGCGAGGCGAGCTGCGCAATACTCACAATCGCGAAGATCGCTACCAACCGTCGCGCGGCAGGCCGCATGGCGCGGTTCCTTGATGAGAATCGGAACGCCCGTTCGCCCGTTTGTTCTCCGAACCGGGCCTCTACGGCCCGACGACGTCAAGTCTATGCCGGCCGCGGCCTATATTTCAAACGGCACTATCTGGCAGTCGTTTTGGGAGTGCAACACAAGCATGTGGCTGTTACGGATTGGCCTGACCGGTATCGCCCTGCTCGCGGGTTCGGCCACCGCGCTGGGAACGCCCCCGGCGCTTGTCGAACTGCTGATCGGCGACCGTAAGTACGAGGGAAAGGTCGTCGCGCACACCGACCTGGCCTTCTGGCTCATCGGGCAGGACGGCCGGCTCAGTATCTTCGATGCCGACTCTGTCAAAACGTTTCGCCAGCTCTCGCCGAAATTCCAGGGATGGAATGCGTCGATCGTCAAAGATCAACTGCGACGCGAGTTCGGCCGGCCGTACGACGTCGTCAGCACCAGGCACTACGTGGTAGTCGCCCGGGGAGACGCACAGGCCCGCGTCTACGCCGACACGCTCGAAGATTTCTTCGGAACGTTTCAGATGTACTTTTCGCTGCGCGGGTTCAAGGTTCCTGAGCCCGAGTTTCCGCTGGTGGCAATCGTGTTTCCCACGCAAGAGGCGTTTGCGAAGTACGCCCAGCAGGAGCGGCAGCGGGTGTCGCGCATGGTTCGGGGTTACTACATGCCCACTTCGAATCGCATTACCTTCTTCGAGTCTGAGAGCGAGGCGTTGTCTCACGTCGAACCGACGCGTGCCGGCCCAGGCCGCTTGACGCCCGAACCCGCGTTGTGCGACCTGAAACCGGCCGATGCCGCTGATGCGATCGAAGCCTCGCTCAAAGACACCTTGATTCACGAAGCGACGCATCAGGCGGCCTACAACACGGGGCTGCATTCGCGGATTGGCGAGAACCCGGTGTGGATGGTCGAGGGGCTGGCGACCGTGTTTGAAGCGCCGGGGGTGCGCAGTTCGAGGGCCAACACCGGGATCAGGTCGCGCGTGAACCGCGAGCGGCTGGTGTGGTTCGGAAACTTCGTGAAAGAACGGCGCCGCCCGCAATCGCTGGAAGCGCTTATTGCCAGCGACGACCTGTTCAGCCAGAACCCGCTCGATGCCTACAGCCAGGCCTGGGCATTGACGTTCTTTCTGTTCGAAACGCGCCCGCGAAATTACGCCGAATACCTGCGGGCGGTCGCCTCGCGCAATTCGCTCGAACGCTACGCGGCCGCGGCGCGCGTGGCCGATTTCGAACGGGCGATGGGAAAAGAGCTGAAGCTGCTCGAAGCCGAGTTTCTGCGGTTCATGGCCGACCTGAAGTAGCGTTCGCGGGCCGCACCAGCGTCGCGGAATTCGCGAGAATTCCAATGCAGGCCCCGAATTCTGGCGAATTCGGCTACGAGTCGCTCAAACCGATTTCGCCGAGCGCCTTCAAAAGCGCATCGATTTCGGCATCGGTCCCCACGCTGATCCGCAGGCCCGTGAGCGTGTTTTCGGGTGCGTAAGGCACCTCGGGAAACTGCATGTACCGCACCAGAATGCGGCGCTGCTTGAGTTGCTCGTACAACTCTTTGTGCGGCCGGGCAGGGTGCGTGGCCCAGACGAAATTCGCCTGGCTGGGGACGACCGCAAAACCGAGCCGCGCGAGTTCGTTTGACAGCCGCGTGCGCGTGGTGCGAATGCGGGCGGCATTGGCCTGCATCCATTGGTCGTCTTCGAGGGCCGCCAATGCGCCCGCCAGGGCGATCTTGTCGCAATTGTAACTGTCTTTGACCTTCCTCATTCCGAAAATGAGCTCGGGGCGGGCGACAGCGAAGCCGACCCGCAGCCCCGCCAGGCTGTACGACTTGCTGAAACTGCGGGTGACGATAATTCGCTCGGCCCCTGGGCGCGTGAGCAATTCGCCCCGATGCGGCCGGTCGGCGAAATCGCCATAGGCTTCGTCGAGCACCAGAATTCCGTACGGGGGAACCAGCGCGAGAATCTCGTCGTCGCTATAGCGGTTTCCGGAAGGGGAATTCGGGTTGGGAATCAGCACCAGCTTGGCCCGCTCGATTGCCCGCGCGGCCGATTTCAGGTTCCACGACCAGTCTGGCTCGAGCAGCAGTCTTTGATGGCGGCCCCCCTGAACCTCGGCCAGCGTTTCGTACAGGATGTAACTCGGGTAAGGAAAAGCGACCAGCTCGCCGGGGTCGACAAATGAACGCAGAATGAGCGTCAGGTTTTCGTCGCTGCCGTTTGCGGGAAGGACCCAGTCGGGCTCGACACCGAACTGCCGCGCGGCCGCGACCCGCAGCCGGGTCGCCAGCGGGTCGGGGTAGAGGTTCAATCGGTCGGCGGATGCCGCTCGAATCGCCTCCACCACGCGGGGAGAGGGGGGGTACGGGTTTTCGTTGGTGTTGAGTTTGACCCAGCCGGCCTCCTGCGGCTGCTCGCCGGGAAGATAGCCCTCAATGCGGTCAACGGCAGGTCGAAAGAGAGACATGGTGGATTGCGGAACTCGTCAATCGAACTCGCGCCGAACAGCAAACCGGAATTCGCCCTGTGACGTGAGCGAGCCAATTGCATTTCGGTTCGCGCGTACCGGAAATCTAGCAGATTTTGGGTTGACGGCCGAGGCGCAGCAAACGGGCAGCACTGCTTCGTGTGTGCGTCTCGACGGCCGGAGGAAAACTCGGGTAGAAAGCCTCCCCCCCATAAGGCCTTGGTGCCGTGACGAAACTCTGAACCTTTGCTATGCAAGACAGGGACTCGGACGTCTTTCCGGAATCAAATGAAGGTTCTGACAGACCGTTCATGACAACTTCACCTTCTGCGACCCAAGGCGCCCTCATGGGCGCCAGCCGCCGACAGGCGCTGATCGCCGGTGGGGCGCTGTTGGCGATCGCCCTGCATCTTGCGTTGCGGTTTTTCTGGCCCGAATCAATGGGCCGCATTCTGGGCTGGCGTGGTTGCGATCTGCCGTTGATCGCCGCCCTGCTTCTGGGCGGGGCGCCTCTGGTCTGGGAGCTGCTGGTCAAACTCGTCCGCCGCGAGTTCGGGTCGGACCTGCTAGCGGGAATCTCGATCGTCACGTCGGTGCTGCTGGGAGAATACCTGGCCGGCACGCTCGTCGTGCTGATGCTTTCCGGGGGCGAAGCGCTCGAAGGGTACGCCGTACGCAATGCCTCTTCGGCCCTCGACGCACTTGCCCGCCGCATGCCCTCGACGGCCCATCGCCGCACCGACGGCACCGTCGTTGATATCGCGGTCGAAGAGATTGCGATCGGCGACGTGGTGCTGGTGTTTCCGCACGAGGCGTGCCCGGTCGATGGCACGGTCGTCGAAGGGCACGGGGTGATGGACGAGTCGTACCTCACCGGCGAACCGTACTTTATTTCGAAGGCGCCCGGCTCACAGGTGCTTTCGGGGGCGGTGAACGGCGAGGCGGCGCTGACGATTCGGGCCGACCGCCGGCCGGTCGATTCGCGCTACGCGCGAATCATGCAGGTGATGCGCGCTTCAGAACAGCGCCGCCCGCGCCTGAGGCGGCTGGGAGATCAACTGGGCGCATGGTACACGCCGCTGGCGGTCGGTATTGCGCTGGCCGCCTGGTACGCGAGCGGCGAAGCGCTGCGGTTTCTGGCGGTGCTGGTCGTAGCCACTCCGTGCCCGCTCTTGATCGCCATTCCGGTCGCGATTATCGGGGCGATTTCGCTGTCGGCCCGCCGGGGGATCATCATCAAAGACCCCGCGGTCCTCGAGAAAATCGACACCTGCCGCATAGCCATCTTCGACAAGACCGGCACGCTGACGTACGGCAAACCGAAGCTGACCGAGATTGTCGCTGCTGCGGGCACGGTCGCCGACGAGACGCTGCAACTGGTCGCCAGCCTCGAGCGGTATTCAAAACATCCCCTGGCCGGCGCCATTTTGCAGACGGCCGAAGAACGCCATCTGGCGCTGCGCGAGGTTCACCAGATCAGCGAGCGGCCTGGGGAAGGGTTGACAGGCACCGTGGCCGGCCGGCAGGTGCGCATTACCAGCCGCAAGCAGATCAATGCCGAACAGCCTGACGTCGAGCCGCTGTTGCCGCCGGTCGTCGGCGGAATGGAATGCATCGTCGCCGTTGACGGCCGGTATGCGGCGACCTTGAGATTTCGCGACGAGCCGCGCCGCGAAGGGGCCCTGTTCGTGCGGCACCTGCGGCCGAGGCATCATTTCCGCCGGGTGCTGTTGGTGTCGGGCGATCGCGAGTCAGAGGTGCGGTACCTGGCTGACCGCGTCGGCATCAAAGAAGTTTTCGCCAGCCAGAGCCCGGAAGAGAAACTCGAACTCGTGCGGCGCGAGACGGCACAGGCCAACACGCTGTTCATGGGCGACGGCATCAATGACGCCCCGGCTTTGACCGCGGCCACGGTCGGGCTGGCGTTCGGCCAGAACAGCGACATTACGTCAGAGGCAGCGGGCGCGGTGATTCTCGACACTTCGCTTGAGAAAGTCGACGAGTTCCTGCACATCAGCGGCCGCATGCGGCGCATCGCGCTGCAAAGCGCCGTGGGGGGCATGGCGCTGAGTATCGCGGGCATGCTGGCCGCCGCCGCGGGGGTGCTGCCTCCGGTCGCGGGGGCCATCGCGCAAGAGGTCATCGACGTGGTGGCCGTCGTCAACGCCCTGCGCGCCGCGTTCGCGCCCCGCGAGCTCACAGACTATCAGTCGCGCCCGCAGGGCAGGTAGCCCGGATTTTCAATCCGGGCGCGGCGAGGAATGACGAAGTAAGTATGACGATCGTTAAGAGGATCTTCCGGTTCTCTGTGGCTCTGTTCAGGGGGCTGACGCCCCCCGCTCGCCCGGCTACCGCGTGTATGAATACAGCGCCGGGTCGTCGATCACCCACTCGGTTGACCACGAACGGCCGTCGTCGGGCGTCACGACGTTGAAGAAGAACGTATTCAGGTATTCGCCCGTCTGTCCATAGGGCTTGGTCGTCGCGATGTAATCGCGATCGGTCAGCGGGTCGACGCCGGGGCTGGCGAAGTAATGCACCAGTCCGTCGCCGGTAAACGACATTCCCAGCGTCCACCAGCCGGTCTGCTTGATGGTTGGTCCGGGTAGGTCGCGACCCTGTTCGTCGCAGCGCACGAGCAGCACGGCCGAATCCTCCTTGTTGACCCCGTCGGTCTTGCTGTTGAACTGAATGAAAAACCCGGGCCAGTACGGTTCTTCCTTGCGAAACGACCGCTTGACGCGCGAGAACAGGCCCTTCTTCGCCGTGGTCGTTTCCCATTTGCTCCCCTCCAACTCGGCCCGAAAGCCGAACGAGGCGCCGGTCCGCTTCTCCCAGTATTCAAACGGCGGCAGGAATACCCGCACGACGATGCTGGGGTTGTTGGAGACGGGAACCGGGCCGATCACCGAACTGACGTTGACCAGCAGATCATCCTGCTGCTGCTTGCGGGTCACCGATCCGGGAATGCCCGTGTCGCGCGACCGCAGGTAGAGCGATTTCTTGCTGTTGGGCAACCCGCCGGGAGGAGTATCGATCAGCCGCACGACGTCGGGCTGACCGCGGTACGTGCTTTCATAAATGCGGTTGTTCTTCGAGATGCCGGCGGGAAGTCGATCCTGACCGTCAAGATTCATGCTGGCTTTGGGGGCGCTGGAAATGTATTCCCACCCCTCCTCTTCGAAATCATCGCCCACCTGCGGCAGTTTCTGGCCCCGGCCGGGAACGGGGTGGCGCGCCGCAAACTGGGCGAACGTCGTCGCCGCGCCGACGGCCAAAAGCAGGCCGCAGACCAGCAATCGGTAGATACCCGCACGTGACGCGAGTGATGTGGCGGTCATTATTCAGCCCTTCCTCATTGAATCTGTTTGTGGTCGGCCAACCCGGAGAATCTTTGCCCGCTCACGGCGCATACAAGGGCACCTGCCGCGGCGCGTCAGGCGGCCAGCGCAGGCAATCTCCCAGCGGGTTGGGGCCGTAATCAACTTCTTCAACCAGGGGTGCGACGTCGGTCGTCGGCCACCAGGGAATCGTCACGCAGCCGCCCGAAGCCAGCAGTGCGGCCATGACCAGGATCCTCCTGACGACCATCCCCATTCCGATTGCCCCTTGGCGTCGCCTGCATCTGCCGACTTGAACCCGTCGATTGCCGAGACGTTGGAGTCACGACAACCATCGGCACAATGCGACGTATTGGCACTATCGGCAATTGCGGAACGGGGGGCAGCCAGGGAAAAACCGGAGCCGGACAGGTCAGCCTAGCCCGCAAGGTTTGCCAGCCAGCCAGCAGCACGGATTTGGTAATCCGTGCTGCGACAGCCTCGCGGCGCGGCGTGTCTGTCGAGACGGCTTATCGGCGTCGCGGGCGGCGCCGGCGACCGCGGCTGCGCGAGCCGCTGCCACCCCTGTTGTTGTGGGCTTCGCGCGTCTCGAACCGCTGGCCGGCAACGACCGCCGTCCCTGACGCAACCTGCCGCCCGTGGCCCCCCTCCTGTGTGCGTTGCCTCTGCGGCGAGACGCGACCAGAACGGGCGTGCTGCCGGCGAGCGGCACCGGCGCCTGCCGTGGCTGCAGAGTGCTCTGCGGGCCGCACAGAATCGGGCCGTTGCGGATAGTGCGGATGATCGGTGCGGACGTCGATCGGCCGGCGGATCAACTGTTCGATGGCCCGCAGGTCGCCGCGTTCTTCGTCGTCGCAGAACGACAGGGCGATGCCCGAGGCCCCGGCGCGGGCCGTGCGGCCGATGCGATGCACGTAGGTTTCGGCGGCGTCAGGCACATCATAGTTGAAGACGTGCGAGATGCCGTCGACGTCGATCCCGCGGGCGGCAATGTCGGTCGCCACCAGCACGGGCAACTTCTGCGATCGAAATCCGTCGAGCGCCCTCTCTCGCGCCGATTGCGACTTGTTGCCATGAATCGCCGCGGCCCGAAACCCGGCCCGCACCAGGTCTTTCACGACGCGGTCTGCCCCGCGCTTCGTGCGCGTAAACACCAGCGTGCGCGACGTTGGCATTCCTTTGAGCAGATGCCGCAAGAGCGCCGGCTTATCGCGTCTCGACACATGGTACACCCCCTGCTCGATCTTCTCGGCGGTCGATGAAACCGGCGCGACGTGAATCTGCAGCGGATCGCGCAGAATCGAGCGGGCGAGGCGGCGGATGTCGTCGGGCATGGTGGCCGAAAACATGAGCGTCTGGCGGTCGGTCGAGAGTTGCGACACGATGCGCCGAATGTCGGGGAAGAACCCCAGGTCGAGCATGCGGTCGGCTTCGTCAAGCACCAGCACTTCGACCGCCCGCAGATCGATGTGCCGCTGTTCGAGCAGGTCGAGTAGCCGGCCGGGCGTGGCGACGAGCACGTCGACCCCGTTCCGTAGCGCCTTGACCTGCGGGTTCTGGTTCACGCCGCCGAAGATGACCGTATTGCGCAGCGGAGTGTTTCGCCCGTAGGCACTGAAGCTTTCGGCGATCTGTGCCGCGAGCTCGCGCGTCGGAGACAAGACCAGCGCGCGAATTCGGCGCCCGGCGCCCGGCGCGGGTCGCGCGGCAAGCAGCCGGTGCAGAATGGGCAGCGCGAAGGCCGCCGTCTTTCCGGTGCCGGTCTGGGCGCAGCCCAGCAGGTCGCGGCCCGAGATGGCCGGTGGAATCGCCTGCGCCTGAATCGGCGTCGGCTCTGTGTAACCTTCTGAGGCGATGGCCCGCAAGAAGGGCTCGGCGAGGCCGAGTTCGGGAAACGTCACAATCTTTCTCTTTCCAGGAGTTTGCTTCTCCCGCGTCATACCGCAATCGTGCGGCGAGGGCGACGCCAACCGTAACGAACGGCGGCGAATGACGCGCCCCAAGGGAGCAGAGACTCCAAACAGAATAATCCAGGACAGAATGCGCCGGACGCGAGCCGCGTCCTCTCAAGCCATCGATACCTGGCGGTTATCCAATGGCTGACAAGGCAGTTCGTCCACGGGATACGGCGGGTTATAGAACCCGTGGGGAGAGTATACGCGCGTCGGCTCACCTTGCCAAGGGGTGATCGATTCGACGAAGGGCCCCGGCCGCTGGCGAGCGGCCGAGGCACTTTCGAGAAACCATTTTCGTAACTCGTCAGCCAAAACCAGTTCGTCTTTATGAAATCGCTAAAGACGTGTATGACGGTCGTTGTTGATCATTGGCAGGGATGCCTTTTCGATGACGGCGCTCGCTGTTCCACTGGGACCGGATTT
>JBQTIL010000085.1:0-87375 GCA_052388175.1 Planctomycetaceae bacterium | reverse complement strand
CACCCTCACACAACGCGGCCACCCGTTCCTCGAAACCATTACCCAAGCCCTACGAACCTACATCACCACAGGTCAACTTCCGCCACTGCCGGCAAGAAACTCCGGTCTTGGCTGACGAGTTACCAATACTTTTATGCGGGAGTCATGGGACTGGGAGCCTTAGCCACGGGCGCAACTTACCTGCAAGGCCGCCATCCGCCGGCATATGAAGTTGTTCCCTCGCTGATGTTCATCATGCTGCTCGGATTTCTGGGAGCGGCGTACAGCCGCATCATGAGTCGCATTGCCGAAGTTGCGGAGGCAAATGCGGGCATCGAACACTCAGGCACTGAAAAGCCTGCGGATTCGATTCGAGCGGGCGACCAACCGACGTAACGCCACCGTCTAGGACACGGCGCCGGCGTTGCTGATGTTGGCGCTACCCGGGCGCCGCCTTTTCCCCCATTACCCGACCCGATACGGTTCGATCGCCGCAAAAAGGCTCAAAATCGCAGAATGGTATCTTGTGCTACTTGAGCGCCGTTGCGGTCCGCGGCGGCCTCTCACAACTCATCGGGCGCGGTGGCGGCCACGCGCCCCGTTTCGATCGCGGCCAGCAGGGCGGCGTGGTCGCGTTCGGTCTGGTCGCCATACGCTTCGGCGAAATCTGCCAGCGCAGCCGCGAACACGTCTGACTTGCCGATGTACCCCGCAATCTTCGCGATATCTCCGGTGCGGGCGTGCGCGCGGGCCAATAGCATCCCGCAGACCCAGCCCCACAAGTGAAACGGCTCGCCCGTGAGCCATTCAACGGGCATGGTGCCTTTCAGGTTCTTCATCTGCCGCACGTAGTAATCGCGGCCGTCAATGGTCGTGTAGCCCAGGAGCGGGTCTCCCATCGACTGCAGGGCCCGCTGCACCGTGACCACCCGGCGACCCTGGTGGTTGACGCGAAAAACCACCGGGGGCAGGTAGGGGGCGTGGGCCGGTGCGATCGCTTCTTTGACCTGCAGAAACAGCGGGTCGTCGTCGCCGTTGCCGAACAAGAGCACCAGATACGCACGCAGCCCGACGCTGCCGACCCCTACGACGCGGTGGCAGACGTCGGCGACCGAGTAGCGGTGGAGCATGAAGCGGTATTCGGCCGAAAGTGTCTCGCCGTACTCGACCAGCGATTCGATCACCTTGTGCCGCGTTTCGTCGTCGACCGTCGTCAGAATCGGCGGGTCATCGACGAATCGCCAGCCGCCATCGACCTGACGCCGGGCGACCTTTGTCAGCAGCGTGGCATTGTGCGTTCGCCGGGCCTTCGCCAGCACCTTTTTGACAATGGCCCGAAACTTGCTGTTGATCTGAACCCCCATCCGTTTGAGCTCGGCCTCATTCCGTTCGACCTCGGCATAAGCAAATAACGACCAGGTCTGGAGAATTCCGAACTCCATCAGCCGCCGGGCGTTGAGCGCGTATCCCGCGACGCATTCCATCACGGCGGCGCGGCGTTCGTCGATGTCGAAGCCGTTTTCGCGTGCGGCGACGTTGACGCTGGCGACGAGCCTTTTCAGGTCCCACTCCCAGGGCCCGACGGTCGCTTCGTCGAAATCGTTGATGTCGACGACGACGTCGCGCTGGGGCGTGCCGTACAGGCCGAAGTTGCTGATGTGCGCGTCGCCGTCGATCAGCACGACCGACCCGTTGATCGGCGTGTGCGCCAGGTCGCCTGCGATCACCGCGCTCGCGCCGCGCAGAAAGGCAAAGGGAGATTCGGCCATGCGCCCCATCCGCAGGGGCACGAGTTCTGTTTCGCGCCCCGCGTTGGTCGCCAGAATCGTCGCCACCGGGTCGGCCCGATCGGGGGCGGAGGCCCAACCCGCGTGCAATTCGCGCGGCGTCTGGTCGCGCAGCGCCTGCCCCAGCTCGAACCGCGTCTCGCGCGAGTCCAAAGCCTGTTCGGGGTCATAGGGCGCGGTCGTCTGCCAGAATTCGCGCAGCTCTCGCAAGTCGAGCGTGACCGCGTTCGCCGGGGCCTGATCTGCAACCGTGCTGGCCACAGCCGAGGTCGCAGAGGATTCTGTGAGCATGTGAGTCTCGCGGCAGCGGAGCAACCGGCCGCGCACCCTTTCAGATCGAAAGGCGTAGACGAAACGACCGTTCCCCACCTTGTTTCAATCTTGCGCACGTTCGCCCGGAGATGTCTATTGCAGTTTGTGGCGATTTGCATCGGACACTTGGCGGCCGCGCGCCCGCGCAGGGCCTGGAAGGCGCATCCCGCAGGGAGGCCCCCGGCGCCTTTTCCGGCCTGCCCGGCACGATCGATGCCGGCGTTTAGAAGCGAAAGCCCTTCGTCGTGTGCAGCTTCCACCGGCCCTCGCCCAGCAATTCCAGCGCGTGCTGATGGTGCTTGAGAATGTCGGGCCGATGGCTGATGCTGACCAGCGTGGTCGAGGTGGCCCGCACCGTATTGTACAGCATCTTTTCGTTGCGGCTGTCGAGGGCGCTGGTGGCCTCGTCGAGCATCGCGTAGCGGGGCGACGACAGCAGCAGGCGGGCGAAAGCGAGCCGCTGCTGTTCGCCCAATGACAGGACCTTGGCCCAGTCGATTTCGACGTCGAGCCCGCCGACCCGATGGGCTAATTCCACCAGGTTGACGGTTTTGAGCAGCTCGAGCAGCTCGTCGTCGGAAATGTCGCGATTGATTTGCGGGTAGAGCATTTGATCGCGAAGGGTGCCCAGAATCATGTACGGGCGCTGCGGCAGAAACAACATCTCGCTCAACGGGGGCCGCTGGATGACGCCGGCTCCTGAGTTCCACAGGCCGGCGATGGCGCGCAACAGCGAGCTTTTGCCCCCGCCGCTCGTGCCCGCGATGATCAGGTTTTCTCCGGGAGGAATCGCCAGCGACAGATCGCGGATCAGCAGCCGTTCGTAATTGGGGGTTTGCAGCGTCAGGTTGTCGATGGCCAGTTCAGGCGCTTCGACCGTTTCGATCACCGGGCGAGTGCTGACTGCGCCGTTCGAGTTCGACGGGGTATCGAGGGCCTGTGCGAAGCTGCTGAGCCGTTCGACGCCGGCCGCGAACCGACTCAGGCTTTCGAACTTGTCGATGATGATCGTGACGGCGCTCAGCATGGCGGCGAACGCGCCCGAGGCCTCGACGACGCGCCCGACTTCGAGGTCGCCTGCGAGCACCTGAGGCGCGAGAATGATGCCGGGAATGACGACCGTCACGTTGCTATACCCATATTGAAAGAAGTTGAGGTAAAGCTGCCAGCGGATCAGCTTGCCGTAATTGATGAACAGGTCGTTGAACCGCTGCTTCACATGACCGCCTTCCTGGGATTCGCCGCGGTAGAAGGCGATGGCCTCGGCGTTTTCACGGATGCGCATGAGGCCAAAGCGAAAGTCGGCCTCGCGCTTGATCTGGGCGAAATTGAGCGACGCCAGAGGGTGGCCAAACCCGAGCAGGGTGACCAACGTTCCGGCCGTGGCGTAGACGACAAGAAACAGCACCAGCAGCCGCGAGATCGACCATAAGACGGCGCTGAAAGCGACCAGTTGCAGAATGGCGCCGGCCACGAGCAGCAGAAAATACAAGCTGCGCTGGGAGAAGGTGTCGATATCTTCCGAAATCCGCTGGTCAGGGTTGTCGATGGTCGCGTTGGCGTTGAGGTTGTAGTAGGCGCGCGACTTGAGGTAGCGGTCGAGAAAATAGCCCGTCAGCGCCCGGCGCCAGAGGACCCCCAGTTTGTCGCGTACGAAGAAGAAATAGGCGTTGAGCGGAACTGCGGCCAGAAAGAACAGCAGGCACTGCACGACGGCGCGCCAGAATCGCGGCCGGTCGTGCGCCGCGAGCGCCGACGTAAATTCGCCTGAGAACTGATTGATCAGCACGCTCGACGCGGTCTGACCCAGCAGCAGGGCCAACAACAGCACCAGGAGAGATCGCGCCCGCCACTTTCGGTCTGAGAACCAGTAGGGGGCGGCGAGCGTCGCGAATTTTCGCCACAGTCGGCGGTTGAAGCGGATCATGGCGCCTCACGGAGACTGCCGGGGCGCGCCCCGCGACCCGTGCGGATGTGCTGCGATCGCGACCAAGGGCCGGCCAAGAGACTTGTGGCGGGATCGCGGCGAATTGAGCCCGGGGCGGCGTCAGTCGTCGGCGGAGTTGTTCGGCACGTCGACCCCCAGCGCCGTCGCGAGGTCGATCTGGTGTTCCTGTTCCTGGACCAGAATCTGCCGGATATGTTCCGCCGCCGCATACTCGCCCAGGCTCTCGCACTGCCGGACGCGCTGCCGATACTCCCGAATCGTCTCGGTTTCGTTTTCGAGGTCAAAGCGCAACAGATCTTCCGGGTTGTCTGAAACCTTGACCGGACGAGGCACGGTGCCGGGTGTGCCTCCGAAATAGTCGATTTGCTCTGAAATGATCAGGGCGTGGGCCAGCTCTTCGGTGGCGTGTTTCTCGAGCTCATCGGCGATCTTCATGTATTTGGCCCCTTTCAGCACCTTGGAGTACACCACGTAGGCGATAATCGCCTGATACTCGCGGGCCAGATCTTCGTTGAGTTGCTTGATCAGCTCTTCGCGCCCGGCCGTGACGCGCCCGGCGTGTGAGTTGCTCGCGGTTGTGGTTTGCATGGTTTCCCTTTCGGGCCATTCGTGCTGGTGAATCGTGCTCGCGCCGAAACGTCGGCGCCGACGTTTACGGTCGCAATTCGCGTGCCCGCCGCATTTTTGCGCGGCGCGATCAAGAACGGCGTGCCAAGGCCGATCGACATGGCCCGGGGGCTGCCAGGCTGGCTGTCGGCCGCCCACATGTCGCCCGGGAGAGCGCGCTATCGACAATGGCCCGCTGCCCGCACGCGGGAACTCACCCCATCACTCGTTGAATCGCTGGACGGAATCGAGCAGGCGCAGAAGAGCCTGGGGGTCCAAGGGCTTGACGAGGTGATGGTCGAACCCTGCGTCGTGCGAGCGGCGGCGGTCTTCGTCCTGGCCCCAGCCGGTCATGGCGATTCTGACCATCTGTGGCCCCCCGGGCTGCTCGCGAATACGCCGGCAGGCTTCGTAGCCATTGAGTTTAGGCAGGCCGATATCGAGCAACACGACGTGGGGGAGGAATTTCCCGGCGATTTCAATCCCCTGTTCGCCGTCGTAGGCTGTGCGTGTCTCGTTTCCCGTCATTCGCAACAGCATTGCCAGACTGTCGGAACTGTCGCGGTTGTCGTCGACGATCAAAATGCGGAGTGCGGCCTGGCGCGACTCAGGCGCCCGCGTATCGGCCACCTGCGATGCCCCGGACGGTTGCAGAATGATCGGCTGCCAGATGGTGAACAGGGCCCCCTTCTGCAATCCTTCACTGTGGGCCTCGATCCGCCCGCCGTGCAGTTCGACGAGGCGCCTGACCAGCGTCAACCCGATGCCCAAGCCCCCTTGTGAACGTTCGAGCGAACGGTCGACCTGCGAAAACATTTCGAAAATGCGGGGCAGATGGTCGACCGCGATGCCGATGCCCGTGTCTCTGACCGACACGACCAGTTCGTTTCCGTTCTGGTCGGCCGTCAACCAGATGCGGCCGCCTTTGTCCATGTACTTCGCGCTGTTGTTCAGCAGGTTTGAGAACACCTGGGCCAGCCGTGTGGCGTCGGCATCCAAAATGATCGTCTGCTCGGGCAACGTGACCGTGAGCTGATGGTTCATCCGGTCGATCAGGGGCCGGCTGGTTTCGACGGCCGTGTTCACCACCGCCGACAGCGGAATCGGTTCGCGGCGCAGCTCGAGGGTGCCGCGGGTGATGCGGCTGACATCGAGCAGGTCGTCGACCAGGCGCACCATCTGCTCGAGCTGCCGCTGCATCATCGCATGGGCTTCGGCGTGGGCCTCAGGGTCTTCTGCGAGCCGCAGAACCTGCAAGGCATTGCGGATCGGGGCCAGCGGATTGCGCAATTCATGGGCCAACGTCGCCAGAAATTCGTCTTTGCGATGATCGGCTTCGGAAAGGCTTGCGGCGAGCCTTCGCAGGTTGTCTTCCATCTGGCGGCGCTCGGTCACGTCTTGACTGACGGTGGCCAGAGCGATCGGTTGGCCGGCGTCGTCGGTGATCGTCAAGACCTTGTAGTCCATCCAACGGGGATCGCCCGTCTTGAAATGACGGAACCGCACCTCGACTTCGCCATGCCCGTTTTTGAGAACCGAGGGAAGAAATTCTTCGATGATTCCGGGCTGGTCTTCGGGAAAGAAGAACTCGCGCACAGGGGTCTCGCGCGCCTGTTCGAGGCTGTCTAACCCGACCGCCTGCAACCCGGCCTGATTGATATAGAACGGCGTTCCCTGCAGGTCGCACATCGCGATGAAGTCGGTGCTGCTTTCGACCAGGGTGACGAATTTCTGGCGCTCGGCCTCGACCCGTTTGCGTTCGGAGACATCGCGGACGATCGTCGACGCCCCCACGATTTCGCCAGCCTCGTTCCTGACGGGGGAAATGGTCAGCGAAACCGAGATGGGCCTGCCATCGCTGCGCAGTCGCACGGTTTCATGATGTTCGATCCTGTGGCCCGCCTTGAGGCTGGCGATAATGCGATCTTCCTCGGCCAGTCGATCTTGCGGGATGATGAGCGAAATATGCCGCCCGATCGCCTGTTGCGCCGTGAACCCGAACAGCCGCTGGGCGGCCGCGTTCCAGCTTTGGATGACGCCGTCGAGCGACTTGCTGATGATGGCATCTTCTGACGACTCGACGATTGAAGAGAGCAGCCTGGCCGCCGCGAGACGGCCGGCGCTCTCGTTTTCCAGGTGTCGGCGCTCTGTCACGTCACGAAATACCAGCACACAGCCGACGATCTCGCCATCCTGGCAGCGGATCGGGGCGGCGCTGTCGTCGATAAGCCGTTCGCTGCCGTCTCTGGCGATCAGCAGGGTGTGATTCGCGAGCCCCACGATGACGCCCTGCGCGAGTGCTCTGGTCGCGGGGTTTTCGACCGGCTGCCGCGTCTTTTCGTTGACGATGCGGAACACGACGTCGAGCGGCTGCCCGACCGCCTGCTCTTTCGTCCACCCGGTCAGCGACTCGCCCACGATATTGATATTGGTGATCTGGCCTTTGGTGTCGGTGGCGATGACGGCGTCGCCGATGCTCGCGAGCGTCGTGCGCAACCTCTCAGCCTGCTCGGCAATCACGCGCTGGGCGGCCTTTCGCGCCGCGAGATGTCGCCGCAAGAGCGCCAGAAGCGCGACGACGCCAATGACCCCGGCGACGCTTGAAATCAATCCGGTGCCGATGGCCCAGCGGTAGGTCTGTTCGCGGTGTACCGATCGGTCGCGCAAGAGCAAACGCTCGGCGCTTTCCAATTCCAGCAGGCGACCGCGCAATTCGGCCATCAGGCGAAGGCTTTGCCCCGCCTCGACGATCTGCCTGGCGGCGTCGAACCCCTGCTGCTGGCGGACGGCCATGGTGTTGGCCCAGAATGCCGCCAGCTCATCGATGCGCTGCTGGATTGCAGGAAGTTGGGCCTGCTGTTGGGGATTATCTTCGGTCAATTCGTTGAGCCGCGCCATCTGGCGCCTGGCCAAGTCGACATTGGCGTGGAATTCGGCCGGCACGTTGTCGCCGCCCACAATGAGGTGTGTGCGCTGCGCGGCCTCGGCCTCTCGCAGGTGACCGTGTACCTCTTCGAGGGTCGCCATGACTTCGTGGGTATGCGAGACCCATTCAGCGTCTTCGCTTAACCGACGCGTATTTTGAAAATTCAAGGCGCTGGCCGCGACCAGGAGCGCGACCAGACCGCCGGCTCCCAGCAGCCATCGATCGAAGATCGAGTCTGTCATTTAAGGTGACCGTCGTGTAGAACGCAGACAACCCTTGCGCGCATTGGCTGGTGCATGGTCGCCTGGTTCCCGCTGAATGTGATCTGCCCGCGAACCTTGTCGGCCCGGCTATTTTCCCTCAAACGCATACAACTGCTCGGCCGTGCGAACGTACAGCGTATCACCGGCGATGGCGGGGGTGGCGATAATGCGTTCGTTCAGGGGCGCGTTGCGGGCGACGATCTCAGGCGTCGTCTGACCGGCTTTCATGACCGTGATCGAGCCGTCGTCGACCGAGGCGAAATAAATGTTGCCGTTGGCCGCGATCGGCGAGGCGTAGTAGGCGGCGTTGGGCAAGGCACGCTTCTGATAGACCTCGGCCCCGCTTTGCGCATCGTATGCCGTCACGATACCGCCGTCTTTGACCATCACAAACTGGCCGCGATAGACCAGCGCCGAGGGAACATAAGGCAGGCCCTTTGTTTTCCTGAAGCGCACGTGCGTGTCGGTGAGGTCGCCCGTTCCGCCGGGGGAAAGCGCGAAGGCGCTGTTTTTCGATTCAGCCGAGTATTCCAGCAGAACGTTCCATTCTTCGCGGGTCAGGTTGCCGTCTTTGTTCCGGTCGTTGCCGTCGAAGAAGTCCTTGAGCGGGGTGTTCTGGGCCTCGGCTCGCGATAAAACTCCGTCGCCATCGGTGTCGCCCTGTTTGAGAAGCTGGTCGTACGTGGGGGTCTGGAACCCGCTCTGATCGGCCGGATCACCGGGCGACCAGGCGGCGAAGAACAAGTCGCCGCCGGAAGGGCAGGGCGAGGCACAGGCGATGGCCGGCATGCCCGCGACGTGCCATTTCTCGGCGCCCGTCAGCAGATCGTACCCGATCATGCGGCGAAAGCCGGGAGCGGCGACGCACGGCCCTGCGGGAGTGCTCCAAATGGCCGGGGTCGAGTACCCGGCGAGCGACTGCCGTTTCTGCTGCCAGCGCGGCTTTCCGGCGACGGCGTCGAGCGCGATGATTTTAGAGGCGTGCATTTCGTCGCGCAGCAGAATGACCAGGCCCTGTTCGAGAATGGGTGAAGCGCCGCTTCCCAGATCGCCCATCGTGCGGGCCGCAGGCATCTCGAACCGCCACAGCTCGTGGCCGTTCTGGTCGTAACAGAACAGGCCGCACGAACCGAAGTAGGCCACGACTCGCTCGCCGTCGGTGGCGCACGTCGAGGCGGCGGGGCTTCCCTCTTTCTTGTTGAACGGCTCGATCTCGCCGGCCGGCGCCCGGGCCCGCCACGCTTCGCTGCCGTCGGCCCGGTTGTAGGCGATCGTAAACAGCGCCCCGTTTTCGAAGGCCGTAACGATCAATCGGTCGCCCACGACAATCGGCGACGACAGGCCCCGCGGGACGGCGACTTTCCAGCGCAGGTTCGTCTCGGGGCCGAGTTCGACGGGGGGTCGCGACGCGTCGGCCACGCCCGACCCGCCCGACCCGCGGAACCGGGGCCATTCGAGCGGCCGGTCGGCCGCGGATGTGATCGTCGAACCTGCCAGCAGCGTGATGACGGTGAGAATTCGTTTCATGGCAGCCACTGTACCCGATCGCCACGCGTGGGAGTATGCGAGCGGGTTTGAATCGGGTAGGTTGCGTCGAGATGACGCGGGGAGACTGTCGCGGCGACGACAACCGGCCCGGCGCGCGAATTCATTTCGCAGAAGGCTTGTGCCCAACCTGGCGGACGCACCCGTCTCGATGAACACTTTGCACGACGCCGAGAACCGGCCCCATTCGACAGCCGATCGCGCCATTCTGGCCCTTGCCACGGGGCTGGGTGTGGGGTGCATTCCGGTTGCTCCGGGAACATGGGGCAGCCTGCTGGGGCTGCCGCTCGCCTTGGCCTTGCAGCAATTCCCCGTGGGGGCGCAACTGGCGGCGGCCGCGGCGTGCTTTCTGGGGGGCGTTGCGATCTGTTCACGGGCCGCGCGGCTTCTCGGCCGCGACGACCCGCCGACAATCGTATTCGACGAAATAGCTGCGATGCCCGTGGTCTTTCTGCCCGTGGCGCTGACGCCAGCGACCGCCCTAATCGGCTGGGCCCTGTTCCGATTGTTCGACATCACGAAACCGTGGCCCGCGCGCCGGCTCGAGCGGCTGCCGGCAGGGCTGGGTATCATGGCTGACGATCTGGCCGCGGCCGTCTACGCCGGTTCGGCCCTCTGGTGCATTGCACGCTGGCTCTTGCCGGCTTAATGTCGCCAGCGTTCACAACAATGGTGCGCGCGACGATCGGTCGAGAGCGAGGAGGGTAGATGTCGGCACGAATCATCGACGGGAAGGCGATCGCAGAAAAGCTGCGTGGCGAAATCGCCCACCGCGTCGCGGCGTTCCGCGCGCAAACCGGCGTCACGCCGCACCTGACCGCCGTACTGACCGGCGACGACCCCGCGAGCGCCATCTATGTGCGCAACAAGAAGCAGGCGTGCGAGAAAGCGGGGATCAACAGCACCGTGCTCATCTTGCCGGCCCGAACCACTCAAGCCGAGCTGTTGGCGGCTGTCGAACGGTTGAACGCCGACTCGCAGGTGCATGGCATTCTCGTGCAGCTTCCTTTGCCCCGGCAAATCAATTCGCAACCCGTGCTGGACGCCGTCGCGCCTTTGAAAGACGTCGATTGTTTTCATCCTGAGAACGTCGGCCGGCTGGTGCAGGGGCGGCCCCGATTCTTACCCTGCACGCCCGCGGGGGTACAGCAGCTTCTCGTGCACGAGCAGGTTGCGATCGCGGGCAGTCACGTGGTGATACTGGGGCGCAGCGAGATCGTCGGGAAACCGCTGGGGCTGATGCTGATGCAAAAAGGGGCGGCGGCCGACGCCACCGTGACCATCTGCCACAGCCGCACGCGCAACCTGGCGGAAATTGCGCGCTCGGCCGACATCCTGGTGGCGGCGATCGGCGCGCCTGAGTTCGTGAAGGCCGAGATGGTGAAGCCCGGCGCCGTCGTCATCGACGTGGGGATCAACCGCGTGGGAGACAAGTTGGTGGGGGACGTCGATTTTGGGGGGGTCAGCCAAGTCGCCGCGGCGATCACTCCGGTGCCGCGGGGCGTAGGGCCCATGACGATCGCCATGCTTTTGGAAAACACGCTGACGGCGGCGAGGTTGCAATGCGGGTTCGTCGTCCCGCCTTCAGGCGGTACCGCTGGGCCGGCGTCGGAACCGACGCGCTCCCGGGCCTGAGATCGTCGCCCCGGTCTGATCGCGGCCGCCGGAATGGCGCCGGTCGGCCGCATCTTCTCCTCGCCACGCGTGTTCCGGCTAAAGCCGGTACTACGACCGGTCACGGCAGCACGTCAAAAACCTGATAGGTCGTCAACGTGTCTTTGCCGTCGCGGCGCGAAATCAGTTCAGGGGCGAAGCGGCTCAAATCTTTTTGTTGTCGCGGGTCGAGCCGCGAAACGTCCATCACCGCTTCGGGAATCGGCCAGGCGGGGCCCAGGATGCCGATCCGCTGCAACTCGGCAAAGCGCGCCGGCGTGACAAACGGCGTGTAACCGTAGCTGTCGCGATAGCGCAGAATTTCCAGCCAGTTGACGTAGAGCTGGGTGATTCCCTGGTCGGCGAAGTGGCGGCGAATCTCGTCGGCGCTGCGTAACGGCTTGTCGGCCGACGACGCGCCAGTCGACTCGTCACCACACCAGTCTTCGAAGATCGAGTGATCGAAGACCGTGTTGTAGACCACGGGGAACCGCGCCTCGAACATCTCGGCGTCTCCCACAGCCAGAACTTTGCCGCCGGCCGGCAGCCGCTCGTTCAGATAGGCCACTTCGGGCGCCGTGATGCGCGCGGCGTCGCGCGAGGCGATTTCGAGATCGAGAAGGAATTCGTTGTAGCCCCCGATCGGGCTGACGTCGAGCAGCAGATTGACAGGCAGCACGAGGACGAACGCGGCGATGCAGGCGATGCGGCCGAGGAGCTTGTTGCGAAAAGGGCCGGCGGGTTCCCAGAGCGCCATGGCACCGATTCCGGCAAGCAGCGCGACCACGGGCGTCATCGGCACCCAGAAACGGTCGATGCGATGCGTCAGGAGCCAGAAGGTCAGGAACAGATAGCCGACGTACAGCCAGAGCCACATCACAAGTTGGCGGCGATCGCGCCGCAGAAACGCGACCGGCGCGAAAGCAAACAGCAGCAGGTTGACCCAATCGTTTCGGGCGGCGACGTCGACGGCCATAAACGCCAGCCCTTTTTCGGTCGGCGCCTGACTCAGAAGCGCGTACCCCGGGGGCTTGTGCCCGTTCCGCCATTTCTGATTGAGCTGGCTGTCCCAGTCGCAGCCGTCGAATACGGTGTAGAGCAGCGGATACACGGGATTTCCCGTTTCGGCGGCGTTTTTTAACAACCACGGGCCGATGGTGCAGAGCATGCCCAATGCAAATACAGCCGGCATCGTCCATTTCTCCCCCATTCCAGCCGTATCAACACTTCTTCCTCTCCCCCCCTTGACGGGGGAGGGGGTGGGGGTATTTTCCCGCGTCAAACGATGCTCACCCCCCCCACCCCAACCCTCCCCCCGCGAGGGGGCGGAGGGAGAAAAGGTGCCGATTTGGTGCGGGTTTGTGTTAGCCGGCCGGCACATGCCAAACCACGCCACGGCACCAAACAACGGGATCACCACCGACACCGCCCCCGGATACTTGCACGCCATGGCGCTACCGGCAAACAGGCCGGCAAGCAGCAGCAGCAGGTGCTTGTCGATGCTCAAGCCCGGCCCTGGCGAATCGCTGGCGCCCGCGGTTGTCGGCAATTCGTCTGCTCGCGCAGGAACGAACGCCAGCATCACAGTGAACAATGCCATGAACAGGTAAAAGCTCAACCCCCCCTCGGCATAGGCAATGGTCGAGATGCGATAGACCCAGGGGGTCGTCAGGTACAACATGGCGGCGAGAACCCCGGCCGTAGCGCCGAACCATCGGCGGCCGGCGGCGAACAGCCCCAGGGCCGTCAGCGGGCCGAAGGCCATCAATACGCACTTTCCCGCGAGCGCGCCGCGATACCAGTCGTCTCGCAGCACCATGGCGAATAACGTGAGCATCTCGGTGCCGAAGGGAAAGCTGGTGTAGACGTTGTGCGGCAGAAACGCGATGCGCCCGTTCTGAAAGTATTCCTTGGGTCCCAGGAAGTGGTATTCGTTGACGTCGAAATCAACCGAGGGGAGCAACGAGCCCAACAGCATGGCCAGCAGAAAGGGCAGGAGGATGACAAGCCACAGCCATGCCGCACTAAAAACGCGCCGTTGTGTGGCAGCTCCCTTCTCCCCCTCGCGGGGGAAGGGCTGGGGATGGGGGGGCGAGCGTGTCACGATGCTGGAAGACACCCCCACTCCCGACCCCTCCCCCGTCGAGGGGGAGGGGAGAATAGGACCTGCCAATGCCGAGGTCCCGGCAGAGTGAGAGGCGGCGGATTGCGGATTTGGGATCGCGGATTTCGGATTGCGCGAGGCGATTCGCAGCCCCACTTCCAGGACGACGGCGATGCCGAGAAGGCTGCCGAGTAACGGTCGCGACAACCAGCCCGCCAGGCCGGCCAGGAGCATCGCCAGCGACAGGGCCGATAGTCCCAACGCCATCGCGAGCAGGGCACGCTCCAAACCGGCCGCCAGGCCCGGCGGCTTCAGCAACCGCAAAAGCAAATTCCCCGCCCCCCAGGCGCCGACCAGAATGGCTGCGGCGACGGCCAGCAGGTCGAACCGCTGGGGGAAGAACTTCCAGCCCGAATGCTCGCGGAAGAACCGTTCCTGGGGGGTGGCAGAAGCATCCAGAGGCAACGGAGCGGCCAGGTCGATGAGCGAGGGCGATTGCGCCAAAAGCTGCCCGCGCGTGATGGGCTTTTCGTCGCGCCAGGTATTGTTGGGCAGGCTCAGTTGCAGGGCATAGGCGAGAAACAGCAATACCCAGAGCGCCGCGACGATCAGCCCCGGGGTCGCTGTCGCCCGCAACGCGAAACGCGATTGCGAGGCGTGCCGCGCCAAGGCGCTTTCGGGCCGGTCGCGCATGTTCACCCTGGCAGGAGCGCCGCCAGTTCCGGGTGGGGCCGCGCGATCACGTCAGCCAGAATCAGCTTGCCACCCAACCGTTCGACCGTGGCCTTGCCGGTCGCGACGGCCGTCTGCACGGCGGCCACGTCACCCCGCACGATGATCGTCACGTACGCGGCGCCGATTTTTTCCTTGCCCACCAATGTCACGTTCGACGATTTCAGCATGTCGTCGGTGGCGTGCAGCGCGGCAACCAAGCCCTGTGTCTCCAGCAGTCCTACGGCGTCTGTCGTGCTCATATGGTTCTCTCGCGGAATTCGGTAGTCGATCAGCCCCAGCAGGGGATTGTAAACGGGTTTGGAATCGGCCAGCGCCCGCACGACTTCGAGCGGCGCCGGCAGAATCGACATCATCACGGTGGTGCCCATCTTTTCGGCCAGCGCCCGCCCTGCCAGGGCCGCCTGCGTCACGTCGGCCGTCGAACCGGCCAGCTTGATGCATTGATCCGGCCCATCAGGGCTTTCGATGCCCAGGACGTGCACACCGGCGGCTTTCGAGCAGACGTCGGCGACCAGAAGCGCCGGCGTCAGGTTGCCGATTTCCAACAGGGCCAGGCTGTATCCGGAATTCGACTCGGGCATGATGTCCCTGAAGAATAGCACACGCTGACGGCCCTGTCGCATGGCTGGCGCCTCCCGACCACCCGCCCAGACCTTGACCTGCGTAGCGGTCTTCCTGGGCTTCGCTTCCCCGCCCCAGCCCCGGTTACCTGATAAGGGTACCGCAGCGCGGGTTAACGGCTTGACGTTGTTGTATCTTCAACGTGCCGCGAAAAGGCTCAAGAGTCGCAAAAAGAATTCTTGTGCGTTTTGAGCCTTCTTGCGGCCCACCGATTTCTTTACTTACTGCCTCAGAACGCACGAGTCGCGGTTTGGAGATCTGTCAGGCGTCAGCGCCTGTCGAGAAACAATCCTTCGCACTGCTTCGGCCCCATCACCCGGCGTCACGGCCGTCACCGGGCGCCGGAGGCAGAATCCAGATTTCGTCGTAATCGACCGGCTGCTCGGCCCGATACCCGTTGTGGCGCAACAACTCGAGAATCGCCAGAAAGATCCCCACGATCTTGCTGCGCGAGTTCGTGCCGGCGAAGAACGAACTGAACGTCACACGCCCTTCGGCGGCCACCCGCGCGCGGATGCGGTCTATATAGACAGAGATCGGCGTCTCATCGTAGACGACGGTTTCGGGCGATGATTCAGAGTTCTGGCGCAACACTCGCGACAGGGCGCTCACGAGGTCCCACAGTTCGACTTCTTTAATCAGGTCGCGGGCGGGGTCGCTGCCGGTGTGCGGCCGATCGTCGCTCAACCGTGGGTAGCGCTGCTGCCATTCTACAGCCTGCTGCTCCAACAAGCGGCAGGCGTCTTTGAAGCGCTTGTATTCCAGCAACTGCCGCACGAGGTCGGCCCGCGGGTCTTCATCGGGCTCGACCAGCTCGGGGGGCTCATCCGAAGCGGGCAGGGCCAGGCGGCTCTTGATTTCGACCAGAGCGCTTGCCACCACCACGAAATCGCCGATGAGATCGAAATCGAGAATCTGGAGAACTTCGAGAAACTCCAGAAACTTTGCGGCGATCTCGGCAATCGGGATGTCGAGAATGTCGACTTCCTGGCGACGGACCAGATACAGCAGCAGGTCCAGTGGCCCCGTAAAGGCGTCGAGCTCGACGCGGTAAGGCATAACCTCCGACTGGAACATCGGTTGAGATTCCGGCAGGCGAGTCGGTTCGAGCGGGCGGGGCGTAGTGTCAGCACAGTGCGCACCAAGAAAACAGTGTATTATCGACGAAATGCCAAAGGACCGATGAGGGCGAGTCGGCTCCAAGTTTGTATGTTCGGAGCCAATTGGCGAAGGCCTGATAAATTGTGGTATATTTCCCTTATGAGCACCGTCAGCTATCTCGACCGACTTCTTGAGCCCGTGACCGAGGCCTTTACGCCGGAGCTGGCGCGATCGCTCGTCGAGTTGCGCGCCGATTCCGAATTGCAGGCTGAAATCGAAGTTCTTCGGCAAAGGGCGAACGAGGGAACGCTCAGCCCGCACGACGAAGCATTGTACAAGGATTTCGTCGAAGCCGTTGACCTGATCTCGGTTCTTCAGTCGAAAGCTCGCCGCTTCCTCGCAGCCTCGCCGGAAGAGCATGGACGCCGCCACCCGTGACTTCGTGCGCCGACGCGCGGTCAGTCGTTGCGAGTACTGTCATACCCCGGAGGAAGCGACTCCGTTCATCGCCTTCCACGTCGAACACATCATCGCCAGGCAGCACTTGCCTGAATTGCAAGACGACCCTTCAGGTCTTGCTTACGCCTGCGACCGCTGCAATGCGTTCAAAGGGCCGAATCTGTCGAGTATCGACCCGGAAACCGGGGAGAAAGTCGATCTGTTCAATCCTCGAACCCAAAATTGGTCCGATCATTTCACCCTCTCCGAAGGAAGGATTTTCGGACTGACATCGATCGGTCGAGCCACGGCTCGGCTGCTGAATATGAACCACTTTCGCCGGGTTGAGCTCCGCCTCCATTGGCTGGACGAAGGAGGAAGTTTGTAATTGGAAGGTGGTTCGAGAGCTGCGGAGCCAAATTCCTTCGCAAGCCGATTGAATTTGTTGCGCCACGGGTCGTCGTGGCGCTATCACCCCACCGCGCGGTCCCTGAGTAACCCATCGAGTCGCGCCCGCACGGTGGCTTCCTCGGCTCCACTGATCAAGAACGACTTCGCCCTGCCAGTCGCCCCCGAGCGCAATACGATCTGCGACGGGCGCAGCCCGAGCGCCTCTGTCAGAATCTCGACCAGGGCCTGATTGGCCTTTCCCTTCTCAGGCGCCTGCGTGACGGCCACCTTCAGGCGGCCGGCGTGCGCGCCAATAATTCCGTCGCGCTTCGCCCCGGGTCGCGCCTGCACCGGCAGAATCACGCCGTCACGGGTCGATTGAATCTGAACCATTGTCAAATGACGAATGACGAATCAGACGAAGCACGAACGACAACGGACGACCCCGTGTACCATGACGCGCCCGTCATTCGTCATTTTCCCTCGCCCTCGTCAGGCGGGGAGCGTTCACGCCAGCACGTCGTCGATGACCTGACCCTCGTTGACGGTGGGGCGCTCGGGCCGGCCCTGGTGCAGGTAGATCAACTGGGTATGGTCGAGCCCCAGGAGGTCGAGGATCGTGGCGTGCAGATCGCGGACGTGAACGCGGCGTTCGACGGCCTTCAGGCCGAAATCATCGGTCGCGCCGACCACGTGTCCGCCGCGCACGCCGCCGCCGGCCAGCCACATCGAGAACCCATAGGGGTTGTGGTCGCGGCCGTCGCCTTTTTCAGACATCGGGGTGCGGCCGAATTCGCCTCCCCAGATGACGAGGGTGTCGTCGAGCAGGCCGCGGCGCTTCAGGTCGATCAGCAGGCCGGCGATCGGCTTGTCGGTCGCGCCGCACAGGCGGCCGTGGTTTTCTTCGATTTTCGTGTGGGCGTCCCAACCGCTGCCCGAACCGGAATACAACTGCACGAACCGCACGCCGCGCTCGACCAGCCGCCGCGCGAGCAGACAGTTGCGGCCGAACGCCGCGGTCGGTTTTTCGTCGATTCCGTACAAGGCCTGCGTATCGGCCGTTTCCTGGGCGAGATCAACCGCTTCAGGAGCGTGCGATTGCATGCGATACGCGAGCTCGTAGCTGGCGATGCGGGCGTCGAGTTCGGTTTCCGCAGTGCGCGACTCGCGGTGCCTTTGGTTGAGACGCTGAACGAAGTCGAGCTTCGAGCGCTGTTGCGCGTCGTCGACGTGCTCGGGCGGAATCAGGTGCAGAATCGGTGAGCGGCCATTGCGGAATCGCGTTCCCTGAAAAGTGGCCGGCATGAAGCCGGTGCCCCAGACGCGGCTGCCGCCAGGCGGCTCGCGGTCGGAATCCAACAGCACGACGAAGCCGGGCAGGTTTTCGTTCTCGCTCCCCAGCCCGTAACCGACCCATGCGCCCAGAGTGGGCCGGCCTGCCAGCACGCTGCCCGTGTTCATCTGGCACACGCCGCCCACGTGATTCAACGCGTCGACCCAGCACGACCGAATGACGCAAATCTCGTCGATCAGCTCGCCCACGTTCGGAAACCAGTCGGAAACCTCGATGCCGCTCTCACCACAGCGCTTCCATTGCCTTTTGGTCGGCAACAGCGGGTTTTCAGAGATCCCCATCGGCGTCAGCACGCGCTCGATCGACGAAGGGAGCGGCTGACCGGCCAGTTCGTTGACGAGAGGCTTGTGATCGAACGTATCGAGATGGCTCGGGCCGCCATCCATAAAGAGAAAAATCACTCGCTTGGCCGACCCGAAGTGGTGCCCGGCACGGGCCGCCAGCGGGTTGGCCTGAGATGGCCCCTGCGCTAAGGCATCGGCTCGCGCCGCACGCGGCCAGCCGTCGCGCGCCAGCAGATCGCACAGGGCGAGCGCTCCGAACCCACCCCCGGCGCGCAATAGCCAGTCGCGGCGGGTCTCGGCGTATTGGCGGTGTATTGGCGCGCTCATGTGACAATCCAGGGAAATCGGCTCGACGGCCACCCCATCATAACCAGTTGCCCGGATCCCGGGCCAGTTGCGGCGAAAAGGCGAGCGCCTGCGCAGGGAATCGCCCCGCGCCAGCCCGGCTCAATCGCACCAGATGTATTCAAATCGCCCGATCTTGTCCTCCCCACCATCAGCGACGATCAACAGCCAGCAGTCGAAGCAACGCGTCACGTCTTCGCCCGACATTTCCAGGGCAAACTGGGCCGCCATCCACGCACGGCGGACGCCGGCGGGAACCTCGGCCAGGGGGGCATAATCGTCGTCGTTCAGGTCGCGACGGTCGGTCGTGCCGGTCGAAGCGAAGCACTTGATCGGCTGAAACTGGCGGGTTTTTTCAGCCCACTCCTTCTGATGCTCGGCCTGAAACTGCTCGAGAGTCATCTTCTGTTTCAGGGTGCGCGACGTCAGCGCGTAGGCCGCGGCATAATCGTGCTTCATCAAGGCGTCGCCGAACCGCTGCGTCAGGTCGAGGTAGGCGGGGTTTTCAGGCGCCTCGTCTCCCGTAAGGTCCGACAACTCGATCGCACAGCCGCCGACGGTGAAGAACGCCACGGCTGTCGGCAGACACCAAAGCACACGCCTGCTCATGTCAGACGCTCCATAGAGGGACGTCAGATCGGCGCTCGCATCGACAACCCGATTATCGGGTGCCGAAGGCGTGAAACACAAGCCCGCGGGCGAAACGCCATCGCTGGAAATCCATTTGCCGGCCACACTGGGAGGGGCCGCCAACGTTGTCACGGCCTCTTGACCCGCACGTGCCACAGGCTGCGGCCGGCGCCCCATGGCCGGTCGCGCCGGATTCACCGGCGTACCTCGTCACGATTTCTGACTGGCGTATTTGGGAACAGGCAAGGGGGAAGGTAGCGGCTGCGGCTTACGCCGGGCCGGCGCCGCAATCGCCCCTTCGCGGGCGAAGGCGCGCGGCGTCTTGCCGGTATGTTTGCGGAAGTGCCTGGCAAAACTGCTCTGATCGTAAAACCCGAGACGGGCCGCGAGTTGCGCGAGGGTATCGTCGCCCGTACGCAAACTTTCGCAGGCCGCACGAATGCGCAATTTCATCCAGTAGGTGTAGGGACTCATACCGAACGTGTCACGGAACACGCGCTGGAAATGACGGATCGACAGATGGCAGCAGCCGGCGAGCAGTTCGATGGCCGGGAACGCCTGCAAGTCGGCGCGCAAGAGCGAGATCGCGGCATCGAGCCGGTGACCGAGCTGACTTGTAGGCGACGTATTGTCGGCTTTGCGCAGCGTTCCCATGATACCGATGACTTTCCCCTTGCGGTTCTTCACGGGGTATTTGCCGCTCAGATACAGGTCGGGCAGGCCGACATCATCGGGCCAAACGACCACTCTGGGGGGCAGCGGCAGGCCCGTGCGATACACTTCGGCGTCCTCCGCCACATACGCTTCGGCCAACACCCCGGGGGTCAGATCCCGGTCGGTCATTCCCAACGCCTCCGCCGCGCTTGTCAGGCCGAGGTGGACGGGCAGCCCGGGACTGCAAAACAGAATCTGGCCGGCGCGATTCTTGGCATAAAAGTGGACGTCGGGCAGTGCGTCGAAGACCCGATGAAAGTGCGCGTCGGGGGCGATCTGGCGGAGAAACACCTCTTGGGCCCCGCGCAGAGTGCTTGCCGTAAATGTCGTTTTCATACCAGAACTCGTCGTCCATCGCATAGACGGTCAAAAATGGGCGGGGGTACAGTATGCCTGCCAACTCTCGTCGTTAATGTACCACCTTTTTTCTCACCACACGATTGGAGTCTGTCATGAAATTCCCAAGTCGCTCGGAGACAGCCCCGCGCAGGCCGGCCGGTTTCACGCTCATCGAGCTGTTGGTGGTCATCGCCATCATCGCCGTGCTGATTGCGCTCTTGTTGCCGGCCGTTCAGCAGGCCCGCGAGGCGGCGCGGCGCACCCAGTGCAAGAACAACCTGAAGCAGATCGGTCTGGCGATGCACAACTATCACGACGTGTCTGGCCAGTTTCCGCCCGGGTTGATCTTTGCCGGGATGATCAGCGACGCGATCGGCGCTGCCGACGGGCAGAACTCGGTTCTGAACCATACCGCCTGGACGATGCTGCTGCCCTACATCGAGCAGATGGCCTTGTACAATTCGTTCGACTTCCGCAACGCATCGAACCATGCCCACAATACGGTGTGTACGCTGCCGATCGTAGGGAACTACGCGCTGAACCGCCCGCCCACGCAGACGCTGCTGCCGGTTCTGATTTGCCCCTCGGCGACCGAGGTGGCCAAGCTGACGTACCTCGACCCCGCCGGCGATCCGCTGTACTACATGGATCAGGCCGCCCCGAGTTGCTACATGCTGTCGTGCCCGACGCTGGGCGAAGGTTATTCCACCTGGAACAACTACGGCAGCGCCACGACTCCGCTGCCCAACGGCAAGTCGGTGCTGCTGCAGGGGGTCTTCGGGAACAATGGCTCGGCGCGGATCCGCGACATCACCGATGGAACTACTAATTCGCTGCTGGTCGGCGAATCGACGCTGCGCAAGGTGTTTTCGATTTACAATCCCGTATGGGGGCAGGGCAAGCACCTGGGGGTCTATGGCGGGGTCATCCCTGACGCCACCCCCAACTCGCTCGTCAACTGCCTGTTCGAAATCAACAAGAACCCCGAACGGTGCGGCCTGGCCGGTTACACGCGACCCTGGGGTCGGGTCTGGTCGAGCGAACACGTGGGGGGCGCGCAGTTCGTGCTGAGCGACGGATCGGCACGCTTCATCAGTCAGAACGTCGACTACATCACCCTGTGCTATCTGAGCTACATCAAGGATTCGCAGGTATTTGGCGACTATTGATTCCTGGGCGGCCAGCGCCATGCGAACCTCAGGTACGCTCTTGGTTTCGAGGCGGGCGCCTCCGGAAACTCCGGAGGCGTCTACCTGTTTCATTTGATTGCAATTTTCATCTTCACCCTGCGGAGAGACACGCTATGGTCTCGCGTTGGCGTTCGGTTGTTCCGGTACTGTGTTGTCTCTTTGTGACTGGCTGCGGCGGCTACACGAATGACAACACGCCGGTGAAGGTCATCACAAAGGAAGAGATAGACCAGATGCACGAGGCCGAGTCCAAGCTCGCACAACTGGGGGCCAAAGGGATCGGGATGGCGCCTGCCCGCAAAGGGAAATCGGCCGACGCCGCGAAGAAAACGCCGGGGCGATGACGTGGGGGCGCTGATGCGGTTCGTCGCGTCGCAGCCGTTGGAACCTGTTGGCCGGTCGCCAGGCAAGGCGGCTCGCGGGAAAGCGACCTGACAGTGCCTGTTGCATGAGGAGCGTAAGGTTTCCTCGTGCGTTCTTCACGACGCGGCTCTGGAACGCATCAAGATCCGGTGATATATTTGAAGATTCGTTCCTGCAGCCGCTGCGGTGGGGTGGTGGTGAAAAATGCGGGTGCCGATGACCGAACCATGAGCACGTTCCGAACGTTCACGCTGGGCTGCATCGTCGGCGGTACAGCCTGGGCTGCTGCCGCTGGCGACGATCGGGTCGATTTCAATCGTCACGTGCGGCCGATTCTTTCTGACGCCTGCTTTCTGTGTCACGGGCCTGACGCGGATAACCGCGAAGCCGATCTGCGGCTCGACACCCGCGAGGGGATCTCGTTCACGTTTTTGGCGGGAAAGCCTGAAGAGAGCGAGGCATTCCGTCGCATGGTGTCGAATGACCCCGATGAGCGGATGCCTCCGCCGACGTCGGGAAAGCGGCTTTCGGAAACGCAGATTGGCACGATTCGCCGGTGGATCGAGCAGGGGGCCCGCTGGTCAACGCACTGGGCGTTCGAGCCCCCGGCCCGGCCGCCCGTGCCTGCGGTGAGAGATTCGACCCGCGTCAGCAACCCGATCGACGCCTTTGTGCAGGCGCGTCTCGAGCGCGAAGGGTTGTCGTTTTCTCCGGAGGCCGACCGGGTCACGCTGATCCGCCGGCTGAGCCTCGACCTGCTGGGGCTGCCCCCTGCGATCGACGAGGTCGATGCGTTCGTCAACGACAAAAGCCCGCGGGCGTATGCCGAGCTTGTCGAGCGGCTGTTGGCGTCGCCGCATTATGGAGAGCGCTGGGGGCGACTGTGGCTCGACGCGGCGCGGTACGCCGATTCCGACGGCTACGAGAAAGACAAGCCCCGATTCGCCTGGACCTATCGCGACTGGGTCGTCAGGGCCCTGAATCGCGACTTGCCCTACGATCGGTTCGTTATCGAGCAGATTGCGGGCGATCTGCTGCCTGATCCGACGCAGGACCAGTTGGTGGCAACGGGCTTTTTGCGGAACTCGATGCTCAACGAAGAAGGAGGGGCCGACCCTGAGCAGTTCCGGATGGAGGCCATGTTCGACCGGATGGACGCGATCGGCAAGGGAGTGTTGGGGCTGACGATTCAGTGCGCCCAATGCCACAGCCACAAGTACGACCCGCTGACACAGGAAGAGTACTATCGCCTGTTCGCCTTCCTGAACAATTCGCACGAGGCGAACATTGCAGTCTACACGCCCGACGAACTGTTGCGGCGGTCGCAATTGTTCGGCCGGATCAACGAGATTGAGGCCGACCTGCAGCACAAAAGCCCTGACTGGCGGCACCGGATGGCTGCGTGGGAACAGTCGGTCGCCAACGACCAGCCGGAGTGGACAGTCATTCAAAGCGGAGAAGACGACTCTTCGGGCGCCCAGAAAGTGTATCGAATGACCGATGGGTCGTATCTTTGCCAGGGTTACGCGCCGACCAAACACAGCACCGTATGTATCGCGACTACGACTCTGCAAGGCATCACGGCGTTTCGGCTGGAACAACTCAACGACCCCAACCTGCCCCTGCGCGGGCCCGGCCGGTCGATTACGGGTAATTCGGCGCTGACCGAATTCAAGGCGCGGGTGCGCGCGAAGGGGGGCGAAGGAGCAGGCGAATGGATCAAATTCGTCAAGGCCACCGCCGACGCGAACCCGGAGGAAAAAGAGCTCGACGCGAAATTCGACGATAAAAGCGGGAAGCGGCGCGTCACCGGGCCGATCGAATTTGCGATTGACGGCAAAGATGAGACCGCCTGGACCACCGATCTGGGTCCCGGCCGTCGCAATCTGCCGCGAAAGGCGGTGTTCGTCGCGGAGGGGCCCTTCGGTTTTGCCGAGGGAACGATCATCGAGGTGCATCTGGTGCAAATGCATGGCGGCTGGAACAGCGACGACAACCAGAACCAGAATCTGGGGCGCTTCCGCCTGTCGATTACCACGGCGCCCGACGCGCAGGCCGACCCGTTGCCGACTGCCGTGCGATCGGCCCTGGCGATACCCGCCGACGAACGGACCCCGGCCCAGGTGGCGACGATCTTCAGCTACTGGCGCACGACGGTGCCCGAGTGGCAGGCGGAAAACGCCGAGATCGAAGGGTTGTGGAAGCAGCACCCGGCAGGTTCGTCGCAACTGGTGCTCGACGAACGCGCCGAAATGCGCCCGACGCACCTCTTGAGCCGCGGCGACTTTTTGAAACCGCAGCAAACCGTGGCTCCGGGCGTACCTGCGTTTCTGCATTCGCTGCCGAGCGGGGCGCCGGCCAGCCGTCTGACCTTCGCCCGCTGGCTGGTCGATCGCCGAGCGCCGACCGCGGCGCGGTCGCTGGTCAACCGGGTGTGGCAGGCGTATTTCGGCACGGGGTTGGTCGGTACGAGCGAAGACCTGGGGTCTCAAAGCGAAGCCCCGTCGCACCCCGATCTGCTGGACTGGCTGGCCGTCGAATTCATGGAACCGACGTCTGCCGGCGCCTCCGCCGCGGTCGGAGAGCCCGGCGGGGAAGGTTGGAGCTTGAAGCGCTTGCACCGGCTGATCGTCACCTCGACCACCTATCGGCAGACTTCGCATGCGGCGCCTGAATTGTTCGCACGCGACCCGGCCAATCGGCTGCTGGCGCGCGGCGCGCGCTATCGCGTCGATGCCGAAGTGGTGCGCGACGTTGCGCTGGGCGCCAGCGGTCTGCTCGACCGCACGCTGGGAGGGCCCGGCGTGTTTCCGCCGGCCCCGGCGTTTCTGTTCCAGCCGCCGGCCAGCTACGGGCCCAAGGTCTGGCCTGAAGAATCGGGTTCGAGTCGGTTTCGCAGGGCGCTGTACACGTTTCG
This sequence comes from Planctomycetaceae bacterium, assembly GCA_052388175.1. Taxonomy (GTDB): domain Bacteria; phylum Planctomycetota; class Planctomycetia; order Planctomycetales; family Planctomycetaceae; genus SIAF01. The sequence continues at coordinate 62,831 of JBQTIL010000085.1, read as the reverse complement.
CTATCGCTCGGTGCCTTATCCGCCGCTGCAGAACTTCGACGCCCCGAACGGCGACTTTTCTTGCGTGCGGCGCACGCGCTCGAACACGCCGTTGCAGGCCCTGACGACGCTCAACGAACCGCTGTTTCTGGAATGCGCCCGGGCGCTCGCGCGCGAGGCGCTTGAGCACGGCGGCGATTCGCCGTCGCAGCGTATCGCGTATGCATTCCGTCGCTGCGTCGCGCGCTCACCCACACCGAAAGAACTGGCGGCGCTCGAGAAGCTGCTGGCGCGCCAGACGCTGCGCTTCGGCGACGGCAAAGAAAACCCCTGGGAATTGGCCGCCGCCGACCCTTCTCAGCCGCCACCTTTGCCGGCTGACACGACCCCCGCCCAATTGGCCGGCTGGACCGCCGTCGCCCGCGTGCTATTGAACCTCGACGAGACGATCAGCCGCGAGTGATAGGCCGAACGACGAAAAACCTTGCTGGAGAAGCTGCCATGAACTGTCAGGATCACCTTCGCCGTCCCGGCGACCCCCAACAGACTTCCCGCCGCTGGTTCCTGCAGGAATGCGGCATCGGGTTGGGAGCGATGGCCTTGGGTAACCTGCTGGGTTCCCCCGGCCTCGCGGCGACCTCGACGGCCGGCGCTAACCCGCTCGCGCCGCGCAAGCCTCCGCAAGAGGCCCGCACCAAGCGCGTGATCTATCTGTTCATGGCCGGGGCGCCTAGCCAACTCGAGCTGTTCGACTACAAGCCCGAGCTCGAGAAGCTGAACGGCACCCTGCCTCCGCCGGAGCTGCTGAAAGGTTATCGCGCCGCGTTCATCAACCCTAATTCAAAGCTTTTGGGCCCGCGCTTCAAATTCGAGCGGCACGGCGCGAGCGGGGCCGAGCTTTCTGAACTGTTGCCGCACCTGGCCCAGGTGGTTGACGACGTCGCCATCGTGCGGTCGATGTCAACCGACGCGTTCAACCACGCGCCGGGCCAGATTTTGATGAGCACCGGGTCGCAGCAGTTCGGGCGGCCGAGCCTGGGGTCCTGGGTGACGTATGGCCTGGGAAGCGAGTCGGAAGACCTGCCCGGGTTCATCGTGTTCAGCTCTGGAAAGAAAGGGCCCAGCGGCGGGGCCTCGAACTGGGGCAGCGGCTTCTTGCCGACGGTGCATCAGGGGGTGCTGTTTCGCGGGGGGAGCGAACCGGTGCTGTATCTGGCCAACCCGCGGGGCATCGACGAGCGCCTGCAGCGCGAATCGCTCGACACCGTCAGAGAGCTCAATCAGTTGCGGCTCGACGAAACGGGCGACCCCGAAATTGCCACGCGCATCAGCTCGTATGAGATGGCCTTTCGAATGCAGGCCAGCGCCCCCGACCTGATGGATCTCTCGCGCGAACCGCAACACGTTCTCGAGATGTACGGCGCCGAACCGGGCAAAACGACCTTCGCCAACAACTGCCTTCTGGCACGGCGCCTCGTCGAGCGCGGCGTGCGGTTTGTCGAACTGTTTCACGAATCGTGGGACCAGCACGGCAATCTGGTGAAAGACCTGAAAGCCAACTGCGACGATACCGACCGCGCCTGCGCGGCGTTGGTAAAAGACCTGAAGCAGCGCGGCCTGCTCGACGACACGCTGGTCATCTGGGGTGGCGAATTCGGAAGGACGCCGATGGTGCAGGGAGGAGACGATGGCCGCGACCATCACCCCAACGCGTTCACGATGTGGCTGGCCGGCGGCGGCATTCGCCCCGGAATCACGATCGGCGAAAGCGACGACCTGGGGTTCAACGTGGCCCACGACCCCGTGCGCGTCCACGACCTGCACGCCACCATTCTGCACCTGCTGGGCTTCGATCACACGAAGCTGACGTACCGGTTTCAGGGCCGCGACTTCCGGCTGACCGACGTGCACGGGAACGTCGTGCATCAGTTGCTGATGTGAACGGTTAGACGACTGCCGGTATAATAGAAGTCGCGTGTCGAGCCAGCCTTCAGCCACTTACGACGTGCGGCGCGAACCGGCCGGTGCGGGCGGCAACACCCGCGCCGCGCCCCCCGGGTCGCCCCGGCCCGCGCCCCGGCTCGACTCGATCGACGCCTATCGCGGCCTCGTGATGTTTCTGATGATGGCCGCGGTGATGCAGTTGAGCCAGGTGGCTCGCGCGTTTCCCGAAAGCCGCGCCTGGCAATTGATCGGCTTCAATACGCAGCACGTTCCCTGGGGCGGGTTCTCGCTGCACGACCTGATCCAGCCGGGCTTTTCATTTCTGGTCGGGGTGTCGCTGCCGTTTTCCATTGCCAGCCGCGAGGCCCGCGGAACGTCGTTCGGCCGCATGCTGCTGCATGCCCTCTGGCGCGGCGTCGTGCTGACGCTGCTGGGGGTCTTTCTGCGGTCTCAGGGTAAATCGCAAACTTACTTCACGTTCGAAGACACGCTAAGCCAGATCGGCCTGGGCTACGTGTTTCTGTTTCTGATCGGGCTGTTGAGAATTCCGTTGCAGATTCTGGCGTGCGTTGCCATTCTGGCCGCGTATTGGGGCGCGTTCGCCCTGTACTCTTTGCCGGGGGCCGACTTCGATTACCCGGGCGTCAAAGTCGCCGCCGACTGGCCCTGGCACTACAGCGGCTTCGCGGCCCACTGGAACAAGAACAGCAACCTCGCATGGAAATTCGACACGTGGTTCCTCAATCTGTTTCCGCGCGAGGAGCCGTTTACAGCCAATAACGGGGGCTACTCGACGCTCAGCTTTATTCCCACGCTGGCGACGATGGTGCTGGGGTCGGTCGCCGGCGGGTGGTTGCGGCTGGACACGACGAAGCCGCGCAAAGTGCTGATTCTGCTGGCGGCCGCCGCTGTTTGCCTGGCGAGCGGTTATGCCCTCGATCGCTTTGGAATCTGCCCGAGCGTGAAACCGATCTGGACGCCGGCCTGGGTGCTCACCAGCGGCGGCTGGTGTTTCCTGTTCCTCGCGGGCTTCTACGCCGTGGTTGACGGCTTCGGCTGGCGACGGCCGGTCTTCCCGCTGATCGTAATCGGCGCCAATTCGCTCGTGGCCTACTGCATGTATTACTGGTTTCCGAATTACATCGCACGGTCGTTTCAGATTCATCTGGGAGAAGATTGCTTTCGCGTTTTTGGAGACGTTTGGGAACCGGCCGTGCGGGGGGCGGCGATCCTGCTGGTGCTGTGGCTGATCCTGTTCTGGATGTATCGCCGCAAAGTATTCGTCAGGATCTGAGACGACGGGTTTCTGGCGGGCCAGCCGGCACACGTGTCGTCGCTCGAAACGCTGAATCGTCATCCCACGATAGATCACCCGATTCTGGCAATTGGCGGTTTGCGGTGGTATTGTCAGGCGCGCCGTGCAGAACCTGGACCATTGAAGCGAGAGCACCCAGCAATGTCTGCCATTGAAGACCGACTTAACGCCCTTGGACTGTCGCTGCCCGCAGCGCCCGCGCCGATCGGCGCGTATGTTCCCGTGCTGCGAACCGGCAGCCTCGTCGTCACGAGCGGCCAACTGCCCATTGTTGGAAAGCAACTGGCCTTCGAGGGAAAGCTCGGCGGAAACCTGCACGAGCAGGACGGCTGGAATGCCGCGCGGCTGTGCGCCGTGAACGCGCTCGCGCAACTCAAGGCGTGCCTGAGTACGCTCGAACAGGTGCGGCAGGTCATTCGTGTCGAAGGCTACGTGAACTCAGCCCCGGGTTTTCATGCGCAGCCGCAGGTCGTCAACGGAGCGTCAGAGCTGTTCGTCGAGCTCTTCGGCGAGCGCGGCCGTCACACGCGAATCGCGGTCGGTGTCGCCGAATTGCCATTGAACGCGGCCGTGGAACTGGCTGTTTGGGTCGAAGCGGCGTAGCCGCCGCGCGCCACCCGGCGTGACCTGATGGCCGCGACTGCGGCGAAGGTCTCTGGCGAACGCCATATCACATCACTTGATGCTGTAATGAGTTGCAGCGCACCCGTGAACCGTAGCACGCTCGCAGCCGTTTTCATTGCCAGTTGCCGCGCGCTTCTGCGGCCGAATGCGCCGCCTGCTGAACGCGACGGGCTGCCGCGTGGGACGCCCCTGGGGCGCAAGGAATGCGCGGGGTCGCAATGTGAGCTACAGGCCATGCAAACAGTTGAATCGCGAGAGCCGCAATCGAGCCCGGTGGGCAGCGCCTGGTGGCTGGTGCTGTGTCTGATGGGCCTCGACTACTTCAGTTCACTGGCCTATCTGCCATCGCTGGCAGTGCAGGCGGTGGGCCCGCTGGCCCCCTTGGCCGCGGCCGCTGTGGTGCTGGTCACGCTGGCCGCCGCGCTGCCCGTGTACCTGTACATCATCGGAAGGTCGCCTCACGGCCGCGGCGGAACGGGCCTGATCGAACAGCGGGTTCCGGGTTGGAAGGGCAAGCTGCTGGTGCTGTTGCTGCTGGCGTTCATCGCCACCGACTACGTCGTCACTCAAAACCTCTCGGTGGCAGATGCCGCCGAACATATCCGCGCGAACCCCCTCGTTCGACGGCACGTCAGCCCGTGGCTCGACGCGCATTGGCGCCCCGCTGAGTGGTCAGACCAGCCGTGGTGGGGCCGGGTGGTGGCCCTTTTCGACCGCCAATTGGTCGTAGCGCTCATTCTCTCGGCAGCCACGTTCGCATCGTGGGCCTACTGGAAGCGAGGCTCGACCGAACGATTTCTGCGCGTCGCCGTGGCGGTGGTCGCCTTCTACCTGCTGCTCAATGCGCTGATCGTGGGGAGCGCCCTGGCATACCTCTGGCATGATGGCCGCCGGCTGCTGATCGAATGGCAGGTGCATACGCTGGCGTGCCTGGATGGAGGCGCGCAGGCCGCGGGGTTTGCCGGAAACCTTCTCGGGCTGACGCTCTCGTCTTTCCCCTACGTGGCCCTCGGGTTGAGCGGTTTTGAGCTGAGCATGGCGGTCGCCCCCCTGGTCCGCGGCGCACCGGATGATGACCCCCAAAACCCGCGGGGAAGGATCCGCAACATGCGGAAGCTCCTGGTGACGGCCGCCGGCGTGATGTCCACCGGCCTGTTCGCGTCGGTTCTGGTGGTGACCGTGCTGGTCCCCCCGTCGGCCTTTCGCGATGACGGGCCGGCCGTGCACCGGGCGCTCGCCTATCTGGCTCACGGCGGGGCATTGAGCGGTGGCGTGGCGGCCACCGAAGTCAGCGGACTGTTCGGCCCGACGTTCGGCACACTCTACGACGTTTCGACGGTCGTGATTCTGTGCCTGGCCGGCGCCTGTGTGGCCATTGCGCTGCGCGATTTCGTGCCGCAATACCTGCAACGGCTGGGGATGGAGCTCGACTGGGCGCATCGCCTAGGGGTCAAGATGCGGTTCTTCAACCTGATCGTGCTGGCGGTGGTGCTCGCCTTTCGCGCGAAACTCGAAGCGTTGCAATGGGTGTATGTCACGAGCGTGCTGGTGCTGCTCTCGAGCGCCTCTCTGGCAGCAGCCCTCGATGTCAGGCATGGTATTGCGCGCCCCTGGTTGCGCAGCGTCGCTGCGGCGCCGTTCGGCATGGCGCTGGCGTTCTTTTTCGCGATGACGCTGCTGACAGTGAGCATCAGTCGGTCGGGGCTCGAGATCGCCGTCGCATTCGGGGTGGGAATCCTCGGAACGTCGCTGGTTTCACGCTGGATTCGCAGCACCGAGCTGCGGTTCGAAGGATTCGAGTTCGCCGACGAAGACTCGCGCCGCCGCTGGGAACAATGCTGCGGGCTCGACTTTCAGGTTCTCGTACCGCACCGGCCGGGCTGGCACTCGCGCATCGAGAAAGAACGTGTGATTCGCGAACGTCATCGCATTCATTCGAGCGTTCCGCTGATTCTGGTCGAAGCCGAGCTGGGCGACCCCAGCGAGTTTCTGCAGAAGCCGTTGATGAGGGTTACCCGCGTCGACGGGTTTGACCTGATTCAGGTGTCGCGATGCGTCTCGGTGGCCCACGTGCTGGCGGCCATCGGGCTCGAAATGAGCCGGGTCGGGCGGTCGGCCGAGCTGCATTTCGGCTGGTCTGACGAATCGCCGGTCGCGGCCAATCTGAATTTTCTGCTCTTTGGTGAGGGCAACATTCCGTGGATGGTGCGCGAGCTGTTGCTGAAGGCCCAACCAGACCCGGAAAAGCGCCCGGTGGTGGTGGTCGGTTGAGGGCGTTCCGGTCGCGCCGATCTCAGGCCCGTTGAAATCGCCCGTTACGCAGTGTCTCAGCAGGCTCGATTTTTTCAGCACTTCAGAAAGATCATAAAAATTCTCAAATAACTGATTTTAAGCTCGACGCGGCCGGCAGAATATGCGATAATCATAATCATGACAAACAAAGTGATGTACTAAAATGGCGGCACGATCGACTTGAATTTCGGTCTGATTCTCGAAGAAGGTGACCTCATGTCTACGAAAACCGCTGTCGCAGTTGCCGGCATCCTGACCGTCGCGGTGGCTTCGATCTTTGCACTCTGGCAGCCCGGGGCCGAATCGGCCCAATCAGAGAAGCAGGTCGAACTGTTGAACGTCTCTTACGACCCGACCCGTGAGCTGTGGCGGGAATTGAACCAGGCGTTCATCCCGGCATTCGAGCGCGATACGGGGATCAACCTCACGATCCGGCAATCGCATGCCGGCTCGGGCAGCCAGGCCCGCGCGGTGATCGACGGGCTTGATGCCGACGTCGTCACGCTGGCGTTGTGGTCTGACACCGACGCACTGCGCAAACAGGGGCTGATTCGCGCCGACTGGGATCAACAGTTCCCGCATAAGTCGCTGCCGTACTTCTCGACGATCGTGTTCGTGGTCCGCAAGGGGAACCCGAAATCGATTAAAGACTGGCCTGACCTGATTCGGCCCGGCGTTTCGGTGATTACTCCCAACCCCAAAACGTCGGGCAATGGCAAGTTGAGCTTTTTGGGAGCGTGGGGGGGCGTAGTGGCCCGCGGCGGAAGCGAAGCCGACGCCCGACAGTTCGTCGCGGAACTATATCGTCACGCACCGGTGCTCGATACAGGCGCCCGCGGGGCGACGACCACGTTTGCCCAGAAGGGGATCGGAGACGTGCACCTGACGTGGGAAAACGAGGCGCATCTGGAGATTCGTGAATCGAATGGCGCGCTTGAGCTGATCTATCCGTCGGTCAGCGTCAGGGCCGAGCCGCACGTGGCGGTCGTCGATCAGAACGTCGATCGCAAGGGAACGCGCCCAGCGGCCGAAGCGTATCTGAATTTCCTCTACACCGATGCAGGCCAGGAGATTATCGCCGGGCAGTTCTACCGCCCGATCAACCCTGAGGTGCTCGCACGGCACTCCGACCGTTTTCCGCCGCTGGAACTGGTCTCGATCACGGCGATCGCCGCCGACTGGGACGCGGCGCAGACCAAATTTTTCTCCGAAGGCGGAATTTTCGACGCCATCTATCAGCCGGTTCAAACGCCGAAGGCAGCCGAGTAGGCACGAAAGGCCCCTCTCAACCAACGGCGGCTGAAATGGGAGTTGGAAATGAACGCTCGAAAGACAATGCCGTTCGATTCCGAACCACGAAAGTCTCTCCCGTTGCCGACCCGGTTCGATGCGCTCTGCGCGTCACTGGAGGCGGTCGAACTGGAATTGCACCCGGCGAAAACCGCCGCGAACGGGCCGAAGTCCGAGGCGTTGCAGGCCGAGTACCAGCGAATGTTCGATGCGCTGCCCCATCAGGGGAAGGGCGCCGTCCCGCTGCCGCCCGATTCTGAGCCGCGGCAGGCCATGCCGCCTGAATTGCCGCGCGGCGCCCAGGCGCCCCAAGGGCGGCCGGTGGGCGCCCGAATTCTCGACGAGCTTGACGCGCAGTCGCTGCTGTCGACCACGCGCCTGCGAATTTCGGTCAACGAAGGAATCGTGACGATTGCCGGTGAAGTGCCCGGCGACTCTGAGCGGCAGCAGGTGTTGCGGGTCACGCGTGGCGTTTCGGGTGTTGTGGAGGTCGTCGATCTAATGCGCGTGGTGCGTCGGCGCGATACGTCGGCCGGCACCTTCAGGCGGCGTGGGCGGCGATCTGCGGGGCGGAGCGACGGGTTCAGCGTCTTGAGCTGGCGGGTGGGAGCGGCCGCGGTGCTTTTGATTGCGGTTTGGGCCAGCTATTCGTACGCCACGCGCGACGACGCGCGGCCGTGGCTGTTTCCTGTTTCCGGAACGGCGTCGTTCAAAGGAAAGCCGGCCGTGGGCGCGATGGTAGTGTTGCATCCTGACGATTCGTCTCTCGACATTCGCCCCAAGGGGTTCGTCAAAGCCGACGGCAGCTATGTGATTACGACCTACCTGCCCGGCGACGGGGCGCCGCGCGGCGACTACCGACTGACAATTGAATTGAGAAAACCCGAGAAGAGCAAATCGGGCGAGTACGTGCCGGGCCCCAACGTGTTGCCCTCGGTGCTCGCGCGACCCGAGACCACGAAATATCGCGTTTCGGTCGGCTGGGGAAAGAGCACCCTGCCGCCCATTGAGATCGCACCTTAACCGCCTATTGAAAAAGGTGTCTGGAACTTTGTGAACATGCAGAATCCGAGTAGTTTTCGCGGGTGCGGAGAGTTCCAGACACGTTTTTCAGCTCCTAAGCGGGTGCAGAACGGAGTGAGTCAACGTATTCGTCAAACTGTTTCGGTCGAACCTACTATTCGTAAAGAAAGGACTGTCGTCATGCGTCGTGTCACCCCGAGAAAAGCCGGTTCAGGACGAACCACCGCGAGGCCTTTGGGCCGACCCGCCGGGTTTACGCTGATCGAGCTGCTGGTCGTCATCGCGATCATTGCGTTGCTGGCGGCGCTGATTCTGCCGGCCGTTCAGAAGGCTCGAGAAGCCGGGCGTCGCTCGCAGTGCCAGAACAATCTCAGGCAGTTGGGAATCGGCCTGCACAATTTCGTCGACGCCAAGAAGTATTTTCCGGCAAGTATTCGACCGCTGGCGACGAGCACGGTGCGCACCGGATCGCTCGTTTTTTTGCTCCCGTTTATTGACCGCGACACATTATGGGAAAAATACGACCTGACTACGAACTGGTCTTCCGCCACGAACCTGCCGGTGACCAGCCAGCGGGTCGCGATCTTCGAATGCCCGTCGTCAGCGAACCCGGAGCGGAAGGATCTTAACCCCGATCCGCCGGCGACTTTCGACATCATCGCGATTTCAGACTACGGCGTTTCTCTGGGCGTCCATAGGGATTTGGGGGCCCGATTGGGATGGCCCACGCCGCCGAGCACGTTCACCCCCTCGTCTCCGAACAATTTCTACGAGGGGATCATGCCCAAGAACTCCAAGAACTCGATTTCCTCAGTCACAGACGGGTTGTCGCAGACGATTGCCGTCGTCGAATCGGCCGGACGCCCGTATCTCTATCAGCGCGGGAAGCTCGCCAGCCCCGATTACCAAAATACTGCCCGGGTAAACGGCGGCGGCTGGTGCCGTGCGGCGACCGACGTCCTCTTTATCGGTTCGAGCGGCGACGGCACGGTGGTGTTGCCCGTGCCCACGACCGGCACCTGGTTTGCCGGCCGCACCAACGGCGACAACTTGATTCCCTACGGGTACGTCGCCGGAACAGGCAATGCGACCTACGGAACCGAAGGAACGGGGCAGCCCTATTCGTTCCATTCGGGCGGATTGCACACACTGTTTGGCGACAGCTCGGTGCACTTCATCTCTGATGCCATTGACGTGGCGATCTTCGCCTCGTTGATCACGCGAAATCAGAAGGAAACGATTTCGGATGGAGCGTACTGACGTGCTCCGAGAGCGGATAGGGCAACCGAGCAGGCTGCGGAGCAGCCGGAGGACCGCCATGGCGTCTGATGATCTCAGTCGCGAATCGGCCGACCGCGCCGTGCGGGTCGACGAATCGCATCCGGCGAATGTCATCGCGCAGATTACCGAGGCGCTGCGCGGCCTCAAGTTCGGTCAGGTGACGATCACTGTGCAGGATGGTGTGGTGGTGCAGATCGAGCGGCTGGAGCGCACCCGCATGAAGCGGCACGTTGAGTAGGAGGATCGCGAGCGGCACCGCCAGAGAATGCAAAGGCTCCTGGTCGAAATCGACCAGGAGCCTTTGTGCATTTCGAGAGTCGGGCGCGAGCCCCCGTGGCAATCGCAACAATCAGGCGCAGCAGCCGCAGCAGACGGGCGTGTTGTTGATCGTCACGCAGCAGGTGCAGCCGCATTCCAGGCACGTGCACAAGCAGTCACAGCAGGCCTGAAGCATCTGGCAGCACTTCGCATCGCCGCTGGTGCAGGTGATGCAGACGCCGTCTTCGGTCTCTTCGCATTTGCAATTGGCCGTGCCGAAGTTGCACGTGCAGACGCAGATGCCGTTTTGCAGGCAGCAGCAGCCGCACAGGCCTCCTTCGAGCATTTTGCACAGGTTCTGCAACATGTTGCAGGCGACGGCATCGTCGCACGAGCAACAGATTTTGAACCCCCCCTTGCACTTCTCGAGCTTGATCGTGCAGCGGGGCAGCATGAACCAATTCGCGCTGATCGGCGAACCCGGGGTCAGCGCTGCCGGAGGGGGACAGAAATGGGGACTTGCCAAACCTGAACCCGCCGCACCACTCCGTTCCTTGATACCAGTCGACATCAGACGCTCCTTGTGTAAGCTGGAGGCCGGCATCGCCCGCGTTCTCTCGCGGGAATCATCTCGCCAGAGAATTTGGCGAGAGCGCCAGCCGCAACCTCCCTGCGTGCTTCCGGTGGCTCCAGTCAGCATCGCAAACTGAACTGAAAAGCCTCCCGTGTGTCGGGTCGGCGGACAGAAGATACGCGGTATGTAGCACATGTTTGCCCACGAGGCAAGACGTTTCTCGCAAAGGCATATTCCGAAATGTGTTATGCCGTTCTGCTTAGGTTTGGCCGACCTGGAGCGTGTTCATACAATTCGATGGTTTCCAACCCTTTTTCTTTTGACAGCGACTTTACCAGCCGATATACTACTAACATGATGAAAATAATAACTGATCGCTGTTGTTCCGATCTGCCGAGCTCAGGTCGGTTTGGACCGCGAGGCACGCGCCTCGAACACTAAGTGGTTCAAAGTTCCGCAGCTCGGGTTTTTGGCCCGAGCTTTTTTTGTTCGCTGCTTCCAGCGGCTGAAACGAGGGTCACCATGTCGCACAACCGCATTCGCCCGTTTTTCCGCCCCGCGGGGGAGGGTTTTGCCCCGTCAGCCGAGCAACATACGCTGGGGCCCTCGGCGGATTCCGGCTTCATGCTGATTCCGGCCCACCTGCTTCCCTTTCCCCCACCCGCCACGGGCAAACCCGTGACGAGCGCGTTGAGCAAGCTCTATGAGCGGGCCTTTGAAGCGGCGCGAAAACAGGCCGCTCAGGTGCCCGCCAATCGCCTTGCGGGGTTCTGGAACAAGGGCCGCTCGCAGTGAATACGGCCAATCGGCGGGTGCTGCCCGGTTTCGGACTCAGCCTGGGCTACACCCTGTTCTATCTGAGCCTGCTCGTGTTGCTGCCGCTGGCAGCCTGCTTTCTGAAAGCGTCGTCGTTGACGGCGAGCCAGTTTTGGAACGCCGTGTGGAGCCCGCGAGCGCAGAGTGCCTATCTGCTGACGCTCGGCACGTCGTTCGCGGCCGCGGCCGTCGACGTGCTGTTGGGTTTGCTCATCGCGTGGGTGCTCGTGCGGTACGAGTTTCCGCTGAAGCGGCTTTTCGACTCGCTGGTCGATCTGCCGTTCGCGCTGCCAACCGCCGTCGCCGGGCTGGTGTATTCCAGCCTGTACGTCGAAAAAGGGTGGCTGGGGCGGTATCTGGTCCCCCTGGGAATCCAAGGGGCCTACTCGCGATTGGCGATCGTGCTGGTGCTGACATTCATCGGCCTGCCCTTCGTCGTGCGCACGGTGCAACCGGTGCTCGAAAGCCTTGACGCCGAACTGGAGGAGGCGGCCGAGTGCCTGGGGGCGACGCGCTGGCAAACGTTCTGGCGGGTGCTGTTGCCCGCGCTCACACCGGCGCTCATCACCGGCTTTGCGCTGACCTTCGCGCGCGGGCTGGGGGAATACGGTTCGGTCGTTTTCGTGTCGGGAAACATGCCATTCCGAACCGAAATCGCCCCGGTGTTGATCGTGCAGAAGCTCGAGGAGTTCAAATACGCCGAGGCGACAGCGGTGGCCGTCGTGCTTCTGGTCAGCTCGTTCGCGATGCTGGTCGCCATCAATCATCTCGAACGCAGGACGCAGGCTCATGCGGGTTGACCCGACACACCCCGATCTGACGGCCGGCGAAGTGCGGCGCGACGGGCGCCACCGACTCCGGCAGGACCCGCCGATTGTTCGCTGGGCGCTCATTCTGCTGGCTCTGGCGGCCATCAGCGTGCTGGTGATTGTTCCCGTCGTGAACGTCTTCTGGAATGCGCTGTCGCAGGGCTTCGAGGCGTATCGCCGCAACCTGTTTCAAGACCCCGACACGCGGCACGCCATCTGGCTGACGCTGACGGTCGCCCCGCTGGCCGTCGCGCTCAACATGGTGTTTGGCGTCGCGGCCGCCTGGGCCATCACACGGTTTCAGTTTCCCGGGCGCACGCTGTTGACGGCGTTGATCGATCTGCCGTTTGCCGTCTCGCCCGTCGTCGCGGGGCTGATTTTCGTGCTGCTGTTCGGGCTGCAGGGGTATTTCGGGGCGTGGCTCAAGGCGCATGGGCTACAAATCATCTTCGCCTGGCCCGGGCTGGTGCTGGCGACGACGTTTGTGACCGTTCCGTTCATCGCCCGTGAATTGATTCCCGTGATGGAGGCCCTGGGGGCCGACGAAGAAACCGCGGCGGTGAGTCTCGGCGCCAACGGCTGGCAGACGTTCTGGCGCGTGACGGTGCCCAACATCAAATGGGGCCTGTTGTACGGCGTGATTCTCTGCAACGCCCGCGCGATGGGAGAGTTCGGGGCGGTGTACGTCGTTTCGGGGCATATCGCCGGCCAGACCGATACAATGCCCTTGCGGGTCGAGAAGCTGTTTCAGGAGTACAATAACCCCGGTTCGTTCGCCGTGGCCTCGGTGCTGACGCTTTTGGCGCTCGTGACGCTGTTCGTCAAGGTGTATCTTGAACGCAATCATGCGGAGGTCTCATGAGCATCGCCGTGCGACACGTGACGAAGCGTTTCGGCAATTTTTTGGCGCTCGACGACGTCAGCCTCGAAGCGGCCGGGGGGTCGCTTTTGGCACTTCTGGGGCCCTCGGGCTCGGGCAAGACGACTCTCTTGCGGATCATCGCCGGGCTGGAATCGGCCGACCGGGGGGTCGTGCTGCACCACGACGAAGACGTGACGGCGAAATCGCCCCGCGACCGCAACGTGGGCTTCGTCTTTCAGCACTACGCCCTGTTCCGCCACATGACGGTGTTTGAAAATGTCGCCTTCGGCCTGCGGGTGCGACGCACGCCGCAGCGCGAGGTGGCGCAGCGCGTGCGCGAGCTGTTGGCGCTGGTGCGGCTCGAAGAGCTCGAACGACGGTACCCCTCGCAGCTTTCGGGCGGCCAGCGACAGCGGGTGGCGCTCGCGCGGGCGCTGGCCGTGCAGCCACGCGTGTTGCTGCTCGACGAACCCTTCGGCGCTCTCGACGCCAAGGTGCGGCAGGAGCTGCGGCAATGGCTGCGCAAGCTGCACGAAGAGATTCATCTGACGACGGTGTTTGTGACCCACGACCAGGAAGAGGCCTTCGAAGTGGCTGATCGGGTCGTCGTAATGCGCAACGGCCGCATCGAACAATCGGGTACGCCGCAAGAAGTGTTCGATCACCCGGCCAACCCGTTCGTGATGGATTTTCTGGGGAACGTCAACGTGTTTCACGGCCGGGCGCAAGACGGCAAGGCGCTTCTGGGCGGAATGGAAGTGGCCTACCCCGAACACCCTCACGCCGAAGCGAAGGCGGTGTTGGGCTTCGTTCGGCCCCACGAGCTCGAAATCGACCGTCACCCCAATGGCAAGGCGAGCCTGCCGGCACGCGTCGTGCAGATCAACCCGGCCGGTTCGGTCGCGAAGGTGCGCGTCACTTCCGACGAATTCGGCCTGGCGCTCAACATCGACCTCAACATGGATCGCTACGCTGAGCTGCGGCTGCAATCGGGCGACCTGGTTTACGTCTCGCCCCGCCGGGTTCGGGTCTTCACGCCGGAAGATTACGCGATCTGAGCGCGGGGGGTACGAGGCGGCGCTTCGCACATGCGGCTGCGCTAATGTAGTGCCTCATGCAGATGGGACATCCCCTCGTCCCCAAGCTCCCGCTTGGGGATGCCGTTTTCCGAAGCTCCCGCTTCGCCAAATCATTCCTTTCCTCATTGCCCCCGTTGAGTACGTCGCAACTCGAAGCAGGAGCTTCAACACGTGCGTGCCCAAGCGGGAGCTTGGGCACGAGGGATACAGGGGAGGGAGCATCCGCTTTCCGTTTCTTAACAGGCTGCTACCGCACCTGTTCGAGAAACTCTCGCCCCGTCTGCATGACGTACTGCTCGGCCCCCCCGAACCCGATGACGCGATACCCCTCTTCGCGCGCCTGACGGGCCGATTCAGCGTCGCGAACGGGGCAGCCGCAGGCGACGTTGAACTTGCGGCACGCCGCCAGGACCCGCGCCGCCGCTGATCGCACCTGCGGATGGTCGACCTCACCGGGCACTCTCAAATCCATCGACAGGTCACCCGTCCCGACCCATAAGACATCGATTCCGGTCGCTGCAATCTCTTCGACGTTCTCGACCCCCTCGACGTCTTCGATCAGGGCCAACAGCAGAATCGTGTCTTCCACGGTTGCAAGGTATTCGTTCGTCGGAACGAGCCCCCATCGGGCGCCGCGACCCGGCCCCAGGCCTCGCACGCCGCGCGGCGGGTACCAGGCGGCCTGCTGTAATCGGCGGGCATCGGCGGCCGTGCGACAATGAGGCATCAAGATGCCCTGCGCCCCCAGATCGAGCGCCTTCATCACGGCTTCGGGCTCGTCGTTGCGCAACACGCGCACGACCGGCACCGTTCCGCCGGCGAAGCACCCCTGTACCAACCGATCGATTGTCGAAGCGTCAGCGGCGCCGTGCTCGCCGTCGAGCACGACACAATCAAAGCCGGCGTAGCCCAGCAGCTCGCACAACCCCGGTTCGGGCAGTCGTACGGAGCTCGCATACACCACCCCGCCCGTTTTGAGAATGTTCCGGGCGTGGTTGGGTCGAACGGGCATGGCACCAAACCCGGGGAAAAAATTCTGACATGGCGACCCCACTCCTTCCTGAGCTTGCCCGGGAAGGAGTGAGGCCGCTCACAAACGTCACGCCGACCGCCGTGCTACCCCGCTTTGCGCAAGGGCAGAATCACCGGCTGCTTCTGGTTGACGACGGCCGAGAGGAACTGCTCGAACACCTGCATATCGAGGGCGCTGGCGGTTTCATTTTCGGGGTGCCACTGCACGCCCAGGCAGAACCAGTTCGGGTCTTCCGACTCGATCGACTCGACGACGCCGTCGGGCGCGGTGGCCGAGACGCGGAACCCTTTGGCCACCGTGTTGATCGACTGGTGGTGCTGGCTGTTGACGCGAATTTCGCCCGGGCCGTAGATCGTGTCGATGCGCGTGCCAGGAACGATTTCGATCACGTGCCGCAGACAGTTTTCGACGCCATCGTGATGGTGCAACGCCCGCGGGCAGTCTTCGGTGATGTGCTGGTAGATGGTTCCCCCGCAGATCACGTTCAGCAACTGCATGCCGCCCCCGATCGCGAGGATGGGCATTTTCAGGTCGACGGCCATGCGGCACAGGCGGCGGTCGAAATCTTCGCGGCGCTGCGGCATCGGCCGCGTATGCGGGTGCTTTTCGAGGCCCAGGCGTACCGGGTCGAGATCTTGGGTGCAGCCGGCCAGCACCAGGCCGTCGAGCATGTTCAGCATCTGCTTCAGCTCAGCGTCGTCTGCCAAGGGCGGAAGCAGCATGGGAATGGCGTTCGTGACGTCGCTTTCGCGGGGGCCGGTTTTGATGCGGGCCGCAGTGATCGAATCGTAATAGCCCGTGTTGAACCAGGAGAGCGCGATGGCGTCTTTTTTTGAGGGTCGGAAATCACCGTTGATGCCGATGAGAGGTTTCGTCGCCATAGCAATCCTTCGCTTTCCGGCACATCCTGTGCCCTGGGAGAAGAGGAGTTGGCGGTTCCGCAGGGGGCGAAGCGCCCGTGGAGAGAATGCGGAAGCGGGCCGGCGAAAGCGGATGGTGCAGGACGATAGGCACGCCTGCGACGAGACGCGAGGGGTGTAAGGCGCTGTCAGCCGGTAGAGGCTTGAGCATAACCCGTTCTTCCCTGAACGCCGCGAACCGATCCGTCGGCTCGCCCCGTCAGGGAAACGCGATGCGTCGCCGCTGACAAGGAACGCCTGAAACACGCGCCCGGCCGAACGGCGTCGGCCGAGTCGCCCAATCAGTGCGGCGAATCATAAAAACCGCGCGCGCGGTTTGTCAAACGAATTCACGATTTTGTGGTTTCGCGGCGGTGGGCGGAAATCGGATACAGGATGTAGTAGCCGGCGGCGGCTTTGCCCAAAAACTGCGACTTTTTGTGAGCTTTTTGGGCAAGTGGAGATTCTGCCCAGAAACCAGCCTTGTTGCAGTTTCTGCGGATAGATAGATTCCGCACATGAATGGACGCGAGCGTCACGGATGGCTTGGCTGGTTGATTGCGGCAATGTCGCTCCCAGTTCTGCACTTCGCAAGTTTGGGACCGATCACTTGGCTTGACGCACATGGCCGTATACCCCGATGGGCCGAGGAATCGATGGTGATCGATGTGTATTTCGGCCCGGCGATTCTTCTTCACGAATTTGCGCCTCCGCTGTCCAGCGGCCTCGACGAATACCTTGATTTGTGGCGCTAAGGCCAGCTTCACGCGGACGCCGACCAGAAAGTCGGGTCAACGCCCGATTCGTGCATTTCCTGAATGACGCAGCAGATATTGTGGCAGACGAGCTTCGCCAGCACTTCGTTCTTCATCGCCGTCCGTCTTGCTCCGCCGGCTCCGCCGGCTGTCGCCGAACTTCCGCTTGACCATGCTGAACGTCGATTCGACGTTGGAGCGGACGTGATAGCGGGCGAAGAATTCATCGCTGTGCAGCCGGCGGTGTAAATCGGCGCATTTTCGATTGTGTGCGGGAGCAACTGAAGTCCGACGAGATGACGCCAACGATTTCGAGCGCGAGCCGTACGACGCGGCGTGAACCGCTCTGGCTTGCGGCAACCGACTGGAGCGTGCTCCCAATTTTCACCGGTTGGGTGACGCGCTGATCTTCTGATTTTCCACCGCGGCCAACGGCTCAAACGGGTTTCGTTCCGCGGTTCTTGCATCGCGACTTGTATAGTGTACAATAGAACACTATACATGCCAGCGCACCAGCAAATCCTCCGGCAATTGCAGGCGCTTCTGACGCCAGGGCGGGAGCCGCGCAAGACGGTTCCTGTGGAGTCAGACGTGTGGGGGGCGTTGTTTCCGCGCGGCCTGCGTCGCGGAATGCTGACCGAATGGTTGAGTGCCGGGTCGGGCAGCGGAGTGGAATCGTTGACGCTGAAGCTCGTCTCGACCTTGGGCCGCGCGATTCTCGTCGTCGTCGATTCGCACCACGACTTTTACCCGCCGGCTGCCGCGGCCCTGGGCATCGAGCCGGCCGACACGATTATCATTCGGCCGCGAAGAGAGGCCGATTCTCTGTGGGCCGTGGAACAATCCTTGCGCTGTCGCGGGGTGGGCGCCGTTTTGAGCCGGCTGAATCACGTCGCTGACCGGCCGTTTCGCCGGTTGCAACTGGCGGCCGAGCGTGGGGGAGCCATCGGCGTTCTCATTCAGCCTGCCGGTCAACGCACCTCGCCCTCATGGGCCCAGGCGCGGTTCCTCGTTCGTTCGCTCCCCTCGCGGTCGGTGGGAAGACGGCTGCAAATCGAATCGCTCCATCGTGACGGCGGAGACGTGGTGGAACTGGAAATGAACGATGCCACGGGTGCTGTGTCTCTGGTTTCCCGACTGGCCCCTTCAACGGCTGTGCGCCGCGCGGCCGGAGCTTAAAGGGCGGCCGATCGTTCTGTTTGATGAATCGCCCCGGGGCGGGTATCGAGTCACTCACAGCTCCTGTCGGGAAATTTTTAAGGAAATGCCCCTCGCGGAAGCGAAGGCGTTGTCACCCCAGGCCCAGTTTGAGCCGCACGACCGTTCGGCAGATTCTGAATGTTTGCAGGTGCTGGCAGTCGAATGCCAAAGGTTCAGCCCCAGCGTGGGAATCGGAGACGAGGCTTCGCTGCTGATGGACGTGACCGGGTGTACTCACCTTTTCGAAGGAGAACAGCCCCTGGCGCGGCAAGTTGCCCGATTCGTGGCCCGATTAAAGCTCGTTGGCAAAGTCTCTATCGCCGACACGGTTGGCGCGGCGTGGGGGGTCTGCCGGTATGGCCGCGCCGGCGTGGTCTCCCGCGGCGAAAACGAAACGGCGTTATACCCTCTGCCCGTGGCGGCGCTCAGGCTCTCTGCGTCAATCGTCGAGACGCTCGACGAGCTCGGCATCCAAACGATCGGCCAGTTGCGGGCCTTGCCGCGCCAGAGCCTGGCGTCACGATTCGGCACATCGGTGGCAAACCGGCTCGATCAGGCGTTCGGCCGACTGCCCGAATTGATCGTTTCTGTCAGGGGAACCGAACCGATTCAGGCCAGCCAGGAATTCGACGAACCGCTGACAGACCGGCGGTCGCTGGAACTGGTGCTCTATCAATTGATCGAACACGTGGCCGCGGCGCTGCGCAATCGTCAATTGGGCGTTCAGCAGTTGACGTGTCAGATCGACGACGTTTCATTCACGATCGGCGCCACCGGCCCGACCGCCGCCGGAACGCATCTTTGGGAGCTGGCGCGATTGCATCTGGAGCGGCTGGCGCTTTCCCGCGAGGTGCGGCGCGTCGAAGTTCGGGCTGGGCTGACGGCACGGCGCGTGGAACAGCAGCCCACCCTGCTCGACGAGCGCGTTGACCCGCGGGAATTGCAGCATCTGCTCGACCGGCTCTCCAGCCGCCTGGGCGACGGCGCGTTGTTCAGGGCCGACCCCGCTGCCGACCCCCTGCCCGAATTCGCCTCTCGCCTCGTTTCGGTTTTGAACGAAGTGGAACAGCGCGCGGCGACGACCGATTCCACGGGGCGGTTTCGTCCATTGCGGCTGTACGCACGACCTGTTCCGGTGGAAGTTCTTTCCGTCGTTCCCGATGGTCCGCCGATTCGGTTCCGATGGAAGACAGCAGAACACGCCGTCAACCGACACTGGGGGCCGGAGCGGGTCGCCAGCGGATGGTGGCGCGGGGAGCAGGTGAAGCGGGATTATTACCGCGTGGAGACTGCTGCCGGAGAGCGGTTCTGGTTGTTCCGAACCGCAGGGGCCTGGTTTTTACATGGAGTATTTGAGTGAGCCATGCCCGAACTTTCTCCCCCCAAACGCCAACCCCCTCGGGCCGCTGTGGCGCCCCGGCCGCCCGGCAGTTACGTCGAGCTGCATTGCCGCACGAACTTTTCGTTTCTGGAAGGCGCGTCGCACCCCGATGAACTGGTGCAGCAGGCGGCAGAACTGCGATATGCGGCGCTGGCCGTCACAGACCGCAACAGCCTGGCGGGCGTGGTTCGCGCTCATGCCGCGGCCAAAGAGGCCGGGTTGAAGCTGCTGGTCGGCGCCGAAGTGACGCCTGCCGATGCGGCCCCGGTCATTCTTCTGGCCCTCAACCGAGCGGGCTACGGGGGGCTGGCCCGGTTGCTGACCGCGGGCAAGAGGGCCGCCCCGAAAGGGGAATGTCGGCTCACGCTCGAAGACGTCGGGCGGCATGCCGAGGGGTTATTGGCGTGCGTCGCATCGGCGGAATCGCCAGATCTCTTTCGCTATCGCGACATTTTCAGAGATCGTTGCTACGCGCTCGCGGAACTGTTTCACGGGCCTGACGACGAGCGCCACCTGCAGCAGATGATCGCAGACGCCCGGCGGGCCCGGGTTCCGCTGGTCGCGGCGAACGACGTGCATTTCCACGTTCCGCAGCGGCAATTCCTGCAGGACGTGTTGACCGCGATTCGCCTGGGGCGCCCCGTGGCCCGGTTGGGGGGCGCGGTCTTTCCCAACGCAGAGCGCTATCTCAAGTCTCCGCAGCAGATGGCGGCGCTATTCGCAGAATGCCCCGCGGCAGTGGCGCGAACCCTGGAGGTCGCCTCGCGCTGCTCGTTTTCACTGGATGAATTGCGCTACGAATACCCCGCTGAACTTTGCCCCGCCGGCACGACGCCGATGGAGTATTTGACGCAATTGACCTGGCAGGGGGCGGAAGAACGATATCCCGGGGGCCTCCCTGACAAAATTCGCTCGTTGATCGAACACGAGTTGCGGCTGATCGAAGACCTGCGCTACGAAGCGTTCTTTCTCACCGTCTGGGACCTGGTTCGGTTCGCCCGCAGCCGGAAGATTCTGTGTCAGGGACGGGGCTCGGCGGCCAATTCCGTCGTCTGTTATTGCCTGGGGGTTACCTCGGTCGATCCTGATCGGATCGATGTGCTGTTTGAGCGGTTCATCAGCAGAGAGAGAAACGAAGCCCCGGATATCGACGTCGACTTCGAGCACGAGCGGCGCGAAGAGGTCATTCAGTACGTCTATGAAAAATTCGGCCGCGACCGGGCGGGAATGACGGCCGAGGTCATCACGTACCGCCCCCGCTCGGCCATCCGCGACGTGGGGAAGGCCCTGGGCCTGTCGCTCGATCGCGTCGATACGCTGGCCAAGACGCTGGAGCACTTCCACGAGACCGACAAGCTCGCCTCTCGATTCCGGGAGGCCGGAATGAACCCCACTTCGCGGTTGGCGCGGCAATTGATGTATCTGGTGCGCGAGATTCAGGGGTTTCCGCGGCACCTGTCGCAGCACGTGGGGGGGATGGTCGTCACGCGCGGTCCGTTGTGCGAGCTGGTACCCATCGAAAACGCGGCCATGCCGGGCCGAACTGTCATCGAATGGGACAAAGACGATCTCGATTCGCTGGGCATTCTGAAAGTCGATTGCCTGGCGCTGGGAATGTTGACCGCCATCCGTAAGTGCTTCGACCTGGTCGATCAGCACCACGGTCGGCATGTCACGCTGGCAACCGTGCCTGCTGAAGACCCCGAGGTTTACGCGATGATGAGCCGGGCAGACACGATGGGCGTGTTTCAGATCGAAAGCCGGGCGCAGATGGCGATGCTTCCGCGGTTGCGCCCCCGAGAGTTCTACGATCTGGTGATCGAAGTGGCGATTGTCAGGCCGGGGCCGATTCAGGGAGACATGGTGCACCCGTACCTCAGGCGCCGCGCGGGGGAAGAGGCCGTGGAATATCCTGACGACCGCGTGCGCGAGGTGCTGTCGAAGACCCTGGGCGTACCCATCTTTCAGGAACAGGCGATGCGGCTGGTGGTGGTGGCCGCCGGGTTTACGCCGGGCGAGGCCGATCAACTGCGAAGGGCCATGGGGGCCTGGCGCAAGCCGGGCATCATTGATCAGTTCCAGAAGAAGCTCATCGACGGATTGCAGGCGAACGGCTACCAGGCGGAGTTCGCTGAGCGGATGTTCCGGCAGTTGCGGGGTTTCGGCGAATACGGCTTTCCCGAATCGCACGCCGCCAGCTTCGCGCTGTTGGTATACGTTTCGGCGTGGCTGAAGCGGTATTACCCTGCGGCGTTTGCCGCCGCCCTCATCAACAGCCAGCCCATGGGGTTCTACGCTCCCGCCCAACTGGTGGCCGATGCCCGCAAGCACGGGGTCGAAGTGCGCCCGGTCGATGTGAATTTCAGCGAGTGGGATTGCACGCTGGAATCGGCCGCCCTGCGGCTGGGATTCAGAATGCTGCGGGGATTGTCGGAGACCCACGTTCGACAGATTGTCGCGCAGCGGGGAGACCGGCCCTTTGAAAGCATTGCCGGGTTCGTGCGACGCACGGGGCTGAGCAACGCTGTCGTCACTCAACTGGCGCGGGCCGATGCGTTTTTGTCGCTCGAACCCAATCGACGTGCCGCGCTGTGGCAGGCCCTGCCTGAGCAGTTGGTGTTGTTCGACGTCGATGACCCGCGGGTCGAGCTGCCCTCTTTGTCTGCCTGGGAGGAAGTCGCCGCCGACTATCGAAACGTCGGGCTCTCTCTGCGAAGTCATCCATTGAAATTTCTACGCCCGCGGCTCGAGACGATGCGGGTCACGGCGGCGGCCGACCTGGCCGCTTTGGCACACGGGCAGCGCGTTCGCGTGGCGGGGTTGGTGCTGATGCGTCAGCGCCCCTCGACGGCCAACGGAATCACGTTCGTCACGCTGGAAGATGAAACCGGCGTGTCGAATCTCATCATTCACCCGCAAGTCTGGGAACGCTTTCATCGGGTGGCCCGGCGGGCACAAACGCTGCTCGCCCAGGGAACGATTCAGAGTCGCGACAAAGTGATTCACGTTTTTGTGGAACGTCTGGCAGACCTGACAAAATCGCTCAAGGGAATGGAAACCAGGTCTCGCGATTTCCACTAACTGTCACGATGCAGAACAGGCGTCGCTGCCGCAGAACGATGGTGTGCTTGAGCACGCCAGTCTCGCCCTCGCGCCCGGCGCAACACACGCGCCTTGCAACCTTAACGGCCCCGACGGCGATCGACGGCAGCAATCGCTGCGAGATCCCCAGTCTCAACTATTTCGATGCCGACGATCAACTTCCAGGTCTGAGGACGAGAAGACTTCGTCGACGGCGCCTTGCTGACGAACGATGCCCGCTTGCATGGCGACAATCCAGTCCCCTAAGGCGACGGCCTCAGTGCGGTCATGCGTGACCAGGATTACTGGAATCGCAAACTCCCGCAGTATGACTCGAAGTTGGCTGCGAAGCTCCTCTCGCAAGTCAGCATCCAGAGCGGAGAGAGGTTCGTCGAGCAGCAACAATTGAGGCCGCCGAACGAGAACCCGTGCGAGGGCGACGCGTTGCTGTTGCCCCCCAGAGACTTGATGAGCGTAACGAGTCGCTAACCCTTCGAGTTGAAAGCGTTTCATTATCTGATCGACTCGATGAAGGCGATCGCCGTTGTTGAGAGTCCGCAGACCGTAGCCAATGTTTTGAGCCACATTCAAATGTGGAAACAGCGCGTACTCCTGAAACAGGAAACCAATGTCGCGCTCCTGCGGCGAGAGAGAGAGTCGCTGGCCGGCGTCGAACCAAGTTTGACCGTTGAACTGAATGCAGCCTGATTCGGGTTGTTCCAACCCCGCCAGACACCGCAGCAAGGTGGTCTTACCGCAACCGGACGGACCGATCAGCACGGTGATCGCGAAGCCGTCCGTCGGTAGCCGCAGATCGGCCTGAATGACCGTGCCGCTGGCAAAGCGCTTCTCAATATGAGCGACGAGCTCGCCACTCATACGGGGAGCCTTCCCCGCGCCAACACATGGGCGATGCCGAGAAACGTCAGCGAAAACAGCACCAGGATCAGGGAAGTCTGGCTGGCGGAGGCGTAATCAAGAGCCTGCACGTCATCGTAGATCGCAATCGATAGAGTTCGAGTGACTCCGGGGATATTTCCTCCGACCATTAACACCACGCCGAACTCGCCAATCGTGTGTGCGAATGTGAGTACCGCGCCCGCCACCACTCCGGGCCAACAGAGTGGCAGTGTCACTCGCCAGAATGTCCGCCATCGAGATTCTCCCAGGCACCATGAGGCTTCTATTAGACGCCGGTTCATTCCCGCAAATGCAGCCGTGAATGGACGCACTGCGAACGGCAGGTTGTACAGCACCGAGCCGAGCAGAATTCCGGGAAACGAGAATGGCAGGAGCGATCCCGTCGCCCATTCGTAAAGGCTTCCCAGCGGACTGTTTGGCCCCGTGGCGATCAAGACGTAGAACCCCAGCACGGTCGGCGGCAACACTAACGGCAATGCGACCACCGGCTCCACGAAGAACTTGCCCCTTGATGAGGACATGGCCAGCCAATGGGCCAGTGGCAGCCCGATCACACACAGAATGGCTGTCGTGGCGGTGGCGAGTTTCAAGGACAGGCTGATGGTTGCCATGTCCACGCGTTATTCTCCCGGTAGCAGAAAGCCGTAGCGTTTGAAAATGGCTCGTCCCGGTTCAGCGATGACGAACGACCGCAATTGTTCGGTCGCTTTCCGATCCTTAGCCCAAGTCAGAATGACGCCGCCTTGTTCCAGCGCGGGGTAGGAACCCGGCGGTATGATCCAATAGCGGCCCTGGTCGACGAGGGCGGGAGCCGTCGCCAGCGAGAGGGCAATGATTCCCACGTCTGCGGCTCCCGACTCGACGAACTGTGCTGTCTGCGCGATGTTCTCGCCGAGCACGAGTCGGTCGGCGACATTCTCCAAAAGCTCGAAGTGTCTCAGCGATGCTTCCGCGGCTCGGCCGTACGGGGCATGCTTCGGATTGGCGATTGCAATTTTTCGAACTCCGGGATCGAGTAAAGCCATTATTCCGCGGTTTTCGAGATCGAGAGCCGACTCGTTCCGCACCCAGACGACGATTTGCCCCGCGGCGTAGCGGAACTCGGATTCATTCAGCGCGTGGCCCTGCTCGACCAGCCTGCGGGGATAATCGATGTCCGCTGAGAAGTAGATATCGAAGGGAGCCTTGTTCGAAAGTTGGGCGAAGATATTGCCCGATGAACCAAAGGTTGCCTTCACGTCGATCTGGGGATGTTGCTTTCGGAACGCGTCAATCACCTCATCAAGGGCGTATTTGAGATCGGCCGCAGCAGCTACGGCAACCGTAGGCTGCGCAGAGGCAGGGCTGACCGGCCGTGACAGACCTTGTCCACAACCGGCGAAAATGGGCACCGCCAGGCCAATGAGCCAAAACACGCCGAGCCGCCTCATCAGTTCACTCCCCAAAGAGACCCCGTTTCGGCAGTGTTGTAGCCGGGAAGATCGCCTAACACCTTTCGATAGGCTGGTGACCGAACGACACTCAGAAACGCTTTCACCCGGCGATCGTCCGCCAGCGACGCGGGATAGCACACGTCATAGGCCTCCTCCTGAACGGGAAGGAAATCGAGGCCCGCTTCCACACTGACGAGTTCGACGCAGACGCCGGCGTCGGCCCAACCCGCCTGCACCGCTTCGGCGACGCCCCGGTGATGCCGGGCGATGCGGCGTGGGCCCGGGCGGTCGCCAAGGACGCGATCCAGACATTGCCTTGCGCCAGAGCCCGGTTCTCTGCCGATCCAATTCAATTTTGCCTTCCTGGCGGCATTGACCGAGCGCAGCCTTTCCGCGGGCGAGACGGCGATCCCCTCTTGCCAGTTCGCCACCCGCACGAGCTCGCATCGCTCGCTCAACGCTTCACGAACGACCCGTGTATTCCCGTCGGGTTTGTCCCCGGTCGCCAGATGCAACCCCGCCATGTGGACCAGTCCGTTCCGCAGCATTTCGACTGCTTCGCGGCTCGAACGGGAAATCACCAGCAGTCGTAACCCGCTCAGGGCGGCGTACTGGCTGGCGAGCAGCCCCGCCGCGGGGTCGCAGCAGGCGATTACCAGCGTTTCGTTTGGTTCGAGTGCGGAGCGCGATCGCGTGGCCATATCGGGCAGCGGCGTGAGCATCGGCAATGAGCCGGCAGGATAGAGAACCGTCTTCCCGGCGACTTCAGCGCGCCAGAAGTTGCGTAACGAACCGGACGGCTGCCAGGCCCAGATTTCAGCGCCTCTGGCAGCGCCCCCGCGCCCAAACAACTCTTCAACGTTGCAACCGAGCGCCTCGGCGAGCGCGAGCCCGACAGCGACTGACGGCGTCAGCCGCCGGGCTTCGATGGCGGTGACCGCGGTGCGCGAGATGCCTGCGCGCCTGGCCAATTGGGCTTGTGTCCAGCCGTGCGCCGTGCGCCGCCGTCGCACCGAGTTGCCAATCTCTGGTCTGTTTGTCATTATCGTGACATTGTATGTCAGCTTCCGATCATGCACAATCGCCAGCCACTGGAGACGAACCGATGTTACCTGCACGGACTCGCGGCTTCACCCTGATCGAACTGCTGGTCGTCATCGCGATCATCGCGGTCGTCATCGCGCTGCTGCTTCCTGCTGTTCAACAGGCGCGCGAGGCCGCACGCCGCACGCAATGCAAGAACAACCTGAAGCAGATCGGGCTGGCCGCACACAACTACCACGACGCGCACAGCGCGCTTCCGCCGGGGCGGCTGATCAACCTGGTCACCGGGCAGGGGCACTGCTTCTCGGGCTACGCCTATCTGCTCCCCTTCCTCGACCAGGGCAACCTGTACCAGCAGATCGACTGGACGGCCAACCCCGACATCATCCCCGGCAACAATGCCGCCATGACAGCCATGGTCCTGCCTGTTTTCCAATGCCCTTCCGATCTGGCCACTATCATCCAAGCGGGCTTTGGCGTGCACAACTACCCGCTGAACACGGGTTCAACGTTTCCCGTCTCACCGCGAAACCCTTCGGCCGTGCCCGTCACGGGCATCTTCTTCGAGAACTCGAGGGTTCGCTTCGCCGACGTGACCGATGGAACGTCTCAGACGGTCTGCGTGAGCGAAACGGTCAAAGCCGATCCGAATGGCCCCACCACGTGGGACGGTGTCGGCCGGACCAACGGTTTCGTGTTGACGCGAGGCAACGACAACCTTTTCAATGGCCCGGAGCTGACCAACTATGCCTCGCAATGCAGCGGCAGCGGCCTGCTGTTGCAGCAGTCTCGCGGCAGCAAGTGGCTGTACGGGGCGCCGGGGCATTCCCTGTACAATCACATCCGGCCGCCCAACGATACAGCCGGCCCTGATTGCCGTGGAGGCATCCCCCACAGCAACAAGACCGATGCCCAATGGAGACTGCTCTCGCACAACGTGACGGCGCACAGCCGCCATGTGGGAGGCGTTCATGCCCTGTTTTGCGATGGGCACGTTCAGTTTGTTGGCAACAGCATCAACACGGGAACGTGGCAGGCCCTTGGCAGCCGCAATCGGGGCGAAGTGGTTGGGGAATTCTAAGGCCAGAGGTCATGCGGGGTGTCTGTTTTGCCGACCGGTTTCCGACGGCGTTCACGCTGCGCCCTGTGCCTGAACCTGCTGCTCGCAATGGCCGGGGCGGGCTGTTCGACTAAACCGTCAGGCCCAGACCCCACGCGCGTCGTCCCGGTGGCCGGCATGCTGAGGTACCAGGCACGGCCGGTGAAAAACGCACAAATCACGTTGCACAGCGACGGCGCGGCCGAGCCGGCATTCGCGCTGACCGATGCCCGGGGACGGTTCACCTGCATGACGAATGACACGAGCGGCGTGCTGCCGGGTGAGTATCGAGTCACGGTCGCCCGCGCGCGCCCCCAAGGGGGCCTGCCCGAAAAGTACGCCGATTCGAAAACGACGCCGCTGAAAATCACGGTCGTTGCCGGCCAGAACGACCTGGCCCTGACGCTGGAAGATTGATTCAACCCTCGTCGGATGAGGCGGGCAGTCTCCCATTTTCTACCTGGGATAGCCTGGCAAATCGTAACCGTGTACCATTTGCCGCACCGGAACCGCTGTCTAACCCGCAAGGGGACAGCAGTGACCCCACGCTCTGCTGACAGCGGTTCCGTCTTTCCCCTCTGTGCCGCGACGTCTAGCTAAAACCTCCTGCGCTGCAAGCCCCGAGACCTTCCGCCGGCGCGCAAATTTCTGCGGCGCCAAAGTCGAACGCATTGCGCCCGTCTCGGTAGCGGGTCAAGGACAGACCGCCGAGTTCATAACGCGGCCGGGCCGCAATTCAAGGTTGGAAAAAACCACGGAACACACGAAACACACAGAAATGAGACGAGTTGAGATAAATCATTGTCGACATTCGTTTCCGTGTGTTCTGTGTGGTCCGTGGTCAAATCTTGTCGGCCCGATTGGATTCTGGAAGATGCCGTGACAGAATTCTGAACCACTTGCTGTGCAGAGTGACGCGGAGCTTCTGACTGTTCTTCGTCTCTGCGAGCTTTGTGATCTCTGCGGTTTTTGAACTTGCTGCGTGCTGCCCGTGGATTCGTTCGCCGGAGTTGTGCCGCGCGGCGGCGCGAATCAAGTGCGAGCGTTGGCGACGCCCGTTTCTCAGCGCCCGGAACCTATGCGAGGGTGGAACGCCAGATACAACGCCAATCCCAGAACCACGGTGGCGGCGCTCGCGATGGCGGCGAGCGGCCTGTCGCGCACGATAAATACCACCATCCACCCTTCCAAAACCAGAAACAGCGCGGGAGTGGCGGGGTAGCCCCAGGTGCGATACGGGCGCGGCAGGTGCGGCTCGCGGGCCCGCAGCACAAAGACCCCCAATACGGTCGCCGCGGCGCACAGCGACAGGGTGACGCCGATGTACGTCAAAAGCGTATCGAACCGCGACGAAACCAGCATGGCGGCGGCCAGCGCCGCCTGCACTCCGATGGCGACGATCGGCCCGCCGCGGCCCCGGCGGATCGACAGCCGGCGAAAAACCGGCCAGTCGTGCCCGAGCGCTTCGAGAACGCGCGGGCCGGCAATCAGATTGGCCGACACCGTGGATACCAGCCCGACGACAATCAACAGCGACACCCATTTTCCGCCCGAATCGCCGAACAGATGCACGGCGGCGATCAAGCCCACTTCTTCTTTTCCAGCGAGCTCAGCGAGCGGGGCGGCGACGAGAAACGCCGCATTGAGCCCCAGATACAAAAACACCACGAGCAGCGTCCCGGCGATCAGCGAGATGGGCAGGTCGCGCCCGGGGCGGCGGAACTCGGCCGCGAGGTATGCCGCCGCGTTCCATCCCGAATAGGAGAACGAGACGTAGACCAATTGCACGGCAAACGCGGGCGAGACGATCAGGGCGGCGGTCGCCTGTTGTGAGGCGCTGGCCAGCCGCGATGCGTCGCCGCGCGCGATCCCCGCGAAAATGAACAATAGGATGAGGGCGACCTTTCCCAGGGTCGAGGCGTCGTGAAATCGATGGCCGGCGCCGACGTGCACCGAGTGCAAAAGCGCGAGCAGCGCGATCAGGGCCAGACCGGCGGGGGCCGCTGGAATCCGCGGCACGAGCGCTTCGAGATACTGCCCAAACACCATTGCAAAAAGGGCCAATGGCGCCGCGAACCCGACGATTTGCGAGATGAACGCGGCGATGAAGCCCACGGCCGGGTGGTAGATGTGCGACAGCAGCCGGTATTCGCCGCCGTTGCGGGGTAGGGCGGCGCCGAGCTCGGCGTACGACAGCGCCCCGCACAGGGCCGCGACGCCGCCAGCCAGCCAGGCCGCCAGAATGGCCCCCGGTGAGGGAAGCTCTTTCGCCATGAGCCCCGTTGTGGTGAACACACCCACGCCAATCATGTTGGCGACAATCAGCAACGTTCCCGAGAGGGCGCCGAGATGCGGGGGAGGGGCGTGCGGCCCAGATCCCGAAGCCGTTGGGGCAGCCGTAGTTTGCGGGCTGGAGGGCAAGCGAGATTCCCGGATTTGCTCCGCGGCGCCGCGGCAGGGCGGCGACCCCCGGCGCTGGCTCGGTATGCTACTCTAGTTCCCCGGAATGCGCCAGGGGTAACTCTGACCACAGTTTTGTATCAGCGAGCCGCAGCGTCGCGGGGGTTTTTCTCTGGAGTGACAGACGATGAAACTGGGCGAAATTGCAATCTTCACCGATCAGGTGCAGGCCGTCGCAGAGTTCTATCAGCGGCTGCTTAACGTGCAGCCGGCGTATGAGGGGCCGGGCCTGGCGATCTTCAGGGTGGGTGAGACGCAGATATTGATTCATTCGCGCTATGTTCCCGTTCCTGGCGATCTGCCTTGCGAAAATCATACGGCTTTCGCGGTGACCGACGTCGACCAGTCGGTCGCAGAGGTCGAACGCCGGGGATTGCGGGTCGACATTCCGCCCCGCGACTACGCCTGGGGGCGCTCGGCGTATCTTCGCGACCCCGATGGTCGGTTGCTGGAACTCCAAGAATCGGCGGGCTGAAAGCCTTAACTCCAAAACGTAATCTCTGGCGCGAATTCATTTCGGCTGTGTCTGCGTGCC
The DNA here is from genome assembly GCA_052388175.1 of Planctomycetaceae bacterium. GTDB lineage: Bacteria > Planctomycetota > Planctomycetia > Planctomycetales > Planctomycetaceae > SIAF01. Next base: position 32,844 of record JBQTIL010000085.1, on the reverse strand, counting down.
CCGAGAAATTCGTGCACCCGCGTAGTAATGCTGCAGAATCTGTTCGTAGTTTTTCCCTGCCAGCGCGAGCCCTCGCGCGCCCCACTGGCACAGGCCCACGCCATGGCCATGACCTCTGCCTGAAATCGCAAGCGACGTTCCGCGGTCTGTGACGGTGAAGCGCGGGCTGTAGAGTCCATGTGCCGCCAGCGCCTGGCGCAGCTCGGCGCCCGTCACCCGCACGGCGCGGCGGTCGGTCTGCACGTCGAATTGCGGCAGAGCGCCGGGAGAAGCCCGCACCAGTGAAACGGTTGATAGCGTGCGGCCCGGCTGGCCGGACTTTTTCAATAAGGGGAGCAAGTCGGTTTGCGCGTCGCGCTTCGACACCTCGGCCGTCCAGCGGTAGAGCCTCGCGTCGCGGCACCAGTCGCACGCCACACTTTGCAACGGCGGCGCTGCATCGCTGAACACTTCGGTCCCTTTCACGGTGCTGCCACCGCAGACGGCACAGTAATAGGTGCAGAACACTTCGCCCTTATAGGTGCAGAGCTGCCCGGCCGTGTCGGCTGCCGCACGCCTGCCGGCCGCGGTTTCTCCCGCCAGCAGCCGGTCGCCGTCGCGGTATTGATACCCCAGATACTTCTGGCTGCGCGTTGAGGCATAGAGGTCGACCAGGGCTTCGGGGCCCGCCTGCCGCATCTGGTAGACGGCGTACGTGCGCGCGACAACCGCCTGCGCCTTGCGGGCCTCTTCGGGAAAGTCGGCCGGCATCTCGCTGTCGACCACGCTGGCGACATAATGTTCCAACGACACCACGTTGACTGCCAGCACCAGGCCGCCGGGCTGGCGATACAGCCGCACGCTGCCGCGGTACTGGTCGCGCTCGACCCAGACTGCGGGAGACCGATCGGGCACGACTTCGAGCCGCGTGGTGGGAAATTCGTGTCGGCCGACCTTCAGGCCGCGCTCGGTCGCGGTCACGGTGGTGCGTTCAAGTTTGAGGGCGTTCAACAGCACGCGGCTGCTGCCGACGGGGCGCACCGAGAACGCTCCGGTGACTTCGAATTCGACCGATCTGACGGGTTCGGGAGTCAGGCCGACGCAAACCGGTCGCGCGGGAGGCGGTATGCTCGGCGCCGCCACAGCGAGCGGCACGTGAGGGCGCGGCGCCTGGTTTTCGAGCACCGTCACCTTCCAGGCGCTCCACAAGACCGCCAGGCAGGCCGCCAGAGAGAGGGCCGGAAGGTGCTTCCTGATCACCCTAATCGTTCCGCAGGCGCAACCCGAGGTCAGAAAGTTTGGCGCGCACTTCGTTCAGCGACGTGACGCCGAAGTTCTTGCTTTCGAGCAGTTCGTCGGGTGTCCGCAAGATCAATTCGCCGACCGAGGCGATTCCCAGCCGCGACATGCACTTGCGGGCCCGCACCGACAGGTTCAATTCGGAGACCGGGCGGTTCAGCAGCGCCTGCTGCTGCGGCGTGAGGCTTTCCTGATACCCGACGTCGCGCGGCTTTTCCTTCAAGGCGAACTGGCCCAGCCCCAGGCCCCTCGATTCCATCATCTCCTTGATTTCTTTGAGCGACGTTTCGCCGAAGTTTTTGCCCCCCAGCAGGTCCTGTTCTGAAAGCCGGGTCAGATCGCCCAGATTGCGCACACCCATCTTTTGCAGGCAATTGCGGGCGCGCACCGACAGCTCGAAATCAGTCACGGGAATCTCGAGCACCTGTTTTAGACGCGCCTGGCTGCGCAACGACTCTTCGTCGTAATACATGTCGTGCGCCGACTCGATGTCTTTCAGGTACAACAGCGCCCGCTGGTGCGTGGGAAAGCTGTCGAGCACCCGCTTGAAGCAGAAGGCTGCGGCCGAGTAATTCTCGGCGTCTTCGTACAACAGCCCCAGGTTGATCATCGCACCGGCGTGCAGCGGAGGCCGGGCCAGGGCCCGTTCATACAGGCGAATCGCGTCTTCGTCGTTTCCGCGCGAGGCATTGATGCCCGCCAGCCAGAATAGGGCCCGCTGGTGCCCGGGGTTCATGTCGACAGCGCGTTCGAAGTATTCCACCGCACCGTAGGTGTCTCCCCGGTCGGCGAGAATGCAGCCCATCTGGTAGCAGTATTCGGCGCGCGTTCCTCCGCCTGAAGCGGCGGCCGACTTCAGCAGCTCTTCGGCCTGATCGATGTTTCCAGAGGCCCTCACCGCCCCGGCCCGCGCCAGCAGGCATTGAACGCTGTCGTAACCATTCTTAGAGCCCTGTTCGAAGGCCTTGGCCGAGTCGTGGTACCGCCCCAGCGCCAGCAAAACCTGGCCGCGGTAGAAATCGGCCAATCCATCGCCGGAGATGCGCGAGAGAATTCGCGATCCCTCTTCGTGCTGGCCCAGCAGAAAGCAGGCAACGCCGGCCCGCAGCATTTTTGCCTTGCCGCGCTCCCCCTCTTCGATTTCTTCTTTCAGCCGTTGTACTTCTTGCCGCACCTCGGAAGTTTGGCCGTTCATCAGGGCCTCTTCGAGCGTGCGAACCTCTTCGGCCCCGAACGCGCCCGACCCATGCAGGACGTCATGTACATTCACCGGCTCTTTGGCAATCGCCACGGTCACAAAACCTCCCCATTGAAACGCAACACGGCACGCTGTCTCGAATTGCGTCAGTATAACGACGGCGGACGTTGATTCAAGCGGAACGCCGCGCCGGCGGGGAAAGGTAGGCAAGTGGGCAAGCGTGGGTTCTCAACGGAACCGGCGGTCGCAGAATTTCCGCCGGATTTCAAAGGCGATGATGGCGACTTTTTCGAATCAGGACACCAATTCAGGACCCGTCTATGCCCGGATTTTTCACGGTAGGGGGTGTGGGCCACCTCGCGCAAGAAAAGTGTGGGCCTGCGCCAGCCACTCGCTGAGCGAACAACGCGTGGTCTGAGTCGAATGCCTTGTCAGCGAGCGCAGGCCCACTCCCGCCGCGCCGGGACTCTCGGGTTGCTGGTTCTTCGGCCAAGGCATGATTGTCGTCCGGGTCAGCCAATTCGGGCTGCATGGCGAGGTCGACGAAGGGCAGGCAACGGCACCACCTCGACTGAACCTCTCTTGCAAAACGCGCCTCACGCTGGGATAACAGCGCAGCGGCAGGGCGATTTGGCCGAGTTGGCAGGCCCGTTGCGACTGCCAAGAAAAGGATACGGGACGTGGCGCAGCCTGGCTAGCGCGCTTGCTTGGGGTGCAAGAGGTCGCAGGTTCAAATCCTGTCGTCCCGAATAAACCACAAATCTCGCCGAACGTTACTCTTACGTACCCGCCGATGGTCGGCGGTGCGGCCGAAAACCGAAAACTCGAAAAGGGTAGTTCAGGCGTTCGAAGGCTGATTTACGCGAAGTTCAACGCCGGCCAAACTTGTCAGCCAGGGCAGCGATCGGCCGAACCTGGAGGCCGTAATGGGTTGTCATTCCTTGCAGCAGACAGCAAGGCAGCAGACAGGCAAATTGGCAGCAGGGTGGAAAAAAAGGAGGAGGCGAGACGCAAGCTTTCTGAGTCTGCGTAGAAGCCAAGAAGTTTCAGGAGAGGTGGCAGAGTGGTCGATTGCACCGGTCTTGAAAACCGGAGTGGGCGCAAGCCTACCCAGGGTTCGAATCCCTGCCTCTCCGCTCGTTTTATCTCGGATTCTGTGGGATTTCCCGCAGATTGAGGCGTTTTTGCATCGTCGGTTGCAGCGTTTTCGACGCCTCTCGAAAACGCCACGCGATGACTCGAATCGTCAGTTTCTGCGGCCTGTTCCGGTAAGCAAAACGGTAAGACATTTTCATCGCCTGTCGGATCGGTGCCCGTCGCTCTCAACGCGACGGATTTCGTTGCGGGGTCACTGAACGCGGACGGCAATTTCGGCAAGGCTTCAAGGGCCGTCGCTTCGTCCGCCAACAGCGTGTGACTGTATCGCATCATCGTCAGGTTGATGTCGCTGTGCCGGGCCAGCCGTTGCGCGAGCTTCGGATGCACGTTGCCAGCAACCAGCATCGTCACGAACGAATGCCGCAGACTGTGGAAGTCGGCATATCGCCCTGAGTCATCGACGTAGACGATTCCAGCGGCGTCCAAATCGGCTTTCAGCATCTTGGCCGTGTGGTTCGTCAGGTCGGGCCAGAGCGGGGCATCCGGGGCAATCCCGGCGGTCTTGAACCACTCCCCGAGTTCGTTCACCAGTTCACGGCGAATCGGCAAAAGAGTCTCGCGACGGTTCTTCGATTTGCCGGCTTCAACGAACACGGTCGGAGTTGCGGAATCAAAGTCAAACGACGCCGGTGTCAGCGTCCGCAATTCCTTGCGTCGAAGTCCCGATTCCATCGCCATGCGGTACAGCATCGCTCGCGACAACCCGGTCAGGTTGTGCCGCACGGGTCCGGTTCGCGTGGTCGTCAGAAGAGCCGTCAATTCTGTCGCCGTCAGGTGTCGGCGGTCGTGGCGTCGGTCAAGCTTGACGTTCAAGCCGTCAAGATAGCGACCGAATTCTCGATTTGACGTAAGTTGCTATCACTGAATGACTTCTGGCATTCAGTGCCATCAAGACGAATCGTCGTAAGTCATTGTCCTGCAAGGCTTCCGCAAGGCCGGACAAATTTGTAGTTGTGGGCCAAAAACGTGTACAGATTTTTGGAGAAGACCGGCCCAAAAACGTGTCCAATTCTTCGTCGGCAAGCAGCCGAAAAACCGCGCCGAATCGCGCTCTGATTTTTCCCGTCCATGTCACTCGTGGCCGTTGTCCGTTCGCTCCCAGACTTCGCGTGTCGGGCATCCGGCCTTGATCCAACGGCCAATCTCTTCCGCTCGCCAGCGGACGGAACCGCCAATGCGAACGAGTGCCGGCAAATCGCCAGCGGAATCCCGACGCCAGACGGATCGAACGGAAATCGCGAGTCGCTTCCCGAGTTGCTTCGCCGTGATGAGCGTTTCGGGAGAGTCGGGATTTTGAGCGTCCGCCGACGCGCGGACGCCTGATACGGGTATCAGCATGGTTTGCCTCTCTGCAATCGCCGTCGTGAGACGGCAAGGCTTGTGGCTTTGCTGGCGACAGTCCCGATGACTGCCCAGCGATTGCAGACTTGCCGCGAGGCAAATCCCGATTGGCGATTCCGGGCCGTTCAGTGTCCCGGCGATGACGGAACACTTACTTCTAAGACGGAAATGCGCCGGAGTAAAATCGCCACGGGCTGATATTCAAAATCCGCGCGTGCCAGCCGGCGACGGATGCCGACTTTGACTGCCATGCGCCCGAGTCGCCGCGCAATTATTTGCTTCGACCGCTTCCGAGTGCGTTGCCGTCGATCCAAATGCACTCGTTCAACACGCGGGGCGGACATGGCCTACCCGACACAGCGCCAAAACCGTCGGGAATTCGGACGCCACGACAGAACGCGACGAAATCAGTTCCAGCCTCAGCAGGGATCAAGCCTTGTTTGATGGCTTTCTCAAAAACACTGTCCGGCTTGTGGCTCGTGAACCATTCGATTCGACCGTGCCTCCAAAGGTCCAGCAGCCAATCGCAGATCATGTAATTGGCGATTGCAGGGCCGACATTGTAGAAATCCCGTTCGATCTGTCCCGTCCAGCGTGATTCGTATGGTTGCACGTCCGCCGGCGGAAAAACACCGTTCACAAAGCTCGCCAGGTATCTCCGAAACGAGCCGTCGTGATTCCGATGCAGCAACGCGGCACTCTGGACATACGCACGAATCATTCGATTCGTTTTTCGGGCCAGCTTATCGCCCTTGAACGCGGCGAGCGTTTCAGCAAAGAGAACTGCGCCGTCGATGCCGCTTGTCCGCAACATTTCGATGAGCGGGGCAACTCCGGCGGCCTTTTCCTGTTCTGACCGAAATGGATTGCTGCCGCGACGCAACTTTTGCTCGAAATCTCGATTCTCCCACACTCGCGCCAAATCCGCGATCAGGCTTCGACTGTCACGATTCCAGCGCGGGCGCAGTCCGACAAAACCACGGTCAATCGGATGCTGGTCTTCGTTCGGTCCCCCTGTGAAGATGTCGGCCCGGAATCCCTGCATATCTTGGCTGTGTGCGAAGAAGATTCGCCAATTCATTTCTTCTTCGTCGTCCGGGATCGCCACGCGGTATCCGTCAAGAATCCGTGGCAGGTACTGACGCAAAATCCGGTTAATGTACTCGTTCATTCTTTTGCTCCGTTTCTTGTCGTTGAAGTTGGAAACGCTCAACACATCCGCCGACACAAATTCGCCGTCATTTCGCCTCGTGAACCGCGTAAGCCAGAATCCACACTGGCAGCCACAGTCCGAACGTCAGACACGTCAGGAGCAAATGCGCCGTATGAGGAAATTCATTCCGACGGCGGCCCCCGGAGCGGTACGGCGCATTGACGATGACCGTATTCGTGTTTTGCGTCGCCCCGGATTGGGCGGATGAATGTCGCGTTAGAAGTGCTGCGCGCGACGCCTCTTCAGTTGCCCGCATCACCACGTCCAATGTCTCGCGGCAATGGGGACACTTGCGGGCGCGCAATCGAATCGGCTCGCAGCAAAATGGGCATTCGGCCATCGTCTCGCCCGCCGGCGACACCGCTCGGTGAAACTCAACGTCGATAATCGACTCTTCATCCGAATGCGAAAGTGCGCGCGACGCAGATTGCGTGTGCGGCAATCGAGGAGTCGAAAGCCTGCCCGGCGTATTTGTCGAAATTGCGTTTGGTTGATTCGGAACGTGCGCCGGTCGCTGTCGAAATCGTTCCGCGACTGAGATTCGGCGAGACGCGGGGTCCGGTTGGGAGCCTGCGGGAACAAGAGAGTGGCTCATGCCATGTCCTCCAAAGGGGTTCGAGGGCAAAGAAAAAGGGCAACGCATGGCGTTTTCGTTACGCCAACCGTTGCCCTACATTTCCTCGCCTTCGACCGGGTTCCCTTCGAGGGCAACAAACATTATCACCGGCAGTCGTCATGCCGTCAAGTTCATCGTTTCGCACCGAATAATCGAAGGGCCGATTCGATGTTCATCGGCGAATTCATCTTCCCTGATACCGTCACTCTCCCGCCTCGATACAAAACCCCTCGCACCGACTGTACGATGGAGTTGACCCCACCAGCGAAGGCCAGAACGATGGAATGTGAACCGAAAAAATTTCCCATCGGCGAACTCGTTCGCGCTTGGAACGAATCGTCATCGCTGAAAATCAACGAAGAGTACCAGCGCGGAGCGTCTTGGACGCAGCCGCAGAAGCAATGCCTAATCGACTCGGTATTCCGCAAGTATCCGATTCCTCCCCTTTTCTTGCACCGGATCATTTCTGTGGGATTGGGTGGCGAACAGTCCGTCGGATACGAGATCGTTGACGGGCAACAGCGCATCCGCGCACTCGCGGAGTTTTTCTCCGACAAGTTCCCGTTGCTGCATCCCGAAGACAAAAAACTCAAACTTCCAAACAGCCTGCGCTCGCAACCGGCACCGTGGGCAAAGCGGCGATTTTCTGATTTGGATGGCAGCCACCGTGTTTTTCTTGAACAAACTTCCGTCGATGCGTTTGTAATTACAAGCGTTACCGATACCGACGAAGTTCGTGACCTTTTCATCCGGCTGCAATCTGGAACTGCGCTCTCACGCCAGCAAATCCGTGACGCTTGGCCGGGGAACATGGGACCGTATATCGAGTCGCTTGCCGGAAAGCTGACGAAAGCTCCCCGCATGGAACTGTTCCAACTGCTGGACAAACGAGGTGCCCGTTCTGAAGATGACCGCGACCGATACGATGCGGACCGGCAGTTCTGTGCTCAACTCCTGTGTCTGTTTCTTGCCCGTGAAAACGATCCGTGCATTGCACAAAGCGTCGGTCCGAACGACTTGGACAAGCTCTACCACGAGAACACAGTGTTCAACGCACACGGCCCGGCTGCGACACGATTCGTCGAGTTACTGGAGCACGCGACGAAAGTCTTGAACGTCGCAAAAAAGAAAAGTTCGGACGGTGGACGGACGAAGGGAAAGTTTGTCAAGCCGGAGATTTTTTCGACTTTCATGTTCCTCCAAGACATTTCGCGAAATCGAAATTTCAGATTTGACCACAGCGCGTATGCCGCCCTCGCGAAGAACCTGTTAACCGAACGCGAAATTGACCGAAAAGGGAAATCTTCGTCGGGACCAGCGATTGCAGCTTACTACGAACGATGGCGGGAGGATGTTCTTCCCGGAATCGGCATTCACCTTGATCCGAACCGGGCATTCAGTGATCCACAAAAGCAAGAAATCTACACGAAGGCAAGTGGCAAATGCGCAATCTGCAATGATCCGGTCGAATCAGGCGACGATGAATACGACCATCATCCGGTGCCGTATGCCGTCGGAGGGCCTACAACGGTCGAAAATGGCCGACTGGTCCACCGGACGTGTCATCCGCGCGGCCGAATGTTCGCGCGTGTCGATTCGGAGTAGGGTGAAGCGACCGGCCTCGAATGGCGAATCGTCGGTCTGATTTCAAATATCAGCCAACGAAAAAAGCGGTCTCTCACACAGACGGCGGGGCTGCGGTGTGGACGGCTGCCGGTCGTGACCTGCAATTCCGAATTTGACCCCTACCGGGTGTCTGCCGACGAATCCGAAATCAACGCCAGCATCGCCCGGCGGATCGGTTGCGCAAGGTTCGGCCATGCGGCCACGATTTCGATTTTCCACGTTCACTCGCTGCCGGTGCGGGTCGAATCGACGAGTGCCAAAATCGCGCGGCGGATCGGTTCGGGAAGCATCGGCCACGCGGACGCCACACGCCGGAAATTGTCATCGTTTGCCAGCAATTCCGGTAAGCAAACCGGTAAGACGCTCGCCTTGCTTTCCGTAACTTCGCTTGGTAATTCGTGGTTAGGGAGAGGCGTAATCGGTCTTGAAAACCGGAGTGGGCGCAAGCCTACCCAGGGTTCGAATCCCTGCCTCTCCGAATCGCAACCCGTCTCAGATTGTCTCAAACCGTCTCAGAACCCCGTATTTACGGGGTTCTGTGCGTTAATGGCGAATGGCGTCTCGAACGCCGCCTGGAGTCTCATTCCGTCTCAACTCGTTTCAACGCGCATCAGCCGTTTGTGCAAGTTTTGTGCAAGCGCTTGTGCAAGCGATGGGCTCAGCATCCGATTCTGTTGGACTGATCCGTCCGAAACTCGGATTTCACTGCGACGTACAGGGCCGGACAGATTCGGCTCAATGGTTTTTTTCTCTGAATTCGCCTGCGCGAAGTCCTGTCAAAGTTCGTGACAGGTCTCGACGGCCTGGCGGCCGTCGCGGAGGGAAGAGGCTTCAGAATCACGATATCGCCCTGAACTCGGGTCGATACGTCCGACCTGTGGGGCGAACGCTGACGTCTGATTCTGTCAGCCGGCCAAACGCTCGTTCACTTACCTCGCGACTCCCGCCGCGGAACGTCAAGCGTGCGGAGCTCGAACGCATCGGGGATGTGGCACGCGCCTCACCTGCTGCGAGAGTCCGCCTGATCCGCCATGATCCACATTGGCAGAACGACTGCCATCGCCGCCTTGGCGCGCAAACGGTTCAACGGGTCTGTTCCACGAAAGCAGCGTTCTTCGGCCTTTGGCACGAAGCCTGCAAACACATCAAACCCGCGGGGTTTGAAGAGGATATTGGACAACAGTACTGGACCAGCCCCATGAAAAGCTTACTGGCACTGCTGACCCCTGTCCGCTTTGTTGTTGCCGGTGACTTCCCTTTTGCCGCATCGACCGTTCAGCGTGCAGACGGCCAATTTCGGTCAGTCACGCGGTGGCGCGGGTGGGAGTGTGATGCTCTCCCTGTGAGCGGCATCGGCAAACGATAGCGCCGTCGCGGATCACCCCTGTTTCACCCAAGGCGAACGCCGGGCGCTGCCGCAATTTGGCTTTCAGCGATATCCGGGCCCGACGCTCATTGGTCATTGGGCGGCCGCCAGGGCCGATTCCGCGGGGCCTGCCAGCACCTCACCGGTGGGCTGAAACCGCGAGCCGTGGCAAGGGCATTCCCAGGTCTTTTCCAGCGGGTTCCAGTGAACGATGCAGCCCATGTGGGTGCAGACAGCCGATACAGAGGTTAGCTCGCCGGCTTCGTTGCGAGCACAGGCAATCCGCCGGCCGTCTCGAATCACAATCTTTCCTTCACCGGGTCGGATTTCGTCGACCGATGCGGCTTCTGCGTGTGCGAGCCGATCGCGCACGAGATAGTAGGGATAGTCGAGGTTCTCCTTTAAGTACGCGAATGTGCCGCGGACTGTTTTGCGACCGACGTGAAACGTTTCCTGCCAGGGATTGCGCCGACCGAATACCGCGTCACACGCCATCATTCCGGCGAGCGTACCGAAAGTAAGGCCGTTGCCTGCGAACCCCGTCGCTGCGAACTGGCGATCTGCGGTTTCGCCCATGTACGGCAGCCCGTCAGGGGTCTGGATCACCTGGCCCGACCAGCGGTGGTTGACCTGGGCATCAGGCGCGACGCGGCGGAGCCGCTCTTCGAGGCGTGCATGCTGTTGGTCGTTCTTGGCCTGCCCTGTTTTATGGTCTTCTCCGCCGTAGATCGCATAGTCGTACCCGTCTGCACGGTCGATTCGAAGATAGTTATAGGGGTCTGCCGTATCCCAGTAGCTGGCCTCGATCAATTCACCTGAGCGCACGCGCGCCCCGATCGCGTACGTGCTGTACAGTGCGAGCTTCGTCTGGAGCAGGGTCGCACCGATGAAGCCGCCTTCTCCCACAAGCGGGTCGTGAGTGGCAATGACGACATAGTCGCAGTAGACGCGCCCCTGATCGGTTCTTACGACACGTGGCTTTTCCGCGAATTCGAGGGCCGGCGAATGTTCGAACACGGCCGAACCGTTCCCATCGACGGCCCGGCTGAGCGCCGACAGGTAACGCAAGGGATGGAGTTTTGCCTGTTTCGGGTATCGAATTCCAGGCTGGTGAATCCCCGGCACATGGGCGTTGAAGCTCGCAGCGAACCCCAGGTCATTCGCCAACTGGCATTCCGATTCCAGCGCGGCAGACTTTCCGTGAGTTGACGCGGCCAGCGGCAGATGAAGAAACGCGGGGACCCGGCAGAACTCGCAGTCTGCGCCGATCGTTCGAATGATTTGCTCGATCATGTCGATCGCTGCAACCCCGCTTTTCCAGACCAGCCTCGCGGTGTCGCGACCGAACAAAGCCACCAAATCCGGAAGACGCAGGTCGGTGACGTGCGTCAGATGACCTGTGGTGCACCCCGTGTCGCCCGATCCGACTCGATCGCGGTCCAGAACCACGACTCGCTTACCCTCGTTTTTCAACAGGTAGCCGGCGGTTAAGCCCGTGATTCCCCCGCCGACGATCGCCACGTCACAGCGCAATTCACCGGAAAGCTTCGGAAAATGCCCCTTCGTTGGGTTTTGCCAGGGCGTTGTTGACTTCATGACGCTCTCCTCATTCTGGTGCGCCCCTCCCGGCCGTCAGACGGCGGCTTGCGGTCATGAGAGGCTTGGAAGGTCGTAAGGGTTTGCTTCTGCCTGGGCGGCGGTCGATGCGTTCGTTCCATCTGCTGTTGCAGCAAGGCGAGAACGGCGGCTTCTTCAGCGGAGAGTTTGTGCAACGAGCCGCGCAGCTCGCGCTCGGTTTTCGCCTTCAACGTTGCGACAAGCGAACGGTCGAGGTAGGCATGAATGACCGCCGGGTGCACGTAGCATTTCCGGCAGACGCTTTTGGTGTTGCCCAGTCGTGCTGCGACCCGTTCGATCGCGGCCGTGATGTTGCGCCGGGCCGCGGCCCGTGAATCAAAGTCTTGGAATTCTTTCAGCGCCTGGGCCGCGAGCGCCGTGCCTGCCCAAGTTCGAAAGTCCTTCGCGGTGAAAACCTGGCCGGTCATTTCGCGCAAATAGTCGTTGACGTCGTTCGAACCGACATCGCGCGTTTCACCCAGCTCATCGACATATTGGAACAATTCCTGACCGGGCAAATCCTGGCACTTCCGCACGACTCGCGCGAGACGCCGATCGCTGAGTGCGATTTCATGTTCGATGTCGCTTTTGCCGTGGAAATTGAAGCAAATCTTGTTGCCCGTCACGCGGATATGCCGGTCGCGCATTGTTGTCAGGCCGAAAGAGCCGTTGGCCCGCGCATATTCGTCGTTTCCCACGCGAATCAACGTCGTCTCCAGCAGACGACCGATCAGCGCGAGTACTTTTTCCCGGGGCAAACCACGCCGGCGCAGGTCTCGGAAAACGCGCCGCCGAATTTGAGGTAGCGCTTTCGCGAAGCGGATCGCATTGTGGTATTTCGTCTCGTCGCGCGTCTCGCGCCAGCGGCGGTGATAGAGATACTGCTTTCGCCCCCGCCCATCGCGACCGGTGGCCTGCAGATGACCATTCGGATTGCTGGTGATCCAGACATCCTCCCATGCCGGCGGAATGGCGAGCGAACGTATTCGGCTGAGAACTGCCGATCCGCGGACCGTGCGGCCAATATGGTCAACGTATTCGAAACCGCCCCCGCGTCGCTGGCGACGAATTCCCGGCACAGAATCGTCCGCATAGACCGGGCCGGCCCGTTTTGCGGCCAGCGTGGGGTCGCTCAGATCGGGCTCTCGGCGTTGAGAGGGGGCGCGCGGCAACTTAGGTCCCTTTGTGGAGGTGGAAACCCTGAGCAGACAGGCATAGGGGAGTGCAGGGCGCGTGCCAAGCGATGCATTGTCTGTCAGAACTCGCCGGCCTGGGCAGCGGCAGGATTCCGGTGCTCTTGGCCGGAGATTTGCAAGGCAAAGACCCGGGGCCGCAGGCAGCGAAGCCCCGCGGCCCCGACAAGAGTCACACTCAACCGGCGGCGCGTCTCTGTCGCGCGCGACGAGAGACCCGCCTGACGACCGGCCACACCATGTCTGACGCTCCTGCACCAAACGACAAGACCTCGAACGCACTTGATAGGTCTGCCCGATCGGTTCCGTGGCAGACCGTCAGTCTGTTCTTCCTGCTCGTCGTCGTCGTTTCTGCCGTGGCGACCGCGCTGCTTTGGTTGGCGCTGGCCTGGCCGGCAGGTCGCGGAGGATAGCGGCACTTCTTCAGTTCGTTCGAGCTGCGGCTCGACGAATTTCCCTCACTCCGTCTGTGGAGTGTCATTCGAACGGACCGGTTCAATCACCTTCGCGCTGAAGATGCGCGCGTAGTTTTTAGCGAATTCAGCGCCGAAGAACAGGATCTGCGACGAGTAATAGACCCACAAGAGAATCACCACGAACGAACCGGCAGCGCCGTAGGCCGAGGTGACCGTGGTACGGCTCAGATAGAGACCAAACAGCGACCTGCCGATCGTGAATAGAAAGGCGGTGAGGAGGGCCGCAATCCAGACGTCGCGCCAGGCGATTCTCACCTCCGGAATCAGCTTGAAGATCAGCGCAAAGAGCAGGGCGGTCATGGCGAATGAAAATGCAGAGCTCACCAATACGAGCATCTGCTCGGGGGCCGCCAACCTGGCCGACATCCATTTCCCGGCTGCGCTCAACAGGGCGCTGAAGATCAGCGACACGAGCAAAAGGAAACCGGTTCCCAGCACCATTGCGACCGACAGGAAGCGGTCGAGAATGATCTCGCGAAATCCTCGATCGGCGCGCGGCTGCACGTGCCAGATCGTATTCAGCGCATCTTGAAGTTGCCCGAACAGCCCCGATGCGCCGAACAAGAGCGCAGCGAGACCGGCGACAGCCGCGAATGTGCCCTGGTGCGGCTGGTCCTCGGCAGGTAATAACGCAGCAATGCCCCCCGCGACCTGTGGCCCCGCCAATGTTCGGATCTGCAGCAACAGGTCTTTCCGGCCCGCCCCCGGCAGGAATACCGTCACGAGGGCGAGGGCAATCAGCACGAGCGGCGCCAATGAAAAGACGGCGTAGAACGCCAGGGCCGCACCCAAACGGGGGGCCTTGTCATTCCACCAATCACAAAAGGTGCCTTGCCCGAGATCCCACAGCATCTGTGTGGCAGCGCGCATCTGGCCGACACCTTTGTTCTCTCCAAGGCACTTATCGCCCGGCAACAGTTCAACACGAGGCCGAAAATCAATTCGGCACTTCATGTGCCAACTTTCCGTCTGCCAGCCGCGGCCGAATGCGTATCAGCCCGCCAAGGCCCCTGGAAAGCTTCTGCAAGGGTAACAAGTTCGCCCGGCAGGATCACAGCATCGAAGGGGATGGGTTGTGGTCGACCGACGCGGCGTCGTCATCGGTCAATGGCGAGCCTGACATCTCCCAGTGCTGGAAGCCGACCAGGGCACTCCCCTGCTCGAATTTCGAGGTCCCGTCGGCAGCCCGGCTCAGTGTCGCCCAACCGACGTACGCCCGGAGCTGCTCTGCCGAATCGAACGTCGCGGCCAGCCGGCGCGTGGACTGTTGCGTGGTCTTGTTGCCATACAGGTAGTACATGGTGGAACTCCACTTTGCCCGAGCCCCCTCCGCGGTCCGGTCGTTATGAGACCATTCTGGCATTCTGGAAGTCAACCGGGGCGCAACCCATCGGCAGAGGTTGGCTGCCGCTTCGGGAACCGCGACTCGGCCGCCTTCACGTTGATCACGCGTGAAATTGCCGCAAACAACATGGCATGCGGCGTCCGACCACCGGGACTGGTACAATACCTTCACCGCCATCGGTTCGATCAGCGCCTTGGCGTTCAACGGTTCCCCGCGACAGCCGGGCCGGTGAGCTTGGTGTTGGGCGACCACCCTTGGGGTCGAATGCACTATTTCGCTAGATAGAATGCGATCGCGTTTAGCGTCCTCTACGATCGAAAGGATCAGTCATCCGAACTCGAACAAACTTGTCTCGACGTGAATTCATCGCCGCGACCGGAATGTGTGTGATATCGACCGGTCTGCCCTTGGTTGCCATGGAGAAGAAACCACGGCGCGTGACACTCGCCCAGATTCTGGTCGGGAACGACGTTTCCAGAAACCTCGGCCGCATCCTTACGGCCATTGAACAGGCGGAACACGACAACGCGGATTGGGTCTTCTTTCCCGAGGGAGCTCTGAGCGGCTATGGGGGGCATTTTGATCAATCTGAAGTGAGCGCATGTTTTCAGCGCATCTGTGAACGCTGTGCGCAAGCCAAGCTCAACGGGCTCATTGGGACCTGCTGGAAGGAGGACGAAGGCAAGCCGCACAACGAGATCCGGATCGTCGACCGCAGTGGAAAGATGGTCGGTCAGTATTCCAAGACCTGCTTGACATACAGTGACGCCGAGCAATTCTCGGTCGGCAACTATCCGCTTGTGCATGAGGTTGACGGGATCAAGATCGGGACGCTGATCTGCAACGACCTATGGGTCACGCCGGGATACACCGACGGTCCGAACCCACATCTGACGCTGAAACAGGCCCGAGCCGGGGCACAGGTCATCTTTCACGCGGTCAACAGCGGAGCAAATCAGATCTACCGCGCGTACCACGAGTCGAATCAAATTTTGCGAGCCGCGGAAGCCAAATGCCCGATCGTCACAGTCAATGCAGCGGTGGAAACGGGCGAGGTCAACTGCACCTCGGGCGTGATCCTGCCAACGATGGAGTATTCGCACACTCTGTCGCGAAAGGGCGAAGTCATCGCC
The DNA here is from genome assembly GCA_052388175.1 of Planctomycetaceae bacterium. Taxonomy (GTDB): domain Bacteria; phylum Planctomycetota; class Planctomycetia; order Planctomycetales; family Planctomycetaceae; genus SIAF01. The sequence goes on along the minus strand of JBQTIL010000085.1, from coordinate 17,284 downwards.
ACAATCGAGTTCACTCCGCGGAATCAATCGTCCTGACAATTCCGATTTGCGGCTCGGTTTTTTCTTGATGTCGTATATTGGGTTTTGGTTCAAAGTTCAAAGAGACATGAAACACATTTTGCCTTTGGGCCATCAACGACTTCGCCGGCTCCATTCGCTACGGCGTCCAGGAAGTCGATCCGCTGCGTGCGTTTATCGAACACAAGCCCGGAAAAACGACAAGCTGATGGCCAACAAACAGTGTGTCTTGCGACCACCGCGACGTGCGTCTCGCGTGCTGGCGCATGTCGTGTATGTGCTCGGGTTATCGTTCGGAATAGCGCACTCCGCAGACGTGCCTCCTGACTTTTCCGCGCTCGATGTGCAGATCCAATGTTGGGTGGAGGGCGGTTATTATGAGGGGGCGAGCTTGATCATCGGCAGAGGTGCAGAGGTCATCCACGAAAAGTCCTTCGGAAGGAATTCGGAGGACACAGTGGTTTTCATCGCTTCTGCGGGAAAATGGCTGTCTGCTGCGACGATCGCAACGGTGGTGGATGAAGGAAAACTTTCTTGGGACGACACGGCGGCAAAATGGCTGCCGGAACTCAAGAGTGCGAACGGACGTGCCACGCTCCGCCAACTTCTCTCGCACACGGGCGGCTATCTTGACTATCAGTTTGCGGATCGGCGGTTCGATTCATCGCAAACACTGGCAGAATCGCTGCCGTTTATACTGACTTTCCCGAAGTCTGCGGAGCCGGGCACACGATTCGAATACAGTGGCCTCGCCATGCAGGTGGCCGGGCGCATGGCCGAACTGGCAACGGGCAGGAATTGGGATGAGCTATTTCAGCAGCGGATCGCGCGCCCTCTTGGCATGATGAGCACGCGGTTCACCCCGGTCGAGAACGACATCGGCTACGCGCCGATGGTCGGCGGCAGCGCACGTAGTTGCGCCCGAGATTACGCAAAGTTCCTTGCGATGCTTGCCAACGACGGCGTATTCGAGGGCCGGCGAGTGCTCTCCAGCGCGGCGATTCGCGAAATGGAGTCGGATCAGGTGCGAGGCGCACGCGTCGAGCCAGGCCGTGAGTTCGTCGAGAAGGTACGCAGTGCGAAACACAATGGCATCTACGGCCTCGGTTGCTGGCGTGAGGAACTGGATGCGCGAGGCCAGGCGGCGCTTCTCAGCAGTCCCGGTTGGGCCGGGACGTATCCGTGGATTGACAAGTCGACAGGCGTGTGGGGCGTCATGGTCGCCCATGTAAATCGTGCGGCGGCAGATCGAGACAAGTTCAGTGGTTTTTATTCAAGTCCCAGACTCGCGCTGCTTGCCAGAGAGGCAATGCAGTTGCCTCAAAAACAATCGGCAAATCATGACAACGACAACCGCGACAGATGATAAAGCCATCGATTTGAACCGCCGCGTTTTCCTAAAGCGAGGTGTTCTTGGGGCGACCGCCCTCGGGATGACGATTTCGCAATCTTGCGCCACGGACGTTGAGTCCCCGCCACGTTTCCCGCTAATTGGATTCACCAAACCGTTTCAAGAGTTGACTGCGGAACAAACCGCGGAGTTAGTCGCCACAGCGGGCTGGGACGGCGTCGAGATTCCGGTACGCGCGAAGGGGCAGATCGAACCTGAGCACGCACCAGACGAGTTGCCTCGCTACGCGGAGTTGCTGCGCGCCCGACGTCTGGATATCCACATCGTCACCACGGACATTACTTCGCTCAGCACACCGCACGCAGAGACGGTCTTGCAATCGATGGCGAAGCTAGGCATCAAACGCCTGCGCCTCGGTTTCTTCATTTATACGGCGGACAAGTCGCCGACGGAGCGATTGAAAGAGATTGCCCCTGCGCTCAGAGACATCGCGGATGCCTGCTGCGAACTTGATTTGCAAGCGGGTTTTCAGAATCATTCGGGTGCACAGTTCGTCGGCGCGCCAGTCTGGGATGTGTACTCCATAATTCGCGATCTCGATCCAAAGCATATTGGCTTCTGCTTCGACATCGGACACGCGTCACTAGAAGGCGGCCTATCTTGGCCGACGGAATCGCGATTGGTCGAACCGTTCCTGACGGCGGTGTTCGTCAAAGATTTCGTCTGGAAGAAGGAGGTCAGCGGCTGGAAGGATATCTGGTGCCCGCTGGGCGAAGGAATGGTGAATAGGGCGTTTTTCGACTGGCTCAAGAAAAGTAACTATCGCGGCCCGATTTCGCAGCACCACGAATACAACGTCGGCGAAGGTTCGGAACGGATCGCGAAATTTCAGCGCGACCTGAAAGTGTTGAAAGAATGGCTGAAGTGATTCAAGCCAAAAAAAGCCCTGCAAGCTTGTCGTGCGGTCACCCCAGCTACTGCATCAGCGCGTTTGTCTTTGATCGACCAATCCTGGGCTACCCTAAGGCTCCTTCGCTGTTTCGCCTTCCGGCGACAGAAAATACACGCGGCCGTCGAAATAGAACGGGTCAACCTCGTCAGCCTGCACGAATGCGTCAATCGTCAGCGATCGCTCTTGATCGGTCGCGGCCTTGTCGAGCTCGTTCTCGTCGATCTCCACGTACCTGCCCCGGCTGATCTCGTATCCGCTGACAATCTCATCGCTGTCGACCGGGCCGTGGATCGGGCAAACCTTCTGGTACCGAATCCGGCTATGGCATTCGGCGCGAAGCTGTACGTGGTCTTTTTCCATGAGATGCGCATTGAACGCTTCTGCGGGAAACGCCACCAGGCCGAAGCGAAGCATGCCCCGCCAACTGGCGCGGGGCTTGGCTGTTGCCGCGGCCGCTCTTTTTCTTTTTCGACGCGGCATCACTGGCTCTCCACTCAAAGGTGCCCGCGCTGCTGGGCGGTGTAACGCCCACGCTCATCCCAAAAAATGCCGCGCCTCGGTCTCGCACGGGCGAAACCGAGGTCGCAAGGCAATGACCGCTGAACTCAGTTACTTCGTCGCGGCCGTCTCACGGGCGTCGACGTCTTTCATCAGCTTCTTGGCGTGGTCGAGATGCATCTGAGCCGATTCGCGTCCCTTGCGCAGCAGGGCCTGCAATTCAGGAGACGCGTGCCGCTCGAGAACCTTCAACTCATCGACCATGGCCCAGTGTGCCCCGATCTGCATCCCTACAAAGCAGGCGTCGAACTCCTTTCCCTGCTTCGAGCTCAACTCACGATGGGCGCTCGCGCGGCATTCGTCTGCAATCTCGCGCTTGATCTGCAAGAACGTTTGCGCCAGGTCTCCTTCAGGCCCGCCACTACGAACAGGCGGCTGCGGGCGCTGGCCGGCGGCCGTCGCTGGCCTCTGCTGAGTCTCCACAGGCGCGGCGGTCGTCGCCGGCGCCTGCGCTCGCGCGCGATCGGCCGGCTGAGAGATGTCGGCATCGGTCCGATCGCGGAAATCGCTCCCCGCGAATCGTTCCAGCTCCTTCAAGAACTGCTGATGGTCTTTCTGTAGCTTTTGTGCGAATTGCTTCACGTCGTTGTCCTTCGCCCTCTGCTCCGCAAATTTGGCAATGCTGATCTCGTTTTGATTTGCCAGGACCAGGCAGGCGGCGAAATGGCTGTCGAGCCCCCCTGCCTGAGTCGGCGCTCCGGCGACCGCCTTGCGCGGCTGCTCGCCGGGTCGATCTTCGGCAACGAGAATGGCCGCAGGGATTGTGAGCACGGCCAACCAACACATTTGTCGAAACGAAACGTTCATCTGATGTCTCCTCTGTAGCAAGTGAGCGGGGAACGCAAGCCCGATTCCGTGGAAAAAGTGCACGTCGTGTGCCGCGCGTCGCTTTCACACAGATTTCACCGTGCCGCAGATACGCTCTCCCGTTGCACCCGCCACGACGCATACGACGGTGCGTTCCGGGCCTGGAAAAACAAATTTGTGGCGGTCATGGTGAGCGCCCGGCGACCATACCGCGGAAGCGGAAAACGGCGCTGATTTCGGCGCTCATTCGCAAGAATGCGCTCCTCGAGACCGCTTTCGTGGCAGCATGGCGACCAGCGAGGTCCGCTGACGATCAGGCGCATAACTTTCAGCGACCAATTGCCTGGCGGGACAGCGCGTGTTTCGTCGGCCGTTCGGTTCTCGATGCCGATCTTCAGGTCTTCGACTTCGCGTGGGCGCGTCGGGTTCGCGCCGCTTTTCTGGCGATGGCTTTTCGTTCTGCGGCTGTCTGATGGGCCAGCCTGGTTTCAGCCGCCTTTCGTCCAATCGCGCTTCGTTGGGCTTTCGTTCGCCTGTTTGCCTGCCGTTTCGCCTGACGTGAAAGCGACTCGTGCGATGCCGCCATTTGCCCTTCACGCCGCAGCGCCCGGGTAGTCGCCTGCGATCTCTTTCGACTGACGCGTCGTTTCGGATCGGACTGCCCGATCTGATAGGCGCGTGTGGCGCTTTTCCGCGTCGTCTCAGAGACCCGACCTTTCGGCGGCGGAGGCAGATCGACGCCGGCTCGACGAGCCTTTGAGAGACCGATTGCAAGGGCTTGTGTGGTCGATCGGGCGCCAATCTTACCCTGACGAATCTCGTCGATTGTTTCCTTAATGAATTCGCCCGCCTGAGTGCTCGCGGATTTTCCTTCGCGCCTTGCCTTTCGGGCTTTTTCCACCGTCTCTTTCCTGGGCATCTTCCACTCCTTCATGGGGTCAGTCGTGGCTCTTGATGGGGGCCGGATCAGGGTAGATCGCCCCAACTCGCGTGACTGGAGTTGTGGCGGGCGGATCGCTGGCTGGAAACGATTCCTCGAGGGCCTCGTCGAGCGCCGCCGACGTGGGCGCGGCAGCCGGTAGTCGACCGTTGCCGACATTTGCCGTCGAAAGCAATTCGTGATTTTTTCGCGCGGCGCGCTCATTCAACGTCGTGATCCACGACGGTGACCAGTCGGAGTAGCACTGCCATCCCCTGGAGCTGCTCGTGTCGTTGATGGCGCGCGGCAGAAAGTGATTGACCAGTTCCAGAAAGCGTGAACTTGCGCCGCGAAACTGGTCGCTTGCGGCGACGGCAAGGGCGGCCGGGCCCGAGACCAGCACCTCCGCATCGCCGCGCCGACAGGCCTCGATAATGCGCCGCGCCGCCCGCGTCGAGTTCGTCGAGACGACGGGTAGCGACAAGGCGATGCTGAACCACGCATATTCCGCCTGCTTCCGGCCTTTGAACTCGGCATTGCGGGGGCTTCCGGTTCGCATCATCCCCGGGCAGACGGTGGTCACCACAATGCCGTCTTTGACCAGTTCCGTGCGCAGACAGCAAACGTCGAGGCCGTTTTGACGTTTTGAATCCAGAATTTTCTGCGCGGCATGCCGTACCTCCCAACCAGCACTGGCAGCGAATCTCGTTCCGCGCCGCACCTCGTCAAGGGCGCCGGCCCACTGGTTGCACCCCCGGCTGGGGTTTCGACTCGCGCTTGGGGTGCCGCGATCGAGAAGGGCCCCTGAGTGCCGCCCGGACTCGGCGCATCGTGGCGATGTCGCCTTTCGTCCCCGCGCACGCGCGTCTTGCGCTGGTCGATCTGAAGTCACCAGTGTGATCGTTTGTAGCCCAGCCGATTCGTTTGTCGAGCAAAGAGCCGTTGGCATCTGAACCCCCGGATTGGTGAAGCCGGATGCGGTTGGAATTACCGGTCGATGCCAGGAAGGCCATCGCGTTGGGCCCGGCCATCTGACATGGGAATGATCGCGTTGGTACATCGGTTGCAAGCCAACGACTCTCGCCTTGTAGGCACCGACACCCATGCCTTGACCCGCCGCATGGGTGTCTCGCCCCGGAGCGAGTTCCGCTCCGGGGCATTTTGTTTTTGAAATTTGACGCAGGCGTTCCGAGTCTCGCCGCGCGTGGAGACTGCAGCCTGGCGGTACGTTCGCATCCCGTGTGACCGCGGTTCGATTTCGCCAAAAACCCCGCCTTTCCGGCGGGATGCGCAGCACGGTGCGTCCGATCTTGGCCAACTGGCTCCTGCGCGCTAGGTAGTTCGAGCGGCCCTACGGAGATTCGACGGGTCGCGGCACGCAATTTGTGGCTGGGTGAAATGCGGCCCTTCACCCAGTTTAACAGGAGATGAGCAGATGACACGACACATTGTTTTTCTGTGCGCGAGCCTGGTTGGTTTTGCAGTGACTCTCGAACGACCCAGCAACGAGGCCGAAGCACGCCGACGATGCTGCTGCAACCAGCAGTACGCATGCAACGGCTGGCAGACAGGGTGGCAGGCGAACTATCAGACCAATCAATGCTGGACCACGGATGGGCAGGCAGCCCCGTATCAAACATACCCCGATGGACGCGCCACCAACGCTCCCCCTCCGCCCGCGCCGGCTCCAGCACCGGCCAATCGGTCTTCGACTTACTATCGAGGAGCCGCCCCATCGCCGGCGCCGGCCCCGCTCCCTGACGACACTGTCGCTCGGCCGGCGGTTCCCAGCCCGGCCCCGGCGCGCTAGGTGCGGCGCTGAGTTTACTCAACCGCTGCGCGACGGAGCTTTCTCTTCGTTCTTGCGCAGCGGTTGACTTTTCGATCGCGGCGGGAGCCCCCCGGGCGTCTGTGTGCCTGCCGTGCCTGGCTGCGGTCGCACACGGCCACCTGCTGAGTGCAGTCGGCGCAGAACGACGCCCCCTGACCCCGAAACGGCAAGAAGGCGGAGAGTTGCGTTCGCGCCATCTCCTGATCTTTATCGCGGAATCATTCCGCGCCGACGACGCGCAGCCCGTTGCGCCAGCCATCCAGCAGGATGGTGGCCGTCAATTCGTCGTTGCGGTCCGGCCCGACATCCACCAATACTTCTCGTTCAGGAGACTGGAGCGTGATGCTGATCCGCTTCACCGAACCATCATCGCAGAAAATGGCCACGGCTCTGCTGAACTCCATTCTTCCGAGACCGCGCAGTAGCTGCCGGGCGGCCAGGGCATGGGCCGGGTGGTCGGCCCCGAAGAGTTGTTCAGATCGATACTCACTCCGCAGAGGCGCCGTGTGAAAGAACATGAATTCACCGCAATCCGGAGTGAAAGGCGCCCGCAGAGGCGAAAGGGTTCGAGCTATCGCCTCTGCGGGCAAGCACTCTTTGGTCAGTTGCCGATCAGGTTGTACGTCAACGAACCATTCACGCGGCAGCTCCGACCAACCCGAGTGGGATAAGGGCGGTGCAAGCCCTTTGGGGTCTCTCGGTATGCAACGGCCGTACCGTATCCACCGAGAATCCGCAGCTCGGTGAAAATGCCAGTCGCGAAGGGCGCGAATCCCGACGCGGCGTTGGCCGAATCGACTCAATCACCGCGACTCATTCTGACAAGCTCTTGACATAAGCCGCAATCGCGTTGACTTCGTCGTCGGTCATCGGCAGCGGCGCCATTGCGGGAAGTGAGCCTTTGACGACCTTTTTCATGGGCAGCTTCGTCGATTCAATGAAATACGCCTCATCGAAGTCCACAGTGACGACGGGCCCATTGATGCCCTCGTGCACCTCTCGCGGCTGGCCCCAGAATTTGCCAATGAAACCGGGCGCCTTAATCGCAATACCTGCCACGGCCGGAACGTTGGGATCGATCTGGTGGCATGAAGCGCAGAGTTTCAGGGTGAAAAGCTGCCTGCCGCGCGCGACGATGTCGCCCTCGCCGGCAGGAGGGCCCGTCGGCCTCGTGGGCTGCGGCGCTTTGAGTTGTAGCTCTCCGTGGTACGCGATGACCCGGCGCGCCCTACCGCTGGCCCCTTTGGGGCCTGCCGCGTCGGTGGTCAGGACGTAAATCTCTCCCTCCGTGTCTTCACCGAAGGCGACGACGTAGCCATCCAGAAGTCGATCCGAAGGGCCGAGGATAAACTGTTGAATCTTGCCGGTACGCAGATCGGCGAAGAACAACCGCCCCCTCCCCCCGCCCGGGAGCGACCAGTCGCCGAAGACGTACAGTCCCTGCAGCCTGGGGATCGCGGCGCCGCGGTACACGAAACCGCCGGTGATGCTGACGACGCCATAATCGCGGTCGTACGTGGCGACAGGATCGACGATGCAGGTTTCAGCGGCCCACGGCACGTTCCGCGATAACTTGCCAAGGTTGCCATCGAAAAAATTGTTCCCCTCCTTGATCGGCCAGCCGTAGTTCCCGCCGCGCCTCACGATATTGATTTCTTCCTGCATCGCCTGCCCGACATCGCCTTCGACCAGGTCGCCGGTGACGCGATCAAAACTCATCCGCCACGGGTTTCGGAACCCGATCGCGTAAATGGCGTCGAGACCGGGCCGGCCGACATAGGGGTTATCCGCCGGCACGCTGTACTGACCGCTCTTGGCCTTGACGGGCGCCTCGCCCAACGGGTCGATTCGCAGGATCTTGCCCATCGGACATTCAACGTCTTGCCCATTGCCCGTGGGCGGCTTGCCGGGCGGAAAAGTGATGAGCGTGTCGCCCCCATCGCCGCAACTGATATAGAGCAGCCCGTCGGGGCCGAAGGCCAGGCAGCCGCCGTTGTGATGGAATTGCCGCGTTGCGTACGACAACACAACCCGCCGGCTGGCGACGTCGACACGGTTGACATCGTCCTTCCGCACGCGCCACTCGGTCACAACGTTAATGTGATCGACGAAGGCGTTGGGATCGGGCAACGCAAACTCGCACGGACCGGGCGGTTCGCTGGTGAACGTATAGAGCTTGCGATAGCCGCCGTGCTTCTGGTTGTTGAATTGGGGGTGGAACGCCAGGCCCAGTAGGCCCCGCTCGTCGTAATCGGGCTTCAGCGCGATCAGCCAGGGCCCCACGTCGAGGAACGGGTTGTCGAGCATTCGGCCGTGATCGACGATTCGGATGTTGCCGGGTTGATCGACGATGTAGAGCCGGTCGCTCTGCCCTGGCGCGTGGGTCAGCACGAGCGGAACCTTGAAGCCCGAAGCAACGTCCTGCAATTCGATGGCGATATCGCCCTTGGGAATGATTCGCGCGTCCGGGTTAAGCGGCCCGCCGCCAATCATCCGGTCGATGAAAGCGTCGTCGACCATATCGATGACTCGCGACCTGGCGGAGGGAGACCGAGGCGGCGCGTTCACATCCGCCGGCGGCCGCAGCTCGAGCGCCCGCTCGGGGCCTTTCTCGGCAATATCGATCAGGTAACAGACCAGGTCGAGAAACTGCCGCCGGCCGGAAAGCTGATTGATCAGGCCCGCGGGCATGATCGATTGGGGAATCGTCGTGCGCTCTTCAATGTCGCCCTTCGGGATATGTACCGCATTCCCTGCCTGGGGCCCGTCTCGCAACACCAGCTCGGCGTCTGTTTCGCGGGTGACGAGCCCGATATGCTTCTTGCCGTCGGCCGTGATGACCGATACCGTCTCGAACTCCTTGCGAATGACGCGCGACGGCTCCAGGACCGATTCGACGAGCGAAACGTCGGTCGTCTCTTTCGCCGGTCGGCTCAGGTCGGGGCCGAAGAAGGCGCCTTGTGCATCAGCCACGTGGCACGTAGCGCAGGCCAGATTCGCCCGATGGAACAGAACCGCGCCCCGTTTCGGGTCGCCGGCGGTTCGGGCCGCGCGGGCGAGAGCCTGCGCACCTTCCTCAATGAGCGACTGCTCAAGAGCCGAGAGCGCGCCGCCGGGAGGCGCCGCGGGCGAGAGAACGGGCCAGCCGCTGGAAATCGTGCCCAGGAAAAGCGACACCTTCCACATCAACAGCCCACGCCGACTGATCATTCCAATGCTCCGCTCCAATACCGCAGATATTCTCAGTAAGGTTCTCAGTTTACCGGCCTCGATCGAGAGATCATCGGCACGGGCCTTCTGAAGCGCTCGGCCGTCACCCTGGTGCCTCTCAGAAACAATTCGGCCAACGGGGGCAGATTCGCGATTTGCGCGATTTCCCTCGTAGGAAATTCGGGTGCCCTCAATTTCAGCTCGACCACAAAACCGACGTCTCCTTGTCAGGCGTTCCGCAGATCTTCTCGTCCGGTAATATCCATGCGCCGGAGGCGGATTTCAAGAACGGCCGTACCCGTTTGTTCCCCTGTGCTTGGAACGCCTCGTGAACGGGCGCGCTAATTTTAGCTTCGACTTCGACAGGCGGCGGCTTCGCGGTCGCCGTCGGTCGGGTTGGCGTGCGTCATGGTTTTTGGTCCCCCGGCTCGCAGAGTTGCTCGCGGAGTTTCCTCAACCCGCGAATCAATAGCCCCACCACCGACGGGCCGGTGCGATTCAATTCGGTCGCGACCTCGGCCACCGACAGCCCTCGGATGTGATGCAACTCGACCACCAGGCGCTGATCGTCAGGCAGGCGGTTGATCGCCTGGGCCAGCCGCAACAGTTCTTCGCAGCGGATCGCCCCTTCACTGGGCGACGTCTGGTCGGCCGCGAAGAGTTGCTCGAGGCGAGACGACGACTTTTCGAGCTCGCCTTCCAGGGTTCGGCCTCGGTCGAGCATGTCGAGTTCCGGCGAATGTCGGCGGGCCGCCGTTGTCAGCGTGTTGGCGAGAATGACTCGCAGCCAGGCCAGCCACGTTGACTCTGTCTGCCCTCTAAACTGTGAGCGGCCGGCATGGGCCTGCAGAATCACCTGCTGAACGACGTCAGAGACGTCCATCTTCGACTGCAGGCTCGGGCTGAGTTGCAACCGAGTGAGCATGCGGAGATAGTCACGATAGTCGTCGAGCGACCGTTCGTTGCCGTTGGTTGTGGAGATCAAAGCAACTCCCCCTGTAGTGCTAGACGCACGAAATCGAGGAACGCAGCGCGCGGACGACAGGTTTTTCTCTCGATTTCGAAATTTCATTGTCAGGACGCCGGGGCTGTGAAACAACCTGCGTCGAGGGAGAGAGAAAAAGATGTGTCGATGCTGACGCAGCAGAGCGGTTTGGCCGGCGAGCACCCTGAAAACCCGCGACTCAATGCGGTGCATTTTCCTGCCGATCGCCGCTTGCGCGTCTGGGTGCGGCGGCGCGAACTGATGCTGGCGGCGGCCTTGCTCGCCGCGCCGGTTGTCGCGGCGTGGGTGCAGTTTGCGACCGTCGGATTGCCCGATTCGTCCCTTGCCGGTCAAAGCGCGGCTACCAATGCCCAAGCGACACCCGGTTTTCCTGTATGGACGCGCGGCTGTCACTACATCAATCTGCTGCTGCTCGTGACGCTCTTGCGCAGCGGCCTGTCGATTCTGTTCGACCATCCGCGTTTGTACTGGAACGACCATTGCACGCCTGGCTCGGAATGGATGCGCTTTACCCCGATTCAGGTGCCGGCCGACCGTATCTGGACGGCGAAAGATGACGCGCGCTACGTCTCGCCCTGGCTGGCTCTGCCGGGTTACCGGCACACCGTCGGAATCGCCCGGCACTGGCACTTTCTCAGCCTGCCCTTGTGGCTCGCAAACGGCCTGGCGTTCGTGATTCTGTTATTCGCAACCGATCACTGGCGGCGACTGGTGCCGACATCCTCGAGTTTCGTTTCTGAAGCGTGGGGCATTTTCGTCCACTATGCCACGGTGCGGCTGCCTGACGAGCCGAACGGCTTTTTTCGGTACAACGCTCTGCAGCAACTGGCGTATTTCGGCGTTGTGTTCGCGATTGCACCGCTTTCACTTCTGACGGGCATGGCCATGTCGCCGGCCGTCGACAATCGCTTTCGCTGGTACCCGCGCCTGTTCGGCGGCAGGCAGTGTGCCCGTTCGATCCATTTTCTGCTGGTCGTGGCGTACATCGGGTTTCTGGTGGTGCACGTGGCGATGGTGTAGTGGATTCGGGTGCGCGCTGGGAAATCAGGCTGCGATTCTTGACCAGAATTCAACACACGCCTTGAATGCCGCATGGCCCCAAAGATAGTTCCGCGTTTCAGACCGAGGTTCTCTGGCATCGCAGCGGGCGCTCGTGACGAGGGCGTGAGACGCGCGCGAGGGCTGTTTGCGCGGGACAGGCGAAAGGGGTTCTCGGGGCAAGTCCCCACCCCGACCCTCGCCCAGCAGGGGAGGGAGCTCTTCTTTTCAGGAGGCGTCGCGTGCCGGCGTTCGGGGTGAAAAGAAGACGACCCGGCAGGGTGATATGGTGTCACGCTGCCGGGTCGGTATTAGAAAAGCGGGAGAATGGCCCATAATCGTCGCGTTGGCCCGCCTCGTTGAATAATCCACCATTCTCCCACCGTAACCGATACGCGGGAGGGCCTGGATTGTGACACAAAAAAGCAGGGGGCGACTAAAGTGCCGGAAGGCACGAAGCGCGGCATGGTCAAATCCCCTGAATCTGAGAAATCTGTGGAGTGGGCGTTAGTCGCCCGTCGCGACGTGCGATTGATCGTCGTCTAAAAGGAGCGAAAGCTCCCGGGCGCTGACGATCGTCTCGCCAGATTTCGGTGCGGCTATTCCTTCTTGCCGACGCAGTACAAATACTCGTTCGACCGCAGAAAGATCTGGCCGTCGCTGATCGCCGGAGTGCCGTCAAAGCGGCTTGCGTCTCCTTCGAAGTGGTTGCACGAGAGGAGTTTGAACTCGGAGTTAGCGGCGAGGACGAAAATCCCGCTGGTGCGACTGGGAATGAAGATTTTGTCATCGGCGGCGACGGCTGAGGCATAGAATGACAGGCCCCCCCCGCCGCCGGGGCCCATGCCCCGCCGCCCGCGCCCGCCGGGAGGCTGATACGCCACAGGATGCAGCGTCGGCTCGAGACCGGCCTGCAGCCGTTGCTGGTAGTCAGACTTTCCCGTCTCGGCATTGATGCAAAAGGCAATGCCGCCGCGGTCGCTGACTCCGAACAGATGCCCCTTATAGGACACCGGGGTGGGCACATTCGCACCGCCGCGCTGCCGCCACACCACGTGCGACTTTGTGACGTCACCTGAGCCGCCGGTGCGGATCGCGATCTGCGTCATATTGCTGGGGCCGCCGCCGCAAACAAAGACCATTCCCTCTGCGGGAATGACGCTGGGGCAGGTGTAGCCCACCAATCCTTCGCAGTGCCAGATTTCCTTCCCGGCCTGGTCAAGAGCGGAAACGCGCCCTTCGAAACTGACGACCAGCTCTTCGCGTCCTTCCGACCGCACGACGGCCGGCGTGCTCCACGATCGCCGCGCCACCGAAAATGACCACTTCTCGTGGCCCGTGTTCTTGTCGAGCGCGATCACCTTGCTCGATTCAATCGCGGCGTCGACGATGACGAGGTCGCCGAACAGGCGCACCGAGCTGCCCGACCCCCATTGATCGGTTCCCTGCCCGACGTTGTGTTTCCAGACTTCCTTCCCTTCGAGATCGAAGGCGTAAACGCCCGCCGTGCCGAGAAAGACGTAGATGCGCTTGCCGTCGGTGGCCGGCGTATTCGACGCATATCCGTGCTGGGTCATCATGCCGTTGTAATTCGCTTCGGGGGTCGTCGAATGAATCTCCTTGGTCCAAACGGGGGTTCCATCCTTCCGGTTCGCGCAGACAAGCTGACGGACGAGCTTTCCCGGCTGGCCCGTGAAACAGGTGACGTACACCCGGTCACCAAAAACGATCGGGCTCGACGCGCCCTCGCCCGGAAGTTTCAGCTTCCACAGCAGGTTGGTCGAGTTGTCCCAATGATCCGGCAGGCCGGTATCGTTACTCGTGGCGACGCCGGCTGTTCCTCGAAATTCGGGCCAATCGGCGCCGGCCAGCAAGGGGAGCAGAACCAGTGCAGCCAGCGGCAGACGTGCGGAGCGGATCATCAGGCAGATTCTCCTCAATGAGCAATGTGGCCCTGAAACTCAACACCGGCGAACGACTGGGGTTCCGGCGTTTTGGGCAGAAAGCGCCTGCCAAAGCCAGACGCCAGGCGGGATGATCTTACACCAGCCGGAGTTTTTCAAGCACCTGGGGGCGACCTCGGCGGCCAGCGCGGCGTGACCCCGCCTGACAAACCGCAGCTCAGCCGATAGAGCGCCCGCGGGCGCCCAGGACGACGGCTGGCCGGTAGCCGAATGTTCGGCGGCGTTTGTTCATGGCGTGTCGGGCCGCGATGGAACGAGTTGCGAATCGAACGTTAACGGGACGGAAAGAATGCTGGCGCCTGCCACGCAGCGTTTCCAAGATCGACGAGCCGCTCGCGCCGTTTCCGTCGTGCGTGTCTCCGAAAGCAGAGCAGCAGGGATGCCAGAGCCGGCAGAATGAAAAGCCGTACGTAAACAGCCATGCCGATGACGGGAACTGCGATGGAAGTGCCCAGAAGCGCCGCCTCAACCCAATCACCGGATGACAGCCCGAAGACGGTGCAGAATGTGCAGCCGATTGCCACGCTCCCGATAAGAATCCACTTCCAGGGGTAATGGTAACGGGCCTTGACGATACCCAGACGTGCCCAAGGCCCGGGCAGGGGTCCCAACGGAGCCACGAGCAGCAGCAAGACTACAATGGCAACCGCAGCCGGCCAAAATCCAAATGATCGCGGGCGTTTATTCATCGCGTCTCGGGCCTTTGCTTCTCTGGTCGGACGGGGACGAGGGCGACGCGGAAGCCGACGGCTGCGTTTCGAGTCGCGCGTGGTCCGTTTGAGCGGAGCGCGGAACGACAAAAGGATGCAGGATTGTTCCATCCTCCGCCACGCTGCGCTACTCGCGAGTACTCGGTCGTAACGAGTGGATCGCGTCCACCCGGTGGCTTGACCATATAAAAGTCGCGGCACCATTCCCAGGCGTTTCCGTGCATGTCACAGAGGCCCCAGGGGTTCGGCTTCTTCTGGCCGACGCGGTGCGCATATTTCTCGTCAAGGTTTGCTGCATTGCCCTCAAACCATGCATAGTCGCCGAGCTGAGATTCGTCATCGTCGAAGCTGAACGCGGTTTCTGTTCGTGCGCGACACGCGCGTTCCCATTGTGCTTCAGTTGGCAACGTGTATTCCCAGTCGTTGGAAAGCCGGTTTGCCGTTCGTTCGTGTAGAGTCAGCGCATGGCAGAACTCCAGTGCGTCGTCCCAATTGATGCACGTAACGGGAAACTCGTCTCCATCTCTGGTCGCGTTTTGCCCTTTCCAGGGCGCGGTCCCCATGATTTGCTTCCATTCGGCTTGCGTGACCTCATATTTGCCGAGCCAGTAACCACGGGTCAAAAAGACCCTCACCGGTATCGTCTTGGGACCGGGTATCGGAACACCGCTTTTGTCTACGCGAACAGGCTTGCCATCAACGACCCGAGTTTCAACAAGCCCCGTAAAATCCACTTCCTCGATCTGCTCCATCGTAACGACCCCCGGCGGGCACCACGCCAGCTTCATCTTCAGGCCGTTGTCGTCACGCACTTGCCCCGCTTTGGTGCCGCGCATCGGGTCGGCTGCCTTGTCGGTCTTCGCGGTGTCATCAGCGCTCGCTGCTGCGGATATGCACACAGCGGTAATTCCGGCGAGAACCAATAGCCACGGCAGCCGTCGAAGTACGTCGGTCATGGTGGGCCGGTGAGACTGGGAGGCGGGGCAGGAGGGTCGAGCTTTTCAGCGGACGGCTGGAACTCGCGGACCCACCGTATGAATACCGAATGCAGAAACCACATGATTCCTGTGAACAGCAGATACTGCCAACAAAATGCGTCTTCCATTCTCCAAGGCCGGCTTTGGTCCCGAAACCAGAATGGATAGTTCAACCAGAATGCCACGGATCCGGCTGTGACGAGCCATTCAGCGAGTGACTTTCTGCGTCGTTCGTTCATGCCCCGAATTTTACCCCAGAGGCCGGAGCGGTGGGAGCGATGTTCGTCGGGCCGCCGGACGCCCGTTTCCTGCGAGTGGCTGCGGTCGGTAGAATGCGGGACAGCGTGATAACAATTCATCGCTCCCGTGATCCGGAGCGCTTCCGTGCTCCGCTGGCAGGGCGAGGTGCGGCAAACGCTGCCAATGAGCTGGCAATGTAACGCGCCTCGCGGGCCATCTTTGGGGAAGCGTCACAACTGCTTTCGGGGCTGCTCTTTCTGCTCCCTGCGTTGCACCATAGATGGCCAGCCGGACATCATTCATTGCCAGCCCGCGTGCCGCCTGGCAATGTTTGGCGCTCGATCCAAACGCCTTGCTTCACAGGAGTTCAATTCGGGTTTGCACCATAGGTTGCCAGATTCGCAGGCGTTTTTTGTGAAGCGCTCGTACATCCGCCGCGCGGCACGCATTCACCTCGCAGGGTCGAGAAAGGGCCCCGGCCGCTTTGAAGCGGCCGGGGCAGCGCACGGCGTCTCCGCGATATTTGAGTACACAGGCTCTATTTTATCGCAGTTGGTTTCGGGCGCGCAGACGAATGAGGCGCATTTGGAAAACACACGCGAAATAGGCTTGAGGGGTCAGGCTTGAGGCGTGATGACAGAGTGCCCCGACCACTCGCAGCGGCCGGGGCACTGCCGGAAAAACTCGCAAAGCGGCGAGGGCTGGCCGCAGACCAGACGACGCACCCCGATGCGGCACACGCCGGTCCCGCGACGATCAGCGAACGTCGGTAGAACTTGCCGTCATCGTCATGATCGTGCCCTCGTTCGATAGCTTGCAACGCCGGCGATCGGTCAGCGCCAGCACACCGATCGATAGCGCCGCCCCTGCGGTGGCGAGCGCCGTATCTTTCTGGCCGTCGAATATGTCTCCCTGCTGCCCGAGGAAGTGATCGGCCCATTCGGGGGTGAAGACCACGGCGACGAGCCATTCGATGATTTCGTAGGCGGCGCTCGTCGCAAGAATGCATTCGATCGCCAGCACTGATGAGAGGGCCAGCGACAGCCCCAGATGTCGGCGCTCGAATTCGCGGATCGGAATCGCCAGCAGCAGGCCATACGAGAAATGGACCAGTCGGTCGTAATGGTTGCGCCGGAACCCGAACGTTTCTGAGAGGTTGATGCCCAGCAGCCTTTCGGACCACACGTCATAGGGAACGTAGGAATACAGGTATCGGGCCCCCAGGGTGTGCAGCGCCAGGAACAGGGTTATCGAAGTAAAACTGAGGCGACTGATATAGAAGCGATTCGAAAGATACCCCAACAGCAGCGCGGCCAGAATCGTCGGCACGTGCTGCATCAGCAGGAATTGCAGATACGGCGGTCTGACGCAGCTCGCGGCGAAGAACGCCAGAAACAGCAGGAACAGAGACCGCTGGTAGGGATCGCGAGGAAGGATCGTCATCTGGATGGCATGGCCGACCGTGGAGGAGAACCAGCAACCCTGTTGATCCACGGCCGAGGCACATTATTCCCGGTTTGGTCTCGATTTCGAATTCCAGGGGCGTGCATCCGCCAATCCGAGACATGCTGGCGGCGCACGAACCCGATGGGGTTCGCAGCGATTAGCCGGGGGTGTCCCCGCAAAGTAGGGACACCCCCCGAGGCCAACGCAAAAAAACACAGCACCCCCGCGGGGGGCCCGCCGGACGATGTCGAAGCAAC
>JBQTIL010000084.1:0-7628 GCA_052388175.1 Planctomycetaceae bacterium | reverse complement strand
GGGGGGTGGGTGGCTGCCCGACCCAGATTCGCACTCGAGGTCCCGACGCCAAGAGCTTTTCCCCCCCCCCCCCTTGCGGGGGGTGGGGTGGGGGGTGGGGGTGCGCCATCGACGTCCAGCGACGCTTGCCCCCCCCACCCCGACCCTCCCCCCGCAAGGGGGGGAGGGGGAAATGCTCTTGGCGTCGGTCCGTCGAGTGCGAAGCTGAGTCGTGCAGACACCAACGCGCCTGACTCAAGCCGCCCACCGTATCCGCCCAGCCCGGTGATCACGGGCATCGAGTGGGATGCACGTGAATCGATTGTCCGCCGGGCGCGGGGCAGCGACAACTGGCCTCTGACGTGGGCAGACGACGGAGAGCTGTATGGCGCCTATGGAGATGGCAACGGTTTCGAGCCGTTCGTCGAACGGAAGCTCAGCCTGGGCATGGCGCGAATTTCCGGCGGCCCCGACGACTTTCAGGGCGTCAACGTGCGCTCGTCCGACATCGAACAGATCGGGCACGGGCCCGCCGGGAAAAAAGCCGGCGGACTGCTCATGGTTGACGGGACGCTGTACCTTTGGGCGCGAAATGCCGCGAATTCTCAACTGGCGCGGTCTGCCAACCATGGCGCCAACTGGACGTGGGCCGACTGGAAACTGACAACCGGCTTCGGCTGCCCCACGTTTCTCAATTTCGGCCGAAACTACGCGGGCGCCCGCGACGATTTCGTGTACGTCTATTCGGCCGACTCCGAGAGCGCCTACGAGGCGGCCGATCGGATGGTTCTGGCGCGGGCGCCCAAGACCCGTATCATGGAGCGTAGCGCCTACGAGTTTTTCAACGAAATTGATTCGCAGGGAAACCCGCGATGGACCAGAGACATAACCCGGCGCGGCGCCGTCTTCATTCACCCGGCCCGTTGTTATCGCACGCAGATCACCTACAACCCGGCCCTGAAGCGCTATCTGTGGTGCCAGGTCTTTCCCGAGAGTCGGCATCCGGAAGGTCCGCGGTTTCAGGGAGGCTTCGGGATATATGACGCGCCCGAACCCTGGGGGCCCTGGACCACGGTCTGCTTCACCAACGATTGGGACGTGGGCCCGGGCGAAACCTGCGGCTTTCCTGCGAAATGGATCAGCGACGACGGACGAACGCTGCATCTCGTTTTTTCGGGCGACGATTGCTTTTCGGTGCGCCGCGCGCGGCTGCGTACTACAGAACTGAGGAACTGAACCTGAGGAACTGAACAAGGAGACGCGGAGAGCAGAGGGCTTTTGAATCCTGTTCTTCGTGCCTCTGAGTCTCCCAGTTGAAGACATGCTGTGAATAGACAGCCATTGCGGCGATTTCGCGCCGCCGAGGAATTGAAAATATGAGTCTGGTCAACGGAGACGTGCCGGGTATCGGGGTTCCCTCTGCAGACGATCGTCGACACCGCGGCGCAAGGCTTTCGGGCAAAGTGACCGTCATCACCGGCGCCGGACGCGGCATCGGCCGCACGACGGCGCTGTTGTTCGCGGCTGAGGGAGCCAACGTGATCGTGGCCGACATCGACAGCGAAAGCGCCCGCGAGGTGGCCGCCGAAATCACCGACTCGGGGGGGAAAGCGAATCCGTGGACGATCGACATCACGGATGGAAGACAGGTGCAGTCGTTGATTGCGGGAGTGGTGGAGCGCTGTCGGCAGATCGACGTGCTGGTGAACAACGCCGGAATCGGACACAACAGGCCGTTTCTCGAAACGACGTCGGATGAGTGGGACCGGCTGCTGGCTGTGGTGCTGACCGGCACGTTTCTGTGCTCTCAGGCGGCTGCGCGAGTCATGGTGCGGCGCGGCCATGGCACGATCATCAACATGGCGTCAGTCTCGGGCCAGCGCGGCGCTCAGGGCCGGGCGGCGTATGGCGCCGCCAAGGCCGGAGTCATTCAGTTGACGAAAGTGATGGCGGTTGAGTTGGCAGCGCACGGAATCCGCGTCAATGCCATTTCGCCCGGACCGGTGGTGACGGATCAGAGCAACGGCACGCACACCGGCGCGACGCGACGTTCGTACCTCGAGAGAATCCCCCTGCATCGCTACGGCGAACGTCACGAAATCGCCGCCGCCGCATTGTTCCTTGCCTCTGACGAGTCGTCATTCATCCACGGCCACATTCTGAACGTCGACGGCGGATTTTGCGCTGCAGGGCTGATGTTCGACCCGGAAGCCGACTGAGAGACGTTCGTCAGTCGTCGGCCGGAGTCGATCGTTCGGCGTTGCGTGGTCGATCGGGTTGCGCAAACTCGCAACATTTTTGCGCGGCGAAGTCTGGCGAACGCCTTCCCGCCCTCGAAATGATGCACGCAGGTCGCAGATGCAATCGAAGCCCATAGCACGAGATAGCAGCCCAACATCGATCTGCCGGACACCGTCCCGCGACCGAATGCTCGTCGTGATTGCGCTCGCGTCACTGGCGGTTTCCGGGGGCGCGGCAATTGGACACTGTGAATTCGCGCTGGCACAGGAGTCAAGTCTGTCTGCTGGCCCTCGAGCGTCCGTGCTGCCTGAGGGGGAACCGTTTTTCTTCACGCCGCCGGGGTTCATGGAGGAAGGAAAGGTTCGTTTCGCCCAAGGACGCGAAACCGGGCGATTGCATATCGTCGTTCGTGAACGGGAGACTGGTCAGCCTGCGCCGTGCCGAATCGCCGTGGTGGGGGGCGACGGCAACTTCTACCAACCTTCCGAAAACCGCCTGACGAAGTATTCCCTCAGCGGGGAATGGCCGTCGACCATTTCCGCGCGACTTCCGGAGGCAGGAGAGTGGGGAAATCGGCGCGATAAGGCGCCGTACCGTTACCTGGGTCGGTTCTTTTACTCGACAGGCGAGGTAACCGTCGCCGTCCCAGCCGGCGCCGTTCGCGTTGAGGTCTCCAAAGGCTTCGAGTTCCGCCCCGAACGGGTCTCGACAGAGCTCACTGCGGGACAAACCCGCGAGATCGAAGTGCGCCTGAAGCGAGCGGCTCCGATGGCGGTGGAGGGATACTTTGGCGGCGACCCCCATCTGCACTTTCAGCGCGCGAGCGAACGAGACGACGAGATCATCCTGGATCTGCTCGACGCCGAAGACATCTGGTTCGGCACCTCCCTGGCCGCGAACATGCCCGCGGGATCGTATAGCGGGTCGATGCACACGATGGTCTTTCAGCAATTTCGAGGGCTGGGAATCGAAGCGATTGCGTCGCGCGGAAACATCAACGTGCTGTCGGGACAGGAATATCGCAGCAACCATTACGGACATCTCAACCTGTTTCTCAGAGACCGGCTCATCTTCGATCAACAGGCCCTCGATGCCGACGACGGCCCGGTCTTTGGGCATCTGGCGAGCGAAACACGGTCGCAGGGGGGAATCTCGATTCACGCTCACGGTGGCTACGGGCAGGAAATCTACGCCGACGCGGCCCTGGGGACCGTCGATGCCGTCGAGCTCCTCCAGTTCGGCGTCTATCGCGACATCGGCCTTGCCGGCTGGTATGCAATGCTCAACTCGGGTTACCGCTTTCCGTGTGTAGGCGGGAGCGACTATCCGTGTTGCCGATTTCTTGGTGACTGCCGGACCTATGTCTCGTCCGACAGGCGCGATGAGGGCGCGCCTGTCGAGAAGGCTAAACCGCCGGGTTTTGCCGACTGGTTGCGCGGTGCCGTAGAGGGCCGCAGTTTCGTGACGACGGGCCCGCTGCTGCTGCTTGAGGTGGATGGAAAACGGCCGGGAGAGACGATTCGGCGTGAGAGCATCGAGCCGTTCACGCCGACGGTGCGACTGCGCGTGCGCTGCGAGGTGACACCTGTCACAACCGTCGATCTGATTGTGAACGGAGAAGTGCAGAAGAGCTTCGACGTACCGGCGGACCGACGACAAGGTGAGTGGTACGTCGTTGAGCACCAAATCACATGTCGCTCTTCATGCTGGATTGCCGCTCGGGCGTGGTCGCATACGCCCGGTGGGCAGCCCGACGCCGAGTCGCATACCAATCCGGTGTTCGTCTATCTGAACGGCCGGAAGCCCTACGACGAAAAATCGCTGGATGCATGGCTGGAGCGGATCGAGGGGCAAATCGCCGTGCATGCGAAGCGGGTTTTCAGCCGCAAGACCGAGACGCTGGCCTACTTTCAGCGCGCTCGGGACGTCCTGATGAAGATTCGTGAGCGGCAGGGTCTTGCAAGCGATGAAGATCCGGCGCGACTGGCTCTGTCGGACGCCTCTGACACCGAGCTCAAAACGGTCGGCATTGGGGCGACCGACGATCCCAGCGCGAAAGACGTCTCAGTTAGCGACGAGCTCGTCGCCGACGCTGCACGCCCCGATCCTAGCGACGAGGAGTTGCGGGAGTTCCTGAAACCGATCCCGCCAAAAACGCCTGCCGAGGCAGCGAAGATGGTCGAGACGGTGGCGGGCTTCGAGCTGCAACTGGTTGCTGCCGAGCCCCTCGTTTGTGATCCCGTTGCCGCCGCCTTCGACGAGGACGGGGATCTGTATGTCTGCGAGATGCGCGATTATCCCTACAAGCCTGCTGAAGGGGGGCGCCCGCTGGGCACAGTCCGGCTGTTGAGAGATACCAATGGCGACGGCGTCTTCGACGAGGCGCACGTTTTTGCCGACAAGCTTCTCTGGGCAGCGGGCGTCGTCCCCTGGAAAGGAGGCGTTTTCGTCGCGGCGGCACCGGACATCTGGTACCTCAAGGACACCGACGGCGACTTTCGTGCCGACGTCAAGCGTCGCGTATATACCGGCTTCGGTACACAAGGTCAGCAGTACATGGTCAACAATCTGCAGTTCGGCGCCGACCATTGGGTTTACGGGTCGACGGCCGGAAATGGCGGGATGATTCAATCCGAAGAGCGTCCCGGCGCGCCCGGCGTGTCTGTCAATGGCCGCGACTTTCGCTTCGATCCGATGGGCGGGCGATTTGAAGCGATCACCGGGACCGTGCAGTTCGGCAATTCCTTCGACGACTGGGGAAATCGATTTGTCTGCAGCGAATCGGAGCCGGTTCAACACGTCGTCTTTCCCGATCGCTACCTGGCGAGGAACCCGTTCCTGCCGTTTCCTTCGGGCATTCAGAACGTCGCCCCTGGGCCGGTGCCGATTTTTCGAATCAGCCCGGTCGAGCGGTGGCGTCAGATTCGCAGCAGCCGGCGGATCGCGAGCAATGAGCGCCCCGTGAGCTCTCCCGGAGCGAGTCATCATGTCGTCGACGCTGCGGCAGGGGTCACGGTCTATCGAGGCGGCGCCTACCCCGGGGATTTGCGCGGCCAGGTGTTCGTCTGCGACGGGCAGAATAATCTGGTCCACCGACGCGCGCTGGTTCCACGCGGCGTAACCTTTCAGTCGCATCGTGTGGACGATCGGACCGAGTTTGTCCGCTCGACGGACACGTGGTTCCGCCCGGTCAACTTGATGAATGCGCCCGATGGCACGCTGTATTGTCTGGACATGAGCCGCGAGGTGCTGGAATCGGTGCATATTCCTCTTGACGTCGCCAAACATCTGAACCTCACAAGTGGTCGCGACTATGGGAGAGTGTATCGAATCGCTCCGGCCGATTTCCGCGTTCCCGAGCCGCCCCGACTTTCCAAGGCCACAACCGCAGAACTGGTCGCAACGCTGGAAAGCCCGCACGGCTGGTGGCGCGACACTGCCCATCGGCTGCTTTACGAACGGCAGGACATATCCGCCGTGCCGGCATTGCGGACCCTTGCCAGCGAGAGCAGACTCGCAGAAGCGCGCCTGCTGGCCCTGTGGTCGCTGGACGGATTGAAAGCGCTCGGCAACGACGTTCTGAAAAAGGCATTGCACGATCCGCACCCAAGTGTCCGCGAAAATGCCGTTCGCATTGCCGAGCCGCGATTGAAGTCAGAGCCTGATCTCGTGGCCGAAATCTGCGCACTGGCAGACGACGAGTCGCAGCGCGTACGATATCAGACGGCATTCTCGCTGGGCGAGACGGATGATTCGCGCGCGCTGTCTGCGCTGGCGGGAATTGCGCGGTGCGATGGCGACGATAACTGGATCTCGACGGCTGTGCTGAGCTCTGTGGCCGAGTCGGCCGACAGACTGCTCGGCCAACTCGTCGGCGCATTCCCGCGGATGACACCTCCGCCCGATCTTCTAATCATCAGGCAACTCGCGCACCTGGTAGGAGCACGCAACCGCTCGGACGAAGTTGAGCGTCTGCTGGAGGCGATCGCAACGAGTGCCGTCAACCACGACACAGCCCTGACCGACCGCCTCCTCGCGGAGCTCGGTCACGGCCTGAAGCGGACAGGCGGACGACTGGCTCCCCATGAGGCCGACACGTCCGGCAGTCGTCTGCTCAAACAGGCGCTCGCTCGCAACGAAAGGACCGCCAAAGATGCGCAATGTGAAATTGAAAAGCGCGTCGCTGCGATTTCGCTGCTGAGTGGCGCGCCCAATGAGGAGCATCGCGTTTTGCTCGCCGAATTGTTGCAGCCAGGCCAACCGGAGCAGGTCCAGGTTGCGGCAGTCCGGGCGCTGGCCGACGATCCGAGCCCGTCGGTCCCCGGGCTGATCGTGACTCGCTGGTCGGAGTTCTTGCCGCTTGTGCGGCGCACGGCCCTCGAAGCCCTGTTGTCGCGAGAGGATGGGGCGATTGCACTTCTGACCGCAGGCAGCCGCGACGAACTGACGCTGGTCGACGTCGATCCCGCCCGGCGCACTCTTCTGCTGAACCACAAGACTCAAGCGATCCGCGTGCTGGCAACGCAACTCTTAGGGGACGCCACGCCGCGCTCTCGGAACGCCGTAGTGAAGGAGTACCAGGCGGCGCTTGCGTTGAACGGTATGGCGGCAGCCGGGCGGACAGTGTTTGAGAAGAACTGCACCGCTTGCCACCAACTCAGTGGAGTCGGGCTTGCCATCGGGCCCAACCTGGCATCGTCGCCATCGCGCGATCCTGCAGCCCTGCTGTCGCACATTCTCGACCCAAACCAGTACGTTGCCCCCGAATATTTGGAGTATATCGTCGTCGACCGGAATGGCCGGACGCACAGCGGGTTGCTCGCACGGCAGATGACGACAAGCATTACGCTTCAGAAACAGAATGGCGAAGCACTGACGATCCTGCGGGGCCAGATCGAAGAACTTGCCAGCACTAACAGGTCGCTCATGCCGGAAGGACTGGAACGGCAGATTCCATTGCAGGCCATGGCTGATCTGCTGGCTTATCTTCGCGATGCCGGCGCTGGTTCCCAAAGCGACCGGCGCGCTCAACGCGACGCGGGCACTCTGCCCGGACTGATTGAACCCGGCAAATGATGAACATGGCTATGCCGGCGGGAATGCATTGAAGCCGGCGCTCGACGGAAGGTGGCCAGAGATGGCGATTGTGCCTCTGGAAACAGCGGGCGAGCAGCGTGATGGGCTCGCGTGGAATGCGCGGCCCGATTCCGACGCCGCCTTCATACGCGTCAGATCGCGGAGCATTCCGAGGTGGCTGTTCTATTCATTGATCACGATCGTGGTATGGGCATTCTGGGGGATTGCGGCCAAGCTGCCGACGGGAGGGATCTCACCGATCGCGATTCAGGCGATCTCGTGCATCGGCATGCTTCCCCTGGCCCTTGGTCTGCTGCTTGCCCCGCGATTGA
>JBQTIL010000083.1:0-57977 GCA_052388175.1 Planctomycetaceae bacterium | reverse complement strand
ATGCCATCCGTGGCTCTCCGGCGCGCAACTGATGTCTTCAGATAACACCAGTGTGCCCGAAGGGCCACTTTCATGTAGAGACCAATTTCAGGGCTTGGCACGATCACGCAAAGTCAGAAAGTGCAGTCGTACGGAACAGGGCCTCTTTCAGGCGGCTCGGCTCGAGAACCTGAACGCCGTCGATAGTTCCGGTGCCCTTAGTGAGAAAACTGCTGATCTTGGCGACATCGTCCTTATTGAAAAACATGCCATAGTAACCGGCTGGTGCCCCGGTCGAGCTATTGTCCGTTCGAATGGTGGTCAAGCCGCCAGCACTGACGTGGAGCGGCGCCAAGACATCGTCGCGCAGCAGGTCAAAGATGTCGGCGCCCGTGCCCCGTTGCTGCTTCAGGAAGATGTTCATCGCCTGCGTGAGCACGAACGTTGTCGAGCTTTGGTAGACCCACTTGGTACCTGGCGTCGCAGAGTTTTGTTGGAAGGCGAACGAGTCGGCGACTTTTGCGGGATAGAACTCGTCGACGAGAAACGTCTTCATTTCCGCGCTGTATTCGTCCGCTTCAAACGCGTCGGAATTGTAGTTGCCGGTAGCCATGTCCGAAGCGTGGTTGAAACTGGTGGCGTCCCAGTTTCCGCCCATGTAGTGCTCCGGGATGAAATCTTTGATTCGATAGTCATAAACGTCGGTTCCGTAGAGCTGCCCCAAACGCATCAATGCCACACCGGGGAATACGGATTTCGCAATGGAGTAAGAGGGCAGGCGCATTTCTTCGCAGAACGCGTACTCTCCAGAGCGGGTTGGGCAGTCTGAGGTGTAGTTCACGCCGTTGACCACGATGGCGTATGTAGTGACTTGCTTCGAATCTTTGTAGGCCCGTAAGAACATCGCAGGATCCACCTTGGCGTCCGGAAAGTCAGTGGCCAGCGCATTGAGAGGCTTGGTTGGCAGGCGATGCGAGAGCTCCTCCGTGTGATTCTGTTTGAGCGCGGCAGAACCCGGGACCGGACCGGGCGTGTAGGTGGCGGGAGTGATTCCCCACAGATCGAACTTCATCGGATAGCAGGTTTCCTGCGTGATCTGATAATAGACGTTGGACACCCGGGGCGACTTGGTGTTGCTGAACAGAAAGGTCATCGCGCCATTGTGAACACAATTCTGGTTGCGCTGCACTAGCGCAAACGGCAGCGAGGCGCGCATGTAGCCGTCATCTGAAGGCTCCTGCCACACGCGCCCAGGGCCGATGATGTAGTTCCAGGCCCGGTTTCCGGTAATGGTCAGACCTTGCACCCTCGGGATCAAATGTGTCCCGCTCTGCACAAACTGATAGCTGAACGCTGGAAGATGTTTCCAGGGTGAGTCGCCCTCGGGAATGATGGAGAAGACGTCGGAGTGTTTGGTGAAGCTGCCATCGGCGGCTGCGTTCCTGAGCGTCAGGGCGCCTTCAAAGACCTCGGTGGGCTCGGCGGCCCCCCCCGGGATGGCGAAGCCCGCCGTGTCATCCACCGGGGATGAGGGAGTCTTATTGCTGAACAACAGACTGCGCGTGAGCACGGTTCGACCCGTCTGGCCGGCAACGGGTGCGTCCTGTGCCCGCGCCGCGGAGGCAACGAGTAACAGACTGAACAACGATAGGCCGAGGCGCCTTGCCATTGTCATGCAACGAGGAGTTTCCCGTTTCTGGTTCCTTTGGGTCATCCTTTGGGTCTTCCGAATTCTGTGCATTTCGCCCTTGTTCATCACTTTAGGTCGCCCTCGTGGCCCAACCAGAGAAATTTCCCCACAAACGGGATAGCCTGCCGGTCCGCGCGCCTCACGTGCCCTGCCCTGCGACGCGAGTGCCGAAACGGGGGTTATTCAACATGGCTCTCCTGACATTAAAGACGAGGTGACAAATACAACTACAACGGGTGAGAGTGAATGGTTCCACACACCGGCAATTGAAATCAGCGTATATCGTCGCGGGCAGGTTCCTGGTACGGCGACCTGAGGAACCCGGCAAACGGGCCCCCGTTCTGCCTGTTCCAATCCGCCGCCGCGCCGGCAAGAAACTTGACCAGCGCGTCCTCCAAAGTCAGCTCGCGCTGCGAGCCTTCCCGTTCGGGGGGTTGTCGAGGATCGCGTTTATCGACAAAACCTGAAAACTCGACCGACCCGACGATCGTGCGCGGTTCCGGGGGAAATTTAAGCGCCCTGGCGATTTCCGGCCCTTGGAACGAAAATTCCGTGACGAGCTGCGTCCCAAGCTGTCCAAAACGCATTCGCTGTTGTGGGTCAAGCACATTGGTGAGCCGACGCAGGTGTGGGTTTGCCACCTCGGCGAAACGGCGCCGCCGCACGGACTCGTCCAGCAGTTGAAGCTCGTGAGAGGCGGTTGTCCAGGCGAGCAACCAACTCTGCCTCAAGTCGGCGATCTGCTCGAGCTGATCGCCGTTCAGGCAAAGTTCCTCCAGGATCGGCGGGCTCCAGACTAAAAGCATCGCCAACTCCAGATTGAACAGATCCAATTTCTGCTGAAACGCAGTCAATGCGTCCCAATTGGCGTGAATGCCGACTTCGCGGAGCAGGCGAAAGTCACCCAATCGGCCGATATCGGTGGTGGCCTCCGCTGACGCGCCCAAAAACTCGGCGGCTGCGGCCGGCAGACAGGTCTGCCTGGAATTCTTGAGAGCTTCCGCGCCTTCCCGGTCCAGTCGACTCGCCTCACGCAGGGGGGTGGAAAGACGATTCACCTCGTCGTAATCGGCAAAGCGCGCTTCCAACTCGCCGCACAATTCTGGATTCGCTGCCAGCACCTGGTCCCTGTCGGGCTTGTGACCGGCCTTCACCGCCTGCAAATAGCTGAGAAGAATCTGATTGATCCGCTCCTCGCGGTCTGTATCGGTCGTGGTGGCGCGCGTCATGTCTGTCCCTCCCCCGGCTTGCAGAGCTGCTCGCGGAGTTTTTTCAGCCCGCGGAACAATAGCCCGACCACGGCGGGGTGGGTGCGATTCATCAACTCCGCCACCTCGTCGACCGAGAGGCCCCGCAGGTGGTGCAACTCGACCACAAGCCGCTGGTCCTCCGGCAAGCGGTTGATCGCCTGAGAAAGCCGCAATATTTCCTCGCAGTTGATCGCTCCCTCGCTCGGTGACGTCTGTTGGTCGTGGCGGCCAACATCGATGCCTCCCTATAGTCATAGACTCGACCCAAGCGCGGGATGTAGCGCGCGAATCGGCAAATTTTGTCTCGGAGAACCCTGCGAAACCGGCTGGTGCGACTCAACGCTGTAAATCGCCGTAAAGCCGCAGCGGGATTGCCTCCGAGTGTCAGGAAAAGAGCGAAGGTTGAAGCCAGCCGACGTCTCAGCCAAAGCATTTCGTTACAGGCGGCGCGCACCGTTCCAGGCTCGGATGACCTCCATTGCACCAGGAGAGAGGCGCGCACGCGGACCGATTGGCGGCGAATCTCGACCTGGGTACCCGGGAAATCACGCCGGGACGTCACGGCGCGACCGATTCAGCCCGCCCAAGCGTACCAAAGAGCCAGCCGTCACGGCCCAGTGACATTCCCCAGCGTCCGTCGGGCCGCTCCTGAGCATTCTCGAGCGCGGTGTAAAACAGGACCCAGCGATCAGCTTCCTGGACGACGGTCGGAGACATGCAACCCCAACTGTCATATCCTGCCACCGACGGCGTAATAAGCACTTTGGAAGGGGACCAACTTCGTCCATCCCGGGAGGTGCGGTACCCAATTTTCTCCCCGCGATGGGCTTTTCCTTGTCCTTTGAGAGTCATGAACAGAACCAGACCAGCGTCTGTACGCTTCACCTCAATGATATTCACCAGGTCGAGCTCGAGCAGCGGTTCGTCCGAAATCTCGAGAACATTCAGCGAGTCGTCCAAAACAGCGCGGCCCAGTCCGGCACGGCGCAAAGCCTGCCCGGGGGCACGAACGGCCTCGGCCGGCAGAGACCATTCGAGGCCGACAAAGTACAACTCGAACCGCCCATCGGCGTACAACACGCTCGGTTCCTGAACGTTGTTTCGAAAGGATGACCTGTCGGTGATTCCCGCGAGCAATGGTATCTCCCGGCTGCGGGACGGGCTTCGTCCCTGTTCGAGTAGAGCCTCGCGAAGCGTCTTACCTGCCAATGCCAGCGATACTTCGCCGATCTGGTAGCGAGTGAGCTTCCGCTTACTGTCCGCACAATAAAACAGATGCAGAACGCCGTCTTTTACGAGGGCATTGGCTGTTTCTACGCGGAAGTCGTCCCAACCGACGGCAACTGGAAGCAACAGCGGGGTGGGGCGCACCGTCCAGTTCTGCCCGCGATCGGCTGAAAATGCATAGGCGATCCCAGTCGGCAGCTTCATCGTATCAAACTGCTCGCCGAATTCCGGCTTCCAGAATGCTGATGGTCCCTGGGGGGTGTCGCAGAAGAAGGAAGAAAAGAACATGTGCCACCCCTCGGCGTCGGAAATGACACACGGGTCCATCGCGATCATCGGCGTTTCAGCCGTTCCGGACGAGAGCACCGGACGATCGGCCGGATCGCGCTTGAAGTCCAGAGCGACGTCAGGGTCATCGGCAACAAATGAAGCGGCTTTTGCCCGGAGAACAAATAGCCAGGGATGGTCGACGACGGCGACGATCAGCGCG
The DNA here is from genome assembly GCA_052388175.1 of Planctomycetaceae bacterium. Lineage (GTDB taxonomy): Bacteria > Planctomycetota > Planctomycetia > Planctomycetales > Planctomycetaceae > SIAF01. Next base: position 53,341 of record JBQTIL010000083.1, on the reverse strand, counting down.
AAACCCGTCAGCCCAGCACAGACCAGCAGCCGCCGTTTGTATCTAAACCCGGACGAGAACAAATTCGGAAAGTGACGCATCGGTAAAGTCCTCTGCTCGCGGCCGAAATCAGTCAATGAAGCGCCAAGTCAGCAGCGCACTAACAGTTCTACGTCCCACTATCGGGGATCAATAGGGTCGAGATCACCTGCGCATACACCCGGTGACCGAAATCATTCGGGTGATTGACGCCATTGCCTGTGTGGTCCCAGTCCTGTTTCAGTCTGTGAAACTCTTCCCAGATCGACGTCAGGTCCCCTCCATATTTTAAAGACTCGACCCAAGCGCGGGACGTAGCGCGCGAATCGGCAAATTTTGTCTCGGAACCAAGGATGATCATCACCCGTAAGGGCCCTGCGAAACCAGTTGGTGCGACTCAACGCCGTAAATCGCCGTAACTCCACAGCGGGATTGCCTCTGGCGCCAGGAAAGTGCCAATGGTTGGCCTCGGATTGCGCGCCGCGCGTGGCCGGGGCTGGGCCGGCACGAAACGCCGGGGCCATCTTGCCGCCGCCACTTTCATTGCCTGGCTTGTCGGCTGCTCTTTGCTCCCCTTTTCGGCCGCTGGGGGCTTCACCGGCTGCGGCCGCAGATCACCCAGGTCTTTGGTCTCGCCTGCGGCACGGTAGACGTCTGTGAAGAGTGGGTCTTTCCGCTCGAAACGGTCGTGTACGTCTGTTGCCAGGTTTGACAAGGGGCCGGGCATTTTGAAGAGACGCCCGCGGTTGTCGTTTTCGCCCGCGGGTACCGCCAATTAGAGCGTTGGTGAGTCGCGCCAACTGGTTTCGCAGGGCCCTTTGGGCGATGATTATCTTTGCTTCCGAGACAAAAATTGCCGATTCGCGCGCTACATCCGGCGTTTGGGTCGAGTCTATGTCTATAGGGAGGCATCGATTTTGGCGGCCACGACCAGCAACGAACGGTCGTTAGACGACTATCGTGACTATCTCCGGATGCTCGCCCGGTTGCAAATGGGCCCGGACCTGCAGTCGAAGATGGACGTCTCAGACGTCGTTCAGCAGGCGCTCTTGAAGGCCCATGTTGGCCGCGCAAAGTTTCGGGGGCAGACCGAGTCGGAATGGCTGGCCTGGCTGCGTGTAATTCTGGCCAACACGCTGGCAACTGCTGCCCACCGATATTCGGCCGAATTGCAAGCCGTCGACTGTGGAAGGACTTTGGATGGCGAACAAAATCCGTCGTCGGGCTTCGGTTGCCGCCTCGCAACCGACCAGACGTCACCGAGCGAGGGAGCGATCAACTGCGAGGAAATATTGCGGCTTTCTCAGGCGATCAACCGCTTGCCGGAGGACCAGCGGCTTGTGGTCGAGTTGCACCACCTGCGGGGCCTTTCGGTCGACGAGGTGGCGGAGTTGCTGAATCGCACCCACCCCGCCGTGGTCGGGCTATTGTTCCGCGGGCTGAAAAAACTCCGCGAGCAGCTCTGCAAGCCGGGGGAGGGACAGACATGACGCGCACCACGGCCGATACAGACCGCGAAGAGCGGATCAATCAGGTTCTTCTCAGCTATTTGCAGGCGGTGAAGGCCGGTCACAAGCCCGACAGGGACCAGGTGCTGGCAGCGAATCCAGAATTATGCGGCGAGCTGGAAGCGCGCTTTGCCGATTACGACGAGGTGAATCGTCTTTCCGCCCCCCTGCGTGAGGCGAGTCGACTTGACCGGGAGGGCGCGGAAGCTCTCAAGAATTCCAGGCAGACCTGTCTGCCGGCCGCAGCCGCCGAGTTATTGGGCGCGTCAGCGGAGGCCACAACCGATATCGGCCAATTGGGCGATTTTCGCTTGCTCCGCGAAGTCGGCCGGGGTGGGATGGGCGTCGTCTATGAGGCCGAACAAATCTCGCTTCGACGCCGCGTCGCTCTGAAAGTCTTGCCGTTTGCGGCGACGTTCGACGTGCGACAGTTGCAACGATTCAAGAACGAGGCGCAGGCCGCGGCGCTGCTTCACCACCCGCATATCGTCGCCGTGCACGCCGTGGGCTGTGAACGCGGTGTGCATTTCTACGCCATGCAGCTTATCGACGGCCAGTCGCTGGCGGTCATTATTCGTCAACTGCGCGAGGAAACGGGCAGCCGATTGGACCCGCCTGATCAGTCTCGCGACCTTTGTTCCAGTCGGTTGGGGATGGTGCCAGACGCACCACGCGGTGGGGTCGTGACCGGGCTCAGCCCCGGTAAGCGGGACCCCGGCTGCGATACGCTCCCGCATTCGACGCTCGACGTTTCGGCCGTCCTCACGGCCGGCACGTCGCTTTCCGGTGCAGTCTACTTTCGCAAGATCGCGCGCCTGATGGTGCAGGCCGCCGGAGCGCTTGAGCACGCCCATCAACTGGGGGTCGTGCATCGCGACGTCAAGCCGGCCAACCTGCTGGTAAACGCCTCCGGCAACCTGTGGGTCACCGACTTCGGCCTCGCGCAGTTGCAGGCCGACAACGGCCTCACCCGCTCGGGCGATCTGCTGGGCACATTCCGCTACATGAGCCCCGAGCAGACCTCGGGGCAGCGCGCCGTGCTCGATCACCGCACCGACATCTATTCGCTGGGGGCGACGTTCTACGAACTACTGACGCTCGAGCCAGTGTTCGACGGCGAAACGCGGCAGGAGCTCTTGTACCAGATTCTGCATCAGGAGCCTCGCCCGCCGCGGCAGGTCGATCGCGCTATTCCGACCGAGCTGGAAACAATCGTCTTGAAGGCGCTCAGCAAGACGCCGGCAGACCGGTATGCGACGGCGGCGGAACTGGCGGCCGACGTGCAGCGGTATCTCGACGATCAGCCGATTCATGCGCGGCGCCCGTCGCTGGTTGATCGCGTGCGGAAGTGGTCTCGCCGGCATCCGTCGGCGGTCGTGGCGTCAATGCTGCTGCTGACAGTACTGGCCGTCGGGCTGTTCATCAGCAATCGGCTCATCTCGCGAGAGAAGGCAAAGCTGGTCGTCGAACAGGAGAAGACTGCGAAAGCGCTGACCCGCGAGAGCGAGCGCGCTGATGAGGAGAAGCTGCGTGCGAATGAGGCCGAAGCGCACTTTCAGCAAGCGCGGCGGGCATTTGACATCGTGATCGACGTCAGCCGGAGGGAGCTCGCCCACGAGCCTATGGTTCGCGCAGTTCGGGTCCAGATGCTGCAGGCGGCGCTGGATTACTATCAGAGTTACATCGCACACAGAAGAGATGGAGTCAGCACTGTCCCGCGCGCGGAAATTGCCGCGATTCAGGAGCGCGTCGGGGACGTTCTGGATGCGTTAACTGTGTACCGGCAAGAGTCGCGGGTATTCCATCAGGAATTGATGATGCACCTGCTCTGGAGCCCCCCGGTCCTCGAGGATCTGGGGCTGATCGGCAATCAGACCGAACAGGTCGCTGAATTGCGGCAGGGATGGCTGGATGCCTACGCCAGGGCCTGCGACGAACTTCAGAATGGCGGCGAGCTGACATGGCGGAGCAGATTTGTTGAGTTGGCCGAACAGTATGAGCTCCGGCTCGCAAACGTTCTCTCACTTCAGCAGCGGACGCGGTTGGACCAGATTGCCGCACAGACCGTCGCCGAGTTTGCCTTCAACGGGCCGGCGATCGTGCAGGCGCTGCGGTTTCCGAGCGGGCGACGTGCCAGCGCCGACTGGCTCGAGTTCGCGGAATTTGCCGACGCTCGCGTCCCCTCGACAGTCGTGCGGAGGCGCCCCGAGGTTGGCAAGCGCCGGAACCTGAGCCTGGAGGAAGCGTTCGTCAGGCTGCTGGAGCGCACGACGGATGATTGGCGCAACGCAACCGGGCGCCCGTTTGCCGGTTTTCGCGCACTATCCACGCCGAGACCACTCGGTGACGAGCAACCCTGACACAGCCATTCGCACCGTGGGAACCCTACCCACAATGATCGATTCCTCGTCGAACAAACGTCTGCGATGCCTGACAGCCGTCGCCTGCCTGCTTCTGACGACGACTGCTGCGGCCGAACCGCCCAGGACCGACGTACGGGCTTCGCGATCGTTTTATCTCAGTTTTACGCCCGAGGACGTGCGCGAGACTCCGGAGATCAGCCCGGCTGGGCTCGTGGACGGGGCCGGGCGTGAGCGGGAAGGGATGAAGCACTGGGACGGCTGGCTCCGGCACCCAATGAACGTTGCGCGCTAGAGAAGAATGACCACCCAATAACAATGCCAGCGTCGTGCCCGCCAATAGATGGCTCCCACGATCAGGCACATAAATTCAATCGTTGGTCCCGTTTTACTGCCTTCGTCCGTTGTTCTCTATTTCGAAAGGAGAGCTTCCATGTCACGTCGCAAACGCGGTTTTACGCTGATTGAATTGCTGGTCGTCATCGCCATTATCGCCACGCTGATTGCACTCCTGCTCCCCGCCGTGCAGCAGGCGCGAGAGGCCGCCCGCCGCACGCAGTGCAAGAACAACCTGAAGCAACTGGGCCTGGCCATGCACAATTATCACGATGTCTATAACGGGCTTCCGGTCAGCGCGCAGGCCGGAGGGACCGTCGTTCAGCACGGGTCGTCCATCTTCGCCCTGTACCCCTACCTGGAACAGGACGCACAGGTTTCCGGATGGAAACCTACAGGCGTCCTGCCTTGTCTTTTTAACGTGAGCGCCCCCCTCCCTTCGATCCCGCTTCAGGTTTTGCGCTGTCCCAGTGACGGAAACGGCGGCGACGTCTGTACCTTTTTTCAGGGCGTAAGTTCCACGGTTTTTGGGGTGGCCGTCAAGTCGAATTATGCCGGCTTTCACGGTTTCCGGTTCGCCGACACGCAACTTGCACAAGAGGAACTGGCGCTCCCTGCTCCGTTTAACGTGACACTCGGGGCTAAGTTCACGATCTTCGGCCTCAATCGGTCGACTCGGTTTCGCGATATCGCCGACGGCATGAGCAACACCATGTTGATGGGAGAATACCTGACCGGGGTCAACACCAACGATGCCAGAGCCATCCACGGGGTCCCCCTCCCGGGAAACGGGCAGATATTTTTTCTGCGCACGCCGAACAGCTCGGTCCCGGACGAGCTCTTTGATTGGGCGTGTTTCCCCGCCAGCACTAATCTGCCGCAGTTGAATCTCCCTTGTACCCAGTTGTTCCTCGGCGGGATCCCTGCGCTCCTGGCAAGCTGTGCGTCGCGCAGCCGGCACGTGGGGGGGGTGCAGGTCCTCATGTGCGATGGGAGTGTGCATTTCGTGAGCCAGAACATTGATACCCGCGTCTGGCAGTTCCTGGGAACAAAATCCAGCGGTGAGGTGGTGAACGCTCCAGTTTAGCAGACGGTTGAAGAACTCCCCTCTCCCTCTGGCCTCTGGGAGAGGGTCGGGGTGAGGACGGGGTCATTTGCGATTTTCGGTTTTCGATCGGAGCTTCATTGTCGCGCCAGGCGTCTTGTGGCGCGTCGCCTCGGTCGCCCCCACCCCAGCCCTCCCGCAGAGGGGGAGCGAGTGTCACTCGTCGGCTGTCTGCGGCCGGCACACAGAGGGAGGAGTGCATAAGATGACTCGGACCCTGCTGCGATGGCACTGGTTATTGCTCCCCTTCCTGCTTGCTGCGGGCGCGGGTTGCGGACCGTCGGGGCCGGTGAGGGTGGCTGTCGAGGGGACGGTGAATATCGATGGGCAACCAGTCCCGGACGGAGTTATCAGCTTCATTCCCGCGGAGGGAACCACAGGGCCCACGGCCGGCGGCGCCATCGTGAATGGCCGGTACAAGATCGCCCCCGCCGACGGACCGGTGATCGGCAAGCACCGCGTCGAGATCACCGGCCAGCGCAAGACCGGCAGAGTTTACGACTCGCTCCCGCCACACAAAGTCATGATTGAGGAAAAGGAGCCCGTCGTTCCGGCAAAGTATAGCACCATGTCTGAGCTGTCGGCGGAACTGAAGTCCGGAATGAACAAATACGACTGGGACCTCAAAAGCGAAAACTGATTGACACCATGCGGCTTCCAATCCGTCCGATTCTTGTCGCGTCGATCGGTGGGCTGCTTGTCGGCTGCGCTGACGCTTCAATCTTGCCGCCCGTCAGCGGAGTCGTGCTCTTTTAATGTTCAGGAAACAGGAAGCGACTTCGTCGCCGCATCCGAACGGATGACGAAATGGAGGGGCAATTGCCGACGCGGACTGCCACCTTACGGAACCCGAAGTCCGGATCCGTTATGAAACCGATGATCCTCCTGCTCGTTGCGCTGTTTGGTCTTGCGCAGCTCGCTATCGCTCGTTCTGCAGATTCGCTGAAGTACGCGAGCGTGCCGGCGAAGCTCGACGTCCGCAAGAATGCCGCCCATAAGTGGACGGACTTTCCGGGCGGGATGACGCCGGTTGCCGATTGGTTCGATCGGTCCCTTGCCCCTGGTGGCGCTCCGAGTGCTCGCTCCGCAGAGCGCGCAACGACACTCGCGGCCGCGGCGAGCGATGTCAACGGCAAGACCGACGTTGCCGAGGAGAGCGCCTGGGTCGAGAGGCTCTTCCAGAACTCCGGGCAGCGTCTCCCTGACCGTATGCGATTCACAGGTGTGGATAAGGTTGCCCGAACGACGGCTTCCTGCGTGCGAATCTCCGCCGAATATACCTACCTCGACATCCATCGCCAGAAACAGACAGGCAAGGCAAAGCTGTATCTGCCTGACGACGTTCGGACGCGCGCGCAAACGAAAGCACCGCTCTACTACTCCGCCGGCTATGAAGTCAAAGACAACGCCGCGGCGACGTTTCTGGATCGAGGCTGGGTCGTCGTCAGTCCCGCTGAAGGCGATCCCCACCCGCTGGTGCGCATGATAAATGCGGACAGCGCGCTGCTGCACATTGCCAGGTCGCTTCATTTCGTCGACGACGCGAAAGTCGTCATCGGCGGTAGCAGTGCCGGCGGTTACATGGCCCTGATGCTCGCCGCCGAGACCTTCCCTCTGGGCGGCGCTGTCTCCAACTCTGGGCCGATCAACCTGGGCTACAACGGCGCCTACTGGTTCAAGCAGCAGGGCCTTGCGGAGGGGGCGGGCGTGCCACAGGATCCGCCAGTCCCATTCGTAGCGCTCGTCGCCAAGGCGCTGCAGCCGATGAAAACGGTCTTTGGAACGGATTACGGCGACCTGGTCTGGTTTCGAAACTCGCCCCTGGCACACATCGGGACGATTACTTGCTCGGTCACCGCCATTTGGTCGACGGCCGACATGCTGGTACCGATCGACCAGATTGGCGGCCGTTGGGTCCGGCCGATCGACCCAGGACAGTTTCCGGAAGGATTCACCACAAATCTCGCTGGACTGACCCAGACCCGGGAAGCCCAGCTTCGTCTGACGGACGTGCTGTCGGAAGACGAGTATGAAGTCTTCGAGGTCCCGGTGCCGGCAACGGCGCCGAGGTTGGACATGGAGACCTGGAAGCGTATCAGGTTGGCGGGACAGAAGCAGGGCCAGACGAAGCAGCTCCCCACCCCGGCGCCGATCGAGCTGCCGCATAGCGAGACGAAGCGCTGGTCATTGGTCATTCTCGAAGAAGGTCCGCCAGAACCGGGCGTCTCACATTTGAAGTACGTGGTGGCCACGTCGCACGAAGCATGGCTGCGGCGCGCCATGACCGGCCGCGTTCCAGCCGGCGAATTGACGCCGCTCAAGCTGGAACGCTTGATGGACCGGTACGCTGGCAACGAGTGGTTGCCGACCGGCCTGACACACCTCGACGACCCGGAGAGCGAACGGGCGGACGTGGTGCGCGGTCTCACGACCTATGTCGCGGCCGATCCGAAGAACGCAGCGGTGTTCGCGGACCTCTATCGACGTTTGCCCCCGGAGAAACGGGTGTTGGAACCGGAAATATTGCAGCGGATATCGCAGGCCGGCGGGCGGCAGACTGTTCCCTGAAAGTACATATTCACAGTGCCGTTACTTGTTTTTTTGCGTCTCGCAAACGTCTCGTCGGCGACGTCCTTCACGCCGCCGAGATCCACAGCAACCACACGGAACGACAACATGAGGCTTCCAATCCGTGCGATTCTTGTGGCGTTCGTGTGTGGCCTGCTGGGGGGCTGCGGGGGCGCTCAAACCCTGGCGCCCGTCAGCGGAGTCGTGCTGTATAACGGAAAGCCAATCGAGAACATCAATGTCAGTTTCACTCCGAGAAAAGGCCGGCCGGCCGCGGGGGCGAGCAACGCCGGCGGACAGTTTCAATTGCGGACTGCTACAGAAAACGACGGCGCTTTCGTCGGGGAACACGTCGTCACGATCCATCAGTTGGCGGAATCCCCGCGCCTGACCGGCATGTCGCCCGAGATGGTGCGCGGCTTGGTGTCGGGCAAGCGGCCAAAGCCGCAACGCCAGGAGAAAGACGTTCCCTCCATCCCGGCGAAGTATCACGATCCGGCAAGCTCCGGGCTGAAGGCTGTCGTCAATAAGGACGGCGGAAATGTGTTCACGATCAACATTGACCCCGACAATATCACGATCAGCCGCTGACTGGTCAGCAGTCACCGTTGGTTGCTGTCGCGTTCGTCATCTCGTCGTTCAGCGAATGTCCCTTATCGCAGAGAGCTCTCGAATGCGCTACGCGTACGCGATCGGAACCGCAGGGATGGTGGCCCTGTCCATGACAGGGGCTGTCGAGGGCCAGGATCGTCTAAAGGGCGGCCTGCCGGCGTGGGTCGATGAAGTTCAAACCTACGGCATGCTACCGGTGCTTCCGCAGCGAGCGAAGGCACAGAATGTTCGGGTTAACGGCGTGTGGGCGGGAATTGGCGGCGCTGATCCAATTCTGCCGGTCGCCAAGTCCATACCGTCAGTCAGCCGCGAGTTTGGTTCCGATTCGCGGGCCTTCGTGAAAGCGTGCCACGACGCGGGGCTTATTGTTCCGGCGATCGTCAACGGGCTGGAAGGCTTCCCGACGCTTAAGGAGACGGTTCCGAACCTGGAAGAAATGGCTTGTCGCGGCGCAGATGGAAAACCGGTGAGCGTCGGCGAATTCATTCTGATGTGCACCAACAATCCCGGCTGGCTGCAGTGGGAAATCGATTTCGGCAAACGGGCGATCGACCTCGACGCAGATCTGATCCACGTCGATACGCCCATGGCTTCATCGTTTGTCAGCTCCGGCATGCTGAAGGCCGGGTTCTGCGAACACTGCCTGGCGCGCTTCCGAAAGCACCTCGAACAGCAGTACGGTCAGGTTGACCGGCGGCAGAAGTTCGGCCTTAATGAGTTCAGCCCGGACGACATTATCCGTCGGCTGAATTCCCGACAGCTCCACATGGGAAAACAAGAACCGTTCCTGAGCACTGCTCCCGACGATTTGTTGTATCGCGAGTTCATTCACTGCCAGGAACAGGCCAGTTTTGAGACCCGCAAGTTGCTGTTCGACGCGCTGCGCCAATACGCCGCGAAAGCGAATAGGCAGGTGGCATTCTCGACCAATGCGGCGGACCTGGGGACCCAGAACCCGTTTGGACACTGGGTCCGCGCTCTGATGTTCGCGGACCTCGTGGACTTGTTCATTTATGAGCAAGACCAGTTGGTGAACGGTTTTCCCCCGGCCCAGGCCTCCAAGCCACCGCGCGGGAAATGGGCGGCCTACCATAAGCTGGCGCACGCGATTCACCATCGCCGCTCACCGGCCGTTCAGCATGCCTCGACTATGGGGAAAATCCTCATGAGCGCCATCGGGCAGGCCCGGACCGCTAACACCTGGCTTGGAGTCCAATGTGCCGAGGCGTATGCGGCCAATGGAGCCTACGTTCATTTTTATGTCGAGCCGGCTGCGTTGCCAAAAGACCTTGACGAGGTCTGCTGGGCAAAGGCGATTGAGACTTCGGGGTTCGTGCAGTCGCATCGCGACCTGTTTGAGGGGGATCTTCGATCCGGGTCGCCCCTGGCCGTGCTGTTCCTGCTCAACGAACGCGGACGGACGATCCCCGGCGTGTGTCCCTCGTACCTGGGACTGGCCCAGGCGCTTGTCGAAGGCAATTACCCGTTTGACGTGTTGTTTGGGGGTGACGGTCGCTATGTAGCCGATAGGCTGACGTCGCAAAGCCTCAGGGACTACAAGGCGATCCTCGTGCCCAGCCCAGTCGATCCGACGGAAAACCAGAAGCGGGTTATCTGCGAATTTGCCAAATCTGGCGGAACGGTCATCTGCCAGGAACCGGAAAAGCTTGCACTAACAAATGAGGCGGCCCTTTCTCCTGTCGCAGACGTGGAATGCGCCGCAGGGCAGTTCGCATTCGGAGATGGCGTGGTGATCCGTCTGAAAGGGGAGGTTACGCTCAAGGCGACCAATGACGTCGGGTCTGCCTTTTTCGGAAGCCACAAGCCGGAATTGCGGGGCCAGATCTTGCAGCTTGCGAAGAAGATCGGCCTGCACTCAACGGTTGATCGAGTCCCCGACGGCCTGGTCAGTGCCTTTCCCATTCTGCAACCGGCGCGGAAGCGAATCGTCGTGCACATCGTCAATTACGACGTCGACATCGATCACGACGCCGTTCGCCAAAAAACGGGCCTTTCGATTACGCTGCCTCGAAATAGCCTGGCGAGCCAGAACGTGCGAGGCGAATTGTATGTCGACGGTGCGCTGCAACCGAAGCCGCTGGAGGTGACTTCAACGCCGGAAGGTCTGCGCTGCGTCATTCCGCGTCTTGGGATTTTCGCATCCCTGGTTTTCTCGGAATGAAACAATGGGACAGATAGAGGATTCAAATTCCAAAGCGAGATGACTCGCTTTGAGCAAGATTACACGAAAGGACCAGAATACCTGGATCATGCTGACGCCTTCGAACAGACAATTGCACCTCGCACAGATCCCCTTGACTCGGCGGCAGCTACTGTGCCGGTCGGGTATGGGGATGGGTGCACTAACCTTGGCCGGCCTGTTGGGCGATCGCTTGAGCGACCCGGTTCAAGCGGCGACCAGCTTCAACTCACCTCTCGTGCCGAAAGCGCCGCACTTTCCGGCCAGGGCCAAGCGGGTAATTCACCTGTTCATGAACGGCGGTCCGTCGCACCTCGACACGTTTGACCCCAAACCGGCACTCGAAGAATACGCCGGCCAGGAGCTTCCGGAGCGGTTCAAGCTGGCAACCGAACGGACGACCGGCACGGCTTTTCCGTCGCCGTTCAAATTCAGCCACTACGGTCAAAGCGGGATCGAGGTGAGTGAGATCTTCCCGCACGTGGCGGAGAACGTCGACGACATGGCCATCATCCGATCCATGCACGCCGACGTCCCCAATCACGAACCCTCGGTTCTGTTGATGACCTGCGGAGATGGGCGGCTGGTCCGTCCCAGCGTCGGTGCCTGGGTGACCTATGGGCTGGGGACGGAAAACCAGAACCTTCCCGCCTTCGTGGCCCTCAGCCCGGGCGGATATCCCAACGCCGGTTCGCAGAGCTGGGGGGCCGCGTTCCTCCCGGGCGCTTATCAGGGGACTTACGTCGACAGCAAAAACACTGCGGTCGAACGGCTGGTCGAAAACATCCGGAGCGACCGTGTCACCCCGCTGGAGCAGCGCCTACAGCTCGATCTGCTGCAACAGTTGAACAGACAACACCAGAGCGAGCGGGGCTGGGATGCCCGGGTCGAGGCCCGCATTCAGTCCTTCGAGCTGGCCTCTCGGATGCAACTGGAGGCGACAGATGCTTTTGACATCAGCCGCGAGCCGGAATCAGTCCGCAAGATGTACGGCGAAGGAACTCAGGCCCGGCAGCTTCTGATTGCGCGGCGCTTATTGGAGCGCGGCGTCCGCTTCGTGCAGGCCTGGCATCCCAAAGGTGATCCGTGGGACCATCACGAGGAGCTGGAAAAAAACCATCGTCGTCTGGCAGGGCAATGCGATCAGGCGATCGGAGCGTTCCTCAAAGACCTGAAGCAACGGGGTATGCTGGACGAGACCCTCGTCATCTGGGGGGGTGAGTTCGGTCGTACCCCGACCGTGGAATTGGTCGTGGGGGGCAACGTCAATAATACGAAGGGCAACGGCCGCGATCACAATCATCACGGATTTACCATGTGGTTGGCGGGGGGTGGCGTCAAGGGGGGGTATGTCCACGGCGCGACCGACGAATTCGGCTTCAAGGCGGTCGAAAAGCCGGTGCACGTCCATGACCTGCACGCCACGATCCTGCAGTTGCTCGGTCTGGATCATGAGAAGCTCACGTTCCGCCATGCCAGCCGCGATTTTCGTCTCACCGACGTGCACGGTCATGTCGTCACCGACCTGATTGCCTGAGCGCGGCCGAGTGGCGAGATGACAGAGCAAACTTCCTGGCTGGAATGGAACGGTATGCGGCCTATGTGCAGAATCTGCCTGACTACATTCGCATGGTTCTGCCTTGCGCTGGGAATGCCTTTTGTGCGGGACCTTTCTGCCGCAGCACCCGAGAGCGACGCCGAGGGAGTGGAGTTCTTTGAAAAGCAGATCCGCCCGATTCTGGTGGAGCACTGTTATCGCTGCCACAGCCAGCAGGCCGAGAAGCTGAAGGGCGACCTGCTCCTGGACACGCGGGCGGGCGTGCGCAAAGGGGGAGATTCCGGCCCCGCGCTCGTTCCGGGCGACCCCGAAGCCAGTCTTCTGATCACGGCGGTCCGCCAGACGCAGGACGATCTACGGATGCCGCCCGACAAGAAGCTGTCGGACAGCCAGATCGCTGATCTGGAAGCCTGGATAAAGAGGGGCGCACCCCAGCCACCCGACGCAAAACCCGGCCCCGGCAGATTGGAAACGGCGGCGGCAACCGCCAGGAATCATTGGGCGTTCCAGCCGGTGAAACAACCGGAGATTCCGGTGGTCGAAGATCAGGGTTGGGTGCGATCTCCGGTCGATGCCTTCATCCTGGCGACGCTGGAATCGAAGGACATGCAGCCTTCGCCGCCGGCCGACAGGCGGACTCTGATTCGCAGGGCCACCTACGATCTGATCGGGCTGCCTCCGACATCAGAGGAGGTGGCCGCTTTCGAGGCGGACGATTCGCCGCAGGCCTTCGCCACGGTGGTCGATCGCCTGCTGGCTTCCCCCCATTATGGCGAGCGCTGGGGACGGCACTGGTTGGATGTGGCCCGTTATGCGAACTCCAAAGCGGGCGCCGATGCGATCCTCCAGTTTGCCTTTAGCTATCGGGATTACGTCGTCCGGGCCCTCAACGAAGATCTACCCTACGATCGGTTCATCGTCGAGCAGCTTGCCGCCGACCAGTTGGAGCCTGGAGAAGATAATCGTTCACTGGCAGCCCTGGGGTTCATCACCGTCGGCCGGCATTTCATGAATAACATACACGACACCATCGATGATCGGATCGATGTCATCACCCGCGGCCTGATGGGGCTGACGGTGACGTGCGCCCGTTGTCACGACCACAAGTACGACCCGATCCCGACGGAAGACTATTACTCCCTCTACGGTGTGCTTTCCAGTTCGGCCGAACCGAGGGAGCTGCCAGTGCTGGAAATCACGTCCGACCCGATCCTCTACACGGAATATCTGGCGAAACGCGAGCAGCTTGAGAAGAAAGTAGAAAAGTACATTGCGGAGAAAGTGGCTGAGATACAACGCCGGCATCGCCAACGCTCGGGCGAGTACCTGCTCCTGGCCTGGCAAATGCGAAATCCGTCCGTGCGTGACAGCGGGGCAATGCTGTTAGGTGAGCAATCGTTGCAGCCTTCTAGCGCCTTGCATTGGAAGAACGCGTTGGCGAAATGCGAGAAAGAACGGCATCCGGTCTTCTCGCCCTGGTTCGCATTTGCCGCCCTGCCGGAAGAGGAATTCGCCTCTCGTGCCGCACAGGTTGCGGCCACGGTAGCGGCGAACGCCGACGCTGACCGGCCAGTCAATCCGCTGGTCGCGCAGGCGTTTGCCGGCACACCGCCCGCCTCTCTGAAGGAAGTCTCCGAGCGGTACGGCCGTCTGTTTCAGCAGGTGGATCAACATTGGCAGGCGCTGCAGGATGGGTACACGTATGTCGCACTGGTCGAGTGGCAGAGGAATCCGCAGGCCCCGACAGCGTTGCCCGACCCCGACGAGGAAGCGCTGCGTCAAGTCCTCTACGGGCAGGATTCCCCCGGAAATCTGCCACTACATCAGGCCCGAAAGCAGTTCACTGTTGAAGCGGTGCTGCCGTTGTTGGCGCTCCAGTCGGAAGTTTCGAGGCTGGACGGCAATCATCCCGGATCTCCGCCGCGGGCGCTCGTTCTGGCAGACAATCCCGCACCAGCGAATAGCCGCATCTTCATCCGCGGGAACCCCAATAATCCGGGTCAAGAGGTGCCCCGACAATTCCTGCGAGTCCTGGCAGGCCCAGACAGGAAGCCCTTTCAGAAGGGGAGCGGGCGATTGGAACTGGCGCAGGCCATCGCCAGTCGCAGCAACCCGCTGACGGCTCGCTTTCTCGTCAACCGCGTGTGGATGCATCATTTCGGCGCCGGTCTGGTGAGCACCCCGGGCGAATTCGGTCTCCGCTCGGACCGGCCCAGTCACCCCGAGTTGCTCGACTATCTCGCCTGGCGCTTCATGGAAGACGGCTGGTCCCTCAAGAAACTGCACCGGCTGTTGATGCTCTCCAACGTCTACCAGCAGAAAAGCAATGACGACCTTCGGAACGTGAAGCGGGACCCGGATAACCGACTCCTGTGGAGGATGAACCGCCGGCGCCTCGACTTCGAAGCGATGCGCGACACGATTCTGGCAGTGGCCGGCAATCTCGATCGTGCATCAGGCGGGCGGCCCGTGGATTTGGCTCCCCCGCCGGTGCTCAGGAACCCGCGCGGCGGCGGCGCCAGCAGCAATTCCTCCCCCAACAAACCGCGTTTCAGCACTCGCCGCAGTATTTATGGAGTCATTGATCGCCAAAGTCTGCCCGGCCTGTTCCGGACGTTCGACTTTGCCGATCCGGACACGGCCACTGTCCAGAGGACCGAGACCACGGTTCCGCAGCAGGCATTGTTCTTCCTGAACAGTATGTTCGTGCAGGAAGAGGCCCGGGCGATGCTGCAGCGGCCGGAGTTGATGCAACTAAAACCGGCGGTGCTGCGGATCCGGCGGCTGTATCAACTGATCTACCAGCGGGATCCCCGTCCGGAGGAACTCGAGATGGGTCTGGAATTCATCATCGCGATCCAATCCGCCTGGATCGCCCAACAGGCCGCAGCCGACGGCGAGACGCCGTCCAAGCAAGAACTGCTCAGCCCCTGGGAGCAGTACGCCCAGGTCTTGCTGATGTCGAATGAGACGATGTTCGTGGATTAAGGAACGCGACCGGCCGGGAGCGGACGGGAAGAGAGCCTGCGAAGCTTCTTCCGCAGCATGCCGCGGCGCGTGGCAGCCGGCATTCACTTCGTGTGCATCGACCAGTGGAAAACATACCTGAGCGTGATCGCCGAACAGGCCGGACAGGCAATAGCGACCTCCTGAACTGTGCGTCGGTGAAATGGCTGTGAGCAAGACGACTCGCAGCACCTCTCATTAGTTCCAGAATGGCCAATTGAGAATGCCGGTAAACACCAGGATTGCACAATGATCAATTCCGCGAATACCAGAACACGGCGCATATCGCTCGACTTGCCTTTCGGGCCGCTCGTGGTCGCGTGTTGCGCAACTGTGCCGATGTGCCTCTCGACATGCCTCGGTGAGACGAAGCCCATTGGGCACCAAGCCCGCCGCGAATTTGCGACTCGTACGTTTTACATGGGATTCACTCCTTCATTCTTTACTGATTCCGATGAAGAAATCGATCGCACGCTCACCAAGGTCTACAAGTATTCCGACATGATCGCGTTCCACATGGACTACGGTGTTCCGTGGCCGGAGGCGCTGGAAAACAAGCCATTCCCCGAAGGACTCGCTCGGGAAATCAAGCTGGTCAAAGCTCGGCAGAAGCCCTCGCAAAAGACGTATCTGGCGCTCAATCCGCTCAATCTGGGCCGAAATAATCTGGCGAAATACTGGGGCGCTCAACGTGGTATGCCGCTTCCCGACGCTTGGAACAACAAGGATCTGGATGACCCCGGTGTCATCCGGGCCTATGGCGACTACGTGTTGCGAATGATCGACGAGTTCGAGCCGGACTACCTGGCCTATGCCGTCGAAAGCAACATGCTGGCACTGATCAATCCCACGCGCTTCGAAAAGTTCTTGGTGCTTGTGCAGGCCGTGTATCCGAAACTGAAAGCACGACATCCCGACCTGCCGGTGTTTGTGACGATTCAGCTCGACGTCTTTCAGAAGGCCAAAAAGCCGCAAATTGAAACTGTCAAACAACTCTTGCCGTTCACCGATTTCCTGGCAATCAGCACCTACCCGTACATGAACGGCCATACGCCCAAAACTCTGCCACGCGGCTGGTTTCAAGAGTTTGTCGACATCGCCCCGGAGAAGCCCTTCGCCGTCGCAGAAACCACATTCCCTGCCGAGCACTACGAGCCTCAATTCGACCAGCCCCGTGCTATCGCTGCGGATGCAAAGATGCAAAGGGAGTACGTCGAATGGCTGCTGGAGGAATGCAATCGCCTGGAGGCCCGATTCGCCGCCTGGTTCTTCATCGAAGATCTGGACGATTACTACGCCCGCGTGAAGACGCCGCAGGAGCGGGTCTTCCTGATGATGTGGCGCGACACGGGCCTTTTCGACGGTTCGGGCAATGCCCGCGAATCGCTGGGTGTTTGGGAGCGCTGGCTTGCGCGGCCTGTCGCGCAATCAAGGCCCTGAGGCATACTGTTTGTCGGGGTGCCCCGATTACCGCGCCAGAACCACTCGAAACCCAATCGAGGGGTGGCGGGTGTTTGGCTCGTATCCGCCGCGACCCGCTGAACGACACCGCACCGGATAGCTGCCCCATCCGCCCCCCCGAATCACTCGCCTGGTGTAGGATCCGGCGGGAGGGCCCTGGGGGTCGACCACTGGAGACTCCGCATAATAGTCGCCGCCGAACCAGTCCTGGCACCATTCCGCGGCATTTCCGTGCATATCATATAGGCCCAAGGCATTCGGTCGACATTGGTCCTGCACCAGCGGCCGGAGGTGCCGTGATACCAAAGGGAGAAATCGCGATCGGCCTTCGACTTCGCCTTCTGCTTGCCCCTCCGGGCAGGTGTCGGGCGAGTGTCAGCCGATATTCGGGCCGCCGCCACGGGGTCGAAAACCGTCAAGCGGGGTCGGTCGATGGACGATTCAGCGGAGCAATTGCTAAGCTGTTTCAGGTGTTACCTCATGCTGCAAAATATACAGGTGTCACCAGACACCCGGCGGGTTCCAGCCGCGCGGGTGTCACTTCTCACGCTCTAAGTTCAGCATGGTGTCAAATGGATTGTCGTACGAACGGGTTAGTAACTGCGACATCGATTTGGCGCGGCGTTTTCCGCGTGGAGTGCGTAGCTCAGTTGGTAGAGCAACGGACTTTTAATCCGTAGGTCTCGGGTTCGAGTCCCGACGCACTCACTTCTATTCCTGCAACGCGTGGTACTCGGCCGGTAGCCGCAATATACTGGAGAATATGCTCCACAGAGGGCGACGCGACTGGGCGACGGGTTTTCGCACTGAGTGATCAGATGGGAGATCGTTTCCGAATGCCATTTCCCCGGATGATACGTTTGCGGCAAAAGTTCGATTGCCCCCGCATTCACGATCTGGCAGCCGAAGTCGAGCGGCAACTGGCGTCGTTGAATCTGCGGGCGACGGTGCGGCCCGGTCAGTCGGTGGCGATCACGGTGGGCAGCCGGGGGATCGCCAATATTGCCGTCATCACCAGGGCAATTGTCAGCCACTTCAAGGCGCTGGGCGCGAAGCCGTTTGTCGTGCCGGCCATGGGAAGTCACGGCGGGGGCACGGCCGAGGGGCAGCGAGCGATCGTCGAGGGGTATGGCGTGACGGAAGCGTATGTCGGGTGCGAAATCCGGGCGTCGATGGAGACGGTGATTGTCGATGAGACGCCGCAGGGAATTCCAGTGCACTTCGACAAGCATGCCTACGGGGCCGACCACGTGGTGGTAGCAGGGCGCATCAAGCCGCACACGGGCTTTGTCGGCGAGATCGAAAGCGGCCTGCACAAGATGATGCTGATCGGCCTGGGGAAGCACAACGGCGCAAAAATCTATCATCGGGCCATCATGGACTATAGCTGGCTTGAGATCGTTCAGGCGGTCGCCGACAGCGTGCTGAAAAAATGCAAGGTCGTGTGCGGGCTGGGTATCGTCGAAAACGCCTACGACGAGACGGGGCTGATTGCCGCCGTCCGGCCGGAAGAGTTCCGTCAGCGCGAGAAAGAACTGCTGGTTTTGGCAAAAGACTGGCTGCCGAGGCTGCCGTTCAAAAAAGTCGACCTGCTGATCATTGATGAAATCGGCAAAGACATCAGCGGTTCGGGAATGGACACCAACGTCGTGGGGCGCAAGTACAACGACCATCGGGCCACGCGTCACGACAACGTTGCGGTCAAAACGATCTTTATCCGCGGGTTGACCGAAGCGACGCACGGCAACGCCTGCGGGCTGGGGCTCGCCGAATTCACGAACCGGCGGACGATCGAATCGGTCGACCATCGAATTACGGCGATCAACGCCCTGACGGGAGGCCATGCGCCGGCCGCGGCTGTTCCCATCGCCTATCAATGCGATCGCGAGGTCCTGGAGAACGCATTGCCCACCATTGGCCTGACGCCTCCCGAAAAAGCCCGCATCGTGCAGATTTCCAACACGCTGCACCTGGGCGAAGTGCTGGTGAGCGAGGTGCATCTGCCGGAGATCGATTCGCGGCCCGAGCTCGAAATCATCGACGGCCCGCACGACCTCGAATTCGACGACGAGGGAAATTTGTACCCGGTCGTCGGAGCGCTGACCGGGGCGCATTAGACGCCGAGCGGGCGGATTTCGACGTGGCGGCTCAGCTCGACGATGTGCTCCAGCCGCCCGCTTCCCAGCCCGTGCCGCGTGACGTTCAGCGTTCCTGCCGCGGCCGCGAATCGCAACGACTCAGACACCTGCTTCTTTCTCACCATACCCGCAGCCAGCGCGGCCAGAAACGTGTCGCCGCCTCCGCGATGGTCTGCGGGCGTGACTCGCGGCGTAATCACCTCCCACATCCCATCGTCGAGCCAGGCGATCGTGGGTTCGGCGCCGCGATGCAATACGATCTGCCGCGCGCCGCGTTCCCGCAAAATCGCCAGCCCGGCGATCAGGTCGGGCAGGGCGTCACTTGCGGCGTAGCCGTGGCTGACGAGCTCTTCATGGCTGAAGCACAGCAGCTCGACGCCGCCCCCAAGCGCTTCGCACAGGTCGTCGCCCGACAGGTCTGCAATGACTCGCCGGCCGTTGGCCTGCAGGTCGCGTGCGAGGCGTTGAAATACGGCCGCAGGCAGCACCGGAGCCGGGTATTGCCCGGTGAGGACCAATAGTTGCGACCCGAGCGCCGCCGTCAGGGTGGCGTTGTACAGGTCGTCGACTTCGTGCCGCGTCAATTTCGAGCCGGCGATCCGGCAAATCTCGACCCGCTCGCCCGTGCGGCGATCGTGAACGTACGAGCCGTTGGCACCCGATGTGTCGATCGACTGAAGTTTTAATCCTTCTTCGGTCAGCAGAACTTTCAGCAGGCGGCCCGGGTCGCCCCCCAGCGGGGTGACCAGCGTGACTGGCACGTTCAGGTTGGCGATCATGCGGGCGACCCAGTAACCCTGGCCGCCGCCGTGGAGGTGCAGCTCTGAATCTCCGGAGGATTGATTTTCGATCGTGACCGTCAACAGCGGAGTCGGGCAGAAGACGGTGACTGAGCCGGCCGATTCGACAAGCATGGCATTTTTTTCATGCCCGAAGACCAAATTGAAGGGGCGATGGTCATATTGCAACCAATATGGTCGCTGCGCGACCATATGATCGCAGAGGTGAATACCTCGCACCTGAAAACGAATACACAAAAAAAGCCCGTGAGACGGTCGTCTCACGGGCGATTGCAGACAGGGCGGGCCATCACTGACTGCAACAGCCGCTGTATTACGCAATCATCATGCCAAAGTCGCTCGACTTAGGAATCGCGATGTAACTCGGATCGCGCGCTGAGAATGCCGACGTCGCCTGAAGGCAAAAATGTGTTAACGATCAGAACAGACGAAGTTGCCCGGCGGGGACTGCCGGAGGCCTGAACTGAGAATGGTCGAGCGGCGGCAGAGGTTGGTCGAGACCATGTTTGCGGGCGAAAACGCGAAACGCCTGTGTGACCTGTTCGGCGACTGTGCCCGTTCCCCGCATCCGTTCCCCGAATCGCGACGAACTGATTTTGCCCGCACGCGTCGCACGGATCAGGGCTTCGACCCGCGCGGCGTGCGTCGGCTGCACTCGAGCCAGCCAGTCGCGAAACACAGGGGCGACGGCCAGCGGCAGTCGCAGCAGGGTATAACCCGCGGCGTGCGCCCCCGCCTCTTTGGCTGCCGCCAAAAGGGCTGGAATCTCGTGATCATTCAAGCCCGGAATGATCGGAGCGATCAGCGCCCGCACCGGCACGCCTGCCGCTGAAAGCTCGCGAATCGCCCGCAGTCGCGCCCGGGGTCGGCTCGTTCGCGGCTCCATCGATCGTGCGAGCGCCCCATCGAGGGTCGTGACGCTGATGGCCACGTGAATGAGCCGCAATTCGGCCAGCCTGCAAAGCACATCGAGATCGCGAAGAACCAGCGCGTTCTTGGTCACAATAGCCATCGGCTGCCGCGCATCGAGGGCGACTTCGAGGCAGCCGCGAGTCAGGCGGTATTGCCGCTCGGCCGGCTGGTAACAGTCGGTCACCCCCGACATCACAATCACCTCGGGCAACCAGGAATCGCGGGCCAGGAACCCGCGGAACAGTTCCGGCGCGCGCTCTTTGACGAAAATCTTCGATTCGAAGTCGACGCCGGCGTTCAACCCGAGATACTCATGAGTCGGGCGCGCGTAACAATAAGCGCAACCATGCTCGCAGCCCCGATAAGGGTTCAGGCTGTAGCGGAACGAAATGTCGGGGCTGTCATTGCTCGTGACAGCGCTTTGTGATCGATCCGGCAGGAACTCAGTCGGAAGGTTCCTGAGCCCCTCGATGAACTCTTCGTCGTCTTCAAAGTGTTCATAATCGGATTCGGCGTGAGCCGGTAAGAACCTGTTGGGCGGCGTCAGAGGAGTTCCGCGACCGTGCGGCGAGGTACTTTCTGGAGTGGGCATGGCGAGATTTCCTAAGTGCGCGAACGCCTGAAAAACGGCCCGCCGCCAAGCGTTGAAATAGTATACACAAGATCACTTATTGGGGCGATTCGAGAACTGCAGCAAGGGGTCGCCCGCATAATTCGGCAGATGGTTGACCGTTGTTGCTGCTTTGGTAGTATGACGTTGCGTAAACCCTTGAGATTTGAAGCGAGGGGCTCCCGGGGCTTCCCGGAGGCGCGTGAGACCGGGGGAAACGAGACCATAACTCCGGTCACTCATTGAGCTGTTTCGATTCCGGCCTGGTGGGAATGCTGCCATGCAGAACCTGCTGCTCGCTCTGCTGTCGTGGACGGTGCGAATGCTCAACCGTTGCCGGCAACGTTGCGGTGCGGCCCTGGTGCTGCCCGGCGCCGCGGGGACCAACATTTTAGCGGGTACTTTCAGCCTCGGCGTCGACGTCGACTCGCCGAGACTCGACCCCGTTTCCCGATCGCTGCTGTGGGGGGCCGGTGCGGTATTGCCGCGCCTGGTTCCGGCAGAGGTGTGTCCGCGTCGTTGCGCCTCGTCGGCCGCGACCCGTGGGCGATTTCGGCGGCGACTCCGGTCGCCCGGCCCCTAGGCTGGTATTGCGTTCGGCTCGCACGCGCTCTCCGGCTGCCCCTGCGAAGGGCTGCGGCCTGTTGCTTTGGCGCCGCCGCTGTTCGTATTGTCCATCGCAAATTGCCGCCGGAGGGGGTTGTCGATGGCTAATAGTCTGTGGTTGCTGATCGCCGCCGTGGCCCTGGTGGCCGGCGTGGGCATCGGTTGGGTCGTCGAGCGGATGTTACGGGGGGCGGCCTACCAGCGGCGCGATCAGATATTGGAACAGGCCCGGCAGGACGGCGAGAACCTGCGGAAGTCGCAGGAGCTTGCCGCCAAAGAAGAGCTGCTGGCGCGCCGCGATGAACTTGAAAAGGAAATGAATCGGGTGCGCGACGAATTGCGCGATCAAGAACGGCGTCTTGATCGGCGTGAGGCAACCATTAACGAGCAGCAGCAGGACATTCTCAAGAAAGAGCGGATGCTGGAGGTCACCCAGCGAAAGCTGGCCGAGAAATCAGAGGCGGTCGAGGCCCGCGAAACCGAACTGGCGCAGGTTCTGAAGCAGGAGCAGGAACAGTTGTACAAGATCAGCGGCCTGTCGCAGTCGGCCGCGCAGGACCTGCTGCTGTCGCGCCTCAATCAGGAGCTTCGCAACGAGACCGGGGCCGTGATTTTGCGCCATGAGCAAGAGCTGAAGCAGAGCGCCGACAAGCTGGCGCGCGAAATCATCGGCATGGCGGTGCAACGGTACGCCGCCAGCCACACCTCGGAAACGACCGTCTCGTCGGTCGACATTCCCAACGACGAAATGAAGGGCCGCATCATCGGCCGCGAAGGGCGAAATATCCGCGCGTTTGAGAAAGCCACCGGGGTCGACGTGATCGTCGACGATACGCCCGGGGTGGTGATCGTCTCGGCGTTCGACGCGGTGCGGCGCGAGACGGCAAAACTCGCTCTCGTCAAACTGATTCAGGATGGCCGCATTCATCCGTCGCGAATCGAAGAGATCGTGGCTGAAACGCAGAAAGAGATGGAAACCCACATTCGCCGTCTCGGTCAGGAAGGCGCGCAGGAAGCCGGCGTCCACGGCCTGCACGACAAACTCATTGACCTGATGGGGCGGCTGTCGTTTCGCACCAGTTACAGCCAGAACGTGTTGCGGCATTCGATCGAGGTGGCATTCTTGACGGGCATGCTGGCCGAGCAACTGGGGCTCAATGGAAATCTCGCCCGCCGCTGCGGTTTTCTGCACGATATCGGCAAGGCCGCAGACCATGAGATGGAAGGGGGCCACCCGGCCGTGGGGGCGGAACTCTTGAAGCGTTACGGCGAGGGCGCGGAAGTGGTGCACGCGGCGCTTGGCCACCACGATGATATTCGCGTCGACTACATTTACACCGTGCTCGTGGCCGCTGCCGACGCCATTTCGGCCGCGCGACCGGGCGCCCGTCGCGAGACGCTTGAGAAGTACGTCAAGCGGCTCGAGGAACTCGAAGCGTTGGCCTGTGGTTTTCCTGGGGTCGCGCAGGCGTTCGCCGTTCAGGCGGGGCGCGAGATTCGTATCGTGGTCGACGCCCGGCAGGTGAACGACCGCGAAGCCGCGCGGCTGGCCCATGACGTCGCTCGCGCCATCGAGCAGGCATTGACGTACCCCGGCGAGATCAAGGTCAACGTGCTGCGCGAAACGCGACACCTTGAAGTCGCTCGCTGACCGGGCGAGATACAGCGTCGCTACGGCACTTCGATCACTACTTTTCCAAGCTGCCGGCGTTCCGCCAGGTATTGGTGCGCTTCGCGCAGTTTCTCCAAAGGAAACACCCGATCGACAACCGGTCGCAGCCGCTGTTGATCGAGCATTTTGAGGGCCTGATTCAGTTCGCTGCGCGTACCCATCAGGGCCCCGACGATTTCCAGGCCGCGGGTAAAGAAAAATCGCAGGTCGATTTCGACTTTAGGGCCGGTGGTCGCGCCGCAGGTGACCAGCCGCCCGCCCGGCGCGAGCGAACGCAGGCAGTCTTTCCAGACGGCCAGCCCGACGTGCTCGATGATAACGTCGACGCCGCGGCCCCCCGTCTGCTGCTTCACGACGTCGGCAAAACTCTGCTCGTTGTAGTTGATCACGACGTCGGCCCCCAGGTCGCGCGCGAGTTGCGCCTTGGCCGCGTTGCCCGCCGTCGCAAAGACCCGGGCCCCGGCGAGCCTGGCGATCTGGATCGCCGCCGACCCCACGCCGCTGGCTGCCCCTTGAACCACCACGTCGTCGCCGGGCCTGACCCGGCCGTGCCGATACACCATGCTCCATGCGGTCACAAAAACCAGCGGCGTCGCGGCCCATTCGACCAGCGACCAGGTATTGCTAAGGGGAAAGATGTGCCGCACATGCGCCTTGGCGAATTCGGCGAAACCGCCCTGCGAGTGCTCGCCGGGAATGCAAAACTGCGGGCACCCCGGATCGTCTCCGCGGAAGCAGGCTTCGCAAGCGCCGCATCCCTGCGTGGGTGAAATCATCACGGTCTGCCCGATCGAAACACCGGTCACCCGTGAGCCGATTTCGGCCACCTCGCCCACGATCTCGCAGCCGCCGATGTGCGGCATGGGGATTTTCATCGGCAGCCCTTGCCGAACCCAAAGGTCGAGGTGATTCAATCCGCATGCCCGCACGCGGACCAGAACCTCGTCCGGTTCGATTTCGGGACGCGGCAGGTCCATGGGTTCCAGAACATCGATGTCGCCCGTGCGAGAAAAGGCGATAGCGCGCATGTTGAATGGCGGTGCTGAGGATCGGAGAACGGAAATCTGGAAATAAGGCCGTGAAACGACCTTGCTCGGTTTTGTTTTATTCTGTGTCTGGATCGTCGGTCTCAAGGCTCTCCTTATTCACGGCCGAAAGCCACCAGCCCCAGACGAGATAGTGGAATGCGATCGGCCCGACGAAAACAATTCCCACAACCAGCAGAATCCCCAGAAACTGCGGCAAGACCAAAGCCATCAGCCCCAGGAGCGCTCCGCCGACGAGCAATAGCCCGAACAGGGCGATCATCGTGGCGACGTTCGCCCGCATGACGGCGGACGGATCGCGTTCAGGCATTTTCATTCGGCCGCCTTGCAGCGACGCGGTCCTTGTGCCGGCACGGCCCTTCCGCGGCAACTTCAATCGTCGACGAAAAACATCGCAATGCGGAAGATTCGTCTCCGCTTGCGGTTCACAATACCAGTTTAGTCGCTCGCCCGCCGCACCTCCATTCCCGGCGGTGGACCCCACTGTTTCGCGGGCCTGCTGCAGTTTGCCCCGTTTGACACGGCTTGAGCCCTTCCACCGGTTTCTGCTACAAGCCTGCTCCTCTCACCAACTCACTGTTTCAATGATCATGTGCGGCCGCTGATGCTGCCGCGTTTTCAGGAGACGCGTCATGCACGACGCCCCCCATTTACGGCGACTTCGCGCCCTGTGTCTCGCACTGGCCTCGCTGCCGCTCGTTCTGGCCCTGATTGCCCACGGCCGCGGCGCGACGGCGCGACCGGTGGCGGCGGGGCCCGAAAGGCCGGGGCTGGCATTTTCGCAGTACCTTGTCGATCTGGGCCCCGTCGCTCCCAGTGAAGAAGTGCTGGCACATTTTGATTTTCGCAATACGGGCGAAACCGCGGTTCTTATCGACGGCATTGAGACCAGTTGCGGCTGCATGACACCCTACCTCCGCCGGAAAGATTATCTGCCCGGCCAGCGAGGCAGTTTTACCGTGCACGTACAAACGGCCAATCAAGACGCAGGCCCGCGCGAGTACCGGGTGACTGTGAACTACAGCGACCCGCACCCGCGCAAGGCTGAACTGCTGTTTCGAGTCACACTTCCTGAGAACAAAGTCTTTGTGCGCCCGCGGGCCCTGGTCGTCTCGCGGTTCGACACCAGCGAGGCAACTGATTGGGACATCGAAATTCTCGACCGCCGCCCGGAGCCGCTGACGGTCGTGCGGGCCGACTGCACGCGATCCGGGCTGGTACAGATCGAACCTGGTCGAACCGAGGTTGACGACCTGGGACACACCCATATTCACCTCCAGGCGACAATTGCCGGCGAGCTGCCCGCCGGACGCTACGATGCACTGATCCGCATCTTTACCGCCGACCCCGAATATCGGGTGTTGCGCGTTCCCTTGCGGGTCGCGGTGAGCGGCAGCGCCTCGCCCACCGGTTCGCAAGTGCGGACGGTCGGCGCGACCGAGGATGATCTCGGGGGTTGAGGGTGTGGTTGCGGAAGACAGGGGCCGGTCGGCTCAGGGAACTTCCATGGCGGCCCCGGTCATTCTGATGACGGCGCAGGGAAGCGAAGACATCGCGACCGAGGCCCTCAGGCGTGGGGCGGCCAGCTACGTTCCCAAGCGAAAGTTGTCGGAGGACCTGATCGATACAGTCGAACGTGTGCTGCTGGCGGCCCGCGAAGATCGCACCCACTCGAGAATGATGCACTATCTGACCGGTTGCGATCTTGAGTTCACCTTGGGCAATGATTGGGGGCTGATCTCGTCGCTGGTCAGTTTTCTGCAACAGGCGCTGCGCTGCCTTCCTTTGGGAGACGAAACCGAACGCCTGCGTGTCGGCCTTGCGTTGGAGGAGGCCTTGAAGAATGCCTACTATCACGGCAGCCTCGAAGTCGGTACCGGACAGGGCTGGCCCCGGCGCAAGGCGATTGAGCAGATTGCCCGGGAACGGCTTTCGGACGAACAGTACCACAATCGGCGGATTCACGTGTGCGCTGGCATGACGCGCGAGCAGGCGGTCTTCGTCATCCGCGATGAAGGCCCGGGATTCGATGCCTCGCAGCTTCCGGCCGCGCTCGATGCCTCAGCCGACCCGGGGACTGCCGGTCGCGGCCTGACTTTGATGCGCACCATCATGGATGAAGTGCGGTTCAATGCCACAGGGAACGAAGTCACGCTGGTGAAGAATTGCCGCCGGCCGGATGAAGATGCCGGCGAAAGCCATTTGGCGGAAGGGTAGTGCCTCACGCAGATGAGATGTTCTCCGCGTCAAACGACCCGCTGCGCGCCTCGGCGAACTTTGCGGTTTGAAGTCCACGGCTCGTCACGTCCAGCCTTATCTTTCCCCCTCTTGCGGCTTTTGAGCCTCTTCGCGGCCGAGTCTTCTTTCAAAAAATGTTCGCGGCACGCAACAAGATTCGCCGGATTTCACCTGCGGCAGACCGGCAAGACGGAAGTTGCACAGGGAGACACGGAGACACAGAGAAGTGACGGTGCCCTCGGAATCTCCGTGTCTCCGCGTCTCCCAGTTATCGACCCCGGCGGTTGTCGTGTACCGACGAAGAAGAAAGAACTCTGATCCGCACTGGTCGTCGCTGATCCCTGATTAGCTGGTGGCGATCGGCGTCGATCAGTGTTCCTGCACTTTGGTCGCGACACGGCTGCGCCCAGTGCACCTATGACAGCTTTTCTGCAACCCACGAATGAGGCCGACTCGTTAAGGACCCTGAATCGCTTTCCGGCGAGCATTTCGCAGATCGTCAGGCGTGATGTGGTACACGTCGATCGAAGTGCCGATGCGCGTCGTCGGCTGAAAATACCGGAACCAGCCGAATTCATCGAAGTCGGCCGAACGCATTTCCCCGTCGGAATTGCGGACCGTGTGCGGCCGGCCCATCACGAAATTGACGCTCACGGCATACCAGCCCGGCGCGGGGTTCCGAGGGGGGACGTGGTAGTTGATCCCCAGTTCTGCGGGGGGGAGCATACCGAAATACGCGAGCCCCACGTCGTCGATCTGATGCGTTCTGAGCCACTGCGCCAATTCGCGCAGGTCCTGCCCCCAGTCGAGGTTTGAGTCGAGCAGGTGGCTTCGGCCCCCCACGGGGCCACCGGCCAGCTCGTTGAAGTAAGCCAGGTGCTGCGGGTGATATCTGAGCGAAAGCGGCAGCGCGAGCGCGAAGAGCGCGACGACGGCGCTTCGCACGCGGTACCGCGGCCAGTCGAGCCAGCGGCCGCACTGACCCGCCAGCAGCATCACGAACGGAAACGCGGGCAGGAGATACCGCACCCCCAGTTGCATCCCGGTGGCGCTGGCGACCGCGACGAGCGCCAGCACCGGCAGCCAGAGCAGCGCCTGTGTTGAAAATGTGCCGCGCCCGCCGCGCGACCTGAGCGCGAACAGGGCGCCTAAAACCAACAGCGCCTGTGTCGCATGCGGCAACTTGTAGAGCAGGGCTTTAACGAAATAGTCGGTGAACCCCGACGTGCTCCACTGGCCATCGAGATAGACGGGGTGCGGCGAATCCATGATCTGCTTCTGATGAGCGAGACCTTCGACGTACTGCTCCGGCAGCAGAATGGGAATCGAGCGCCACGCGGGGAACCACGTTTTGAGGGCCGGCGGCGCGAAATGTTGAAAGCGAAAAAACTCGAGCGTGCGCCCTGAGCCGTCGAAGAAGTAGCCGGCGTTGAGGACCACGAGACTCAACAGCCACGCGGCGAGCACCTGCCACAACATGCCCCCCAGACCCGCGGCAAAGATTGGGCGCTGTGTGGGACCGTCAGCAGGTGGAGAAACTGCGGCCGGAGGCGGGGCGATTGTCGAGGGCGCGCTCGCGGGCTGCCGGGCTGCGCGAGCCAGCGCGAGCATGACGATCGAGAGCGGGTACAAGAGCAGGTTGGTGAACTTGGCGAGTTGCGCGAGCCCCAGCAGGATGCCGAAAAGCCCCGCCCCCCGCCACGAGGGGGCCTGGGCGTAGCACCACAGCGCATAGAGGGTCGCGAGAAACAGGCAGCTCGCCCCGACATCGGGCGTGACGAGTGCCGCATGCGCGAGCACGTTGGGGCAGAAGGTCCAGAGGGCGACGGTGAGACACGCGGCCCGCTCTCCGAAAAGCTGCCGACTCCACAGCGCCAGAATCACCGCCGCGGCCAGCGACCACAGCAGATTCATCGCGCGGGCCAGCGAGTAGTTCCAGGTGTAGTCGGCCGGCGCGTAGGCGAGCAGCCAGTGCCCGAGGCTGTCGAGCCCCGACGGCGGCGGGGCGGCATCGGTCTGACCTTCACTCTGGGTGAGCACAACCGGCAAGGCCGCCCAGAGGCGCGTCAGGGGCGGGTTGAGATTGTCGTAGTCGAAGCGCCCCTCAATCCAGCCGAGCAAACCGGCCGGCAGGTGCCAGTACTCGTCGTGTGTGACGGTCAGCCGGCGGGCCGCGTCTATGCCCAGCGCCAGATGGATGAGCAGCAAAGCGCCGATCAGCCATGACGCCCGCGGGCTGAAGGGCCAGCGCAATGAGATCCCGGCGAAGCGGCGACGAGAATAGGCGGCGAGGTCCATGCTCAGTACACGGTACTCAGTACTGAGTACAGAGTACTATTTTATCGCTCAAACGTCGCCAGAAAAGCGCTCCGCTTGTTGACGGTCGTCCAGTTGCTGTCGAGCCCCGTGCCTTCGAAGGTGCAGTTCACCGTGAACGCGGGGCGGGCGTTGTCGACCTTCGCCAGCGGCGGGTAGAACACGGCCTCGTTCGAACAGACACAGTCGCCCTTGGCCAGTTTTCGCGTCTCGATCTTCGCCAGCTTACCGGCGGTAAAGACCCCATTGCTGGCCAGGTGATCGTTGGTCAGCGAGATGGGGGCCGCCTCGATCTTGACCACGTCGCCCGTCAGATGCGGTGCGTTGTCTTTCACGAATTGCACCAGCGCCTCGCGCTGGCCTGAAGAAGCCTGCTCGTCGACGACGATCACGGCCATGATCTTGTCGGGCTTCGTATAGAAGCTGCCACCGAAGCCCAGCGTGTCATTCGCCTTGACGATCAGTGCGGCGCCCAAGCCGTCAAGTTTCTGCCCGACCCATGAACCCTGGTCGATGCGCCAAGCCATCACGGCTTCTTTGCCGGCGATCCCCACCTCGCCGTTGGCGAAACAGGGCCCCGTGTACACGTCGCAGGTGCGGGCTTCGAGATATTCGCCGGAAATCTGCCCGGCGAACGCGGGCGAAGAAACAAGCGTCAAGAGGCAAGCTGCCAGGACGCCGAAACGAGCCATTGTCATGTCCCTCCCGAAGGGATTTATTTGTGGTCTTGAACCTGACAGCCGAATTTTCGCACGGCATTTGCTGACGGTCAAGCGGGAACCCCCCCGTGCCGGAATTCCGACGCTGCGAGCGCGTGAACCAGAATCCACAGGGGGGACCCCTCACCCAAGCCCACTGCTGTGCGGCTCGGTCCGACCGCACAGCCGCCTGCTCACGCGATATAGCACTTTCGCCCGACGCGGCGGCATTCTTCGTTTCCCACCAAGCCGTCGTCGGGGCCGAAAATCCGTTGCGTGTGAGCGCACCAGAAATGGCCGTCGCCGGTGACATGCTCTCCCTCAGGCAGCCCCGCGTTCAGATACAATCCCTTGGAAAGCAGGCTGCGGCAGCGATCGCCCAGCCGTTCTTCGGGCTGTTGCGGACCGGCGGGGTCGATGATTTCAAGATCGGGCATGGTCAGCTCACTCCTTCCAGTTCGAGTTGCCGGGCCGCGCGCAGCACGGCCCTTTTGACCGCGGTGCGCGCGATCTGCACCTTGTAGCCGTTTTCGGAAAGCGGCGTGGCTGACGCGACGGCGGCGTCGGCCGCGGCTGACGCGGTTTCGCGGTTGATCTCGCGGCCGGCGAGCGCTTCGGCCGCGGACGATGAGACCCAGGGGGTCGGGGCGACGTGCCCCAGCACCACCCGCGCTTCGTGAACGACGCCGGCCGAGCCCGACAGGCAGACGGCCGCAGCCGCCAATGGCCAATCGAGCCCTTCCAACTGCAGCACTTCGTAGCTGGCGCTGGCGAGCGAAGCGTCGACTTCAGGCAGCCAGACGTGCGTCAGCAATTGGCCGGGCTGAAGAATTGTAAAGCTCTGCTGGGGCGTCTTGGGCGTTAAGTAGAAGTATTCCAGCGGCACCAACTGCGCCTGATCAGGGGCGGGGCCCACAATGCGCACCTTGGCGCCCCAGGCGATTAGCGGCGGCGCGAACCGCGAAGCGCTGACAAACTTGGCCAGCCCCCGGTTCCCGAACACTGCGTGGTTTTCATTGCGCCCCTGGGCGACCAGCGATTCGCCGTCTTTGAGCCCCAGCAGTCCGTAGCCGTTGCGGTAGTACCAGCAGTTGGGGTGCAGGCACAAGTCGCCCCCCAGCGTTCCCATCGCCTGAATCTGAATCGCGTGAATTTCGTCGATGATCTGCGCCAGCGATTCATAGGGCTGCACCAGCGGATGCGCTCGCAGCTCGTCGAGCGTTGTGAGGGCCCCCAGCAGCAGGCCGCCGGAAGCGAGCGAGACCCCCTGCATCGAGGCGATGTTCTTGAGATCGACGACGCGCCGCGGGGCGATCAGGTCGGCCCGCAGCAGGTTGAACAGGTCGGTGCCTCCGGCCAGAATCGCCGTCTGGCCATCGTACGCCTGCAGCATTTCGACCGCTTCGGCTTCGGTTTGCGGGCGGGCGTAGTCGAAAGAAATCATACAGTCCCCCCTTTCAGGGCGTCGAGAACCCGTTTGGGCGTCAAGGGCAGCACGGGAACCCGCACGCCGATGGCGTTGGCCACGGCGTTCGAGATGGCGGCCCCCGGCGCGATGACCGGCGGTTCACCCAGCCCCACCACGCCCCGCTCGTACTCGCTGTCGGGCTGGTACATGATCGCGACCAGCTCGCCCACGTCGCCAATGCGGGGCAACTTGTAGTTCTGCAGGTCGGCGTTGATGTACCGGCCAGTCTTGTTGTCCATGATGCGCTCTTCGCTCAGGGCATAAGAAATGCCCATGATCATCGCCCCCAGCACCTGGCTGCGGGCCGTCAGCTCGTCGATGATCAACCCGCAATCCTGCACGCAAACGAACTTGTTGAGGCGAACCGTACCCGTGTCGGTGTCGACCGACAGGTCGACCATCTGCACGCCTCCAACCCGATCGCTCGTCAACCCATCCTTGGCGGGGCCTTTCCCCTGCACTTCCAAAGGCATCGGCCCCACCAGGCTGCACGCGTCTTTCCAGGTGCAGACCTTCTGGGCGGCGTTGAAGATCGCGCCATCACGGGCGACCAGCGAGTCGGCGTTCTCGAGCTTGTATTTCGCCGCCACGAGGTCGAATATTTTCCACAGGGCCGTTTGCGCGGCGCGGCGATGCGCGCCCGAGACCCCGCCAACCGTGATACTGCCGCCCGAAGGGCCACTCGCAGGGTACTTGCTCGAGCCGAGATTCACCCTGACGGCGTCGAGCGGAATGCCAAAGGTTTCCGCCAGGGTGACCGCGATGACCGTGCGCGTTCCCGTGCCGATGTCCTGACTGCCCAAAAACGTCTCGACCGACCCGTCAGGGTGCACTTTCAAGTTGCAATTGCAGGGGCCGGCGCCACCACCCCAGGTGTGAATGGCCATTCCCAGGCCGCGCTTGACCGGCCCCGAGCCCCCTTTGCCGCGCGGGCGCCAGTTTTTCTTCCAATCGATGGCTTTCGCCGCGATCTTCATCTCTTCGGCGTAGATATCCGCCTTACCATGCGCGGTCTGATCGAGGTTCTTCAAGAAGAAGTCGTAGCTGTCCATTCCCAGCTTGGCTGCGAGATCGTCGAGCGCCGTTTGCGTCATCGCGCAAAGCTGCGGATGATTGGGCGCCCGCCAGGCCCGGTTGGGCCCGACATTGCAGCGAATTTGCGACTGCTGCGTGCGCATGTTGGGAAAAGCGAAGGGGTAGGGCATTTGCACAACGTCGACGCCCCCCCCTTGCGGCCCGGCTGTGCCCCAGTGGTGGCTGTCCCAGGCGATCACGCGGCCGTCGCTGTCGGCGGCGACCGTCACCTTGATAAACCCCGAGGGGCGCGTGCCCGCGCTCTTCAATTCGGTAGCCCGATCGAGCATCAGTCGAACAGGGTAGCCGGTCTCCCTGGCGAGCTGCGCGCAGGCGATGCCCCATTCGTCGATGCTGAACTTCGAGCCGAAGCCGCCCCCTTCGTAATTGGCGGTGACCGTCACCTGGTCCGCCGTGATTCCCAGAGGCTGCACGAACTGCCCGGGCGTACCACTGACATTCTGCGTCGAGAGGTGGGCCGCGAGGCGGTCGCCTTCCCAGGCGCAGTGGGCGCCGTGCGGCTCGAGGCACATGTGGCTGATGGTGTGGACGCCGTAAAACCCCTGGTGCACGACCTTGGCGGTCTTCAGCGCCTCATCGACGTCTCCCTTCGTTCTGGCCCCCCCGGTCCGCACGCGTGCCGCTTCATCGGGCCGGCGCAAATCGACGGCTTTCGCCCCTTCGAGGTCGGCTTCGTCGACCCAGTGGTCGAAGACGGCATCGCCATACGAACCGTCGCTGTAGTCGACCTTGATCGCCTTGACCCCCTCTTCGGCGATTTCCGGGCGCTCGGCGGCGACGGCGGCAATCAATTCGCCATCCCACCGCACGAGGTCGCCCGCTTTTTTGAACAGATGGATGGCCCGGACGCCGGGAATTTTCTTCGCGTCTTCGACGTCGACCCCCGCGATCCGCGCGTAGGCGTATTTGCACGTCAGCAGCCGCGCGTACAAAGTGCCCTGCGGGTTGATATCGGCCGTGTACTTGGCTTCGCCCGTGCACTTGGCGACGCCGTCGATCCGGGGAATATCTTTGCCGATCAGCCGGTTTTCGGAACGTTGGCCCCAGGCGAATTTGCGTTCGGCCATGATTACTTGCCTCCCTTCCGGCTGGCGCATTCGAGTGTCGCGTGAAAGACCCCGTCGTAGGTGCCGCAGCGGCAGATGTTGCCCCCCAGCCCCGTGCGAATCTTGTCGGCCGTCGCGCCAGGGTTGGCGTTCAGAAAGGCCCGCACGGCGACCACAAATCCCGGCGTGCAGAACCCGCATTGCGTCGCGTCATGCTTCACGAAGCATTTGACCACGTCGTCGACGTCATTGCCGGTCGAGAGCCCTTCGACCGTCGTGATCTTCTTCCCTTGGCATTCGATCGCCGTGCGGGCGCAGGCATACTCCGGCTTACCGTCAATGATGACGGTGCAGGCGCCGCAGTTCGTGCTCGTGCAGACCTCTTTGGCGCCGGTCAGGTTCAGGTCGTTGCGCAAGGCGTCGAGCAGCGTCACGCGCGGCTCGATGTTGAGGGTGTGCGTTTTGCCGTTGATATTGAGCGTTACCGGCCCTGGCTTGGCGGGAACGACCTTCGCGTCGTCTTTCTTGTCGTCGGCCGGCGCATCGTGGGGGTCGGTCGCCAGCGCGGTGGCGGCGACGGCGGCGCCTGAGCCTCTCAGGAAATCGCGGCGGCTGAACCCCGGCCCGCTCCGCGTTTGCTCCTCCCGGGTCGTGTCGAACGATTGCGGCATGGATGTTCCCTCCCCTGAGACATTGGGTGGGGCTGGCAGCCCCCCGCACCACGCAACAGCAAATTCAGATGCGAGCGATTGTACCGGGGGAGGCCGTCGCCGCAACCCTGGGCATGACTTGTCCTCATCCCCCAATTCCCATCAACTCACTAATCTCCCTCCAGAAGAGAGCTTCGCGCCGTATGGAATCGGCCTTCGCCGCCGCGAAGAGAATTGGGGGGGTCGCAAAATACGCCAGGCCACAGAATTGCAAGGCCGAAGTAGGTCGATTAGGGTAAGCGCGGCGGGTCGGTCGCGATTCAGGTCTCGTGACGCAGGGAGTGTGTTCAATGCGAAAGCTTGCCGCGGGTATTATCGCGATTGGCCTGGTCGGATTGATCGCTGCTGTCGCTTCGCACCGCGCCCCAGGAAACGCCCGCACCGACGACCTTTCGCCGCTGTCGATACGGGTTGAAGACCGCAACCCCTGGACCAGCCTGACACTCAACAATCAGCCCCGTAACTTTCAGTTTGCCGTCGTCAGCGACCGTACGGGAGGCGTGCGCCCGGGCGTCTTCGCTCAGGCGGTCCGCAAGCTGAATCTGTTGCAGCCCGAGTTCGTGATTTCCGTCGGGGACCTTATCACCGGGTACAGTGAAGATAGCGCGCAATGGGCGATCGAATGGTCGGAGTTCCAGGCAAAAGTCCAGCAGCTTCAGATGCCGTTTTTCTACGTGCCGGGCAATCACGACCTGTCGAACGCCGGAATGGACGCCAACTGGAAGCGGAAGTTCGGACGGACGTACTACGACTTTCTCTACCACGACACGCTGTTTGTCGTGCTCAACAGCGAAGACCCGCCGGGCGACAAGGGGTGCCGCTTCAGCGCCGGGCAGTTGCGGTGGCTGACCGAAGTGCTGGCCCGCAACCAAAATGTGCGCTGGACGTTCGTATTTTTCCACAAGCCGGCCTGGACCACTCCCGAAGGGGCACATCCTGATTTCGACCTCGAGGGCAGCGGTTTTTCGGCAATCGAGCGGGCGCTGGCCGGCCGTAAGTACACCGTCTTCGCCGGGCATTGGCACAAATACGCCCGCTTCGAACGCAACGGCAGCGACTGGATCATGCTGGCCACGACCGGGGGCGCCTCGCCCCTGCGCGGTAAATCGGTCGGCGAGTTCGATCATGTCGTCTGGATCACGATGAAAGGTTCCGAGCCGATCATCGCCAACTTGCTGCTGGACGGCATCGAAGACAAGGGGGTGCGGACGCTGCCCAACCCCACCCCGGTCGCGGCAAAGCTGGCGGAGTAAATTGGGGCAAGTTCGCGCAAGCCGATGGTGGGCCTGCACACGCCGTTCGATTCGTGAGCAACGCGATGCCTGAGGTGAGTGCGCTCTCGGCAAGCGCCGGCCTACCATAGCCTGCGGCTTGCTGGCCCCCCCTACGAATCTTCGACTGTCATCATCCGATGGAGAATTCATGACGACACGCTACCTCGAAGGCAAAGTCGCTCTCGTAACCGGCGCGGGTCGCGGGCTGGGGCGTGCCTTCGCCGAACGCCTGGCGGCCCTGGGTTGCACAGTAGGTGTGCATGGCATGCGCGAACAGGGGCCGGCCGAGTACGGCGAGGGAACCACGCTGACCGAAACCGCGCGCCAGATCGGCGAAGCGCACGGAGTGAAAGCGGTCCGGGTGCTGGGCGACCTGACGCAGGGCGATATTGTCGAGCAGGTTGTCGACGAAGTCTCGCGCAATCTCGGGCCGATTGAGATTTTGGTGCACAATGCCGGGGGCGATATCGCGGCGGCGGGAGGCAAACCCGACCCGAACGACGCCGTCATGATCAAAGAGGAAGACGTACGGGCCGTTCTCGACCGCAATTTGCTTTCGACAATTCTGGTCTGCCGGGCAGTCGCCCGCGGCATGATCGAGCGCCAATGCGGTCGAATCGTGACAATCAGTTCGATTGCCGCTTTCCGTGGTTCGGCCCGCGAGGCGATCTATGCGACCGCAAAGGCCGCGGTTGTCGAATACACTCGCTGTCTCGCCGTTCAGTTGCGAGAATACAACATCAACGTGAACAGCCTGGCGCCAGGCGAAACGCGCACGGGCCGCTTTCTCGGCACGCGGTCTGTCGACGAGCGGCGGCTTGCAGAATCAGGCACGCTCGATCGCGTCGCGCTCGTCGACGAAGTCGCCCGCGTCGTCGATTTCTTCGCCGGCCCTCTGGGCGCCTTCGTCACGGGGCAGGCGCTGCGCGTCGACGGCGGCAGCCAATGCTGGCCAGCGTGAAACGCGAAGCCACCTTTCGAGTATCACCCGTCACACCGGTCGGCTCTGCCGCTCGACCAGCCGGCCGCTCACGAACACCGCTTCGACAGAGCCGGGAAACGTGACCCCTTCAAACGGAGACCAGCCGCATTTCGTCCGCAGGTCTTCGCGGCGCACGACCGTCGGGCGCTTGAGGTTCAGCACGGTGAAAGCCGCCATGTAGCCCGGCTCGATGCGGCCGAATTTTCGAGGAACCGTATACGGGTTCACGAACTCGCCCGGTTTGAGCGAGCAGAATAGGGCCACCTGCTGCGGTGTGAACCCCTGCTTGCACATCAACCAGGTGACGAACGGGCCGTAGGTGTCGAGGTGCGGCTGGCCGGAAATCCCCCGCGTTTTTTCCGCCAGCGTGTGGGGCGCATGATCGGTCGCCAGGTAGTCGAGCGTGCCGTCGCGCAACGCGGCCAGCATGGCACTGCGGTCGGCCACCGAGCGCAGCGGCGGGTTCATCTGCATCCAGCCGCGGTTGGCATTGGTGATCTGCTCGGTGCTGAAATACAGATGATGCGGCGTCACCTCGCACGTGACGGGCAAGCCCCGGGCCCGGGCCGCGCGAATCAAGGGCAGACCTTCACCCGCCGAGTAGTGGCACAGTTTGCCCGTGAGGCCGTATTTCTCGATCATTTCCAGCGCGAAACGCGTGGCGGAAACTTCACAGGCAGGCGGCCGGCGCTCTTCGTGCGTCGGGGCGTGCTTATGGGCTTCCAGAAGCAGCGGGTCTTCGCAATGAAAGCTGACGTGGCAGCCGCGGTACTGCGCCAGCGTTACGTCGAGCTGGGCGAGCGTCGAGAAGAACAGGTCGCCCACGCTGGGCCCCATATAAACCTTATAAGGCACGGCAAACGACAGCGGCCGCGTGGCCGGCCCGATGCCGGCGTACAGCGTCACCTGAATCGGTACGCGGCGCGCGTCGAGATGCCGTTGTTTCGCGCGGTACGTTGCGTCGTCGACCGGCGCCACGCGATTGTTGGGCATGTCGGCGACGTGCACCACGCCGCCGTGCAGCGCGGCGGCGGCCGCCGTGCAGAAATCTTCTTTGTAGGTTTCTTCTTCGCTCACGTCGTCGCGCGCGTGGATGTGAATGTCGCCCATGCCGGCGAAGATCAGGCAGTCGTCGTCGAATTCGTAGTCGCACGCGCCCAAGTTCGCGCCGACCTCGACAATCGTTTCGCCCTGGGTGCGAATCTGGCCGCGGTGAACGCCTTCGTGACTGACGATGTTTCCCGCGATGATCATGGTTGGTTGCACCAGCGAATGGTCGGCTTTAATGTAACGGGCGCAGCGAAGGTTCGATTGGTTCCACGAGGCGAGCCATGTTCCCGAATGCTTTGATCGCGCGCAAGCTTCCAGCCTGGCTGGCCGCGGCCCTGTGCTTCTCGTTCGCCCTGACCGGTTGGGCCCAGGAGCCACGCGTTCTCGAACCCGGCCAGCGGCCTGCCGACAAGCGCCTGGGGCCCTTGCGCTTTACGACCGATAAGTATCATCCCTGGGCCCCTTCGGCGACCCTGCCCG
Source organism: Planctomycetaceae bacterium (assembly GCA_052388175.1). GTDB lineage: Bacteria > Planctomycetota > Planctomycetia > Planctomycetales > Planctomycetaceae > SIAF01. The sequence goes on along the minus strand of JBQTIL010000083.1, from coordinate 15,468 downwards.
CCTGGGAACTCGAACGGCAGGCCATTCGTGAGCGAATGTTAGTGAGCCTGGGGTTGTGGCCCATGCCCCCCCTGGCTCCACTCAACCCGATCGTGCATGGAAAGATCGACCGCGATGAGTACACGATCGAAAAGATAATTGTCGCCAGCTTCCCCGGCCACTACGTCACAGGCAATCTGTACCGTCCGCGCAACGGCGCTGGCAAAAGACCCGGCGTCCTCTTAACGCATGGCCACGCGCCGCGCGGTCGGTTCGATGAGAAATCAGAAGAGGCGGCTCAGAAGGAAGAGATTGACAAAGGGGCCGAGAAATTCATGCCCGGCGCCCGCTATTACCTTCAAGCGTGTGCGGTGGGGCTGGCGCGCATGGGGTGCACCGTATTTCACTACGACATGGTGGGTTTCTCTGACAGTCGGCAGCTCGACCATACGACCCCCTTTCTCGACCCTGCCGCAACCTTGCGGCTGCAAGGCTCGATGGGCCTGCAAACGATCAATTCGATTCGAGCCCTCGATTTTCTGACGTCGTTGCCCGACGTCGATGCGAGCCGCGTGGGGGTCACGGGCTCGAGCGGCGGCGGCACGCAAACCTTCCTGCTCTGCGCGCTCGACCCGCGCCCCAAAGCGGCGTTCCCCGCCGTCATGGTCTCGACCGACATGCAGGGGGGTTGCGTGTGCGAGAACGCCTGCTATTTGCGCATTGGGATCAACAACGTCGCCTTGACGGCCCTGTTCGCCCCACGGCCGATCGCCATGTCGTGCGCCGACGACTGGACATTGAACTTCGAATCGACCGGCCTGCCGGAATTGAAGCAGGTTTACGCCCTGTACGGTCGCCCCGAGCTGGTTCAGGCGCGAACGTGGCGCGAATTCGGTCACAACTACAATCAGCCGGCCCGGGAGATGATGTACGCCTGGTTCAACCGGCACCTGCAACTGGGCCACTCCGAACCGATTGTCGAGCGCGATTTCATTCCCGTCGCGCCGGCCGAGTTGAGCGTGTATGACGACGCGCACCCGGTTCCCGCCGACGCGCTCAACGCGGCACAGCTCAAGGCGCAGTTGGCCCGCATCTCAGACGAGCAATTCGCTGCGTTGCTCCCCAAAGACGCCCGGGGCCTGGCGGAATACCGGCGCGTCGTCGGCGCGGCGGCGAAAGTGATGTTCGACGGCCCGCTTCCCGCGCCTGACGAGATTCGCGACGTGACGCCTGTGAGCGAGTCGGCCGGCCGCGGGTATCGCCTGCGACGACTGTCGGTCACGCGGCGCGACGCCGGCGAGCAGATACCGATGCTCATTCTGCTCCCTGAAACGCCTGGCAGAATTGTCACCCTCTGGATCGACGGGGCCGGGAAGCGGCACCTGTTCGATGTCGACGGAGCCCCGACAGCCGCCGTGCGAAGGCTGCTCGACGCAGGGCACGCCGTTGCCTCGGCCGACGTTTTTCAAACGGGAGAGTTTTTGCCCGAAGGAGACGTGTCATTCAGGCCGCCGGAAATCAATCCGCCGTATTCGCGATATGTCGGCAATATTTTTGGATACAACCGGCCGGTGCTGTCGAATCGTGTGCGCGACATCTTGACGGTGCTGGCCCGGCTCAAGCGCGAAACGGGCTTCCAGGAATTTCAACTGGTGGGGACCGGAGAGGCCGGGCCGTGGGTTCTATTGGCCCGGTCGCGGGCGGGAGAATCCGTTTCCCGCTGCGCCACCGATCTGTGGCGGTTCGGGTTCAGTAACGTGTATTCAAACGACGATCCGCAGATGCTGCCCGGGGGGCTGAAGTACGGGGGCATCGGGGGGTTGGCGGCGCTGGCTGCTCCGGCAGAGTTAGCCCTGTTTGGCGTCAAGGAAGCACCTGCCAACGAGCTGACGGCGCTCACGCGGGTTTATGACGCGGCGGGGGGAAAGCTGGAGATGATTGCCGGGCCGCTGACCGATGAAGACGCCGCGGCGCGGATGCTGCGGTAGGCTGGCAGGGCCTGCCGATGTGCATCAATCTCGTCTGCGGTCAGCCCATTGGTGAAACTCACCACCCCAGCGACATGTTCGTTTCGATCGCCCGCTGGGCTTCGTGCAGGTCGGCGCCGGTGTCGAGCATGTACAGGCGGATCGCGTGTACTTTGTCGCCCGCTGCGCGGGCCAGACAGTCGCGGGCCGTATCGCACGGGTCGGTCGGCCCCTGGATTCCCAGCAGACGCTTCGAGATGACCCAGATGTCGCGCGGCCGCTTGGTGACTCGCACGACGTCTTCGTCCGGGTAGTACTTGCGGGCGATCGCTTCGGCCGCCTCGCGCGAATCGGCCCAGCCGATCATGATGTGCGCGTTCGTCTCGATCTCAAAAAGCGCCATATTCAATCCTCGGGCGAAACCAGTGTGCTCGAACGAAGGGGGATGTGCGGCCACTATCGTAAGGATGTTACCGAGGCTCGGGAAGGGCAGATCGCGCGTCCCATTTTTCTTCGGCAGAACTGCGTCTGAGATACAAGGGTTCGAGTGCAAACGGGTCGCCTGAAATGCCATCCTTGATGAACCGTTGCCCCAGCCGTCCGATCGTCTCCGCCTTCGCTCGCCACGCGGTTCGGTCAAGTACGCGGCAGCGCGCTGCCAGTCGGTCGGCCGTCCGCTCCAGGCCAGGGCCGGCGACAACGTCGTCTGGCTGCAACTGCGCTTGCCACTCGTCGGCGGAAACAATCTGGATGTTCCCGACCGCCTGCCAGTCTCCGTTCGCCATTCGCTCGTAGCGGCCCGCAAACACGTCTCCCCGCTGGGCATCCTCAACAATCTGAATCGCAGAACAATCACCTGGCGCGTTCTCGGCGACCGCGAGAAAGGTCTCAACGCCCACGACCGGGCAGCCCACGGCGTACCCGAGGGTTTTGGCGAAGACGACGCCGACGCGCAGCCCCGTGAAACTTCCCGGCCCGATGCTGACGGCGATCAGCCGGCAGTCGGCTGGCGACCGCCCCTGGTCGGCCAGCAACCGGCCGACCGCCGGAACCAGCGTCTGGCCGTGGCGCAGCCCGAGTTCAAGGTTGTGTTCGCCGAGGCACACGTCGGCATCGAGCAGCGCGATCGAGCCTGCGAGGCCTGAAGTTTCGATGGCCACTGTCAACATGTGGCGATTCTAAGCGCCCCTTGCCCTGACGTCAGCTATCGCAAGGAATCGGTCGCATCTCGGTCGGCCGAGAGCGGCTCGCGACGTATATCGCGCCAATGGCGGATGTCAATGCGGTACCGCCCCTGCGGGCTGTCGAGCCCGCCGAATTTGGCCGCGTATTCCGTCAACCGACCGATCTTCTGCGCGGTCGACAGCTCGCCCGGGTGGTCGGTCGCCGGTCCGCCACCCCACAATACTCTTGAGCCGCCGATCGTCGTCAGCGAGTACCCCGAGTCGTCGGCTGGCGCGTTGGCCGGGCGCGGGCAGACAATTGCGGCCAGTTGCAGTTTCTTCCAGACGGGGGCCAGCTCGGCGGCCAATTGTGCCGCTTCGACCACGATCGGGTCTCCCCATTCGCTTCCGGCCGGCCCCTGGGGCGTCGAGACGACGTCGAGAATCAATGGGTAGAGCTTCGCAGCGGCCGGCGAAAAGTCGTGCGGCGGCAACAGCACCCCCTGCCCGTCGACCGGGTACAGCCCCGCCTTGACCTGCACCATCGCAACCGGCCGCCGATAATTCAATTGTACCTTGACCGCCGGCGGAAACGACTTCGCGACCGACACGACTTCCTCCACCCACGGGTGCAGCGCGAACGCTTCGGAGACGTCGCGAGTCAGGTTTTCGTCCAAGAGCGGCAAATCACGCGGCAGGTCGGCCCGCTCGATCACCTGTTCAACCAGATTGCGGGGGACCCAGTGCGGAGGCTGAGTGATTTCGATCTTTTTCGCCGGCAGGCAATACGACGGGTCGCGGCGTAAATCGGGCAAATGCTTTTTGAGCACGGGCAGGCACATCGCCACGACAACCACGACCGCAGCCGCCACCAGCGTAGCCGGCCGGTAGAGCTGCCGACGCAGCTTTCGCCCGAAAGAGGGAGAATGCTCGGCAGCTTCGGCTTTCGGCTTCGGACTGATTCTGGATGGAGCCATTGAGCCTGCTCGCTATTGCCTGCCGCGGGCGGCGGGAACCGGCTTGACCCGGGCGTGCGGCGCAGGAACGGGGCGCGGCGACGCATGAATGGCCGATTGCACGCACCGGTTGCACAGCTCGACAAAGCTGATTCCGTGCCGGGCTGCCGCCTTGGGGACGAGGCTATGGTCGGTCAAACCGGGCACTGTATTGACCTCCAGCACCCAGGGCTGTTCGTTGCGGTCGACAATCAAATCGACGCGCGTCAGGCCGCGGGTTCCCAGTGCGCGGCACGCGGCGGCGGCCGCCTGCGTGATGCGCTGCGCCAGTGGCGGTGGCGCCGCGTCAAACTCGTAGCGCGTTGACGAGTCTCGATACTTGGCCTCAAAATCGAAGAAGCTGCGAAAGGTGTCGATGCGAATGAGTGGCAGAGCTACTTCGTCGATGAAACCGACGGTCCATTCCGCGCCCGAAAGATACGGTTCGAGCAGCCCGAAGGCGTCGTAGCGAAAGCAGCGTGCGAGCGCCTCGGGCAGCGCCTGGGCGTCGCGCACGACAGTGACGCCGATGCTCGACCCCTGAGAATCGGGCTTCAAAACGAGAGGAAACCCCAGCCGCTCGGCCTGCGACAGAATTCTTGCCGCGGGGTCTGATTCGTGAAGCAGCACGTAGGGTGCGGTGGGAACGCCATGCTGCACGAAGCGTTCTTTTGCGGCCGACTTGCTGATGGCCAGCCGCGAGGCTTGCACGTCGCTGCCGGTGTAGGCGACGCCCGCCCGCTCGAGCAACTGCTGCACCTGGCCGTCTTCTCCGAATCGGCCATGCAGCGCGATGAACGCGACGTCGATACCCGACCAGTTGTGGTTCGTCAGGTCGGTTTCAGCCGGGTCGATCAGAACAACAGTCTGACCCGCCTGTTCGAGGGCTCGTGCCACTGCACGGCCGCTCTGGATGCTGATTTCGCGCTCAGCCGAATCACCGCCGTATAGCACGGCGACGCGCCGGGGGCGCGAACGTTTGCGGTGCGGATGTCCCATGCGCGGCTTCCTTGCCCGTGACTCCTGTTGACTGCGGGAGCACGCTCTGCCTGTTGAGGAATGCGGATTTGTGATTGCGGATTGGCGACGAATGGAAGGCGTCAGAATTCCGAATTTCGCAATCGAAAATCCACCATGGCCTTGGGTTCCCTACCAGATTTGGACTTCCATCTCCAGATCGACCCCGAATCGCTCGGTCACCCGCGAACGGGCCAGGTCGATCAGCCGCAGCACGTCGTTCGAAGTCGCCCCTTTGTGCGTGACGACGAAATTGGCGTGCCGGTCGCTGATTTCGGCATTGCCGATACGCGTCCCTTTCAGCCCCGCCTGATCGATCAACCACCCGGCGCTCATTCCCCGCGGGTTCTTGAAGATGCACCCGGCCGACTGGAACGTCAATGGCTGTGTGGCCTTCTTCATGATCCACAGCTTGCGCATTCGCCGCGTCACTTCGTCAGGGTCTTCGGCGTGCAATTCGAATTCGGCTTCCAGAATGATCAACTCGTTCAGGCTGCTCGAACGATACGCGAACGTCAATTCGTCTTCGGTTCTGATGAACGTCTCACCCGCGTTATTGAGCACCCGGACCGAACGGACCGCCTGGCCGATGTCGCCGCTGCGGCCCCCGGCGTTGCCGTGCAGGGCACCCCCGATGGTGCCGGGGATGCCGACCAGCACATCCAACCCCGCCAGGCCCGCCTTGACCGAATGCGAAATCACCTGCGCCAGCGACGCCCCGGCCCCGGCTTTGACGCGGTTCCCCTCAACGCTGATCTGCGAGAAGGCATCGTGCGCGAGGTGCAGTACGACGCCCCCGACCCCCTCGTCGCGCACCAGCACGTTCGACCCTGCACCCAGCACCCGGATCGGTGTCTGTTGCGCATGGCAGGCTTCGACGATGTGCGCAAGTTCGTCGAAATTGCGCGGCCGCAACAGGTACTGTGCCGGCCCCCCGACCTTCAGCCAGGTAAACGGCGCCAGCGGTTCATCACGTTGCAGGATGTCGCTGAAGTCTGCGAGCGAACTCATAGTGGATTCGGCCGATGTCACCCGCCCCCAGCGTCAGCAGCACATCCCCCGCCTGCAGCTCATGGTCCAATGTTGCGAGGGCATGGTCAAGGTTCGCCGCGAACCGCGCCCGTTTGCCCCACGCGGCAACTCGCGCCGCCAGCTCGCACGACGCAATTTCGGGCTCGTCGGGGCAGCATTCGCGTGCCGCAAATACCGGTACCAGCAACGTCTCGTCGGCTGCCAGCAGGCTGTGGGCGAACTCGTCGAACAGGGCCCGGGTTCGCGAGACCTGGTGCGGCTGAAACACGCACCACAGCCGCCTTTCCCGAAACCGTTCACGGGCCGCGGCCAGAGTGGCGGCAACTGCTGTCGGGTGGTGTGCGTAGTCGTCGACCAGTGTGACGCCGCGCCACGTCCCCACGAGCTCGAATCGCCGTCGCAACCCGGGAAACTCGGCCAGCCCTTCTCGAATCGCCGCTCGACCGGCCCCTGCGCGATGCGACAAAGCCACGGCGGCCAGCGCATTTTCGACGTTATGGCTGCCGGAGAGCCTCAACCGGGCCTCGATGAAGAACTCGCCGCGATGAAAAATTCGAAACCGCACCCCCTCGGCGGTCGGGCGCACGTCGGTCGCCCACCAGGCGGCCTCGGGGATGAGCCCGAAGGTTTCGACCGGCGCCCCGGCCGCCACGCACGCCGCACGGGCCGGTTCGCTGGTTTCAGGAATCAACAATGTTCCGTCGGCCGGTACTTTCTGGGCGAATGCTGAAAACGCAGCCACCGTTTCGTCGAAATGGGCGTAGCAGTCGAAATGGTCGGGCTCGACCGAGAGAATGGCCGCGTGCGTGGGCGTGAGGTTCAGAAAGTTCTGCTGATACTCGCAACTCTCGACCACGAAGTGTTGACCCTGCCCCGCCCAGCCGCTGACGCCTAGTTCGCAAAACTCGGCCCCGACCACAACCGACGGATCGAGTCCCGCGCCGGTCAGAATGAAACCCGTCATGGCCGTGGTGGTGCTCTTTCCATGTGTGCCCGCCACGCACACTCCGACCCGGCCTTCCATTAGCCGCCCCAGCATCTGGCTGTAGGAGAATTGCGGAATACCGCGCCGCGCCGCTCGCTGCCGCTCGGCATTCTCGGGCCCGACCGCGGGGCTGTAGACCAGCACGTCGGCGTTGGCCGGCACAAAGTCGGTCTGATGGCCGGCATGAATGCGCAGGCCCCGCCGCGAAAAGGCAGCGATCGTGCGTTCCGACGCGTGCAGGTCAGAGCCGCTGACGTTCCACCCTGAACCTCGCAAGACTTCGGCGAGGGCCCGCATTCCCGACCCACAGACCCCCACCAGGTGGGCCGAGGGGCTCTCGGCCGCAGCACTTCGGTCAACCCGGCTGCAGGGGGAAGGGGCAACAAGAACCATGGGACTCGCGACTCCATTATCCGGGTTGGTTGGCGGCCCGGCGCGACGCCGCGTCATCGTCAATATCGGATCAGCGGTCCGGCAGCCTGTATCACTTCAAATCCCGCCGCGACAGCTTCGCACACCTTGGGAACACCCCAAAAGGGGCGGAATCTTAGGCCGGGGGCCAAGGATCGTCAACCGGCTTGCGTCGTTGGCTCGTACCGAGGCCATTGAGGTGGTACGCGCTGTGGCGTAAAGCACGCAAGGCCAAAGGGATGCGGGGTCCCTCTGGCCTCGCGAGAGGACGCAGGGGTCAGCGATTTCCGGGTCGAGATGCCTGTGTTCGATCAGATCGCTGACGCCGACTTCCCATCCGCACGCTGCATGCCAATCGTTGGTACGCGAAGGCAAAGCAATTCGCCGACAATACGCATCACCAAGCCTCTCAGTCGGTTACGATGTCGGCCACGGTTCGATCGAAAGTTCGATTGAAGTGAGTGCACTCGCGAATTGTAAATTTCACTTTCTGAGGAATGGAAGTAAGTTCAAGGATTGAATTCCTGCCACCACCGACACAGACTCTTCCATTCCGGGGTTGTTTGTCGAGAATTGGCGCGTCTGAAACCGACAATTGTCTCGACGTTCCCAACCCGGCTCGCCACTTTCTCCTCGCGATTGTCAAATGCAAAGCCACGCAAAAACCGTCGAGCACTATCTCTCCGAACTGCCTCCCGATCGCCGCGCGGCGATTGAGGCGGTGCGCAAAGTGATTCTCGCGAACCTCGACAGCGACTATGAAGAGGGAATGCAGTACGGCATGATCGGGTACTATGTGCCGCACCGTGTGCATCCGGCGGGGTATCACTGCGACCCTCGGCAGCCGCTTCCCTTCGCCGGGCTTGCGTCGCAGAAGAACTACATGTCGCTTTATCTGATGTCGCTGTACAACGGCGACGCCCTGAAGTGGTTCGAAGGCGCCTGGGCCAAAGCCAGGAAGAAGCTCGACATGGGAAAGTGCTGCGTGCGGTTCAAGAGCCTCGACGACGTGGCGCTCGATGTGGTGGGTCAGGCGATCGCCCGCATGCCGGCCAAGATGCACATCGCGAACTGTACGGCATTTGTCGCCGCCGCGAAAAGGCGTCGCGTTTCACGGAAGGGCGAACCGCGGAAATCGGGCACGGGAAAAAAATCCAAAAGTTAAAGACGCGTCTCAGCACTCCAGAGTCTCGAGCACCTCCAGCAGCGCCTCCAGCGGCAACCCGATGACGTTGCTGAGCGAGCCTGCGACGCGCGTCACGAAGATGCTGCCGGCCCCCTGGATCGCGTAGCCCCCGGCCTTCCCGCGCGGCTCACCGGTCGACAAATACCATTCCAGCCAGGGGTCCACGTCAGTTCGAAAGGTGACTTCGCTCCGGACGATGCGCTTGACGCGGCGCCCGGCGCTTTGCTCGACGCATAGCCCCGTCAGCACCGCGTGGGTCTTTCCGGCGTAGTGATCGCGAAACCAGCCGCGGACGACCTGCTGCCAGGTGTCGTCCTCCGGAGGCTGACCCAAAATCACCGGCCGGCCCCGGGAATCTGACACGACAACGATGGTGTCGGCGGCGACGACCGCCAGCGGCCGCCCGCCGGGCGTCGCGAATTTGCCGCGCTCTTCAAGTTGGCCTCGCACATCGTCGGCTTTCGCGCGGGCTACTGCGAGCAGGCGGCGTTCGATGGCGGCATCGTCGGGCAACCCGTCGAAACTCGCCTCTTGCGTCTCGCGCGGCGCGACCACTTCGATATCCTCGACCGGAACAATCAGCCGCAGCAGATCGCGACGCCGAGGTGAGCGCGAGGCGAGAACGACACGCTGACGCGAGCTTGCAGCGCACTTTTCATCGCTGGTTCCCATCGCGACTCATCCCGAGTTATGCGTCATCCTCTCGGGGAACCCGCCGCGATGGCAGCCGATGGTCAACCCGCAAAAAACTCACTTTACCCCTTCTCCAACCAGTCCTGCAACGCCTTCACCCGCGGAGTGGGGTTCGCAGCCAGGGCCTCCATCGCCCGCACGGCGGCGACGCAACCAGCCAATGTCGTAACGCAGGGAACGCCGTGCGCGACGGCGGCCGAGCGGATTCGCCCTTCATCGGTGCGGGCCCCTTTGCCACTGGGGGTATTGAAGATGAGCTGAATGTCTCCATTGGCCAGATAGTCGAGCAGGTTGGGGCGCCCTTCCTGCAGCTTGCGGATCGCTTCAATCGCGACGCCGGCTTCGCGCAGCACACGGGTCGTGCCTGATGTTCCCACGAGGCTGAACCCCAGCCGCTCGAGAATTCGGGCCGAGTCGATGAAATGGGCCTTGTCGTGCTTTGCCAGGCTGATGAAGACGCGCCCTTCGCGCGGCAGCGAGTTGCCGGCGGCCACCTGGCTTTTCGCAAACGCGATCTCAAACTGGTCGTCGATCCCCATCACTTCGCCGGTGGATTTCATTTCCGGCCCGAGAATGATGTCGACGCCGGCGAACCGCACAAATGGAAACACGCTCTCCTTGACTGAGCGGTACGTGGGCCAGGGCTCGTGCGTGTGCCCCTGCTGCCTGAGGCTGACGCCCGCCATGACTTTCGCCGCCGCCCGCGCCAGGTTGAACCCGGTAGCCTTGGAGACGAATGGCGACGTGCGGCTCGCCCGGGGATTGACCTCGAGAAGATAGACCACCGGCCGGCCGGCGAACTTCTTGACGGCGAACTGGATGTTCATCAGGCCGCGCACGCCCAGGGCCCTGGCAAGCGAGTAGGTCGCCTGCCTGATCTCGTCGATCGTCTCGGCGGGCAGCGAAAATGGCGGCAGGGCGCAAGCCGAATCGCCCGAATGCACGCCCGCTTCTTCGACGTGCTCCATCACGCCGCCGATCAGCGTCGTTTCGCCGTCGGAAATGGCATCGACGTCGACTTCGGTGGCGTCTTCGAGAAACTTGTCAAGCAGAACCGGGTGGTCGGGCGAGGCCTCGACCGCGCGCGTCATGTATTCGACCAGCGACGATTCGTCGTAACACAGTTCCATGGCCCGGCCTCCCAGCACATAACTGGGGCGCACCAGAATGGGGTAACCGATGCGGTTGGCGACCAGCCGCGCGCCTTCAATGTCGGTGGCGACACCGTTGGGGGGCTGCCTCAGCCCCAGGCGGTCGAGAATTTCCTGAAACCGCTGGCGGTCTTCGGCGGCGTCGATTGAATCGGGGCTGGTGCCGATGATCTTCACGCCCGCAGCTTCAAGCCCCCGTGCGAGGTTCAACGGCGTCTGGCCTCCGAACTGCACGATCACGCCGTCGGGTTGCAGGCGGTCGCAGATGTTCAGCACGTCTTCGGTCGTCAGCGGCTCGAAGAACAGAAGGTCAGACGTGTCGTAGTCGGTCGAAACGGTTTCGGGGTTCGAGTTGACCATGATGCTCTCGATACCCAGCTCTTTGAGCGCGAAGGCCGCCTGACAGCAGCAGTAGTCGAACTCGATTCCCTGCCCGATGCGATTGGGCCCGCCGCCCAGAATCATGATCCGCCTGCGATCAGGGTTGCGGGGCGGAGTCTCGTCTTCGCTTTCGTAGGTGGAGTAGTAGTACGGGGTATAGGCTTCGAATTCGGCGGCGCACGTATCGACCTGCTTGAAGGTCGCCACGACGCCCTGTGCCTTGCGGTGCGCACGCACCTCCATCTCAGAAGCGTTCCACCACCACGCAAGCTGTCGGTCGGAATAACCGCTCTGCTTGGCTTTGCGCACCAGGTCGACTCCCGCCGCCTCGAGCCGCTCGACCTGACGAATCTCGGTCTCGATGTGCGTCAATTCTTCGATGTGCTGCAGGAACCAGGGGTCGATGTTCGTGAGCTCGTGGACCTGCGAAACCGACATGCCGGCTTTGAAGGCGTACCGAATGAAAAACAAACGCTCGGCATTGGGGGTCGCCAGCTTGCCCTCGATTTCGTGCAGGCCGGGCTGTGCTTCGGTGCCCCACAGGTCTTTCTTGCCCCCTCCCAGGCCGAAATGCCCGATTTCGAGACCGCGCACGGCCTTCTGCAACGATTCTTTGAACGTGCGGCCGATCGCCATCGTCTCGCCCACCGACTTCATCTGCACCGTCAGCACCGGTTCGGCTTCGGGAAACTTCTCGAACGTCCAGCGGGGGATCTTGGTGACGACGTAATCGATGGTGGGCTCGAAACAGGCCAGTGTTTCGCGGGTGATGTCGTTGGGAATTTCGTCGAGCCGATAGCCGACCGCCAGCTTGGCGGCGATCTTGGCGATCGGGAACCCGGTGGCTTTCGAGGCCAGGGCGCTCGAGCGGCTGACGCGGGGGTTCATCTCGATTACCACCATCCGCCCGGTCTGCGGATTGATGGCGAATTGCACGTTCGACCCGCCGGTTTCGACGCCGATCTCGCGCATGATCGCAATCGTGGCGTCGCGCATCCGCTGGTATTCCTTGTCGGTGAGCGTCTGGGCCGGCGCCACGGTGATCGAATCGCCCGTGTGCACCCCCATCGGGTCGAGGTTTTCGATGGAACAGACGATGACGACGTTGTCGGCCACGTCGCGCATCACCTCCATTTCGAACTCTTTCCAGCCGATGACTGATTCTTCGAGCAGCACCTCGCCCACGGGCGACATCGCAATGCCCCGCGCGACCCGCGATTCGAATTCTTCGCGGTTGTAGGCGATTCCCCCCCCGGCCCCTCCCAGCGTGTAGCTGGGGCGAATGATGATCGGCAACCCGATCTCGCGCAGCGCCGCACGGGCTTCTTCGAGGTTGTGCACGGCGAAACTGCGGGGCACGTCGAGGCCGATTCGCAGCATCGCCTGCTTGAAGCTTTCGCGACCCTCGGCCTTCGCGATCACTTCTTCACGCGCGCCGATCAGTTCGCAGCCCAACTGCTTGAGAATGCCGCGCCGCGCCAGATCCATCGCGACGTTCAGGCCCGTCTGGCCCCCCAAGGTGGGCAAGAGCGCGTCGGGCCGCTCGATCTCGATGATCTTCTGCACGTATTCCCAGGTGATCGGCTCGATGTACGTGCGGTGGGCCGTCCCGGGGTCGGTCATGATGGTGGCCGGGTTCGAGTTGACCAGCACCACCTCGTAGCCTTCTTCACGCAGCGCCTTGCAGGCCTGTGTTCCCGAATAATCAAACTCGCACGCCTGCCCGATCACGATAGGGCCAGAACCGATGATCAGGATGCGGTGGATGTCGGTTCGGCGCGGCACGCGGCAATCTTCCCCGATGTGGCGCGCAGACCGGCCCCGAGATGGCAGCTCTGGAGATCCAGCCGGGCCCTCTCACGCGCGCGAGAGAAAGCCCGCGCCAGCCACTCGATGGCCTCGCCGCGCGGAATTGGGTAACGGCGGAAACCGACCGAGATTACCACGCCGAACGGCCGCAGAAAAGGGAACCGGGGGGAATGACGAATGGCGAAATCCGAATGTCTATTCAATACCGATTGCCGAAAGCCGATCAACGAGCGGGCTCGAACGCAGTCTTTCGGGTTTCGTCATTCGTGCTTCGGCATTGATCAGACGTTAGTCAATAGACATTCGTCATTCCCAAGCTCAATAGATCGACCACACGCCTGGCGTCGCCAGCTCAAGCAGGTGGCCGTCGGGATCGCGAAAGTACAGGCTCGTCCCGCCGCGCTCCCACATCTTCCGCTCTTCAACCGCGATCCCCAGCTCAACGAGCCGTCGTTGCCACGCCTCGAGCTCACCGGCGCCAATGGCAAACGCGAGGTGCGTCTGGCCCGAACCGTCGTGCGCGCTGACCGTCAGATGGGCTGAGGCCTTTTTCTTGAACAGCAAGAGCACCTGCCGCCCCTCGACGCCGAGCGCCCGCAACCGCTCGTTGGCGAAGATTTCCTGAAACCCGAACACCCGCGCGTAATATTCTGCCGAGCGATTCAGGTCGTCGACGTACAGCGAAGTTTCGATGACGCCATTGGTGCTGAGCACGGCCGCAGATCCACGCACGGTTAGAACTGACGCAAAAAGCGCACGTCGTTGGCGGTAAACAGCCGCAGGTCGGGCACGCCGTACCGCCGCATGCAGAATCGCTCGACCCCCAGCCCGAAAGCGAGGCCGCTCACCTCGTCGGGGTCGTAGCCCACCGCCCGCAAGACGTGCGGGTCGACCATCCCCGCCCCCCCGAGTTCCAGCCAGGGCTTGCCCGGCTCGGTCCAGCTCATATCGACCTCGACCGACGGCTCGGTGAACGGAAAGAACGACGGCCGGAACCGAATGTGCACGTCGCGCCCCAGGTACGCCTGCGCAAACAGCCGCAACACCGTCTTCAATTCGGCCATCGTCACGTGCGCCCCGACCATCAGCCCCTCGATCTGGTGGAACTCGCACGAATGGGTCGCGTCGATGGTGTCGGGGCGATAGACCCGCCCCACGGAAATGATGCGGATAGGGGGCTTCGTCCGTTCCATCACGCGAATCTGCACCGTCGACGTCTGGCTGCGCAAAAGCAGCGGGCCCTTGCCCGCCTCCCTTTCCGCCGCCGCGACATAGAAATTCTCGAGAGGGTCGCGGGCCGGATGTTCGGCCGGAATGTTGAGCGCCTCGAAATTGTGGAAATCGTCTTCGATCTCGGGGCCGTCGGCCACCGAGAACCCGAACCGCCCCATGATGTCTTTGAGCTCGATAATCGTTTGCGCGAGCGGATGTCGGCGGCCCAGCTCGGGGCGCACGCCGGGCAATGTCACGTCGACGGCCCCTGCCGCCAGCTTCGGCCGCGCAAGCGCAGCCAGCCGCGCTTCGAGCGCGGCCGTAATGCGCCCCTTGACCTCGTTGAACCGCTTGCCGCAGGCGGGTTTCTGATCGGCTGGAACCTTGCCCAGCAGCGTCTGCAGGTCGCGAAGCCGCCCCTGGCGGGCGCCGACGAACTGCACGCGAGCCGCTTCGAGACTCGCGGCGTCGTGCGCACCGGCGATAGCCGCCAGCGCCTGCGCCTCGAATTCATTCAGTCGAGCGAGAAGGTCCATCGGGGGGAATGACGAATGACGAAATCCGAATGTCGAATCAATGACGAAGCCCGAATGACGAACGGGGCAAACAAGCCGGGGACAGATCCGTTTTTTGTGACGTGGTCGATTCAGCACGCACCCTCGAACGCGGTGGGCAGCGCGGGCGAAAACCGACCAGTCCCAGCCGGTCATTCGTCATTCGTACTTCGGCATTCGTGCTTGATTCGACGTTCGAATTTCGGCATTCAACATTTACGACGCGCCCCGGAGACGTCAAGCGGTCTGCGTCTTCGCCCCGTGTTCTTTGGCCAGCGCCACCAGCTCGTCGAATACATGGGGGCTGTGAATTGCCAGCTCGCTCAGCGACTTGCGATTGAGCCCCACCTGCGCCAGCGACAGGCCGCGAATGAATTCAGAATACCGCAGACCGCGCGCGCGGCACGCCGCCGAAAGCCGGGTGATCCACAAAGCGCGAAACTCGCGCTTCTTGTCGTGCCGGTCGCGAAATGCGAAGGCCCGCGCGCGCAACAGCGTCTCGGTGGCCATTTTGACCAGCTTGCCGCGTTTGCCGTAATTTCCTTTGACCTCACGAAACAGCCGTTTGCGTGCGCGCCGGCGGGCGCTGGTTTTTCTCGCTCTCATGTTTGTCGCTCAGCTTTTGAATCGAATTTCATCGACCACAGAACAAACGGAACGACCCGCCGCGACGGAGCCGCGACCAATGGGCCGAATCATGTTGATGCGTATATCTTTTCACATTCAAGACCGCCGAGGTCGCAAGGCTCGCGGAGAATCACAGCGGCCGAGCCGCAACCAAGGATAGGAAAAGACCACGGAACACGCGAAACACACAGAAATAAGGCAAAATCATTCTCGTTTCCGTGTGGTCTGTGTGGTCCGTGGTCAAGTCTTTTCGGCCCGATTGGATTCTGGAGCATCCCAGCCGAAATCCTCAGTCCGAGGAATTTT
>JBQTIL010000082.1:0-21857 GCA_052388175.1 Planctomycetaceae bacterium | reverse complement strand
GCGTGCTGGCCCATCCCCAGAAGCTCCGCGTGATCGCCGAGAGTAAAAACAAATCGGACAAGGTCGACGCCCAAGTGCTGGCCGAATTCCTGCTGCTCGACATGTTGCCTGCAGCCTGGCGGCCGACTCCCCGCGTCCGCGAGCACCGGGTGCTGGTGCGGCATCGCCGCTGGATCGACGGCCGGATCACGGCGGTGAAGTGCAAACTGCGGCACAAGCTGGCGCACTACAACGCCGACATGGCCGGGTTGTTCAGCGAACGAGGAACGAAGTATCTGGCCGACTTCCCGCTCAGCAAATGAAGGGTTTGTCTCTCCGACAACTCTCTGGCAGTCTGCCAGATTGGCGGTGCCGGCCACGCCCCAAAGAAACAGGAACCAGGAGCTTCCAGACCCGCCAGGTGCCAAACCGGAGCTTCGGCACGAACACAGGGCGCACGACTGGGTTCCCAAAGGGGGACCTTGGGAACCCCGACGTTGGAAGTCCTGCTTTACGAGGAGTGGGAGTAGGGTGGCACAAGCCGTGGCGCTGTGGCGCCGTGAACGCTGGCGCTCGTTGACAAGCTCCCGCTCGCCTCACGACCTGGCGCGTCACACCGGCCGCAAGACGAGCATGCCCAAGGGGGGCAGGCGCACTGAAATGCTTTGCGCGTGCCCGTGCACCGCAATCGGCTCGCTGTACACGCCTCCCAGGTTGCCGATGTTTCCGCCGCCATAGATGTCGGCGTCGCTATTGAGCACCTCGGTGTAATAACCGGGTTTCGGTACGCCCAGGCGGTATCCGTCACGCGGCACCGGCGTGAAATTCAGCCCGACGACGACAAAGTCGTCGCGGTTGCGGGCGTAGCGCAGATACGCATACACGCTGTTGTGCCAGTCGTCGCACTGAATCCACGAAAAGCCTTCGGGCTGCATGTCGAGCTCGTGCAGCGGCCCGTGGCTCTTGTAGACCTCGTTCAAGTCGTGGACAAACCGGCGCAGGCCGTCGTGGAACTGCTGGCCGAACAGGGCCCAGTCGAGTTCCTGGTCGTGATTCCACTCGTGCCACTGCCCGAATTCGCCGCCCATGAACAGCAGTTTCTTGCCGGGCATCGTGTACTGGTACCCATACAAGAGCCGCAGGTTCGCGAATTTCTGCCAGTAGTCGCCCGGCATTTGCGACAAGAGCGCCCTCTTGCCGTGCACCACCTCGTCGTGCGACAAGGGCAGAATGAAGTTCTCGGTGAAGGCGTACACCATGCGGAACGACAATTCGTTCTGATGGAATTTGCGGTGTACCGGGTCGTGCTGGAGATAGCGCAGCGTGTCGTTCATCCAGCCCATGTCCCACTTCAAGCTGAACCCCAGGCCGCCGGTGTACACCGGGCGCGACACTCCTCCCCAGGCGGTCGATTCTTCGGCCACCGTCAGAATACCGGGGAATTCGCCGTGCAGAATCGTGTTCATATCTTTGAGAAACTGCACGGCCTCGAGGTTCTCGCGGCCGCCGTAGCGGTTCGGAACCCACTCGCCCGCCTTCCGCGAATAGTCGAGGTACAGCATCGAAGCGACCGCATCGACGCGCAAACCGTCGACGTGGTACACGTCGAGCCAGAACCGGGCGCTCGACAACAGAAAATTCCGCACTTCGTTGCGCCCGTAGTTGAAGACCAGAGTCCCCCAGTCGGGGTGGGCTCCCTGGCGCGGGTCGGCATGTTCGAACAGGCACGTTCCGTCGAAGCGGGCCAGGCCGTGCCCGTCGGTCGGAAAGTGGGCCGGCACCCAGTCGACCAGCACCCCGATATTGTGCTGGTGGCAGTAGTCGACGAAATACATGAAATCGTGCGGCGTGCCGAACCGGCTGGTCGGGGCAAAATACCCGATCGTCTGGTACCCCCACG
Organism: Planctomycetaceae bacterium; assembly: GCA_052388175.1. GTDB lineage: Bacteria > Planctomycetota > Planctomycetia > Planctomycetales > Planctomycetaceae > SIAF01. Next base: position 19,978 of record JBQTIL010000082.1, on the reverse strand, counting down.
AGCCGTCGAAGGGGTGTTCGGTGATGGGCAGCAATTGAATGTGCGTGTAGCCCATCTGCCGCACATAGTCGACCAGCATCGGCGCGAGCTCGCGGTAGTTGTAAAACCGCCGACCGTCGCGCGGGCAGCGCCACGAACCCAGGTGCACTTCGTACGTGGTCACCGGCTGCTCGTACCAGTTGGCCATCTCGCGGCGGCGCAACCAGGCGTTGTCGTGCCACGGGTAGTGCCCCAGGTCGTAAACGACCGACGCCGATTTGGGGCGCACTTCCGACCAGAAGCCGTAGGGGTCGGCCTTCTCCTGCACGTGCCCCCAGCAGTCGCGCAGCGAATACTTGTACGCCGCCCCGTGCTGCACGCCCGCCACAAACCCGCTCCACAGGCCCTCGCCAATGCGTTCGAGCGGGTTTCGGCCGTGCTGCCAGTAGTTGGCGTCGCAGACGACCGACAGCTCCTGGGCATTGGGGGCCCACACGGTAAAGCGCGTGCCAGCCACGCCCTCGCGCACGTCGGGATGCGCACCCATCATGGTGTACATCAGGCAGTGCATCCCGTGCCGCATGGCGTGCAGATCGTTCTCCGTAAAGAGAGGGTTGGGGTGGTTAACCGCCAGCGCGCTGCGCCAGGGTACGGTCGGGGCCAGAGAGACTGTGGGCTGCGTGTGAAGCTGTTCCATTTGAGCGAATTCGCGTTCCGGGAGTCAATCGAGCGGGTTGGTCGCGAGCGGCATACCAGAATTCGGGCCGCACTGCGCAGCAACTTGAGTTGCCGTTGCGCATGTCGCGCAAAATGGGCGAATCTTGCCTCGCGCACCGAAGATACTCGCGCCCCAGCGGGCGCCGCACGCGGCGAATGTGCCGAGCGTAACGGGTAAATCGTCCGACCACGCGAATTCGCCCTGCCGGCGACAGATTTCAATCAAGTCGCCGCCAGACGGCCGGCCCCCGCGAGTTACACTCTAGTTCGCCCGAGTCGCTGCCCGCGCAGCGGCTGCCGGCGCCTGAGGATCTCGCCGTTGACTCGCATTCGAACTCTCATCTTGTTGCTGGGGCCCGTCGTCCTGATCGGGACGTCGTACGCCCTGTCTCGGCCCACGACGCGCGGCCCCGAACCAGCGCTTGGCGCCCACCTGACACCAGCCGAATCGCTGGCCGCGCGATCCCGAGCAACCGACGCAAACGCTCTGGCGCGCGCCTGCTCAGATGCCGCGAGCGCCCTATTGCCCGAGCTTCCGCCGGGTTGCCGCGCGGCCTTGCACCCTCCGTTCGTGCTCACCGGCACGTTCTCAAGCGAGCAATTGAGCCGCTTGCACGACGAAACGGTCCGGCCGATTACCGAGGCGCTGTGGCGCTCTTATTTCGACCGCCGGCCCGATCAGCCGGTTGTCATCGTCGCCGCCCGTAATGAACTCGAGTATTTCGAATTCGCGCGGCGGCTCGACGGATACGACCCCGCGGCCTACGCGGGCTATACCCAGCGCAGCCGGCGCAGAATCGTGTTCAATGCGGCCACTGGAACAGGAACGCTGGCCCACGAACTGGCGCATGTTCTCGCGACGTTCGACTTCCCCGAAATGCCCGAGTGGTTCGACGAGGGGCTCGCGGCGCTCCACGAAGACGCTCACTTCGCCCCCGACGGCCTGACCCTGCTCGGGCAGCAGAACGGGCGCAGCCGGCTGCTCGCGGCGACCCTGCGAAACCAGTCGTTCCCCGAGCTGGCGACCGTCGTGCGCAGTCAGGCGTTTCGCGGCGAGGGAGAAGGGCTCAACTACGCGTATGTTCGCGGCCTGTGTTTGTATCTTGAAGAGCGGGGGCTCTTGGCGCATTTCTATCGCAAGTTTCGATCGAGCGTCCACGACGACCCCAGCGGGCTGGGCACCCTCTGCGATCTCCTGGCGGTGCCCAATGCCGCAGCGTTCGACCAGGCGTTCAAAGCCTGGGTGGCAACTCGCGCGGCAGAGCGCGCCGACCGATAACCCTGTATGCGGTTCGCACTGCGCCGAAACCGCGCTACTGTCGCCAGACAACATGGTAGTCGCCGGAGGGGTTTTCTGGGTTTGTGTTGCGTCCTTAGCACTGACCTGACCCCTGCAATGGATTGCCCGCACGCAGAGTCTGGCCTACGCTGTACGTCAGAATCAGCGAGTGAAATCACCTGCAAAGGGCAATCTCGTGTCACAGACGCAAACAATTCTCGAAGGTGTCGTTCATGGCAAGCTGATCGAGCTTGAGCACGAGCCTGGTCTGCCGGACGGACAGAAAGTGACACTCAGTATTCAGCCCTCGACGGCAGGTCAGGCGCTTGCCGCCGGCGATGGAATACGCCGGTCGGCCGGAAGTTGGGCTGACGACCCTCGAGGCCTGGAGCAGTTTCTCGACTGGAACCGTCAGCAGCGCAAGGACGGCCGTGCGGAACTTGAATCGTGAAGCTGCACAGCAACTCCGTCCTGATCCGCGGGGGACGGGCCTTACAACGCGACATCGCACCGCGCGGCCGACGTCACGTCTCGCTGCCGTTGTTGTCCGGCAGGCCGCAGGTCTGGCGGACGACGCGCCTGAGCTCACGCAGAGTGACGGGCTGCACCAGCACCTGCGACCGTTCGCTCTCGGCCAGCCGCCCCTTCCACTCCGACTGCTGTTCGCCCAGCACCAGCACCACGCCGGCGGGCGCCTGCTTCTGCAGCTCTTGCGCCTCGGCATAGCCCCGCAAGGCCGGCTCGCCGATCGTTTCCGCCATGATGACCATGCAATCAGGCGGGCTCGATCGCAGCCGGCTCAGCCCGCGATCAAGGTCAGACAGCACCAGCACCCGATAGCCGTGCTTCGAGAAATATTCTCGCAGCCTGTCCTGCAGGCTGTGCCGCCCTTCGATGCACATGATCGTTCCGGCGCTGGTGTTGTTGACCGCGGGAGACTGCGGCGGTTCTGCGACGGCCGCTTCGGCCGCCTGAGGATCGGGCGCCTGACCCACCTCGGCGAGCGCACCTTTCAAGTCGCGCTGCACCTCGGTCGGCGCCTGATAACGCAACGAAGGGTTCAGTTGCATCAACCGTTCGACAATGGCCGCGACCGAACGCGGCAGACCGGGCTCGAGCGTGCGAATGGGGGCGACCTGCAGGTAGCGGCTGAACTGGCTGCGCTCGAGCCGGTTGCGCGTGCGGGGCAGCGGGGGCACACCCGTCAGCAGCTCGTAGTAGATCGTTCCCAGAAAGTACAGGTCGCTCCGCGGGTCGTTACGGGGAACGCCGGTATTCTTTTCGAGCGTGGCGTATTCGAGCGCCCGTTGCGAACTTTCACCCCCCGAGCGCTCGTCGTCGGCGATGCCCGCCAGCCCGAAATCCACCAGTTTGGCGACCCCCTGGCTGCTCATCAGCACGTTGGTCATCTTGAGGTCGCGGTGGGTCGTGCCCCTCGAGAAGGCATAGTTCAGCCCCTCGGTCATTTCCAGGAGGCACTTGGTCGCCTCCTGAGGGCTCAGCTTCTTGCGGATATTGATGAAATCTCTGAGGTTTCCCCCTTCCACAAACTCCATCGCAAAGAAATGCTGCCCGCTCGACTGCCCCACCTCGTAGATGGGCACGATATTCTCGTGCTTGAGCGTCTTGCCCAGCTCGGCTTCGCGATGGAACTCGGCCACCGCCTTGTTGTCTTCCGACCAGCGCTGGCGGAGCACCTTCAGGCCGACCATCTTGCCGGTCCGCAGGTCGCAGGCCCGATACACCCGGGCGAAGCTGCCCGAAGCGTTGCGGTACATCAGTTTGTACGGCCCCAGAACGAGACTGTCGTAATCTCCTTTTTCCAGTCGGCCCACTTGGTACGAGGTGAGCAGCCCCTTGTTCTCCAGAGCTTTCAGCAGTTCGGCTGCATCGTGCCCTTTGCGACCCGACTGCCCCAGACTCGCATCGATCTGGTGTTGGGGAACCAGTTGCAGTCGCACCAGCACACGGCAAAGTTCGTCAAACGACATGAGACGGAGATGATCCTGAACGGTTCATTGGCGACCCGCCTGGCGCCTTGCCGGGTGCGAAATTCGAATAATGGGAGACTCGCAGGCGCGTAGCGCTTACGAGACGCGACGGACAGCCGAAGCTCCGGACGGCCGTCGTGAGACCTGCACACCCCGCCCTTGGGGACCGAGCCTTTGCAGCACCCGGAACCGCGAAAATTTATATTACACGCCTTCCGACCCGTGTCAAAGGCCGCCAAGCGGCTCTTGCGGCCTGCGACGCCGCTTTGCGGAACGTCGCTCGGGGGCGTATCATATAGGGTCGGGCGGTGCGCCCAATTGTTGCGTCGGCCCCCTTCGGAGAACTTGCCCTTATGGCGCTTGGCGTCCCGCCGCAGAAGGACGGCTCGGCTCGCGAGACCGTTCCCCCGGTCGCGGCCCCCACTTCCGAACGGCGGGCGACTGCTGCGGCCAGTGGCGCGGCTGTCGAGAACGATGCGGCCGACGCCGACTGGACCGATCGCATGCTGGGCGAATTTCGCATTCTGCGACGGCTCGGGCACGGGGGGATGGCCGAGGTCTTCCTGGCTGAACAGACGTCGCTTAAGCGAAACGTCGCGGTCAAGGTGTTGCGGCAAGAGCGGGTGAGCGACGCCAGCTACCTCAAGCGCTTCAAGACCGAAGCGATGGCCGCCGCCGCCCTCAGCCACCCCAACATCGTTCAGGTGTATCTGATCGGCGAGCACGAGGGGACGCATTTCATCGCGCAGGAATATGTCCAGGGGCTGAATCTTCGTGAATTTTTGATGAAGAAAGGCCCTCCCGAACAAGCCGTCGCTCTGAAGATCATGCGCCAGGTCGCGAGCGCGCTGCAGGCGGCGCATGCGGCCGGCATCGTGCACCGCGACATCAAGCCCGAAAACATTCTGCTGACGCGCAAGGGAGAGGCCAAGGTGGGCGATTTCGGCCTCGCCCAGCTCACGCAACAGGGAGAGCGGGTCAACCTGACGCAGGTCGGCGTGACGATGGGCACCCCGCTGTACATGAGCCCCGAGCAGGTGCACGGCAAGAAGCTCGATGCCCGCAGCGACGTCTATTCCTTCGGCGTCACCTGCTACCACCTGCTGACGGGCAACCCGCCGTTTCGCGGTGAAACGGCGATGAGCGTTGCCGTTCAACACCTGAAAGAAGAGCCCGAGAGCCTCGAGCAACTGCGGGGCGACCTGTCACCGCTTCTGTGCCGCATTGTCCGCAAGATGATGGCCAAGGAACCGCAGAAGCGGTACCAGAGCGCCGATGAGATTCTGCGCGACATCAAGAAGGTCGCGCAAGAGGGAAGCGCGGGCGCCGATCGCGCCCTCGACGCGGCCGACATCGACGCCGCCGAAACGACCGACGACCGCCCGTGGTGGCGCCGGCTGCTGAGCGGTTTGTGGCACTCTCCTGATTGGCCGGTTGCCAAACAATTGGCGGCCGTGCTGTTGCTGGGGGTATTGGTCGCGGGCGCGTCGGCCGGCGTCGGGTGGCTGTCGCGCCCGACCGACCCGTTCACGGTGCCGCCGCCGAGCGAGCCCAAAATCCCTCGCAAGGACACGATCCTGCTGCAGTTTTTGTATGCCCGCGATTGGGCGGCAAACGATATTGATGCGTGGCAGGCGGTCATCGACTTTTCCAGCGGTGATATGGCCGACCGCAGGAAATATTCCGACCTGGCGAAACAGCGACTGGCCATGCTGCACCTGCGCAACCGGCAATACACCGAAGCGCAGGCGATTTTCGACGAGTTTGCCACTCGCACCACCCAGACCGACTTGCAGGCGTTCGGGCTGGCCGGTCAGGCGGTTGTGCAGAGCCTGCGCGGCGATTATGCCGAGTCGATGCGGTCGTTCGAGCGGCTTTCGCCTGCGAACTTTTCCAAAGTCGATGCCGAAATGCGCGCAATTGCGACCGAAATGCTGCGACTTAACTTGAGAGAGCAGAAAACTCAAGGAACCAAAGAGCTACAAGCGCTGATTAACGACCAGAACCAGCAATCGGCGAATGAGCCGAATGGTCAGCGTGCGGGCGACGCAGGACTGGAAGGGCGCTGAGACAATCACGGCGCGGCGCAGATTCAGCAGACAATTTCAAACGGGGAACAAGCCGTGGCGGTGTTGCAGGTCGTCAAAGGAACTTGCCCGGGCCAACTGCTGGAGCTGCCGGGCGACCGGATGGTGATGGGTCGTCACCCGGCGTGCCAGATCGTGCTCGACAACGCCGCCGTCAGCCGCAACCACGCCCAGATTGTCGAGAGTCAGGGGGAGTGGTTTCTGGAAGACCTTCGCAGCCGCAACGGCACGATGCTCAACGGAGAGCGCATTCAGGGGCGTACCGAGCTGCGCAATGGCGACGAAATTCGGGTCTGCGAGCTGGTCTTGAGGTTTTATCTCAGCGCCCCTCCGTCGACGCCGGCGCCGACCCTGACCGGCGTCAATCGGCTGGTCGAGCAGGTGACGACGGTGCCCGACGTTTCTGACGCGGCCGCCCCGGCGGTGGCGTTTCCGCAGGCGATTCTGGCTGAATCTGAAAGCGGAACCGACCATTCGTCGATCATCACCTCGGTCGAAATAGGTACGGCCCGCGGCCCGCGCATCGGGGTTCGCCCCGAGGCCAAGCTGCGGGCGGTGATGGAAATCAGCCAGAACCTGGGGGGCACGCTCAAGGCCAACGAGGTGCTGCCCCGCATTCTGGAAAGCCTCTTCAAGATCTTTCCCCAGGCCGATCGGGGTTTCGTGGTGCTGCGCGACGCCGCCACGGGCGAGCTGAAGGTGCATGCGCTGCGCACGCGGCGCGAAGATGGTTCTGAACCGGGCCGCCTGAGCATGACGATTCTCAAAGAGGCCATGAGCAAGGCGCGGGCCATCTTGAGCGCCGACGCGGCGAGCGACCAGCGGTTCGCGCTGAGCGAATCGATCGCCAACCTGAAAATCCGCTCGGTGATGTGCGCCCCGCTCGTGGCCGCCGACGGCACGGCGCTGGGCGCGATGCAGGTCGATACGCTCAACAACACCGTCGCCTTTTCTGAAGACGATCTCGAAGTTCTGGCGAGCGTGGCGGCCCAGGCGGCCCTGGCGCTCGAGAACGCGCAATTGCACGCGAGCGCCCTGCGGCAGCGCGATCTCGAGCGCGATCTTGATTTCGCGACGCAGGTGCAGCTCAGCTTTTTGCCGCACGAGCGGCCGCGCGTCGCCGGTTACGAGTTCTTCGACTATTACGAAGCGGCCCAGCGCGTCGGGGGCGACTTCTTCGACTACGTGGTGCTGCCCGACGGCCGCGTCGCCGTGGGGGTGGGCGACGTCGCGGGTAAGGGCGTACCCGCCGCGCTCTTGATGGCCCGCCTCTCGGCCGACGCCCGCTACGAGCTTCTGGCCCGCAAGACCCCGGGCGACGCCATGGCCGCCCTCAACGCCGCGTTCTCGTCGCGCGGCATCGGGCATCGATTCATCACGCTCGAGTTCGTGGTGCTCGACCCTAAGAACCACACGCTGACGGTCGTGAGCGCCGGGCACCCGCCCCCGCTTTTGCGCAGCCGAAACGGTCAGGTGGAGCCCATGGCCGCCAAGGCCACGTCGCTGCCTTTGGGCATCAAGCCCGACAACGTCTATCCTCAGACGCAGATCAAGATCGGCGCGGGAGACGCCGTGGTGCTGTTCACCGACGGCGTGTCAGAGGCGATGAACGCCGCGCACGACCTGTACGGCGTTCCGCGGCTCTCGAAGCTGCTCGAACAGGCCCCCGCCCGCGCCGAGCTTTTGGGCGAAGCCATCGTCGCCGACGTCGAGGCATTCTGCGCGGGGTTGCCGCAGCGCGACGACATCTGCCTCGTCGTGCTCCATCGCCTGGCCGACTGATGGCTTCCAATCGCACGAGCGTGCCATTAGCATGGTCGCGAGCAATGCGAACCGCGCCGGCCGCCCCGTGCCAATGCCTGAGTCGTTATTCCATCACGACCTGTTGATCGGCGTCGACGACACCGATAATCACGAGAGCATCGGCACCGGCCGGCTCTGCCGGATGCTGGCTGCCGAATTGCGAGCGGCGGGGTATGCCGTGCGCGGCGTCACGCGGCATCAGCACCTGCGCGACCCCGCGATTCCCTTCACCAGCAACAACAGCAGTTGCGCCCTGGGGCTCGACGGCAGCGACCTGGCGCCCGAGGCAGTCGAGCGGTTGTGCGCCGAGTTTCTCGCGGCGCATTTCCACGAAGGGGCCGACCCGGGTCTGTGTGTCGCCCGCGTCGCCGACGTCGAACCGTGCCGCGCACAGGCCGCCACGTTCGGCCGCGCGACGCAAGAGCGCGTCGTCGCCATCGAAGAAGCATGGCGTGGCGCAGCGGAATTTGGAGTGAGACTCTCGGCCCACGGGGGCACCGGCCTGGGGGTGATCGGCGCCCTGGCGGCCGTCTGCCTGCGGGCCACTGGCAACGACGGCCGGTTTCTTGAACTGGGAGACCTGCGCGGCATCTCGGGCGAGTTGTCGGCCGGCGAAATCGTTTCGGCCATTCCGATTGAAGGCGTGTATTCGGCCGATGGCAGTCGGCTGCCTGCCGATGCCCGCGTGCGCACCAACGACTGGGTGCGACCTGCGCTCTCCATGTTTTACGCCCGGTTGATTGTCGAACCAGATTCCCATGGCGCCTGGAAGACCGTGAGGCCCCAACATGTCGATTGACGCACGTTTGCTGCCCGGGTCAGCGCCTGCCACGCGCGCGATCGCGCGCGCGATGACTCATCCGTGGGTTCTGGCGGCGCTTATCGGCGCGTCGATGGGCGCCGCTGTTGTGGCGTCCAACGGCGTGCGCTGGCCCGGTCATCGCAGTTTCTTCTATGCCCTGGGCCTCACGCTGGGGCTCACGGTCTGGCGCGGCTCGCCGCCCGCGTTCGCCAGCGGGCTTCTGGCGGGAACGATCCACGCCGCCTACCGCGGCGCATTCCTGCACAAAGATGGCCCCTGGGAACCGGCCGCGCTCGTGCTGGCCCCTGCGGTGCTGGGGCTGCTGTGGGGGCTCGCAGCGCCAGTCGCCCGAGGCGAGAGCGGAAGACCGCGGTGGTGGTTTCCTCTGGCCGCCGCCCTGTTTTGCCTGACCTCTCCCGCGATCTCACAACTGGCCGACGCCCTCTCGCGCCCCGACAAGTTCGGTGCGGTACTGACGCGGTTCGGCAAACCCTGGTACACGCATCCCAGCATGGCGCTCTGCGGCGCCATCGTCGCTCAGGCGATCTTGACCGGCGTCTGGTTCCAGCGCCAAAAGGGTGATAAACTGCGCCAATGATTCGTGCCGCGCGGCGGCCTGTTCGTGTGACGCAACCTGGTCCTCATTGTGGCCGTGCAACTGACTTCTGCCGCGATTCTGGGCCCCGACGGGCGGATCGCGCAACGCCTGAAGGCCTACGAGCATCGGCCGCAACAGCTTGAAATGGCCGAGGCGGTCGCCAGCGCGATCGCATCGAAAAAGCACCTGGTCGTCGAGGCGGGCACAGGCGTCGGCAAAAGTTTTGCGTATCTGGTGCCGGTGATTCTGGCCGCCACCGCCGATCAGGGCCAAAAGCGCGATCGCGACGACGAAAACCGCAAGCGCACGCGCATCGTCGTTTCGACGCACACCATCAGCCTGCAAGAGCAGCTTATCGGCCGCGACATTCCGTTTCTCAATTCGGTGCTGCCTCTGGAATTCTCGGCAGTGCTGGTCAAAGGCCGCGGAAACTACATCAGCCTGCGGCGGCTGAAAGGGGCTCGCGAGCGGGCCCAGGCGATGTTCGCTCAGCCCCGGCAGCTCGAAGAACTCGCCCGGATCTCGAAGTGGTCGCAGGTGACGGCCGACGGCAGCCTGGCGACGCTTGATTTCAAGCCCTCGGGCGACGTGTGGGACGAAGTTCAAAGCGACCACGGCAACTGCCTGGGGCGCAAGTGCCCGACGTACGCCGACTGCTTTTATTTCGCCGCACGGCGCCGCGCGGCCAACGCCGACCTGCTGGTCGTCAATCATGCGCTGTTCTTTTCCGACCTGGCGCTGCGCCGCCAGGGCGCGAGCATTCTTCCCGAGTACGATGTGGTGGTCTTTGACGAGGCCCATACGATCGAAGGGGTCGCCGCCGACCATCTGGGGCTCTCGGTTACCAGCTCGCAGGTCGATTACCTGTTCAACAAGCTGTATCACGACCGCAGCAACCGGGGGCTGTTGGTGCATCACGAGCATGTGGAAGGGCAACGGCTGGTGGCCGATCTGCGGCACGTCGCGCGCGACCTGTTCGACGAATTTCGTCGCTGGCGCGACCGGCGGTGCCCTGCCAACGGCCGCTTCCATTCGCCCCCTGAAATCGAAACCGACTTTGCGACGCCGCTGAAGGGGCTGGCGCGGTCGATCGCCACGTTCGCCACGGCGCTCGAGAAAGACGAAGAGAAAATCGAGCTTTCCAGCGCCGCCGAGCGCTGCACCCTTCTGGCCAATGCGGTCGAAACCTGGTTGTCGCAGGGCCAGAAAGATTCGGTTTACTGGATCGAAGTCAGCGGCCGGCGCCGCGAAATCACCCGGCTCTTGAGCGCGCCCATCGAAGTCGGGCCGGTGTTGCGCGAAGAGCTGTTTGGCGCGGGCCCCACCGTCATTCTGACCAGTGCCACGCTGGCGGTCGACGGCCAGAATTTCGATTTCATTCGCAGTCGGCTGGGGCTCGATCAATCGCACGAGAAAAAACTGGGCAGCCCCTTCGACTATCAGCGAAACGTGCGGCTGATATTGCCCGCGCACATGCCCGACCCCGGCGCAGAACCGGCGGCGTTCGAGGCCGCCGTCTGCGAACGAATCAAGAAACACGTGGAACAGACGCAGGGCCGCGCCTTTGTGCTGTTCACCAGCTACAAGATGCTCGATAGCTGCGCGAAGCGCCTGACGACCTGGTTCACTGAAAAGCGGTATTCGCTGTACAGCCAGGCCGAGGGGGTGCCCCGCACCATGATGCTCGAGCGCTTTCGCCACGACGCGCGGGGGGTGCTGTTCGGGGCCGACAGCTTCTGGCAGGGGGTCGACGTTCCCGGCGAGGCGCTGCAGAACGTTATTATCGCCAAGCTTCCGTTCAGCGTGCCCGACCATCCGTTGCTCGAAGCGCGTCTCGAGGCGATCAAAGCCCGCGGCGGCGTGCCGTTCATGGAGTATCAGGTCCCCGAAGCGATCATCAGGCTCAAGCAGGGCTTCGGCCGTCTGATTCGCACGAAAACCGATTCGGGCCAGGTTGTCATTCTTGACCCTCGCGTTCGCACCAAGCGCTACGGCCGGATGTTCCTCGACAGTCTGCCTGAGTGCACCGTCGAAATCGACGACTGAACGAGCCCGGTTATTCCGGTCGAATCGGTCGCACGGCGGCTGGGCGCGAGGCCCGACTGTCAAGCAATCAGCCGCCGCTTTGTGCGAGTTTCTGAGCTACAGTTGAGCGGGTCCGTTCCGCCTGTGCGAGGTGCGTCATGTCGCTGTGGATCACTCAACTCTGCGAAGGTCTGACCTACCGCTGGGCCATTGCCACCCCCGCTGACGTGGCCCGCGTCTCGCTGTTGATGGTCGTGCTGGCCTGGTTTCTGGCACGTGAGCATCTGTACCCGGCCATTGCCGAGTAGGCCGGATTATTCATCGTAGGGTGGGACAAGCTCGCGCAAGCAAATGGTGGGCCTGCGCAAGCCGCTCGATATGCGAACAACGCATTAATCGAAAGCCTTGTCAGCGAGCGCAGGCCCACCGACGTTTGCGGCTTGCTGGCCCCACCCTACCCTACCAGTCACGCCTTTCGCGGCTCGGCGCGGCGCTGCAGCCACAGAATCAGCGCTCCTGTCGCGGCATAGCACGGCGCCTCGCCATAGCGCCACCAGAGGGGCGGTATGCCCTGGGCCACGTCAATCGCCAGAATAACGCCTGCGTGTACCAGCGCCGCCAGGCCCAAAAACCGAATCAATCCCCAGTGACGATCGACGTCGTACGAGATCAGCACCAAAAGCGCCCCGTGCAGCGCGTACAAGAGGCTGGCTGACCGCGCGAGATACCCGACGATCGGCTCGGCCGGCAGCGGCCCCATCCCGAAAAACCGGTGGGCCTGGTCCATCCAATGTTCGGGCATGACGACGGCGAAGAACGCGCACAGGTCGAGAATGCCGAAGGCCCGCAAGACACGTGACAAGGTTTTCCTGGGGTTGCGCATTGGATGCGAGGCGAGAGGGGCGCCGGGCCCCCCGATAGGAACAGGCGGTTACAGACTACCGGCCGACGATTTCCGGCGACACCCTAGCCCGGATTATTCATGGTAGGGTGGGGCAAGCTCGCGCAAGCAAATGGGGGCCGGCGCAAGCCACTCGATGAGCGAATAGCGCGTTGTCTGAATCGAGAACCTTGTCAGCGAGCGCAGGCCCAATCCCGGCGCGCCGGGACACTCGGCTTGCTGGTCCGCCCCCTACCAGAGCATGAATAATCCGGGCTAGCGACCGCGCCCTCGCTGACTTTCTCCGCCTGCCCCCGACCGCGCGCAATCTTCAAGCAGGCGGGTGACCAGCGCCGTCCACCCCGTCTGGTGGCTGGCGCCCAGGCCGGCGCCTGTGTCGCCGTGAAAGAACTCGTAAAACAGAATCAGGTCGCGCCAGTGTGGGTCGCCCGCGAAACGCCGCTCGGGGCCGTGGCTCGGTCGCCGCCCGTCTCGATCGGCATGAAACAACCGCGCCAGCCGATGCGCGAGCTCGTGCGCCACCTGCTTCAGGTTCATCAATCGCCCCGAACCGGTCGGGCACTCAACCTGCAGCGTGTCGCCGTAGAAATGGTGATACCGCTCGAGCGCCTCGATCAAGAGATAATTCACCGGAAACCACAGCGGCCCCCGCCAGTTCGAATTGCCCCCGAACATGCTGCTGTCGGAATCACCCGGCACATAGGCGACGCGGTGCTGGGTGTCGCCGCAGACGAACGGGTGCTGCTCGTGGTACTTCGACAGCGAACGTACGCCAAAGGGCGACAGAAATTCGTTTTCGTCGAGCAGGTATCTGAGCACCCGTTCGAGACGTTCGCGCGAAGGAATCGCCAGCAGTCGCTTTCCCCGGTCGCCGTTTTCCTGCGGCTCCATGTAGGCGATGTGGCGGGCCAGGTCGCGGCGGTTCTCGACGAACCACAACATCCGCTTGCGGAAATCGGGCAGCCGGTTGATCACGTCGTCATCGAGCACTTCGACGGCGAACAGCGGAATCAAGCCCACCACCGACCTGATGCGGGTGTGCAGAATCGTGCCGTCGATGTGCAGGCGGTCGTAATAGAACCCGTCCTGTTCGTCCCACAGGCCGCTGCCTCCCAGGGTATTCATGGCGTCGGCAATTGCGACGAAATGCTCGAAGAACTTCGAGGCCATGTCTTCGTACGCCGGGTGATCGATGGCCAGTTCCAGCGCCATGGCGAGCATCGTCAGGCAGTAGCACGCCATCCAGGCGGTGCCGTCGGCCTGATCGAGAAACTCGCCGCCGGACAGAGGTTGCGAGCGGTCGAACGGGCCGATGTTATCGAGCCCCAGAAAGCCGCCTGAGAACAGGTGTTTGCCGTGCAGGTCTTTGCGGTTCACCCACCAGGTGAAGTTCATCAGCAGTTTTTGAAACGTGCGCGCCAGAAAGTCGCGATCGCGGGCCCCCGCCGCCCCCGTCATCTTGTACACCCGCCAGCAGGCCCAGGCGTGCACCGGCGGGTTCGCGTCTGAGAGCGCGAACTCGTACGCCGGCAATTGCCCGTTGGGGTGCATGTACCACTCACGCAGAAACACCACCAGTTGCCGTTTGGCCGCATCGGGGTCAATGCGGGCCAAAGGCAGCATGTGAAAGGCCAGGTCCCACGCGGCGTACCACGGGTACTCCCACTTATCGGGCATCGAGATCACGTCGCGGTTGAACAGGTGCCCCCAGTCGGCGTTGCGGCCCGTCTTGCGCGCAAGCGGCGGCGGCGGCTGCAGCGAATCGCCCGCCAGCCAGTCTTCGACGACGTATTCGTAGAATTGCCGGCTCCACAACAGCCCCGCATACGCCTGCCTCGAAATCCGTCGTGAATCATCGCCCAGTCTGTCGGGAATCACCCGCGCGTAGAACCCGTCGGCCTCTTTCACCCGCATCGCGAAGGTCCGATCGAATTCCCGGCCCAGCGGGTCGCCCGTCGGCCGCAGGGCGTCGTCGAAGAAACGCAACTGCACCGACCAGCTCTCGCCCGCGGGCACCGTCTGAACGTAGTGTGCCGCGGCCTTCGTTCCCGGCCCGTTCGCCTTCACGGCATCCGTCTTTCCGTGAATCACGTAGTCGTGAAACGCGTCTTTTCGCCACTGGCCGTCGTTGGGAGTGTCGAATACCCGCTCGAAATTGGTTTCGTTTTCAGTAAACAGCCACGTTGGCGGGCGGCCGTCGGCCCCAGGGCCTGCCAGAAACCGATACCGCCCCAGCGTGGCGTGATGCGCTTCGAGCGATTGCGCGCCGGTTTGCTGAATCCAGGGCTTGGGCCAGCACCCTTCGTGTTTGCAGCCCCACGACCAGGTGTTGCGGAACCAGAAAGTCGGCAGCAGGTGCAAGAGCGCCGGCTCGGGGCCGCGGTTGTGCGCCGTCAGGCGGATCAGAATGTCGTTTGGCCCCGCCTTGGCGTATTCGACAAACAGGTCGAAATAGCGCTGCTCGTCGAAGATTCCCGTATCGGGCAACTCGAACTCGCCCTCGAGCTTGCTGCGCCGCCTGTTCTCTTCCACCAGCCTTTGGTAGGGAAACTCAGCCTGCGGATACTTATAGAGCGCCTTCAGGTACGATCCGGTCGGGGTCGCATCGAGGTAGAAATAGCATTCCTTGGCGTCTTCCCCGTGGTTTCCCTCGTGGTTCGACAAGCCGAACAGCCGTTCTTTGAGAATCTCGTCGCGCCCGTTCCAGAGGGCGACGGCGAAACAGAGCCGGCATTCACGGTCGGTCAGCCCCAGCAGACCGTCTTCTCCCCAGCGATACGCGCGGCTGCGCGCCTGATCGTGCGGAAAATAGCGCCACGGGTCGCCGTCGGCGGAGTAATCTTCGCGGACCGTGCCCCATTGCCGCTCGGAAAGGTACGGGCCCCACCGTTTCCAGTTCGCTTCCCGCCGCGCATCGGCCACGAGCCTTTGGGCCTCGGCATCGAGCACTCCCCCCCTTTGCAAGGGGGGGTTGGGGGGGGTCGCGTCACTTGGCACCATCGCTCCCCTGGCTGACGCGTCGGCGCTCTCTCCTTGGACTTGTAATCGTCACCCCCGACGCTTCAATGCGTTCTCGCGCCGCGCGGACAATCGCCTCCCACACTCCTTCAAGGTTCTCGTACACATCATCGTTCAGAAACCGCAGCACGCGAATGCCATACGTTTCAATCGCACGCTGCCGCTTCTGATCGCGAGAACGAGCACCATCGACATAGTGCGTCTCACCGTCGAGCTCGATGGCGAGCTTCAGCTCGGCGCAATAGAAGTCTACGTTGTATGAGCCCACGCCGTATTGGCGCCGGAATTTGAAGCCCAGCAACTGACGGCCCTTCAGCTTCGCCCACAGCAAGACTTCTGCACGCGGCATTGCCGCGCGATTTCTGCGCCGTGTGTCGCGTTGGTCGGATCGATTGAAGTGTAGGGTCATTTGCGGTCGGCCCGCAAACACAGATTCACCCGACCCCCCCAACCCCCCCTTGCAACGGGGGGGAGTCGCAAATCTCCCCTTTCGCAAGGCGGGATGAGCGGAGGCGCGCCCCACGACGCGGCCTCCACTTATCCCGGCATTCTCCTTAGCGCGCCAGCCACGGCAGCAGACGGTTGCCCGTCTGCACATATCGCACCGGCGTGACGACCGTCTCCGAACGAACGCTGGCGACCGGCGCCGCATAAGTCGGCGCAGGGCTCACGTACGCCGGGGTTGAGACCACCGGAACGTACCGATAGTAACGCGGCCGAATTCCAACCACCGAGTAGCCGGTGGCGTACGGGGTGTAACAAGTCGAGCAGGCGGGAGCGACGTACGTCGTCGTGCAGCACGTCGAACACGACGTCGCACAGGGGGCCGGGGCAACATAACACGTTGAGCAACTGGGCGCGGCGTACGCGGTGCAGCAGGTGTCGCAACTGCTGCGACAGCAACTGCGGCGGCAACCGCCGCACGCTTCGGCACTGGAGGCTGCGCCGTCAAACGCGACGGCCAGTGCGGTCAGGAACAGACCCGAGGCAACGATACGAGTGCGAAACATGGTGAAAGTACTCCGGGGTTGAACGGAACCGGGCCAACACAAACGCCACAAATCACCCAGCCGTCCCAAAGTAAACAGCGCAATTCAACCGCGGTCAAGCGAATCACGGTCAGCAGGCGCATTTGCCGTCGAATGCGACAATTCGCGAATCCGCTGCAATCCGCCACACCCGGGCGACCGGATCGGTGCAATGCATACGCAGCCCCTTCACGCGGAGCATTCGCAGCCGCGGCCCCTTCACGCGGCCGGGGCGCTGAACACCGAGCTTTCAGCGCTTGCGCTGTGCTCCGGCGAACACGGTTTCGACGTCCCAGGTTGTGGGAAGCTGTTGCGGGTGAGTCGTCCACTCGGTGGGTATCAACCCGAACGGGTTCCGGTCGTTGGGCGACGTCTCCCAGAAAACGTTGCGACGAACGGCACGCCCTTCATCAACGTCGATCGTCGGCCGACCTGACCCCTTGCGGAACGGAGTTGTCGATGAAACAGCATCGGTCAGCGGACGCGGTTCGCCGACCGAGGCCGCACCGGGTTCCATCGCCGCCTGTTGATTCTGGCTCGTACCGCTCAGCGCCGTCACCTGAGGGTCGCCCGCACCGATCACGACCAGCAGCAGGCCCGCGGACACGAGCGCGGCACGCGACATGATTCTTCTCCCGCAGGGCGGTCTGAAATTTCTTGTCTGCGTCTCCAGTCTATGATGCCGGCGGCAATCGATCAATGTGAGATCGAGTGTCGCCCGGGAAACGTGCATGCGCGTGCAAACTGCCCCGGCCGCTTCGAGCGGCCGGGGCAGTGCAGTGAAAGAACGGCGCTCAATCGAGCACGAGGTGCCTGATCACCGCATCATCACGCCCGATTCCACCTTCAACGAACTGCCGATAGCGCGAAGGTTCGCCGAATTCGCGAAGGATGTCGCTGGACTTCGGCAGCGTGCCCTCGCGCAGCCCCACGTATTCCCGGTAACTGGAGTACTCCCAGGCTTCCGGCGCCGTTACCAATCCGGCCGCGACCGGATTCAGGTGAATGTATCGCGACAGGTGCAGAAGGTAACTCTCGCGGTCGACGTGCACCGCCTGAAAACGGCTTTCAAATAGCGGACCAGTCCGGTCCAGGCGACGATTGATGGCTTGAGCGTACGACTGCCCCAGCAATTGCATCGCCGTCGAGAACTCCGCCGATGCGACCTGCAAGAGGAAGTGGTAGTGATTGGGCATCAGGCAGTAGGCGAGCACCACGGCTGCGTGACGCACTCCGCCTTTCGGACTGGTCGGGTGCGTGACATACTCGCGGAACTTGCGAAGGAAATAGGCGTAGTTCTCTTTATCAAAAAAGATGCGCTCGCGATTCACGCCGCGATTGTAAACGTGGTAGTACTCCCCGACGGCCAGTTCGACGCGACGGCGGGGCATGGCGGCCGATTCCGTGTTTCCATCGACGGAGCGTGACAATCGTCGTGCCAGTGTGTCCCGCCGGAGCATTGCGGGCAAGGGCAATGCGCGCAAACTGCCCCGGCCGCTTGAAGCGGCCGGGGCAGTGCACATTGCGCGTTGACGATGAGATCGGTGCGTAGTCCCGGCTTCAGCCGGATTCCGGGTCAAAAGGCACGTTGATCGCCGGGCCACATGACAGTTGACTGGCTGCCCGTCGTCGGGCAGGGCTTTGTGGGCAGACCCATTGAAACCGCCTGAGGAGCGCGCAAACTGCCCCGGCCGCTTGAAGCGGCCGGGGCAGTTCCTGATCTCCGCGATTCGATTCGGGCACGTTTTATTAGTGCCTGGCGCACGACACGTGTCGAGATTCGCGCGGTGCCGATCGGTCCATTACAATTGCACTCTGCTGGTAAAGGGGGCGCAGGGGCTGCAGCCAACTCGGGATGCACGACCTGTCGCCCACTTTGGGCACAACCCGATGACCAACGAGGAGAGCCGCGTGATTGCCAGAGGTCGGCTCCGAGATCATTTGCAGTCCGTGGTGGCGGTTGTGCTGGCTTTCGTTTGCCACCCGCTGTGGGCGGCCGGACCGGAAGTCTCCGCGACTCGCCCCAACATCGTGCTCATTCTCGCCGACGACATGGGCTACGGCGACCCGACCTGTTACGGCACGTCGCAGATCAGCACGCCTCACATCGATCGGCTGGCCCGCGAGGGAATGCGGTTTACCGACGCGCATTCACCCTCGGCCGTCTGCACGCCCACGCGGTACGCGCTCTTGACCGGCCGGTACGCCTGGCGCTCGCGGCTGAAGCGAGGAGTGCTGCTGGGCGATTCACCGGCCCTCATCGAAGAGGGGCGCTGGACCCTCGCCTCGCTCTTGAAGCGAAAGGGCTATTCGACGGGCGTCGTGGGCAAATGGCACCTGGGGCTGGGCGACCGGCCACAGACCGATTATGCGCTGCCGCTGACGCCCGGCCCCCTGACCGTCGGGTTCGATTGGTTCTTCGGCATTCCCGCGTCGCTCGACATGCCGCCCTACGTCTACGTTGAAAACGATCGCGTGGTCGCACTGCCGACGGCGCGATCGGAGATCAGCCCCAGGAAAACATATTTCGAGGGCATCTTCTGGCGGGAGGGGGCCGCCGCCCCCGGGTTCAGGCACGTCGACGTGCTGCCCACGCTGGCGCAGCGCGCTACAGAATTCATCGAATCGCAGGCGGCCGACAGGCCCTTCTTTCTGTATTTTCCGCTGACCTCGCCGCACACTCCGTGGGCGCCTGCCGACGCATATCGCGGGCAGACGGCATTTGACGAGTACGGCGATTTTCTGGTGCAGACCGATGCGGTTGTCGGTCAACTGCTCGCGGCGCTCGATCGCCGCAACATGACCGAAAAGACGCTGGTGATTTTCACCAGCGACAATGGCGCGATCCCATTGCCTGCGCGCCTGGCGCCCCTGGGGCATCGCACCAATGGCGCGCTGCGCGGCCAGAAGGCCGACCTCTATGAAGGGGGGCATCGCGTTCCGTTTCTTGTCCGCTGGCCGGGGTCTGTGCCCCCGGGCTCGCGATGCGACCAGACGATCTGCCACACCGATCTGCTGGCAACGCTGGCGGCGATCGTGGGTGAGAAGCTGCCGGACGACGCAGGCGAAGACAGTTTCAGTCTGTTGCCGGTCTGGCGCAATCCGGCGTTCGATCGGCCGATCCGCGAGGCGACTGTGCATCACAGCGGGTCGGGGGCCTTTGCCATCAGGCAGGGGTCGTGGAAGGCGATCTTTCATTTGGGTTCGGGCGGTTTTACTGCGCCCCGAGAAGAACAGGCGGCGCCCGATGGTCCGAAAGGCCAGCTCTACCATCTCGCCGACGACCCGGAGGAAGCGCACAACCTGTGGCAGCAACAACCTGCCGTGGTCGAACGACTGACGAAACTGATCGAGCAATATCAGAACGCGGGGCGAAGCCGAACGTGATGGGCCCTGGTGCCTCAACTGACCTCGACTGACATATTGCTTGCCGCGCGGCGACCGCGCGTCTTCGCTCCTTCCCCCCTTGTGGGGGAAGGGTTGGGGAGGGGGGGGGAGCGTCTCCGATCTGGGAGAGGAAGATCGGTCGTCGGCCGTCGCACGCGTCAACTCAGCTCGGCTGAGCCACTAGCCCGGATTATTCATGCTCTGGTAGGGGGGGACCAGCAAGCCGAATACGATGGTGGGCCTGCGCTCGCTGACAAGGCTTTCGATTCAGACAACGCGCTGTTCGCTCATCGAGTGGCTTGCGCCGGCCCCCCGTTTGATTGCGCGAGCTTGCCCCACCCTACCATGAATAATCCGGCGCTA
>JBQTIL010000081.1:0-10516 GCA_052388175.1 Planctomycetaceae bacterium | reverse complement strand
GGGGGAAATTTGAGAGTAGACGTGCGACAGGCCATCCCGCATGGACTGTCAAAGACGGAGAGACCTGAGAGACCTCTTCGTTGCACGACCAGATCCTACCCCATACTCACTTCACCCATCCCCTCCCTCCCCCACGGGAGCGAGCCGGAACCGTTTTTCCGAAGGCCGGGTGCCCGTAAGGATTCAATCCGCCGCGCATTCACACCGCCGAATGAACCCGCGGACTGACTAGGAATTCCGCGCGACTTGAACGCCGCTCGTCTCGACCTCGGCCGCGATGTGCACCGGAATGTGCCGCGGTCGCACGCGGTCTTCTTTGCCCAGCGTGATCGTCAGCACGCCGTGGCTTGACGAGGCCGAAACGCGCTCGGGGTCGACCGGGTAGGGCAGCGGAAACGAGCGGTTGAACGAACCGCTGGCACGTTCGCGGCGCAGCGCCGCAGGAGCTGACGCCGGCCGCTGCCCCTTGATGGTCAGCATGTTGCCCGTCAGCAGAATCTCGACCTGCCGCGGGTCGACGCCCGGCAGATCGACCACCACCTGCACCTGCTCTTCGGTCTCGACGACGTCGGCCAAAGGCACCCACGAGCCGCCGTGCGAGGCCTTTTGCAGCGCCTCGACTGCCTTGCCTCCCTGGGCCGCCACCGCGTCGAGACAGCTCACCACGAAATCGCGCAGCCGCTCGGAAGGAGTTTCGGGCATGTTCTCAGGAGCGCTCGACCCCATGACAGATCCTTTGCGTTAGTCGCTGTTGACCTCAATCCGCCGGGGGGCCGCCTTCGCGGCTCGCGGCAAAACAATCTCGAGCACGCCGTTGTGCAACCGCGCAGAAATCCGCTCGTGATCAACCTCGTCGCTGAGGATGAACGATCGCACGAAGTCTCCCTCATCGTACTCTTTGTGAATCAGCCGCGCGCCGCCCGGCGCCGAGGGGGGCACCCGCCCCAGCAACGTCAGCTTGTTGTCTTGAACCTGCAGCTCCAGAGTCGGCGTCGAGACGCCGGGCAGATCGGCGATCAGCACCAGCCCTTCGGGCGAGTCGTAAATATCGATCGGCGGGGTGAAATACACCCGCTCGGCCGGCGGTCCGGCGTCGATCGGGGCCGCGGCAACCAGCTCGGGCGCGCTGCTTTCAGCCGGGTAGTTTTCTGGACCTGCCGACATAGGCCGCGATCCCCTCGTTTGAGTTATTGTCCGTTGCCCGAGGCGACCGCAATCTTGCGGGGCTTGGTCTGCGGCGCCTTCGGCAAATGCACCTTCAGAATTCCATCGCTCAGGTCGACGGTGATCTTCTCCTCGATCACCCGCTCGGGCAGCGTCAGCGAGCGGCCCCATTCGCCCCACATTCGTTCGCGCCGCCGAAACTGCTCTTCGCCGACCGCAACCGGCCCGGGCCGCGTTCCCTTCAGCGTCAGCACTCCCTGCGCGACCGAAAGATCGAGATCGGCGGGTGAAATGCCGGGCAGCTCGGCCGTCACCAGGTATTCGTCATCGAGGTCGTAGACGTTCACGGGGGGAAACTGCCGCTCCAGCCGGATGGCGGGAAACGGAAAGGGAATCGCTTCG
Organism: Planctomycetaceae bacterium; assembly: GCA_052388175.1. Taxonomy (GTDB): domain Bacteria; phylum Planctomycetota; class Planctomycetia; order Planctomycetales; family Planctomycetaceae; genus SIAF01. The sequence goes on along the minus strand of JBQTIL010000081.1, from coordinate 8,950 downwards.
AGCAACCGGTCAACCTGCCGTTCAAAATCTCGCAGGGGTTCCCACGAATCGCGAAAGCGGAATACGGGCATGGCCGCTGGCCTGCGAAGGGATTGTTGGGAAGACCCGCCGCGCCGACATCCTGCGCGACTGCCTCGCCAGGAAAGGCAAATAATATACCACTGGGCCGCGATGCGTTCGGGGGCCGCCGATTGCATCGCAACTGCCGACGCAAAAACGGGTTAAGGATTCCCAAAAAGTCGCTCGCAGCCACACATCGTGCAAGTGCAGGCACTGTCAAGAGTCGTGCCAGTGACTTCGGGCCGTCGGCGAACTGCCGGAATGGCAGGTTGTTGCGGGGGCCGTGGTCGGCGCGCAGCAGAGTAAATTACCTCGGTCGGAGAGTCACTCAGCCCGGCGGCATTCCCCACACGCCGAGATAGGAAACCAGCGCGCCGGTGAGGAGCTGGCTGTTCGGCAGCCAGACGATGAGAGCGCCGATTGGAGCGTAAGTCCGTAGCGCTGTCTCATGGTCAATCAAGCCCGCTTGTGCAAGGCGGTAGACTGGCCCAATACACAAGACATAAAACACAGGTGCCAGGGCGACGGCCACGGCGATCCCGAACGGAACGGTTGGCTTATTGTGCCGTTCGATCATGCCGGTGTTGTACCGCGAAGTTTGGGATGCGGCAATTTGACTTGGCGGACCGCGAAGTCTATCGCACGTCGGGCGGGGTTCACCGGCAAGAGAGGCGAGACCGTATGGGGCTCGACTGGGCCTGACCTGCCCAATTGCCCTACACCAGCAGCTTCTGCACGACCTTCCCCGCGACGTCGGTCAGGCGGAAATCGCGCCCCTGGAACCGGAACGTCAGCTTGAGGTGGTCGATCCCCAGGAGGTGCAAAATTGTCGCCTGCAGATCGTGCACGTGGATCTTGTCTTCGGTCACGTAGTAACCGATTTCATCGGTCTGACCCACCGTCTGCCCCCCTTTGATGCCCCCGCCGGCCAGCCACATCGTGTAGCCGTCGATGTGGTGGTCGCGCCCCAACAGCTCGCGCGGCTCACCCTGCGGCGTTCTGCCGAACTCGCCACCCCAGATCACCAGCGTGTCGTCGAGCAGCCCGCGCTGCTTGAGATCCTGCACGAGCGCCGCCGACGGGCGATCGACTTCGAGACACCGGTCTTCGAGTGACTTGCCCAGCTCGATGCCGACGTTGCCGTGATGGTCCCAGTCGGTGTGATACAACTGCACAAACCGCACGCCGCGTTCGACCAGCCGCCGGGCGAGCAGGCAGTTGTTGGCGAACGACGCCTGGCCGGGCTGGGCACCATACAGCCCGAGCGTGTCGGCCGTCTCGCCCGAAACGTCCATCAGGTCAGGCGCGCTCGATTGCATGCGGTACGCCATTTCGTAGGCGGCGATGCGCGTCGAAATCTCGGGGTCGCCGGTGGAGTCGAACCGCAGCCGATTGAGGTCGTTGACCGCGTCGAAAAACTGCTTCTGCCGCGGCGCGTCGATGCCCCGCGGGTTCGCCAGATTCAAAATCGGTTCTGCCCCCGAGCGAAACGGAACCCCCTGGTAGGTTGTGGGCAGAAACCCGCTGCTCCACAACGGGGCCCCGCCGCGCGGCCCGCGGTTGCCCGATTGCAGCACCACGAAGCCGGGCAGATCGTGCGATTCGCTGCCGATGCCGTACGTCACCCACGCCCCCATGCTGGGCCGCCCCATGAACTGCGGCGACCCCGTGTTGACGAACAGCTTCGCCGGCCCGTGATTGAACACGTCGGTCGTCATGCTCTTGATGAGGCAAACGTCGTCGACCACCGTCTGCAGGTGGGGCAGCAACTCGCCCACCACGGCGCCCGACGCGCCGCACTGCTTGAACTTGCGGCTCGTGCCCAAGAGCTTCGCATCGGGCTTGATGAACGCGAACCGTTTGTTCTTCACGTACGACTCGGGAATCACCTCCCCGTGCAGTTCCTGCAGTTTGGGCTTCGGGTCGAACAATTCCAACTGGCTGGGGCCCCCGGCCATGAACAAAAAAATCACGCTCTTGGCCTTGGCCGCATAGTGCCCCTGCCGCGGCGCGAGCGGGTTGATGGCGCGGTCGGCCGGCGCCCCCCGCGCGACCCGGTCGTTCAACAGCGACCCCAGGGCGACCGCCCCCAGCCCGACCTGACAGTCGTGGAAGAAGTGCCGACGGGTGATTTCTTGCAGCATGCGTTGCTTGACACTCATGGGTCATTCCCGCGTAATGAACTCATCGACGTTCAGCAGCACCCGGGCGATGGCCGTCCACGCCGCGAATTCCTGCACGTTCGCCTGCACGGGCAAAAGCGACGGCGTGAGCATTTCAGCCGCTTTCAGGTTCGCCGCAAATTCGCCCTTTTGCAGCGCCAGCAGTTTCTCGAGCCTGGCCGACTCGGCCTCGTCGGGCGCTCGCGACAGGCAGATGCGAAACGCGTAGTGCAATCGCGCCTTATCTTCTCGGGCGCTGCCCGACAGCACCCGCGCCGCAAGCCCTTGTGCAAGTTCCAGAAACTGCTGGTCGTTCGCCAGGGTCAGCGATTGCAACGGCGTGTTCGACCGGTTGCGCCTGGTGCAGGTGACGTTCGCGTCAGGAAAGTCGAACACCGTCATCGCCGGATACGGGCTCGACCGCCACAAATAGGTGTACATCGCGCGGCGGTACCGGTCAGGGCCGATCGCCGCCACCCACGCCTTCTTGTCTTGCGTGAAGTCGAACACTCCCTCAGGCTGCGGCGGAAAAACGCTCGGGCCGCCGATCGTCCGGTTCAAAAGACCGCTGGCGACGAGCGCCACGTCGCGGATGATCTCAGCATCGAGCCGCAACCGCGATTGCCGCGCGTACAGCTTGTTGTTCGCATCTTTCTCGGCCAGATCGGCCCGATGGCGGGATGACTGCCGATACGTTGCCGAGAGCACGATCAGGCGATGCAGATGTTTGAGGCTCCAGGGAGTGGGGGCCGCGGCCCCGGGCTTCGTGCTGCCGGCCGGAGCCTCGTCCTCAGACGTATGGCAACCCGCGACGTCGGCCCCGCATTGCGGGTTCACAAACTCGGCGGCCAGCCAATCCAACAGTTCCGGGTGCGTGGGGCGGGCGCCTTGTGTGCCGAAATCGTTTTCTGTCTCGACAATGCCCCGGCCGAAGTATTTCTGCCACACGCGATTGACCGTGACGCGCGGCGTCAGCGGGTTGTGCGAATCGACCAGCCACCGTGCGAAGTCGAGCCGGTTCGGGTTGTCGCACCCCTCGGGCAGCCCCGGCAGAGCGGCCGGCACCCCGGGCGTTACCTTGGCGCCATGCCGCAGAAAGTCGCCCCGCACGTGAATGTACGTTTCGCGCGGCTCGGGGCGCTCGCGCATCACCATGCTCGTCACGAACAAAGGCACCTGCTCGCGCAGCCGGGCGATCTGGTCGAGCAGCGGGAATTGCGCGCGCGCCAGCGCGTGCCCCTTGAAGAACACATCGAGGTCTTTTCGGTGCTGGTCGTTCCGCATTTCGGGCGACAGTTGGACCGCGTTGACCACGTCAAACGGCAGCGACTTGCGGTCTTCGTCCGTCAGCGAGTCGACCCAGGCCGTCAGCACCCTGGTGAATTCATTCTGCTGCGGCTTGAATTCTTCCACAAGCTTCGCGATCTCCTGTTGCAGCTCGTCACGCCGCTGAGGCTGCCCCTCACGCATCTGCTCTTCGGTTGGTACGTCGATCTTCGGTTCCTCGGCGTTGTTCAGAAACGCGAACAACTGATAATACTCGCGCTGCGAGATCGGGTCGTATTTGTGCGCGTGGCACTGGGCGCAGCCCACCGTCAGCCCCAGAAACACGACCCCGGTCGTGTTCACCCGATCGACCACCGATTCGACCCGGAACTGTTCCGGGTCTGTTCCACCTTCTTCGTTGATCGTGGTGTTGCGGTGAAACCCCGTCGCCAGGAGCTGATCGAGCCGGCAGCCGGGCAGCATGTCGCCCGCGACCTGCTCTATCGTGAATAGATCGAACGGCAGGTCGCGATTGAGCGCGTCGATCACCCAGTCGCGGTATTTCCAGATCGTGCGGGCGAAGTCGCGGGTAAAGCCGTTCGAATCGGCGTACCGCGCCAGGTCGAGCCAGTGCCGGCCCCACCGCTCTCCGTAATGCGGCGAAGAGAGCAGCCGCTCGACCAGCCGTTCGTACGCCCCCGGCCTCTCGTCGGCCAGAAATTCGTCGACCTCGGCCACCGAAGGAAGCAGCCCCAACAGATCGAGGCAGAGCCGCCGGATCAGCGTCACCCGATCGGCCTCGGGCGACGGCGCAAGCCCTTCGGTTTCCAGCCGCGCCAGAATGAACGCGTCGATCGGCGTTCGCACCCACTCCGGCTCGCGCACTTCCGGCGTCTGCGGCCGCGCGACCGGTTGAAACGACCAATGCGTCGAGCGCTGCGCTTGCGCTTCAGCGGCTACCTCCGATTCAGGCCCCCGCGCCCCCTGATCGATCCACGCCCGCAACGTCGCAATCTCGTCGGCCGACAGCTCGGGCTCTCCTTTGGGGGGCATTTTCGCGACGCCGTCGGACCCCGAGAGCGCCTGCACCAGCAGGCTCTCGGCGCTGGCTCCTGGTTCAATGGCCGGGCCGCTGTCTCCCCCCGCGGTGGCCGCCTTGAGCGTATCGAGCCTGAGGCCCGATTTCTGCTTTTCGGCCCCGTGACACTTCACACAGCGCTGTTCCAGAATCGGCCGCACGTCGCGATCGAAATCGACCGTCTTGGCGTCCGGGTCGGCCTGCGCCAACGGCGGCGCGAAAACCACGGCCGCGATCGCCAGAACATGCCTCGGCTTCAACCACTTGCGCACAACCGAACCTCTTCTCGGGGCCGACGCGTCGATACACAATCCGCGAGGCGATTTTACCATGCCCCGCAAGCCCAGGCCACTGAAACCCTGGCAGGGGGATTTTGGCCAGAATGGCGGTATGTCTGGTCGTCGTTTACGGCCCCTGGAGTCCCCGCATCGCCGGCTTTCCCGCTTCAGCCCGGAAGGACGGATCCGGGGCATGAGCATGTAGGGTGAGGCTCTGAGAAAGGTGATCGCGCCATTCGCTACAACGCCGACAAGCGGCTCCGCCCCGCGGAAGAACCGATATTCGGCGGTCAGCGACTTTCGGTTGCGACCACTGAAGGTCAGCCGACTACGCAGCTCGGCGCTCGATTGGCCGAAACGCTCGCCCGACCGTAAGTCTCTCTTCGTCGGGGCGTGGTTTTCGTCGCGCCAGGGGCCCGAACGGAATGAGAGGGTAACCGGGCACTCTCTGCTGATACGCTCGATACGAGTCACCGAGCAGATAGGCCAGCCGTTCGTCCTTGAGGTAGCTTCCGATGAAGATGTAGCCTGACCAGCAAACCGCCAAAAGCATTCGATCGAGGCTCATCACCGGGTTGAACCAAAGCAGCCCCAGGAAGCTCAGATAGACCGGGTGTCTGATCCACAGGTACAAGCCACCCGGTCGAAACTCGCGAACGTCCGGCGGCCGGTTGCGAATCCAGTCCCACCACGGCGTGAACCCCGTTTGATAACCCAATCCGGCCAGGTACAGGCTGTAAAACAGCGCGCCCCATGAGGCGCAAAACGCCGACTCGACAAGACGGTCAGGCCACCCGGTCAGGCGCCAGAGTGTCGGCTCGACAGATTTCCACCCGGCGAACATCGCGAGCAGCGACAGGCACGTCACGAGGCAGAAACTACAGCCATAGAAGGCACTCGGAACATACCGGCAGAGCCGCCGTCGGATCAGAGGGTACATCAGCAAGCTGTGCAGCAGCGCGAATTGCCCGAGCAGAACGGCGTCGAGCGCCAATGATCCGCGCGGCGAAATTTCCGTGTCTGCGTTCAGGAATCGAAACAGGCGATACACCGTGTAAAAGAACAAGGCGTGCGTCGCGACTCCAAACCCAAGGCCGCCAACTCTTCGCATCGGTGCACGTGTCGTCGAAACGAGGTCGTGAGGATCAGGCCAGGTCGGCCGTCTGCGACGCCCAGCGCTCGACACAACGCCCGAACCCGAATGTACCGTGCCCAGACGTCGTGGCCATCGCGTGGTGAAAAGCGGTTCGAGGTGTTCACGGTAGCGTCATGCGAAGGCGCGGGTGACTATCTGCGATCACGGCCGCGAGCGGCGGCCGCGCCACCCTTCGTGAGAATCATCTCGCCGTAAATCGATATCTCATCGGTCACGCCGACTGCACCGAAAGCCTTGCTGTACGGTTGAATTCCGAAGGCCGTCTGCCGAACCGCAAACGAGCCTCGAAGGCGCGTGCCATCGCGCTCTTCAATCGCTTCGGCATCAAGCGTCAACGGACGCGTCACGCCGTGCAACGTGAAATCTCCCTGCAGGCGATACCACATAGGCCCATCTTGGGATCGAGCCTTTACGGGCCAGGCAGACGCGATGGCGAATGTGGCCGTCGGAAACTTGCGCACATCGAGCACATCGCCGCCCAGCATGTTCGTCGTGACCTCTTTTCGGGTAGCCGCCGACGTCGTTCCCTGCAAGCCGACATATTCTCTCGCCTCGGTCGTGTCGGCGACGAATGTCGTCAAATCGAAAACGATGGCGCCCGCATCGGCGTCGGCGCCGAGACGCAGGTAACCCGATTTGATGCGCCCGACAACGGCATGTTCGTGCCCCAGACCGACCTTGCCGACGTGAATGTAAACGCGACTCGCCTTGATGTTCACCTCGCTCTCGGCCGGAGGCTGGCCGTCGGCCGCATGGGCGCAAAGGAGCGCGCTCAGAAGCAAAGCGAGCGATTGGGCCCACGCCAGCATCTGTACATCGCCCGATAACCGACCGCGACGATTCTGCGTTTTCACCATGCGACACGATCCTGGCAATGGCTTGCCGTAGAGTCCGAGAGCCGCAGGCCGGCCCGGTCAGCCGGCTCCGCCTAAGGGGCCCAAGCGCGGGGCGACATGCTAACGCCGACGGCAGTGCCCGAGAAGCTCAGCTTTTTCACTTTTCCGGCTCAATCATTAGTTTTTCGTCATGATCGGCCGGTACGGTTCTTTCGGGGTTCCAGAGGGCGAAACAGTCGTTTTCACCGTCGTCGACCTGGAAGGTGAAACGAACTCTGCCTCCTTCGGCCGCCCACCCCAACGCCATTGAGTTTCCAATGGCCTGATGGCTTGGGATGGAACGCAGCGCCGGCAGGCGAGAGCCTGCCCCACGATGCTTGCCGCAGCCCATAGTGCGAAAAGTAGCACCGACGAGAGCGCCGAGCACGCCGAGTAACCCAGAGCTTGTTGACCACCGTTTTCTTCGCGCGACTCGGCGAACTTTGCGGCCCCTGCGGTTCTGAACTTCGGTGATTCTGCCAGTCGCCAATGACCGTGCGGCGGGCACGCGCTGACCGAACAGCGAAACGCCTCTGGCCTTCGGGACACCAATGTAAGGTGCGTGCAGAGCGATCATCGGGCTAATCTTCGGCACATACCGGTGGAGAGAATCCCTCCGTCACGAGGCTCAGGCAGGCCAGCCTCGGGCCTGCCGGCGGTCGGACTTTTGGGTTGCGGGCCGTGGCCGGCCAACGCCCAGGTTCGACGCCGCACCTCAGACCGCGCCACAAAGGAAACCGCGGAGCACGCCGAGGACGCGGAGCTCGTCGGGGCCTGCCTGTGGGTGCAGGCATTTGATCGGCACCGGCAAACCGTCAATAATCTGATGAACCGAACTGGACTTCGGTTCGTTAGGGATTCTTTGGCGGGGAGAATGCACGCATGAGCAACAGCAGGACGCGACGGGAAAGGCGGAGGCGCGAACGGGCGGCACAGTCCTCACAAAACGGCACACCACCCGCCCATGTCACTATTCGAAAGACACCCGATCCTGCGCCGCCCGCGGTAGATGCAGCCGCAGGCGCGGTTTCATAGCCGACAGCCGTGCAGCCGACCACTGGTGCCTCACCGACGTTGGCTGAGAGCATCAACAAATGCCTGAAGGATCACCTGCTCGTCGTCATCGGCACCATATTCATCGCCGGCTGGTTTTTCCGCGAAGGCGTCATCAGATTTTTTGATCAGGAAATTGTGTCCGCGAGCGAGATTAAGGAGGGCCGAGCGGCCTGTGACCAGATCGAAGGTTGGGACATGACTGAACCACTTTACAAGACGATGGCCTGCGACACTGACTTCCTCGTTCGGGGAGTTGATATAGCCCGAGAGGTCGGCCGCTCCGTTCGTGTTGTCGGCCCCAAACTTGGCGATGACTTTACACTTAACGTCTCTAACTACGCCCCAACTGCCAGTGGCGGCCACTCAATTTCATTCGATCTTGCCGGCATCCTCGACTCAAATGTCTTCAGGCCCTCCGTGAACGTACCTGAGATCATGGTTCAACGCCAAGCAAAGGCCGGGCCATTTCAAGCAGGTGTCCATCAGTTCTTCGTCTACATTGACGACGTGCGCCTTGATCAACTTACAGTATCGGTCTCGCGGCGCAAGATGACGACGACGAACACTAGAATCAAGAACTCAGTCGTGGAGTTGAATACGTTCCGCTTCCCTGATGAGCCGCTGCCGGAGCCGGTTCTCCGCCAAAAATAAAACCTCCGCCCCTCCCTACGGAACTATGTAAGGAGGAACGGGGGTGAGCAGGCGTCGGGGCAGACGCCGCTACTTTTTCCGTGGCGGGTTGACGGTGCCGTCAGCCAACGCTTTCTTGCACTTCGCCGTGATTGGGTAGGTTGCTGGGCCTTCGCCGTCCTGTGCTCCAAGGTGGCCCCGCTCCACTTCCTGATCGATGGTAGGTTTGCAGCGGGCGTACTGACGCGTAACGCGTAGGCCGTGGGGTCCATAACCGGCTTTGAGGGTTATCGACGGGCTGCTGCGGGCTGAGAACGTCTCCGGGTGGCTCGTCCCGGGCGGTCGCGGATGTGCTCGGCAAGGCGGTCGTCGTCGCTGAGCAGAGCGGC
>JBQTIL010000080.1:0-7897 GCA_052388175.1 Planctomycetaceae bacterium | reverse complement strand
GACGAACTCACGAAACTGCTGCTGAGCGGCCTGGTGAAGGCGGCGCGGCCGGGTGATGCGGCACCATGAACCTCGTCGTGTGTCTGAAGCAGATTCTCGACCCCGAGATTCCCGGGCGTGATTTTCGCATTGACCCCTCGGGCCACGAGGCCGCGCGGGATGGCGCGGCCCTTGTTTTGAATCTGTTCTGCGCCAATGCCCTTGAAACGGCCCTGCAGTTCCGTGAACGACACACGGGTTCGATCACCGCCCTGTCGTGCGGTGCGCCGTCGGTCGAACCTGTTCTGCGCCAGGCGCTGGCCCTCAAGGCCGATCGGGCCTGTCTGGTGACCTCAGAATCTCGTCAACCCGATCCGTTTCTGGTGGCTCGGTTGTTGGCTGCGGCGATTCGTAAGCTGGGCAGCGTCGATATCGCACTGGTCGGACGCGAATCGGGCGACTGGGGCTGGGGCCTCACTGGAGGGCTCATTGCCGAGGAACTCGGCTGGCCCTGCATCAGTTTTGTCGATCATTTCGAGCCGGCCGACGCCCGGGCCGCGGTGATTCGCGTCAATCGGCAGACTGCCTCGGGCACCGAAGTGATCGAGGCGGTCCCTCCCGTGGTGCTGTCGATCACCAATAACGAGCGGAACGTGCCGCGCATTCCCCGAACCCGCGACGTCTTGCAGTCGTCTCGTCGGCCAATCGCGCGATGGACGGTTGCCGACCTGGGGTTGAATCCCGACGACCTGCCGCCAGCGTCGATCGACGTCAGGGGCCTATCCATTCCGGAGGAAAAAAGTTCGTGCGAATTCGTCGCCGGGGAAACTCTCGACGAACGCATCGGCATTTTTGTGAAACGAATTCTGGACGTACTGCGGGCTTCTTGAGAAGCACGCCCGGTTGCGAGGGTGAACTGAGCTTATGTCTGTCGTCGTGTGCTGTCTGCCCGACGGGTGGGAGGCCCGCGCGGCTCGCGGTTTGCTGGGCGCGGGTCAGCGGCTGGCGCGCGCACAGGGCGCCGAATTGCATCTGATTGTCGGCGGGCCCCTTGAGGCCGCGGCGCTCGCCGAAGCGGCCGCGGTGACAAAGACGGTTCATCTGGTGAACCACGCCCTGGTGGCGAGCGGACAGTTGGAAGTTGCATTGAACGTATTCACTCAACTCTGCCAACAATTGCGACCAGCGACCATATTGCTTGGAAACGAGCTGCGCAGCCAGGAGATTGCGCCCCGGTTGGCGCACCGTCTCAAGGGGTGCGCCGCGGCCGACGCCGTCGACCTGCAATTCGACGGTCAGACGGTTTGCGTGACGCGGCCCGTGTATGGGGGCAAGGCCCTCGCCGCCATCGCGCTGCCAAGATCGCCCGCGGTGGTCTGGCTGCGGGCTCGCGCATTTGCTCCCCCCGAGCCAGCAGGGTGTCGACCCGGCGAGATCGTGTCGGTCGAGGTCGAGGCACAGCCTGACGAGCGTGTTCGCGTCGTCGCCCGTCACAGCGACCAGCACGCCACGATCAGGCTCGAAGACGCGCACGTCATCGTTTCGGGGGGGCGCGGCCTGGGGGGGCCGGAAGCGTTCCGACATTTGCAGAGTCTGGCCGACGTGTTGGGCGCTCAAGTGGCGGCTTCTCGCGCCGCGTGCGATGCCGGCTGGGCGCCGCATTCGTGGCAGGTCGGCCAGACGGGCCGGAAGGTGGGTCCGGCCCTCTACATCGCTGTCGGAATCTCCGGCGCCAGCCAACACATGATGGGCATCACCGACGCGAAGGTTGTCGCGGCCATCAACCATGACCCGCAAGCCCCCATATTCAAACGCTGTCGCTTTGGTCTCGTCGAAGACTACCGCAAGGTGATCGGACCGCTCTGTGATCGACTGGCTGCCTGCAACGAATGAATATCGGCGATGCGACTCGGCAGGTCTTCTGGAACGTCAGCTACCCGTGGTTGACGTACGCTCTGCTGGCCCCTGCGCTCGGCATCGCAACCTATGGTTTTTATCGTCGCCTGCGAATCTGGCGGCGCGGAAGACCGACGCCGCGATTTGGTCAACCGGTGGCGCGGCTTGGGCTTCTGGTGCGCCACGCCCTGCTGCACGAACGCATGTGGCGCGTGAAATATGTCGGTGCGTTCCACGCCAGCTTGTTCTGGGGTTGCCTCGTCCTCCTGGCGGCAACGACGGTCGTCATGATCGACTACGACCTTGGAATTCCGATCATGAGGGGTCGGTTCTATCTCTGGTTTCAGTCATTTGTCGTCGACCTGTTCGGCGCGCTGGCGCTGGTCGGCGTCGGGCTCGCGGCCCTGCGCCGGTTGCTGCGAAGGTCACCGCATCTTGTTTACACCACTGAGGCCACTCTGATTCTGGCCTTGCTTTTTCTCATCCTGGTTAGCGGCTTTCTCGTCGAAGGCTGGCGAATTGCGGCCACCAGCGATCCCTGGGGCGCGTGGTCGCCGGTGGGCTACCTGGTCTCACGGGCCTCGCACCCATGGTTGCAGGGAGCCGCTCTCTACCGGGCGCATTCTGCCATGTGGCACGCGCACTTGCTGCTGGTCTATGGCCTGATCGCGTGGGCCCCCTTTACAAAACTGGCCCATGTGCTGACGGCGGTCCTCAACATCTACACCGGTCCGCTGACGCGGGAGGAAGCGGCCCTTCGTCCCATTGAGTTCGATGAGGCGCAAAGCCTGGGCGTCAGCACCCTCTCGCAATTCACCTGGAAAGACCTGCTCGACCTCGACGCCTGTACCGAATGCGGCCGGTGTACCGCCGCGTGCCCGGCCAATGCCGTGGGTAAACCGTTGTCGCCTCGCGATCTGATTCTCGATCTGCGGCGCCTCGCGCATGCCTCGGGTGCAGATTTCGATGCCCCGCTTGTTGATTCGACAGTGGCCTTGTCGCGCGAGGCGTTGTGGGGCTGCACGACCTGCGGTGCGTGCGTCGACTCCTGCCCCGTCGCGATTGCGCAGTTCCCCAAGATCATCGACTTGCGTCGCCATCTGGTGATGGAAGAAGCCGACCTGCCCGACCCGATGCGCGACGCCGTCGCGTCGCTCGAAGCGCGCGGCCACCCCTTCGGCGGAACGCGGTTTTCTCGCATGGATTGGGCTCAGGGCCTGCCGGTGCCGTGTCTATCTGACGGCTCGGAGTGCGACGTGTTGCTTTGGGTCGGCTGCAACGGAGCGTTCGTCGAGCGCTCGCATGGCTCAGTGCGTGCTTTGGCTCAGCTCTTGCACGCGGCCAATGTCAGGTTCGGCGTTCTGGGGCGCGAAGAAAAATGCACGGGCGACCCGGCCCGGCGCATGGGCCATGAATTTCTGTTTCAAAGTCTGGCCCGCGACAACATCGCGACTTTTGACCGCCATCAGGTTCGAACCATCGTCACGCCCTGCCCCCATTGTTTCAACGTTTTCCGAAATGAATATCCGGCGTTCGGCGGGCGATACGAGGTCTATCACCACAGTGAATTTCTCGCGAAGCTCGTTCGCGACGGGCGGCTGACCCCCCGGCAGCTCAGGTCGGAATCTGTCACGTTTCATGATCCGTGCTATCTGGGTCGACAGAATGGGGTTTACGAAGCGCCCCGGCAGCTCGTGACGGCGGCGACAGGCAGGGCGCCCGTCGAAATGTCGTTGAACCGGCGTGCAGCAGGTTGTTGCGGGGGTGGCGGCGGGCTGAGCTTCGCAGAGGAAGCGCCCGGCCACCGCGTCAATCAGGATCGCGCCCGGCAGGCCCTGGCGACGGGGGCCGAAGTCGTCGCCGTGGGCTGCCCGTTCTGTACGACGATGCTCGAAGACGGCATCGGGGGGTGCCAGAAAGACCGCGCCCTGCGCGTGATCGACGTCGCAGAACTTCTGTGGGATTCAGTGCGCGACGGCCAGAATGCCAACTGAGAATCGAGGACCTTCTGCATGAACTTGCACCTGACCGAGGCCGAACAGGCATTTCGCGACAAGTTGCAAGCGTGGCTGAGATCCAACTTCCCTGAGCGGTGGAACCAGCCGCTCCGCGACGACTCTGCCAAAAAGGCCCATCTCGAATATCTGCGAGCCTGGCAGCGGCGGCTCTACGAAGGAGGCTGGGCAGGCATCTCCTGGCCCAGGGAGTATGGGGGCGGCGGCGCCACACCCATCGAACTGGCCCTGTTCCAGCAGGATCTGGCGGAAGCGCATGCACCAGAGCGGCTGGGATCAATCGGCGAAGGACTGGTCGGGCCCACCATCATCGCCCTGGGTACCGAAGGTCAAAAGGCCAGGTACCTTCCCCGGATTCTGTCGGGCGAGGAAATCTGGTGTCAGGGATTTTCCGAACCGAATGCCGGCAGCGACCTGGCCTCGCTCGCGACGAGGGCGGTGGCCGATGGTGATGCATTTGTCGTCAACGGGCAGAAGGTGTGGACAAGCTATGCCCAGATTGCCAACTGGTGTCTGTTGCTGGCGCGAACTGACGTCGCCGCGCCGCGTCACAAGGGAATCACCTGCCTGCTGATGGATATGCACACCCCGGGAATCGTCGTAAGGCCGCTAAGGCTCATGTCGGGCGACGCCGGGTTCAACGAAGTCTTCTTGACCGACGTGCGGATTCCGGCAACCAACGTGTTGGGCCGGGTCAACGAAGGCTGGACTGTGGCACTGACGGCGCTGGCCAATGAGCGCGTCAATCTGGGAATGGGAATGTACGTTCTCTTCAAGCGCAATCTCGACTTGCTGATCGAGCGCGCCAGGCACACGCGACAACATGGTCGCGCCGCGACAGAAAACCCCTTGGTGCGACAAAAGCTGGCTCAGGCGTGGCTCGACCTGGAAGTGTTTCGACTGAATACGCTGCGCGCCGTGACCGGGGCGAGTCAGGGGCGCGGCCCCGGCCCCGAAGGATCCATTCAAAAGCTGTATTGGAGTGAAATGAATCAGCGGATCGCGCAAACGGCCCTCGACGTGCTTGGCTTTCAGGCTCAGCAATGGGAATGCGACGCCGGCCGGTGGGCGTTCAACTATCTGCGATCGAAGGGCAACACCATCGAAGCGGGCACCAGCGAGATCCAGCGGAATATCGTGGCCCAGAGGGTCTTGGGCCTGCCCAGAAGCTATTGAAAACCCGCGCCGGGCGACGGCGCTCGCGCATCTGCCCAAATAGGGGAAAGCTGGCATGGAATTCATCTTGTCGCAACCGCAGCAATTGTTGCAGCAGGCAGCCCGAACGCTGCTCGCGCGCGTTTGTCCCAGGAGCCGCAGTCGAGAGCTGATTGATTGCGATTCGGCATTCGATGCCGGGTTCTGGCAATCCTTGATCGACGAAGGCTGGCTGGGGCTGCATTTGCCCGAAGCCCTGGGCGGGCTCGGGCAGTCGGTGGTCGAACTTGCCGTCGTGATGGAAGAACTCGGGCGCATCTGCGGGCCAACCCCGTTTCTGGCCAACCTCTGGGCCGCCACGTTGGTCGCAGGCGCCAAAAACCCGACATTTGCAGAGCGTTTTCTCGAGCCGCTTCTCGCCGGCCGCATGCGGTCTACCGTCGCTTATCTCGAATCTGACTCGACCTGGGACCCGGCGGATATTCAGCTCCTGGCAGAAAAGGTGCCGGGCGGCCACTGCCTTTATGGCACCAAACACCTCGTACTCGACGCTGGCGTGGCCGACGTCGTGTGGTGCGTCGCGCGCGCGTCTGACGGCTTGATGATCGCTGCGGTGCCCGCCGGCGCACCGGGCCTGACGTTGCGCGCAACGCCGACTCTCGACGTAACCCGCCGGTTCCATTCGGCAGAGTTCGAGGGAGTCGTGGTCGCGCCTGACTGCGTTCTCGCGACGGGCGCTACGGCCCACGAGGCCGTTGAACGATCTCTCGGCGTGATGACGGCAGCCCTGTGCGCTGAGCTCGTGGGCGTCATGCAATGGGTGCTCGAGGCGACCGTCGAGTATGCCAAGACGCGAGAGCAATTCGGCCGACCCATCGGCTCGTTTCAGGCCGTCCAGCACCGCTGCGCAGATATGCTGTTGTGGACCGAGAGCGCTCGTTCGGCGATGTACGCCGCGGCCTGGGCCGTGTCAGAACGCGGCTGCCAGGAGGGCAGCGCGCCTGATTTCCAGTCAGCTCTCTCGGTCGCCAAAGCCTATTGCTCAGATGCGGCGCGCGACGTGTGCGCCGCCGGCGTCCAGGTGCATGGCGGAATCGGCATGACCTGGGAAAACGACCTGAGCCTGTACTTCAAACGCGCCACCAGCAACCAGACTCTACTGGGAGACGCGACCTTTCATCGCGACAGGCTGTTCCGGCTGATCGCCGACGCACCGGCAAACGCTTGATTCTCGGTGAGTGGCACAGCGGAATGCTACGAGCTTCGACCGGTCCGGTCATTGGGCGACTTCAGCGAGTGCGGCTGCACGAGAAGGCCGTACATTTCGGGGCGGCGGTCGGCCAATCGATCGATTTCATGTTTGCCCGGCACGCGAATGAAATGTTTCCGTCGCGACCTGGCCGGATCGATTTCGGCGTACAGAATTTCTTCGCCCGTACCCGTCGCTTCCGCCAGGGTCGCGCCGCCGGGATCAGCGATTTTGCTGGCGCCGATGAACTGAAACCCGCGTTCGGTGCCGACACGGTTGACGGCGATGAAGTACACCGCGTTCTCGAGCGCGCGGGCGTTGATGACGCTCGCGGCCGTGCATTCCGCCCCGGGGGGCCAGTTGGTGGGCAGCGCGATGAGGTCAGCCCCCAGGATCGCCAGCGACCGCGACGCCTCGGGAAACGAGGCGTCGTAGCAGATCGTCATTCCCACCCGCAGGTCTCCCGCCTGGTGCACCGCGAACGGCCGGTCGCCGTACGAACTGAACATATCCACGCCCAGAAATGGAAGATGAATCTTCCGATAACTGCCCAATACCCCCGTCGGCCCTACCAGTACTGCCGCATTGAAGATTCGCGCTCCTGGGGTTTGGCGTTCGCCGACGCTCGGGCCACGGCCCGGCAGAATTTGAGAGGAGTGGCTGACCGCAGAATCGTCCAGCTCCAGCATTCCAAAAATCGCATAACACCCCAGCTCGGCGCACGCCGCCCGCACCTGTTCCGTCGCCGGCCCGGGAATCTTCTGCGCGAACGGTCGCGCTTCGTCGAGGCTTTCGAAACAATACCCCGAAACGGCGCATTCCGGGTACACGGTCAACTTCGCGCCGTGCGAGGCCGTCTCGCGCAGTGAAGAAACGATCCGTTCCAGGTTGCCCGGAATATCTTTCAGCACCACATCCATCTGCACGCCGGCGATTTTCATTTCGCAAGTTTCTCCCAAAAGACCTGCGCACCTGGGCCGCAGCCAGCTGCGACCCGCATTTGCCCCTCCCAGACCAGATTACGCCGTCGCGCCGCCGTCAATGACCAGAACCTGCCCGGTCAGGTACGCGGCCTCATCGGACGCCAGGTACAGCGCCGCATAGCTGATATCATGCGGCTGGCCGATGTGCCTGATCGGTTGCGAGCCCACGATCGCGGTACGGCGAGCTTCGTCCTGCCAATAATACGAGCTGAACTCCGTCTGGATCAGCCCCGGTGCGATGGCATTGACCCTGATGCCATAAGGCCCGAATTCTCGCGCCCAACTGCGCGTCAGCATGTTCAAGCCCGCTTTGCTGAAACTGTACAGCAGCCCGTCGGTCTGGGGACGCAGCCCGGCAATGGAACTGATGTTGATGATCGACCCCCCGCTTTTGCGTTCGATCATCCCGGGCACGGTCAGACGCACGAGCCGCAGGGCGCTTTTGACGTTGATCTCCATCATCTTGTCGAACATCTCGTCGGTGACGTCGAGAGCCGGCCCCTGGCCGATATTCGTGGCGCTGTTGTTGACGACGATATCGACCGGTCCAAGCTGCGATTCGGTCTGGCGGACGAGGTTTTGCAGCTCGTCGAGCCGACCGACATGACACGCCATGGGCA
>JBQTIL010000079.1:0-14588 GCA_052388175.1 Planctomycetaceae bacterium | reverse complement strand
CAGACCACGAGGAGTCGATTGTGCCTGGCATCGACCGCTGTCGGAATTGGCTTTCACTCATTGTGCTCATGTTCGGCACTTCCGGTTGCGGGAGTGATCCTTACGGGAATTTCGTCAGCGTTACCGGAACACTGATGTGCAATGGGAAGCCTGCCGTCGGGGCGACGGTCGTCTTTTCGCCCGTCGATGCGCCCGGAACGGGGCGGTTGAGGGGAGAGCCCGGGCCCGTGTCCCAGGGAGTGGTGCAGGAGGATGGAACGTTCAGTCTGACCACGTGGAACTATTTAGGGCGGGAGCAGATCACCGGGGCGCTGGTCGGTCCGCATGACGTTCGTGTTGATGCGCCCAGGACCCAAACACCGGCGCTGACGATCCAGCAGGCTGGCATGCCGCCGGCAGAGCGGGCGGAAGTTGAGGCGAAGCTCAAAGCGCTGCCGCTCTTTAGACCCGTAGACTGTGGGATGCAGGTTGCGCCTACGCGCGTCGAAGTCACAAGTAACAAGAGCAGGTTCGAGCTTCACCTGGAGGGCCAGGCGCCCAAAAAGACTCCCCTGGTTCGAACGCCGGGGGGAAAGGTGACTCGCCAAAGCGGCCGATAGCCTCGCCCTCCGCGTGGGTTCGGTGCTGTTCCTGACGGTTATGCGCCGGCGGGACCTGACGCGGGTTCGACGACGGAGCTGATGGATCGGCTTGCGACAAACGTTTTAGATTTCGACCGTGACATGACGTACCCGAAAGACCAGAAGTTCGAAGTGCCGCGTAGGCTTTCACTTTTGCAATGGGGGCCGGCCCTGGCAGCCGTTTCCCTTCTGGCAGCGAGCGTGGCGCTTGGGGCCGACGGAGGGTCGGCCGAGCCGCAGGCCGTCGCCCAGTATGCGGTTTTTGAACGCCAGGTTCCGAACGCGAAGGCGTACTCGAATCCGTTTGATTTCCGAGTGATCGAACTGCAAACAGAGTTCAAAGCGCCGTCAGGTCGCAAGCTCAAATTCTTCGGCTACTTTGATGGCGACGGCAAAGGAGGCCAGGCAGGCACGACGTGGGCCTTTCGCTGCATGCCCGACGAAGTTGGAACATGGCAATATCGGTATTCCTGGTCGGATGGAACGCCAGGAGGCTCCGGTCGCTTCGAAGTGGTCGACAGTGGCTTGCTCGGGCCACTGTCGGTCGCCCGCGATAACCCGTGGTATTTCATGACGGCAGGAGGCGAGCCATTCCATGCGCGTCCTTATGGAATGCATCACTATCTCTGCTGGACCAGGTCACATCGGATGTCGACTGAGCTGCAGAATTTCAAAGAGGCACTCCAGACTAAGGTAGTCGACCGCGGCTACAATATGGTGATGTGGCCCGATATGGGAGACCGCTTACAAAGAGGGACGTCGTCTTGTGACACGGGACTGTTGCCCCAGGGAGGAAAAGAGCGCCAGCGCAGCCAGTTCTCGACAATCCCCGAGGGCGTCCCGACCGATTCCTGGTGGCTGAATGCGACCGACACCCGGCAATTCTCGATTGCGACGTTTCGCGCGAACGAAGAGGCCTTGGCGTTTTGCCGTGCCAAGGGGGTCTATGTGTTCACCTTTTCAGGACTGGTCGACCATTGGTCGGAGTATTCCTTCGACGACTTTCAGGTATTCCTGCGCTACTTCCTGGCGCGGATGGGTCCCTACTGCAACTACTTCGGCTGGAGCCCCTCGTGGGAGTGGATGGATATCTGGCGTCCTGACGAGGTAACGCAAATCATGCAGTACATTCACGAGCACGATCCCTGGAAGCGCCTGCTGACGGCGCACGACAATTCCTACAGCACATTTGCGGGCTGGCTGGGGTTCTCGATGCGGCAGGCCCCGGCGCACGACGTGTTTGTCCCCAACTCGCGCCGTGCTGACCGCGCGCAGATTCACGATCCCAACGGAGGCGGCGGCATCGGCGATCCGTTCATCGACCGTCCGATCATTGGTTCGGAAGATCAGTGGGAATCGCCAATCGCCGAAAAATGGTGGCCCGGTTGGGCTGTCCCTCGCAACGGAATCGAAGCCATGCGTTCGTCATGGGGCACTCTGATGGCAGGGGTCATTCCGTTGTACGACGAATGGAACGTGTGGACGACTCTGCCTGCCGGGCACGGCCAGGGAGAGCGGCACGTTCGCCGCATGTTCGACTTCTGGTACACGCGCACGAAGTATCGCCGTTACAAGCAGCTCAATGAATTGGTCTCCCGGACGGAAGAGCAGATCGCATCGGGAATTCCGGGCGAGGAATACGTCGTTTACGACCAGAACGCCGGATCAATCGTGCTCGACCTGCCGGAGCTGACGAATGGCCGTGAGTTTCAGGTTGTCTGGTTCGATCCGGTTCTTGGAGCGGAGATGTCGCCCGGGAAAGTCCGTGGCGGTGCGCGCCAGACCCTTGTTTCCCCGTTCGCGGCGGACTCTGTGCTGTTTCTGCAGGCGGCCCGCTAGGGGGCCCACGAGGGGACGTAAGGAGCGTTGAGGAGGCCGAGGTGAGAGCGCAGATGTGGATTGCCGGTCTTCTACTGGTGGGCGCGGGGCAGTTTGCATTGCCTGCCTGCGAACAAGCTGAGCAGCCGGTGGTGGAGCTGTTCAGCGATGATTTTTCGCGCTATGGAGCAGGCCCGCTCAGCAGGCCGATCGGAAACCTCAATGGCGCCATCCAGGAGTACCATTACCTGTCTCATCGCGGTGTGCCCCTTGAACCGTGGGCAAACGCTATCTGCCATCTGGATGCCTGGTCGGCAGGGAAGGACAATGGCGAGTACTATGTAGAACAAACCTTGCCGCTTCGCGGGGTCGGAATGAACCCCGCGCTGTTCAGCCCGCTACTCGTGACCGGCGATCCGGAATGGCGGGACTACACGGTTGAGACGTTCGTTCAGCCGCTTTCTGCGGATGGCTCAATCGGTCTTGTGTTCCGCTATCACACGAACCGCCACCACTGCCTCTTTTGTCTGCAGGACGGCAACAAAGCCCGTCTTGCGCTGCGGCTGCCGCTCGACGCACAATTCCGCGTGGCCGCATGGAAAGAGCTCGGGATGGCTGAGTTTCCCTACGAGAAGTTTCGCTATTACCGCCTGCGCGTTGAGAACGAGGGCACTAAGATTCGAGCGTATGTTGACGGTAAACTCGTGCTGACGGCCGAATGTGACGAACTGTCGAGCGGCAAAGTTGGCGTCTCCGCGAACAGCCCCGCGCGATTCAAGAGTTTTCGCGTTCTGGTCGCGCCGGGTACCAAAGCGACAGTCGAGCAGCAAATCGCGAACGGCAACAGTGAATTGGCGGCCCTTCAGGCTGCG
This sequence comes from Planctomycetaceae bacterium, assembly GCA_052388175.1. Classification (GTDB taxonomy): domain Bacteria; phylum Planctomycetota; class Planctomycetia; order Planctomycetales; family Planctomycetaceae; genus SIAF01. Next base: position 11,278 of record JBQTIL010000079.1, on the reverse strand, counting down.
AACCCCAAGCCCAAATTGTGGAAGAGATTTGACACCCCGCGCTTCGGCGCAGGTCGGAACGTACGCTTCGGCGACCTCGACTCCGATGGCACGGTCGACATGCTCATTGCCCAAAATGTGCCCCAGACGCAAGATGACAGCGCCGTCGAGATCAGTTGCCTCACGGCCGTTTCATTGGAAGGACGTGTGCTCTGGCAGCACGGTGAGCCAGACCGTGCTCATGCGTTGCTGACCTGCGACACACCGTTCCAGGTTCATGACATTGACGGCGACGGCCGACAAGAGGTTGTGGTTGCGGTGGGCCGCCAACTGCAGGTTCTCGATGGAAAGACGGGTGAGATTCGTCAAGCGGTCGCAGTCCCTAAAGTCAAGGACTACCCGAAAGTCCACCAATCCGTGCCGCAGAACTGGCCCACGGACATTAATAGCGGGGATTCAATCGCTTTCCTGAATTTCTCGGGAAACGCTGGTCGCCACGAAATCCTCCTGAAAGATCGCTACTGGAATTTTTGGGTCCTCGACAATGATCTGCAATTGCTGTGGACCGGGCAAGGAATGCTCGGACACTACCCGTTTGCATTCGCGGCGCCCAACGCAGACCGCGACTTATTGGCCATTGGCTATTCGCTGTGGAACGGCGACGGCAAGCGCCTGCGGACTGTCGATCACGAGCTCCGGGACCATGCGGATTCGGTTGCCGTCGGCAATTTCGGCGATCGACCCGACGAGCCGCCTCGCGCCTACTATTGCGGGAGTGATGAAGGCTTCATCCTGGTGGACCATCGCGGGATTGTCGAGCGGCACATGCGGATCGGGCATGCGCAGACGGCGGCCATCGGCAAGTTCCGACCCGATCTGCCTGGCCTGCAATATCTCACGATCAATTTCTGGAGAAGTCCAGGAATCATCTCCCTGTTCCGATACGACGGCGAGCTGTTGCAGCAGGAGGAGCCGATCCACACGGGCTCGCCTCTGCTTCCGGTCAATTGGTGCGGAGATGGGCGCGAATTCATCCTCTTGTCAGGCAACATCCGTGAAGGTGGGATGCTTGACGGCCGCATGAGGCGCGTCGTCCGCTTCCCCGACGACGGTCATCCCGATCTGTGCGCCGCGGTCCTGGACCTGACGGGCGATCCACGCGATGAGGTCGTGCTTTGGGACCAGGATCGGGTGTGGATCTACACGCAGGACCGTCCGTTTGAAGGCAACAGGATTTATGCTCCGGTCCGCAACCCGCACTACAACGACTCCAATTATCGCTGTACGGTATCGATGCCAGGCTGCAACGGGAAATGATGGCGCGCCCTGCGACGGGACGTTCGAGTTTCACGACAAGTATTTGAACTGGCCGAGGCTGGAATTCAGAAAGATCTTGAGCAGAAAAGTTCGAGCATGAGTGCGATTTCCGTTAGTCGCGGGCCGAATCGTCGTCAACTTCTGTTCGGAATGTTGGCAGGCTTGGCGGTGATGTCAGCGCACGCCGACGAGCCGGCGACTCTCCCCAGGGGCCCTGATCGGCACACGCGCGCTGTTCGCACGTGGACCTTATGGGAGCACCCCCTCGAGAGCGCGGTGCCCTACGCGAATGCATATGCCGACGCGACGCTTTCCGTCACATACACAGGACCAGGAGGCCGGACTCTTCGAGCGTACGGTTATTGGGACGGCGGAAATACGTTCAAGTTCCGTTGCATGTTCCCCGAGCCCGGTTCGTGGAATTGGCAGACCCGCTGTTCCGACACGACGAACACCGGGCTGCACAATCGAACCGGCTCGGTCGAGGTCTCTGCCTACGACGGCACGAACCGCCTCTACCAGAAGGGTTATCTCAAGGTGGGCGGCGGCAAGCGTTACCTGACTTACGCCGATGGCAGCCCGTTCCTCTGGATGGGCGACACGGCTTGGACCGCGACAAGCAGGGCTTCTCAAAACGATTGGCAGAAGTACATCGATGACCGCCGAGACAAGTCGTTCAGCGTGGTGCAAATCATCACAGCCCGCAGCCTGATCAGCGACACCAGCGACGCCGACGAGAAGGACGTGGACGGGAATGCCCCGTTCATTGGCGCCGGCCTCGGCCAGTGGAATCCGGCCTACTGGCAGGGCCTGGACCGGAAGATCGCGTATGCGAACGATCAGGGAATCATCGTGCTGCTGGTCGGCATAATGGAACCGGTCTTCCGATACCCGTCGGCCGCCGACGCGCGGCTCTTCGCGCGCAACATCGCGGCCCGACTCTACGGGAACTTCGTGATTCTTTCGCCGAGCTTCGACAGTCCCTACATGTCCCTCGGTGACGACGTCGGCGCCGCCTTGCGAGACGCCACCTCCGTGCATCTCATCACGCAGCATGCCGGGACGAGCCTGAGTTGGCCCAGCTCGTACTACGACAAGAGCTATCTCGATTTTTCGATGCTTCAGAGCGGCGGCTACGACTATTCTTCCGGCCTTTGGAAAGTCGATCCCAGAATCGCCGGCGGCCAGGCGGTGAATTGGACCATTGACCTTTGGGGCAAATACCCCCACAAGCCGCTCATCAATGGGGAAGCAGTCTACGACGATAAGACCGATGCCATCGGCATGTCGCGCCTTCCGAGAAGTTGCGGGTATTGGACCTGGTTGTCCGGAGCCATGGGGTATACGTACGGCTGCTCGGGACTTTGGGACTGGGGGGTTTCGAGCAAATTGGGAGGAGATGGTCTGAGTTGGTCACAGGGAATAGCGCGACCGAGCGCGACCGAAATGAAATACCTGGTGCAGTTGTTCAGCGGAGTCGAATGGTGGCGGTTGGAACCGCGCCTTGACCTGATTGTCGAGAATGCGGACGATCCATCGAAGTTCATGGTCCTGGCCAAAAGCGCGACTGGAGACTTCGCCCTCGCCTATCTGCCTGACAATTCAGGCATTCGAATCAGCATGAATTCGTTCCCTGCGCCGATGGATGCCAGGTGGTTCAACCCCTCGAACGGCCAAACCACGGCGGGCCCGGCGCGCGTGCCGAATAGAGGGACGGCCAGTTTCAAACGCCCCGCTGAGGGAGACTGGGTCCTCCAACTGACGAGTGCCAAATGAAGCAGTCCATTTCGAGAGCTGGATGGTGCGCTTCGGGTGCCGAACACCGCGCCGAAAACGTCCACGGTGGCGCGCGGCCGATCCTGCAATCACCCTTTACCGGCGAGTCGGTTCTATTCCTGAAGAGGGGGCGATGAGTAAAGAGACGTGCGTCGAGCCCGTTGGCAGCGCGCCGAGCCTGCGACAGGTCCACCAGCCGTTTAAGGTCGGCATTTCCGCGAGCTTCCGCCGCGACGCGGCCGGACTGCTCGAGCCCGTATTGCATTCGATGTTTCAGTCGTTTCCCTTTATCCAGTATGAGCATTTTGAAGATGAGCGGGTAACGCCGGAGGCGATCCGCGACTTCGATGCGACGATTGCGTACGCGCCGGTGATCGGCGCAGAGGCCTTCGCGGGGGGCGTGAAGACGTCGGTGATTGCGCGATGGGGCGCGGGTTATGACACGATCGACGTTCGAGAGTGCACCGCGGCCGATGTCTTGTTGGCCATTGCGTCTGACGCTGTCCGCAAGCCGATGGCCGAAGGGATCGTCGCGCTGTTGCTCGCCCTCGCGAAGCGCTTGCCCGCCAAGGATGCGATGGTGCGATCGGGCCGCTGGGACCTTCTGGCGAAGACCATCGGAATAGGACTTTCCGGCAAGATCGTCGGCTCGGTGGGGCTGGGAAACATCGGCGCCGAAGTGTTTCGCCTGCTCGGTCCGTTCGACTTGGGGCGTCGCCTGGCGTCTGATCCGTACCGATCAGTCGCCGAAGCGCGTAATGCGGGCGTTGAGTTAGTCGACATCGAAACAGTATTTCGTGAGTCGGACTTTGTCATCATGAATTGCCCCCTCAATGCTCACACGCGGGATCTGGTCAACGCGCACTTACTGAGCTTGATGAAGCCGACGTCCTATTTCGTCAACACGGCGCGGGGTGGTCTCGTCGTCGAAGACGACCTCGTGCAGGCACTCTCTGAGGGGCGGATCGCCGGCGCGGGGCTCGATGTCTTTGCGCAGGAACCTTTGCCTCTCGACAGCCCGTTGGTGCGCATGGAGAACGTCGTGCTCGCGCCGCACGGGATCGGCTATTCCGACGACATGGTCGACGGGAACGGAACCATCGCGTGCGAGAGCGTGCTGGCGGTGTTGCGCGGTGAGATTCCGCGTCATGTCGTCAATCCCGAGGTGCTCGACCGCCCCGGCTTTCAAACCAAGCTCAACAGGTTGCGACGCCGCTGGCAGGCTTTGGCGGGTGTGGCCAATGCGGCTACCGCCCACTGAGCGGACAAAGAGCATCATGCCGATGAAAAGCAACCGGTTCCATGACGTGTTATCGCGCGGCCAGATTCCCATCGGCCACATGATCGTCGATTTCAACGTCCGCGGCATCGCGAAGATGGCCGAGGCCGCCGAAATCGATTTTGTGATAATCGACATGGAGCATGGCGGCTTCGCCCACAACGACGTCGCAGACCTGGTTGCATGGTTCAAGGCAACCACGATTGCGCCGTTCGTTCGCGTTCCGGCCGGAACGAATCCGTCTATTTCCCGCGCGCTCGATGCCGGCGCGTTGGGAATCATGGTCCCTAATGTCAAGTCGGCTGCCGAGGCGCAGTCGATTGTGGATGCGGCCAAGTACCGGCCGCTTGGGAATCGTGGGCTGACATTCGCCTCGGCGGTCAATGATTATGAGGACGTTTCGGACGTCGGCGAGTACATGCGCCGGTCAAACCAGTTGACGACTGTGATTTGCCAGATCGAGAGCGAATCGGCGCTGGGGCAATTGAATGAGATCGCTGCCACTCAGGGCGTCGATGTGCTCTGGCCGGGGCAGTTCGACTTGACGAACTCGATGGGCATTCCGGGAGACTTCGGAAATCCGCGTTTCGCCGACGCGATCAAATCGGTGATTGCGGCAGCCCACAGGCACAAAAAGCACGCCGGCATCCAGGGGGGCTCAGTCGCCCAGATCGCGCAGTGGGCCGAATTCGGTTTTGACGCCTTTTCGCTCAGCGATGACATGTCGATCTACCTCGCCGCGCTTTCCGAGGGGGTGAAGGGGCTGCGCGGGGCGCTTGCGCGATAGGCAATGGGGGAACTGAAATGCAGGAGTTGCGATTCGCCCTGGTCGGGGCCGGGTTCTGGTCGCGATTCCAGCTTGCGGGCTGGCGTCAGGCCGGCGGCGCGACGTGCGTCGCGGTGTGCGACGTGGATCTATCGAAAGCTAAGGCCTTGGCTCGCGAGTTCGGGGTCCAGCGCGTCTACAATGACGCCGAGCAGATGCTGAAGCACGAGGCGCTCGACGTTCTGGATATTGTCGCCAGCATCGAAGCGCACGCCCCTCTGGTTCGGCTGGCTGCCGCGCACCGGTTGCCCGTGATCTGCCAGAAGCCGATGGCCTCGTCGCTGCGGGAGGCCGAAGAGATGGTCGACGTCTGCCGGCGTGCCGGCGTTCGCTTTCTCGTCCACGAAAACAATCGCTGGTACAACACGATCCGCGAGTTGAGGAAAGTCCTCGACCAGGGGACGATCGGCAGACTTTTTCGTGCCCGCGTCGAATACAACAACGCCTGTACTCCCTTCGCGAACCAGCCCTATCTGAAGGACGTCGAGCATTTGATCCTCGCGGATATGGGGAGCCACATTCTCGACGTCGCCAGATTTCTCTTCGGCGAAGCGACCAGCCTTTACTGCCAGACCCGCCAGGTCTACCCGGGCATTCGAGGTGAGGACGTCGCGACGGTCATCATGAACATGGGCCGAGAGACGAGCGTCACCTGCGAACTGTCGTACGCCAGCGTCTTTGAGCACGACCCTTATCCCGAGATCCTCGTCACCGTCGAAGGCGAACGCGGCTCGGTCACGCTCGCGCACAACCACTGGGTTCGCGTTACGACTTCCGACGGCACGTTCTCGAAACGTTATCCTCCCCCCACCTATCCCTGGGTCGACGCCGTCGAAGGGATCGGCCTGACGTGCATTGTCCCCTGCATCGAACACTTGCAGCGCGCCCTCCGGGGCGAGGCGGCCGCCGAAACGACGGGCGAGGACAATCTGAAAACGATGCGTCTCGTTTACGGCAGTTACGAATCTGCGGCGCGGAATCAGGTCGTATGTCTCGAACAATAGACACGCCGGGCCGCCGGGCGCCTGTCCCCTTGTGGCTGGTCTACTGTCTCCTCGCCGTCTGCGCGTTTGCGGCATGGGGACTATTGTCAACGGCCGCCAGCCGGCGTCTCTCGGCCTGGGAAGTTCAGGTCTTCTCCACGTTCGGACTGGTTCCGGTGGCCATCGCCGCCGCGCTATCCCCCGGTCTCTGGACAGGCAGCAACCGGCGTCGGGGCATCGCCTGGGCGTTTCTGACGGGCGCGGGCACGGCCGTGGCGAACATCGCGCTTTTCGCCGCCCTCGGCCAGGGTGCCGAAGCGTCGATCATTTTTCCGCTGACGGGGATGTATCCTCTGGTGACGATCCTTGTCGCCGCGGTGCTTCTTCGCGAGCGAGTCAGCGGTGTCCAAAAAGTCGGTCTCGGGCTGGCCATGCTTGCGATTCTTCTGTTCAGCCAGGCGGACGACGCGCCACAGACCGTCGCCAGCGCGGGAGCGGCGCCGATGCGAGCGGTGTGGATGATGCTTTCGGTGGTCTGCCTGCTCGGCTGGGGACTCACCGGTGTCACGCTGAAGCTGGCCACACGGGACATATCGCCCACCCTGTCGATTGTATGCTTCGTCGCGGCGAACCTGCTGATCGTCCCCGCGATCGGTCTGCCATACGCTCTCAACTGGGGCGCGGGCTGGTGGCCGTGGGTTCTATGCCTGTTGGTCGGCGCGACATTCGGCCTGGCGAGCCTCTTGATCTTTGCGGCCTACCCGGCCGGCGGAAAGGTCAGCGTGGTGACCACGCTGACGGCCCTGTATCCGGCGATCACTGTGATTTTCGCTGTGCCCCTCTTCGGCGAGCGGGTGACCCTGGTCAAGTCGCTGGGAATCGTTCTGGCACTGGCCGCCGGCGTGATGCTCAGCCGCGAAAGCGACCCGTCGTGACGTTACACCCGAATTACCAGCGTCTGGTCGAGTTGTGGCGCGCGAGCCACGCACGCGGACGCGCGCCCGAGGGGATCAGCCGAGGAGACGTAGCGCTCGCCCGCCTTTACAGTCATGCGTTTCGCGGACACGTGATCGGCGCGTTCCACGCGACAGCCAGGGCGCTTGCCGACATGAAGCCGGCCGATCGATTCGCCGCGCCGTTCATCGCCCGTGCTCAGGAGCTGCTCGCCGACCTCGCCAACCGGGCGATGGACCCGGTCGGGCACGATGTCCGGGCGCTGCTGTCGACCTTTCATTTCTATGCGACCCATGTCGACCGCGCCGCCCAAGCCCTTGACGCGGCCTGTGGACTCGAGTGTTCGCCGGCTCTCCATCGTATCCGCGATCTGTTCATCGGCCACATGGAGTCGATCACCGCCGGCAACGGTCTGCATCTGGCTCGCGACACAAATGCGCCCGAGCAGGCCAGCTTCATTGTGCCCCATCTGGGGATCAGCATCGTGCCGCTGGTCTACGGAGACTACCACTCATGGAACATCGCCTGGCTCGACCGCGAACGCTCGAATGTACCCTGCCATTTCCACCGCGAAGGGGTTGAAATTCACCTCGGGTACGGCCCGATGCACGGTTATACCATCCTGGGTAATTCGAAGGCCGAATTGACCGAGGGGTACGCGATGCCCATTCCACCGAATACGCGGCACGGCTACACAAACATCGGCACTCTACCCCACCAGGTTCCCTTTGTATTCGGATCGTTCACCTGTGGGGGCTGGGGGGTGTTTCTCGACGTTGAGCCGCAGGCGGCCGAGCTCGAGCAGCTCGAAACCGCTCCCGTGCTCAGCGACCGATTGAACGACACGATCTTTCTCGATCGCGAGATCGCGAGGATTGCAGCAGAACCCACCACAATGCGCTACCCGATCATTCCTGCCGCCGCGACCGATCGTGACGGCGTCGGTGGCCTCGAACTGTCCGCCTCACGCGTCACTTCAAACGGCCTGCAATTGCGATTGGACTATTTCTGCACTGTATCTGTGGTTCGGGGGCAGGGGACTGTCGCCGTGGAATCAGTGCAGCGCGAGGTTGCTCCGCACGACCATTTCGGAATTCCTGCCGGGCTGACCGCCACAATTCACCAGACAGGCAGCGAACCGCTGGTGCTGCTCGACGCCGTGCTGAAAACAGCGCCCACCTCATCTTTCTGAGCCGACGATGAATCACCTGGTTTTCAGAGCGCTCGACCACGTGGCAATTGCCGTGGCCGACAGCGAACAGGCGTTGAAGCTTTGGCGCGACCGGCTGGGATTGACGGTGGTCTGCAGTGAAGTGGTGAGCGACGGAACGCTGCGCCTGACCCACCTCGACCTGGGTAATGTTCACCTGCAGCTTGTCGAACCGCTTGTTTCAGATCATCCGCTCAACGAATGGCTGCAAAAGAACGGACCTGGCCTGCATCACGTCTGCTTCAATGTCGACGACGTGAGCCAGGCCGTCGTCGACTTGCCCGAGGGCGTTGTGGCGGCGGCTGCCACGCCGCATCAGGGCCTCCGGGGCCGCCGCGCGCTGTTCCTCGACCCGGCAACGACACAGGGTGTGAGAGTCGAAATTACGGGAGCGTAGTGTCGCGATTCCATTTTACGTCGCGGTCGCCGAAAGATGTCCTCAACACTGGAACCACTTATAAGCGGGCATGCCACACGACCCGCAACGCCGCGCCCGTTGCGGGCCGGGCCGCTGACAATGATTTTCGACAACGCCGACCTGCGATATATCTGCTTGGGCCCTATCGAGGCGCTTCGTCGCATTCACGCCGCCGTGCGCGATCGGAACTGGGGCACGCTCCCCTTCACGGTGAAACACCTCGTTGTCGACTCTGCCCCGGAGTCGTTTACGATCCGGTTTGACGCCGAACACCGGAGCGGCGAAATCGATTTCGCCTGGCATGGTGATCTCAGCGGCGCGCCCGACGGCACGATTCGCTTCGAGTTCGACGGCGTCGCCCACACGACGTTCCTTGCCAATCGCATCGGGTGCTGCGTGCTGCACCCCCCTCGTGAATGCGCCGGCGCACGTTGCCACGTCCAGCGCATCGATGGAACGACAGAGGCCGTCGAATTTCCCAAAGCGATCTCTTCGGAACAACCGATCGCGGGGTTCAACGATCTGCAGTCAATTGCGCATCAGCTTTCGTCGGGCCTCTGGCTGAAGGTGCGCTGTGCCGGCGACGTGTTCGAGACCGAGGACCAGCGAAACTGGCTCGATGCCAGCTTCAAAACGTACTCCCGCCCCCTGCGGCTCCCCTCTCCCATGCAGGTGCCTGCCGGAACGCGCTTCCGACAGTCGGTCGTCGTCAGCCTCGAACGCCACGCCACGGCAACAGGCCGCGAGGCGCTTCCCGCCAGTCCGAGAATTCGTGTGCCTGCGATACGATCATCCGAGAGCACGAGTTCGGCTGGATCCCCGGTGCAGATCAACGTGGATTGGGAATCGGCGCGTCCGATGCCTGGCTTGGGCTTGTGTGCCTCCCACTGTCGTCCACTGCCTTCCGAACTCGCGATCGCACGTCTGCGCCACCTCAACCTTGGGCATCTGCGGGTCGACTTCCGCCCGGATGATCCCGAGTCAGAGCGCGTGCTTGAGTTCGGGCAGCAGCAGGCCGACGCTATCGCCGCCCCGCTCGAGGTTGCCTTGCACATTCCCTCGCGCGCAAGTTTCGATGAAGCGAAGCTTCGCGAGCAGCTTTCGCGTGCCCCGCTGCGACGTGTGCTGGTGTATCAGGATGGCCAGGCGTCGACCCCGGTCTCGGCCTTTGTGGCGGCGCGCAGAGCGCTGGAAGGTCTGTCGGTCCCTATCGGCATTGGAACCAACCACGACCTCTTCGAGCTCAACCAAGGGCTCCCGCCGGCCACCGGTGCAGATTTTCTCTGTTGGTCGATGAATCCGCAGTGGCACGCCTTTGACAACCGATCAATCGCCGAAACACCCGAAACTGCGGCGGCCCAGGTGCGCCATGCCCGCGACCGGTTTCCCGGAAAACGTCTTGTCGTGTCGCCGGTCACTCTCACGCCTCGTAGCGACGCCGGCCCGGCGGAGTTGAAAGAGGCCGTCGCTACCGAAGGACTGCCGCACGACGTCGATGCGCGCCAATGGTCACTGTTCGGGGCGGTTTGGACACTCGCGGTTCTTGGCGCGCTCGCATCCGCCGGTGCAAACAGCGTGACATTTCACGCGACGACCGGCTACCGCGGAATAATGGAGGCCGGAGCCGATTCTCGCATCCTCCCGCGCGTGCGCCCTACGCCGGAATCCGTGTTTCCGCTGTACCACGTGTTCGCCAATGTCGCGGGCTTCGTATCAAGTTGCACGATTCGATCGAGCGACCCGGTGCGCCTGGCCGTGTTGGCGCTGCTGGATATCGCCGGACGTCGGCGCGTCCTGCTGGCGAACCTTTCCGATGAGTTGCAGGCGGTTGCTCTCGCGCAAGATTTGCAAGACATCCATGTGACCACGCTCGATGAAACCAACGTAGAAGCGGCCATGCATTGCCCGGAGCAATTCATTGGACGGACGCTCCATTGTAAGAAGAGCGCCCATTCAGACAGTCCCGGCATAGTTGCGCTCAATCGACATGCGATCGTCTGTCTGGACCTGCTGTGAGCGACATGCGCACAATCACAACTCCTTTGAGCAATTGTGGCTCGCCGCCGGCAGCATGCCCGAAGCGCTTCGCCATGTCGCCCGTTTCTTTCCGACGCGCGACCGTGACGCGATTGACAAAAACCGCTGAGAGACGCAGCGATTCGTGCCCTAAGTCAGTGCGCGCCTCAGCGTGTTCCGCAACTTCTGCGGGTTCGAATTTCGCGTGTGCTCGGCTGGGGGGGCCGACGCGCTTCACCTGCTACCCGCGGTACCCCCTCTCCGTTCCTATCCGCGTTCATCAGTATCAGCGGCCGTTTCTTCTTTTTTTTGTGTCTCGTTGGGGCCTCGTCGCTGTTCGCATCATGTTCACAGATCACCAGTCATCGCGTGCCTCGATCTGGCTGGTCGAGGGACCATGTTGTGTTGGCACCTTCGAGCGTCTGGGCGACGCGCGCCGCCTGGCCGATGAGCTCGGCGCCCACGTCGGCGCGATGGTCGTGGGCGCAGAGCCCGACAACCTGATCGCACAGGGCGCCGA
>JBQTIL010000078.1:0-32216 GCA_052388175.1 Planctomycetaceae bacterium | reverse complement strand
CACCAAAGTCACCGATGACGAACTTGCTACCGTGAAAATCAAACGCCACAAATTCCACGGCGACTGGAACTACTCGATTCGCCCGTCGTAGTGATAAACTTGGGCAACTTATTCTGACGAGGTGCCTAAGTCGATTGAAGGCCGGGCCAGGCGAGCGCCATGCGGGCCACGTCAAATGCCGCGCGGGGCCGTCCCAGCCGGGCGGCCGCTGATTTCAGGTTTGCGAGACGCGCCGGGTCGCCCAGCAGTTGGGCGACCTTGAACGCCAATGTCCCCACGTTGTTGATTTTGACGGCCGCGCCGTTTTCCAGCAGAAAGTCGCTGTTGCGGCTTTCCTGTCCCGGAATCGGGTTCACGACGGCCAGCGCCGCGCCGCGTGCCAGCGCTTCAGAGGTCGTCAGCCCGCCCGGCTTCGACACAACCAGATCGGCGACGGCCAGCAGTTCGTCCATCTGGTCTGTGAACCCCAGCACATGCACGCGGTGCTGAGCGGGCATCGTCCAGCTTTCGAGCTGCTGCTTCAGCTCGGCATTGCGGCCGGCGACGACGACGATCTCGAGCGGGCGTTCGATCGACAACAGCGCCCGCAGCAACTGCTCGATCGGCCCGACGCCGAAGCCGCCGGCCAGTTGCAGTATGATCGGCCGGTCACCCCGCAACCCCTGCCGCTCGAGGCACGAGCCCCTGTCTTTCGGCTGGCTGAACTTCGGGTGGATCGGAATTCCCGTAACGCGCGTCGCGCCCGCGGCAACGCCCCAGTGACGCAGATAGGCCGCCCCCTCTTCGGTGGCCGTGAAATACATCTCGCAGGGCTCATTGACCCACAAGCGATGCGTCTCAAAATCGGTCGTCACGGAAAACTGCGGCGTCTGCAACTGCCCGCGCGTGCGGAGCGCGGCGATCATCTCGGCGGAAAGAAAATGGGTATTCACGATCACGTCCCACGGCTCAGACCGCAGAAACTTCATGAACCGCCCCAGGTTCATGCGCTCCACGACGTATCTGAGCCGATCGCCCGGCTTACCCTGGGCCGGCGGACGGTCCATCAGATCGTAGAAATACCCCAGGACGTGCGGGGCCCGATTGACGAGGTCGAGATAGGCCTTGCCGTAGACGCGGCGAAACACGGCATTGGTCAGTTCCAGCACGTCGACATTGCGGACGACCGCGTGCGGGTCGAGTTCGCGAAAGGCCAATTCGACCGCTTCGGCGGCCCGTAAGTGACCCGCCCCGACCGACGCCGACAACACCAGTACCCGTCGCGACATGAACGATCTCCCCGCAGAATTAGGGCGTGGCCACCCCGGAAATGCAACGTTGAACCAAACCCGGTCGCAGGAAATCTCCAATTGGCCCCTTTGACCGGACGCGCCGACCTGAAATAATCGGCCACTCAGTACTGTCTGCCGCGCCCGATCGAGAGGTCTCATCTATGTCGCCGCTACCCGCCTGCTGCCTGTCCCGTTTCGCGATATTCACCGCGGGCCTGACCGTGGCCGTCGCAATGGCTGGGGCGGCTGAAGTTCGCACGATTGCGGGCAATGGCAAGTCGACCTTTTCTGGCGACAACGGGCAGGCGATCGACGCAGGCATCGGCGGTCCTTTCGGGCTGGCGCTGGGGCCCGACGGAGCGCTGTACGTCTGCGAGACTGTCAATCATTGCGTCCGTCGGGTCGAAGAACGCACGGGTTTGATCAGCACCGTCGCCGGCGCGGGAAAAAAGGGATACGACGGCGATGGAGGGTCAGCCAACCGGGCCCTCTGCAACGAGCCTTATGAGGTGCGCTTCGACTCGGGCGGCAATATGTACTTTGTCGAAATGCAGAACCATCTCGTGCGAATGGTCGATGCGACCACGAAGAAAATCTCGACGCTCGCGGGCACCGGCCTGCCCGGGTTCAGCGGAGACGGCGGTCCCGCCCGAGAGGCCCGCCTGAAGCAGCCGCACGCCATCGCGCTCGACGGCGCCGGCAGCCTGTACGTCGCCGACATCGGCAACCATCGTGTCCGACGCGTCGATTTGCAGGCACGGACGATCGAAACGATCGCCGGCACCGGCGAACGCGCCAAAACGCCCGACGGAGCACCGCTTGAAGGAACGCCGCTCGATGGCCCGCGGGCGATCGATTTCGACGCGCGCGGCCGCATGTACCTCGCCTTGCGCGAGGGCAATATGGTGTTTCGCGCCGACCTCAGGCAACCCAAACTGATGCAACTTGCCGGCACCGGCAGCAAAGGCTACACGGGCGACGGCGGGCCCGCGCTGCGTGCCAAGCTCGGCTCTCCCAAGGGCCTGGCCGTCGGGCCGGGCGGCGACGTCTACCTGGCTGACACCGAGAATCACGTGATTCGCGTGATTCGCGCGACAACGGGCCAGATTGACACCCTGGTGGGAGACGGTTATCCGGGAAACGGTCCTGATGGGCCCCCCTTGAAATGCCGGTTAAATCAGCCCCACGGCGTGCTCGTCGATCACCAGGGAAACGTCTACATCGGCGACAGCTCGAACAACAAAGTCCGAAAGCTGATCGTCGGACCGTAGCGAACGGCGTGCAAGAACGCCGTACCTGGCTCCCGAAGTCGTCCATCCTGACATAGTTCATCAGCCGCGAAGAGGCTCAAAAGTCGCATTCCCGGGTGCCGGGACTTGTGCCTCTTGAGCCTTCTTGCGGCCCGTCGTTTTCCCTTCAGCCCGGCTTGTCGGGCGATTCGGGCGCCGGCGGCTCGCTTCCGGCAGAGGCTGCGCCGACGGCAGCCAGCTCGCTTCCCGGTTCGGCGCTCGAGTCGAACGTCAGATGCTTCTGGTCGCCGGTCTGCGTGACATTGACCGTAATCAGGGACTTGCCTTCGAAGCCCCCCTTCAACAGCTCCTCCGACAGCGGGTCTTCGATGTAGTTTTCGATCGCGCGCCGCAGCGGGCGGGCGCCGAAATCGAGGTCGGAACCCTTGCCGATGATGAACTCTTTGGCGTCATCCGACAACACCAGCTTCAGCCCGCGTTCGAACAACCGCTCGCGCACCTTGGCCAGCTCGATGTCGATGATCTTCTTCAGGTCGTCTTTCGTCAGGTGGCGGAAGACGATGATGTCGTCGACGCGGTTCAGAAACTCAGGCTTGAACTCGCGCTCGATCTCGTGCTTGAGCCTCTCCTTCATCTTCTCATAGCTGGTGTCTTCGTCCTTCTTGCCGAACCCGAACACGTCGCCCGAGTGAATCGCCTGGGCCCCCACGTTGGTGGTCATAATGACGACCGCGTTCTTGAAATCGACCTTCCGGCCGAAACTGTCGGTCAGGTGCCCTTCTTCCATCACCTGCAACAGCATGTTGAATACGTCGGGGTGCGCCTTTTCGATTTCGTCGAGCAGCACGACGGCGTAGGGCCGCCGGCGAATCTTCTCGGTCAACTGGCCCCCTTCTTCGTAGCCCACGTAGCCCGGTGGCGCGCCGATCAGCCGGCTGACGTTGTGCTTCTCCATGTACTCGCTCATGTCGATCTGAATGAGCGCGTCTTCGTCACCGAACATGAAGCCCGCCAGCGATTTGGCCAGCAGCGTCTTTCCGACGCCCGTCGGCCCCGCAAAGATGAACACGCCCGTCGGCCGCTTGGGGTTCTTCAACCCGCTGCGGCTGCGACGCACCGCCTTGGCGATCGACTTGATCGCCTCGTGCTGGCTGATGACTTTTTTCTGCAGGTCGTTTTCCATCTCCAGCAGCCGCACGGCATCCGCCTTCGACAGCCGCGTCAGCGGGATGCCCGTCATCTTCGAAACGACCTCGGCAATCACGTCGCCGTCAACGACGCCGTCAGATTCGTGCGCCTTCTCGCGCCAGTCGCGAGACAGGTTGTCTTTTTCTTTCTTCTTCTTGTCGGCCTTGTCGCGCAGCGACGCGGCTTTCTCGAAGTCCTGACTGGCAACCGCCTCTTCCTTGGCCTGATTGAGCCGCTCGATCTCCTCTTCCAGCTCTTTCAGGTCGGGCGGGCGCACCATCGACTTCAAGCGAATGCGGGCGCCCGATTCGTCGATCACGTCAATGGCCTTGTCGGGCAAACAACGGCCGGTGATGTACCGGCTCGACAACTCGACGGCCGCCTTGAGGGCGTCGTCGGTAATCTGCACCTTGTGGTGCGCTTCGTACCGGTCGCGCAGGCCCCGCAGAATCTCCACCGCCTCGTTCTGGCTGGGGGGTTCGACCAGCACCGTCTGAAACCGCCGCTCGAGCGCCCCGTCTTTCTCAATATACTTGCGGTATTCGTCGAGCGTCGTGGCGCCAATGCACTGCAGTTCGCCGCGGCTCAGCGCCGGCTTCAGCACGTTCGAAGCGTCGATGGCCCCTTCGGCCCCCCCGGCGCCGACGAGCGTGTGCAACTCGTCGATGAACAGAATAGTGTTTTTCGCCCGGCGAACTTCGTTCATCACGGCCTTGATCCGCTCTTCAAACTGCCCGCGGTATTTGGTCCCCGCGACCATCATCGCCAGGTCGAGCACCACGATTCGCTTGTCGCGCAAGAGCTCGGGCACGTTGTTCTCAACCACCATCTGCGCGAACCCTTCGACGATGGCCGTCTTGCCGACCCCCGCCTCGCCCAAAAGCACCGGGTTGTTCTTTTGCCGCCGGCTGAGAATCTGAACCACGCGCTCGATTTCGTTCGTGCGCCCGATGACGGGGTCGAGTTTTCCCTGGCGGGCCAGCTCGGTCAGGTCGCGGCCGAAGCTGTCGAGCGCCGGGGTCTTGCTCTTGCCCCCCTTGCTGCTGCTCGAGACGGCCCGTTCGCCCCCTTCCGACGACTCCATGCCGTGCCCCAGCAGGTTCAGCACCTCTTCGCGCACATCCTCGAGCTTCAGGCCCAGATTCATCAGGACCTGTGCGGCCACCCCCTCCTGCTCGCGCAACAGCCCCAGCAGAATGTGCTCGGTGCCCACGTAGTTGTGATTCAGATTGCGGGCTTCCGCCATCGAGTACTCGATGACCTTCTTGGCGCGCGGGGTCTGGGGCAGCTTGCCCATCGTGACCATGTCGGGGCCCGACTGCACGATCTTCTCGACCTCCATGCGGATCTTCCGCAGGTCGACGTCGAGGTTCTTCAG
Organism: Planctomycetaceae bacterium; assembly: GCA_052388175.1. Classification (GTDB taxonomy): domain Bacteria; phylum Planctomycetota; class Planctomycetia; order Planctomycetales; family Planctomycetaceae; genus SIAF01. The sequence continues at coordinate 27,129 of JBQTIL010000078.1, read as the reverse complement.
CACGTTGGCAGCAACCCCCGAGCCCTCTTTCACCAGCCCCAGCAGAATGTGTTCGGTGCCGATGTATTCGTGATTGAAGCGCTGGGCCTCCTGATTGGCCAGTTGCATCACCTTGCGGGCTCGATCGGTGAAGCGCTCGTACATGTTCGTTTCTCCTCAGTTCCCGGGCACGCGCCCCGTCATCCAGTCGGGAAGCACCGTGGTGACGGATGGGGCAGGATGCTCCGGCAACCTCGCCCGCAACTCAATGTGCAGCTTTCGTCAGCAATCGCCATGCCCACCTGTTTCGGCCGCCTGCGGGCCGCGCAAGTCGTGAAAACCATACGTCACGGACTTCAGTCCGCCAGAATCCGCGTCGGCAAATCGGCAATATCCGCTCTCGGCACACGGGGAAGGGGGTCTGATTCTCGTCCCCTCCGGCCATTGCCGATTTTCTCGACAATTCGCGCCTCCGCACAGGACCGGCTGCCGTTTTGGCAGGGGCCACACAGCCCTCACCTCCCTCCCGCCCGGCCCGCGCGACCGAAACTCCGCGCGAATTCTAGTAGCGGGCGTGAAACGAGACAAGGCGTGCCACGCACGCTCCGGAATGTACCAGACCCGGGTGCATCGCGGGGTCTGCGTAGATGTTCGTGGCGGCGCTCCCCGGCGGATCGGCCGACCGGAAAGCGCATAATTCTCGCGACGCGCGCATACCATGGCGCGCATAATTCGAAAGCTCGCCGCGGTTCAATTTTCCCGCGTCAGCGCATACCATGGCGCGCATAACTGGCGCGCCGCCAAGCCCCCCAGTTTGCCAACTGCGTATACCATGGCGCGCATGGTCGAAAAAGGTCGGCGGCGCGCTTTTGACACACCTTTGCGCACTTTCGGCGCGCTTGGGAACATATTCGACACGCAAAGTAACACGGACATGTGAATTAGGTCGTGAAGGGGCCGCGCAGTTAGTCCGGGTCGCTGACTGTCGCTGACCCGGACGAACCATCAGTGCGGGTCAGCGCTGCGGTGCCCTCCGCCTCGGGCGGACTTGCAGTCCGCCTTTGGCGGAGGGCACTTTGGACAGGTGCGACTCGACGACCCGCACTACGATACGCGCACCCCCGAACGCCGTCGCCACGAACGGAAAATCGCGCAAGCTGTCAGCGAAAAGGGTCGGAGGGAGGGTGCCGGGTACTCAGGCCTCAGCCAGAACTGCCCTGCACTGTCTACTGAGTACTGAGGACGCCTCGCACTGCCTCGGAGTGGGCGGCCGACTCGCCAACAAGCGTATTATAGCAAATCGGACCATGTGCCCGACAGACGACGAGCCGGCGGGGTCGGTGAACAAAGCCAGTTATGGATCCCTGCTGCGACGACTCACATCAGTCGACCCGCAGCACCCGCGCGCCGAACGGTTCGACGGTGATCAGCCCGGCGCCGCCCCGCGGCTTGACGACGCGCTCTTCGAGCAGATCGTGCAATTGCGCCTCGGACCACGGCTGATCGCCGATCGTGAACTCGACGTTTCGGGCGGCGTCTGACGCATTGAGGACGATCAGAACCCTCCGGTCAGCCTTATTCCGCAGGAAGGCAAAGACGGGGCCGGGCTGGCCGACTTCAGTGAAGTCTCCCTCCCTCAATGCCGGTTCCCTTTTCCGCAACGCGATCAGCTTGCGAGTGCGCTCGAGCGCCGGCGAGGCCGGCACGCCGGCCGCGAACAACGCCCCTGTGGCACGGTAGTCGAGGGCCGCCTCGTCGCCGGTGTAAAGTACAGGCACGCGGTCGGTCGTCAGCAACAGCGTCAGAGCCAATTCGGTCCGCGGTTGCTTGGGTTCCAGGGCGTGCGCGAGGAACGTGGGGTCTTCGTAGTTGTCGATCTGGGCGACCATTCGCCGCGGGTGCGTGTAGAACTGCTTCGCCTCGCGCGCAACGAACGTCAGCTTGCCGAGCGAATCGCCGCGGCCGAATACGTCGCGCACGATCCCGAAACTGAAGTCGTACGCCGTGTCGAACCCGGTCTCGACAAGGAACTCGCCGATGCGGCGCGGGTGCAGCGGCACTTCGGCCCAGAGGACAAAGCCGTCGTTCGCCCCCTCTCCCTTCAATTCGGCGGCATACTGCTTCCAGAACGCGGTCGAGTGCAGGTGGGCCGAATCGAGCCGGAAGCCGTCGCACCCGCTTTCCCGCTTCCAGAACTTCGAAACGGCGATCAGGTAGTCGGCGACCGCGATGTTCTCGGCGTTCCATTGCCGGACGCCATACGGGCTCCCCTTTCCGAACCAGTCTTTCCTGTCGGGGTCGCGATAGATGGGGTGCTCCGTTCCCGGCAGGCTGAGAGGCAAATCGAGCAGCACGCGCATCGAGCGCCGGTGCGCGCTCTCAACCAGCCGGCGCAGCGTGGCGATGTCGCCGAAATTCTCGTCGATCTTGTAGTAGTCTTTCGGGCGATACCCGGTCGCGAGGTATTTGCCGAACAGGCCGTCGTCGTTGTCCACAACGGGGTACAAGAGCAGCGTCGTCACCCCAAGCGATTCGAGGTAGTCGAGCTGGTCGATAATGCCCTGAAGGTCGCCTCCCCAGAAGCCTCCTTCATACCGGCTGCGATCTTTCCCGAATCGCTCGCGCATGACGTCGTTGGTCGGGTCTCCGTTGCAGAACTTCCCGACGATCACGACGTAGACGATTTCATCCGTCCAGGGGCGGTCCAGCGCCGAGCCGCGCGGCTGATCGTCGGTTCGGCTTTCCGGTCCTCGACCATCTTCCACGGGCGCGCCGCGGGCCTCGCACGAGCGCCCCTCCAGCGCCGCGAACAAGCACATAAGCATCACGAAACGATGCATAGAGTCACCCCGCAAGATGATGCTTCGAATCGACCGGCCGCACGAACCAGTTCGCGATCGCTCCCACAGCCAGCAACCCCGCCATCAGCCACATCGTCGAATTGTACAACTCGCTCGAAGGGTCTGGCGTCCCCGACGGGGCCATCTCCAGGAGCTTCGGGATCGTCACTACGTTCCGCTCGACCAGGACCGGCAGGTCCGACGGCGGGGACCCGAAACGCCCGGCGAACGCCTCGGGCGAAACGAGGGCCGAAAGCCGTTCGATTGCGGCGCGTCGCGACGATTCACGAAGCTGTGCCAGGGTGAGCGTCCCCACGACCGCCGCCGTGCTCCACGCAGTCAAAAGCCGTCCGTGAATTCCACCCACGAATTTCGTGCCGAACAGATCCGCCAGATACGCCGGGATCGTCGCAAAACCGCCGCCATACATCGAAACGATGACCATCGTGGCGAAATAAAACAGCCCCAACCGCACTGTCGGAGAGACAACCGACGATTCCCGGGCGCACCACGGAATCGCCAGATACAGCCCGCACCCCAGCAAGAAGAACACGGCGTACGTCAACTTGCGCCCCAGCCGGTCTGACAGGCTGGCCCATGCAAACCGTCCCCCCATGTTGAACACACTGGCCATCTGCACGTACGTCGCCGCGAACCCGTCGGTGACAAGCTGCGGCAGAGACGAGCGAAACAGGTCGCCGACAATCGTCTTGGCCGCGCCGATCATGCCGATTCCGGCCGTCACGTTCAGGCACAGAATCAGCCACAGCAGATAGAACTGTGGCGTCCTGACCGCTTCCCTTACGGTGAGGTCCTCTGTGGCAATCATCTGGCTGGCAGGCGGGTTCCATCCCGCAGGGGCCCAGCCGGCCGCGGGGAGCCGATACGAAAGGGCGGCCGGCAACATGATCGCCAGATACAGTCCCCCCAGGGCAAAGAACGTCTGCGCAACCCCGGTGCTCCCGGTCCCCACGACATAAACTCCGGGCTTCCCCACGCGGGCATTCAATTCATTGGCCCCCACTTCCACGACCTCAATGCGCCGACCCGCGACGTCGGCCATTCGCCGCCCCTCCACCGTCACGGTAGACACTTCGGAAGCCCGCCCCAGGTACACCGGTGCGCGAAAATACTCGCGCATCAGATATTCCTTCAGCGGAGTGCCGAGCAGCGCGCCGCCGCCGAACCCCATGATGGCCATGCCCGTTGCCATCCCGCGTCGATCGGGAAACCATTTGATCAGAGTGCTGACGGGCGAAACGTAACCCAGCCCCAGGCCACAGCCCCCGATCATTCCGTAGCCCGCGTACACGAGCCACAACCAGTGCTTCAGAATCCCCAGCCCTGCCAGGGCGAACCCCGACGACCAGCAGACGGCGGCAATCGTTCCAACAACCCGCGGGCCGACCTGCTCCATCCATTTTCCGGCAACCGCCGCCGACAGCCCCAGGCAGACCAGGGCCGTCATGTAAATGCCGTTGGTTTGGGCGAAGCTCCAGTCGTCGGCGGCAGGAGCGACCACCCCCCGGACTCGTCCCAGCGGCCCGTTGAAAACGCTCCAGGCATACACTGAGCCGATGCAGAGGTGTATCGCAATGGATGCCGGCGGGATGCGCCACCGCTGAAAGTCGGCCGGAGCAGTCAGCGTCTCTTGCGAGAACAACGGCGACATGGATCGCAGTGCGAATCGCCTTTTAATGAGCGGGCTTCCGGGGCGGCATTTTCCCGAGCCCGGCCAGGGGTGTCAACGAGGTCGCCGGAAGCCCGGGAAACCGGGCGACGAACGCGCGACCGGTTCAATGGGGCGGCCGCTCACTTTCAATGATCAGAACATGTGTACATGCACCTAGTCGGTTCGAGCGGCCCCTTTAGAATATGTAGTGGCTCCTTGACGTCGTTCCGTCGGTTTCGCACGGAGATGATCTCCCGACGTTGCGATTGCGCAGCGGAAAATTTCGCATTTTTTTGGCGGCGGTAAGCGGGGTTTCGACGGCTCTCCTTAGGTATAGGGAGAGTTTCCAATGGAATTACAGAGTGGGACGCGCCCCGAATCGCTGGTTGCGCGCGCCCGCGGAGGAGACACGGTCGCCTTAGGGACGCTGCTGGAGCAGTACCGCGCATACCTGACGCTGATGGCCCGGCTTGAAATCGGCCGCCGGCTGCAGGGAAAGGCCGACCCCACCGACGTCGTGCAGGACGCCTTTCTCGAAGCCGCACGCTGCTTTCATCAGTTTCGCGGCACGACCGAGCCGGAGCTTTCCGCCTGGTTGCGCCAGATTCTCGCCACTCGGCTTTCGCACCTCGTGCGGCGTTTCTACGGCACGAAGGTTCGCGACGTGCGACTCGAACAGGCGCTTCGCGACGAGCTGGACCATTCCTCCCGGGCGTTCGAGGGAGGCTTCGTGGCGCGGCAGAGCAGCCCGAGCGCACAGGCCAGCCGTCGCGAACTGGGAGTGCTGCTGGCCGACGCACTGGAAGTTCTGCCGCCCGACTATCGAGAGGTGATTGTTTTGCGGCATCTGGAGGGGCTTACTTTCCCCGAGGTGGCCCGCCGGATGGAGCGGTCGCTCGACAGCGTCGAAAAGCTTTGGGCGCGGGCGTTGTCGCGCCTCAAGCGAGCGTTGGGGGCCATGCGATGAGAGACGCCGATCAGACCGACTATCTGGCGAACGGCGACGCCGTTGACCAGCACCCCGAGCTTGTCGTCGCGCTGCGTGAGTATCAGGCGGCGGTCGATGCCGGGGTCACTCCTGATCGGCAAAAGCTGCTGGCGCGGTACCCCAACGTGGCGAATGATCTCGAAGAGTGCCTCGACGGGCTCGATGTCTTGCAGGCGGCGGCGCCGGCGCTGCAGGCCGACCCGATTCAGGCTGCGCCGATGAGCGTCGCGGCCGAGGGCACGCTGGGCGATTTTCGGCTGATTCGTGAAGTCGGTCGCGGCGGCATGGGGGTGGTGTACGAGGCGCTGCAGATTTCGCTCGACCGCCGCGTCGCGCTCAAAGTGCTGCCCTTTGCCGCCACCTTCGATTCGCGCCAACTGCAGCGCTTCAAAAACGAAGCGCATGCGGCGGCGCTGTTGCATCACACGCACATTGTGCCGATCTACGCCGTCGGCAGCGAGCGGGGCGTGCACTTCTACGCGATGCAGTTCATCGAGGGAGATTCGCTGGCGACCGTCGTGCGGCAATTGCGCGATCGTGCGGGGCGGGAGCCGGGGCTGGCGGCGGACGAGAGCGCAGGTCGTTCGTCCGGCGGCGCTTCGAAATTGCACGGCGACGAAGGGAAGCCCGATGTCGCCTTGAGCGGCCGGCTGGCAGACGACGGCGGGCGCTCGACATGGGACGTTTCGGCAGCGCTGACGTCAGCCGCGTCGTCATCCACTGCGATCGATTTCCGGAAAGTCGCGCGACTGGCGATTCATGCGGCCGAGGCGCTGGAGCATGCCCACCAGCGCGGGGTCGTGCATCGCGACGTGAAGCCGGCGAACATTCTGGTCGACGCGGCAGGCGACTTGTGGGTAACCGACTTTGGTTTGGCCCAGTTGCAGATGGATACAGGGCTGACGAAGCCCGGCGACCTGCTGGGCACGATTCGCTATATGAGCCCCGAGCAGGCCAGCGGCCGCAAGACGCTGCTGGACCACCGCACCGACATTTATTCCCTGGGCGCGACCCTCTATGAGCTCTTGACGCTCGAGCCGCCATTCGCCGGGGAGACGCGGCAGGAGTTGCTGTACCAGATTCTGCATCAGGAACCGCGGAGTCCGCGTCTCGTCAATCGGGCCGTGCCGGTCGAGCTCGAGACGATCGTCCTGAAATGTCTGGCGAAGAACCCTGCCGAGCGGTATGCCGCGGCTGCCGATCTGGCTGCCGACCTGCAGCGGTTCCTCGATCATCAGCCGATTCAGGCGCGACGGCCGTCGCTGGTCGATCGCGCGCGGAAATGGTCGCGCCGGCACCCGTCGGCGGTGGTCGCGGCCGTACTGCTTCTGATCGTGGTCGCCATCGCGCTGTCGATCAGCAATCGCTTGATCTCGCAAGAGCAGCAGAAGACGGTGGCGGCGCTCGCCCGCGAGAGCAAACGGGCCGATGAAGAAAAGATGCGGGCCAATCAGGCCGAAACCCAGCTCAGGCAGTCGCGCCAGGCCGTCGATATTCTGATTCAGATCAGTGAAAAAGAGCTGGCGAATGAACCGATTCCGCGGTTCTGGCGGCTGTTGCTCCTGGAAACGGCGCTCGGTTACTACCAGAGCTTCATCGATTACCAGAGCGCCATCGAGCGGCGCAACCAGGATTCCGCACCTCAACCCGAGTTGAGCGCGATCCAGGCGCGGATCGGGCGGACGTTGAGCGACCTGACGGCTCTTAAGGACGAGTCGAACATCCTGCAGGTGCAGGTCGTCATGATTCTGTTGTGGAGCCCCCCGCTATTGGACGAGTTCGGCCTGTCGGCGCCGCAGCGCGAGCTGGTTGCCGACCTGCGGCAAAAATGGTCTGACGACTACCGGGCCACCTGCGAAGATTCGCGGGGGGCGCCCGAAGACGCCCGGAGGCAGCGGCTCGTGCGCGTCGCAGAGGGTTACGAGCGCGCCCTGCGTGCGGTGCTGTCGAACGAACAGATGGAACGCGTCGAACAGCTCGGCCTGCAGTCGGCGGTCAAGTTTGGATACAACGGGCCCGACTTCGTGAAGGCGCTGAAGCTGCCTGCAGGGCCCCGCGTCAGCAGCGGCGGCCTAAAGTTCCCGGCTTTTTCCCGAATGACCGATCCATTGGGGCTGCCAACGCAGCAATCCGGCGAGGTGCTCAGTTCAACCCTGGAAGACGCGTTGCTGGATGCGGTGACGACGTTGACCAAAGACTGGCGCAAGTCGGCCGGGGCGTTGTTTGAGGGCTTTAGAGAGCGGGCGAATTCTGCGCCGGCGGCGCCTGAGCCGGATCATCTTCCGGATTGATGACTCGGGTCTCATCGAGACGTTGTACGTTGTGTACGGTTCTTCATTTCTTGTCTCAGAAAGGGAGAGTGACATGTTAAGTCGCAAGCGAGGTTTTACATTGATCGAGCTGTTGGTCGTCATTGCCATTATTGCCGTGTTGATCGCTCTGCTGTTGCCCGCCGTGCAGCAGGCGCGCGAAGCGGCGCGTCGGACGCAGTGCAAGAACAATCTGAAGCAGGTGGCGCTGGCGGTTCACAACTACCACGACACCCACAATTGCGTGCCGAATGTTGCTTATATGCCAGCCAAAGCGACTCCTGCTTCCGTTAGGGATGCATATGAGTGGTCCTGGGCAACGTATTTGCTCCCCTTTGTGGATCAGGCGCCGTTGTACAACTCTTTGAACCCTGGTCCGAACACGTTTTCGCAAGTCGCGTCGACTCAGGCCGGAATCGCGCTCTTGCAAACCAGCCTCCCCGTTTACCAGTGTCCCACCGACACGGGCCCGCTCCTCACCAACCGAGTGTACACGCATCCCACCACGGGGAACTTCTTCGTGGGGAAAGCCAACGTCTCCCCCTGCACGGGAAATCTGGGGGATCAGACCGGCATCATCACCTTGGAAGCCGCAGGCGTGAAGCGGTTTCGTGACGTGGTGGACGGTCTCAGCAACACGTTCCTGTTCGGGGAAGTCGCCAATCTGCTGGCCAGGAAGGACATCAACACTGGAACGGTTCCCGTTCAGGCGCAAGCCCACTGCTGGCCCGGTTACGGCCCCATTGGTGGCTGGATGACCGGCAACCAGATGCCCGAGGCTGGGCAGGGGGTCACCTGGTTCAGAATGCAGGACGGGTACTCCGGCGGCACTTTTCTCGCTATCCCCGACCAGGCTTTCAGCAGTTGGCACGTTGGCGGGGCGCAGTTCGCGATGGGAGACGGGTCGGTCCGCTTTGTTAACGAAAATATAAACTGGATTCCGACCCCTCTGCCTCCGCCTCTGCAGCCGATCATCAACGCCGTACTCGGTGGGCTGGCTGCCAACCTGCAGTATGCCAATATGTCAGCCGCCAACATGGGGACCTACAACCGGCTGGGAGACCGGTCGGATGGATTCCCAGTCGGCGACTTCTAGCCCCGCTGGCGGCATTCGTGGGCTGGCTTTCGTGCTTTCCCCCTCGCGGGGCGCAAGTGTCGTCCGGCGTTTAGCAAGCCCTCACCCCCCGACCCTTCCGCGTCGAAGGGAAGGGGGGACCCTTATTCGCCGCATGCGAGCGGCGCTATTGAAATATGAACGGTCCCTGTTGAAAGGGCGTTTTGATGCAGTCCACCGGATTTGTCGATCTTGTGAAGCGAGAGCGGGCGCTTTACCTGCTGTTCATGATGGCGACAGGCCTCGCCCTTTGCGGCTGCGGAAGTCAAGGCGAGGTTCAAGGCGTCATTCAGTCGCGAACGAGCGCGCGAGACGCGCTTAAGACGCAGGGCGCCAAGTTCACCGAGAAAAATCTGCCACTCATCGGGCAGACCTTCGCCGTCGATCTCAGCGGGTTGACAGGGGTCACCGATGAGACATTCGTGCTTTTGAAGCAGACGGGGATGCCCGTTATCGACCTGAACCTGAGCCATACCAGCGTCCGTGACGAACAACTGGCGCAACTGGCGCCGGGGTTGACGCGGCTCAACCTGAGCGACACCGAAATTTCCGACAAAGGGCTCGAACACCTCACGCATATGGGGCTGTTGGGCGAGCTCGATCTCACCAACACCAAAGTGACGGCCGAGGGGGTCAACACGTTCCTCAAGGCGCGGGCCGACATCCCGGAGGTTCAAGCCAAGAGGCCGAAGATCAAGCGGTGAAGTGCCGCGGTCAGCTCTCGCGCGGGGGGTCCCTCAGGCCCCCCCGACGAGCGTCCATCAGGCCGTTGGAAAAAACAGGAAAGCGACCCTTGCTCCCCGACGGGGGCCCGGGGTCAAGTCAAATTGCGGGAGATTGTTGCGCTCCGGACCTCTGACCCTCTCCCAGAGGGCGCGGTTCTTTTAGCCGACCGTTATAGCCTCAAGATGCCGAGGCGTTCGAGAAACGCCAGCACTTCGTCGGCCAGCTCGTCAATTCCTTTTCGGCCCCCATCGAGCACCAGCTCGGGTTTTTCCGGCGGTTCGTAGGGGTCATCGATGCCCGTGAACCCCTTGATCTGCCCGGCGCGGGCCTTCTTGTACAACCCTTTGGGGTCGCGCTGTTCGCAGATCTCGATCGGCGTGTCCATAAAGATTTCGAGGAATTCGCCCGGCTCGACCAACGCCCGCACGGCGTCGCGGTCGCGGCGGTAAGGGGAAATGAACGCCGTGATGGCAACCATGCCGGCGTTCACGAACAGCTTGCCGACTTCGCCGATCCGGCGGATGTTTTCAGCCCGGTCTTCGGCTGAAAAGCCCAAATTCTTGTTGAGGCCCATTCGGATATTGTCGCCGTCGAGAACAAACGACCGCTTTCCCAGCAGGTGCAGTTTGTGGTCGACCGTGTTGGCGACGGTCGATTTGCCGCTGGCTGATAGCCCGGTGAACCACAGAATGGCTCCTTTGTGCCCCGAGAGTTTGCAGCGCTCAGGTTTTGAAACGGCGTGTTCGTGCCAGTGTACGTTTGTCGCTTTTTGTTCTGCCATCGTCGCCTGAGACCTTGCGCCTGGAGTTGTGAATTCGGGCCTGCGGAAACTTTTCGCGAGATACTATAAGATGCGCGAGCGGCCGAAAAGGTCGAATCGCACATTTCACGGCCAACCGTTGTGCCGGCCCGGCGCGGCGGTCATCAAACGGTCAGCTCTCGCCCCTGTTCCGGTATGTTTCTCGACCGCATCACCATCGAAGTCCGGGGAGGTGACGGAGGAGACGGGTGCGTCAGCTTCCGCCGCGAATACAAAGTGCCGCGCGGCGGGCCCAGCGGCGGCGACGGCGGCCCCGGTGGCAGTGTTATTGTGCGCGCCGAAGAGAATATTGACAGTCTGGCGGCGCTGGCCGGTCGGAAACACTGGCGTGCGGCGCCCGGCGGTGCGGGGCAGGGGAGCAATTGGACGGGGCGCAGTGGAGAAGACGTTGTCATTCTCGTTCCCCCCGGTACGATCGTGCGCGACGCGGCCCGCGGGCACGTTTTGCGCGACCTGGCCCGGCCCGGAGACAGTTTGGTCGCGGCCGCCGGGGGCCAAGGGGGCCGGGGCAATACGGCCTTCAAGTCGGCGACGAACCGGGCGCCCCGCGAGTTCGAACGGGGTGAGCCCGGCGAATCGCGCCAGATCACGCTCGAGCTGAAAGTGATTGCCGACGTGGGGCTGGTCGGCAAGCCCAACGCGGGTAAATCGACCCTGTTGAGCCGGTTGTCGCGGGCGCATCCTGAAATTGCCGACTACCCGTTCACCACAAAATACCCTCACCTGGGCATTGTGCACTCGGGGGAAGACCGATCGTTCGTGATGGCTGACATCCCGGGATTGATCGAGGGGGCGCACGCGGGGGCGGGCCTGGGGCACGAATTCCTGAGGCACGTGGAACGCACGCGGGTGCTGGTGCATCTGATCGAACCGGCGCCGCTCGACCAATCGGATCCAGTGAAGAATTACCGGCAGATCCGCGAAGAGCTACGGCTGTACGACGCATCGCTGGCCGGGAGGCCCGAGATTATTGTGGTCTCGAAGGCCGAGCTTCCTGGTGCCGGAGAACTGGCCGACGCATTGCGCCGCGACGTGGGGCGGCCTGTGTTGACGGTTTCGGCGGCAACCGGCCGGGGCCTGCCGGAATTGGTGGCGGAGGTCTCGCAGGCGCTGGTCGCGCTCGACGATGTTGCCGAAAGCGAACAGCGCGCCCTCCCCGGAACTTGAGTCGGAATCGCGCCCGCGATGCAGTTTGGCAGATTGGTGGCGCCCGGCGAAGGGTCGTGTGAATTCTGTCACGCGCGCCGATTTCGCGCTTGACGCGCCGTGAACCCGACCTAGGTTTGCTGCGGCAGCCCGCGTGCACCCCGATAGGCGGGGGTCGGTTTCCGACACGTCGGCCGCAAAGCGTCACACATTTCAGCGTAGAACCGGCCGGTTCCGGCCGAATTCGGCAAATCGACCAAGGTCGCCCCGGACGCCCGGGGCATAAAGTCGCTGATCTCCGTGGGGGGAGGTCGGACGGCCGCGAAGGTCGTCCGGACTTCACAACTTGTCTTTGCACCCAGGGGGAAATGCACATGCACACGCTCAGGAAATGGCTCACACACAGACAGGCACGCGCGCGTGCCCGCCGCGGGGCGATTCTGCCCTTGGCCGCTGCGCTGATGGTGCTGTTGTTCGCCTTCGTCGCGTTTTCGATCGACGTGGGGATGATCTCGCTGACGCGGGCCAGGCTGCAGAACACGGCCGACGCGGCGGCATTGGCCGCCGCGCAGGAGTTGTCGGGGATTGACGAGCCGGCGACTGTGCGGTCCAACGCCAAACAGGCCGCGCTCGACGTCGTGCTCGCCAACGTCAACAACAACCCCGCTGACGCCAACTTCGTTCCCGACCTCGACGTCATCTTCGGTCGGACGTCCTGGGACCAGGGCGCTCAGAAGCTCAATTACCAGTGGGGCGACCAGTACACGCCGTACAACGTCGTGAAGGTCATCGCCCGCCGCGATGTGCGGCCGCCCAACCCCGTCACGGGAGAAGTGCTCGACCAGCGGCTGCCCCTCTCGTTCGCGCCGGTGATCGGCACGACGAAAGCGGCGATCACCACCAACGCCGTCGCCAGCTTCCAGCCCCGCGACATCGTCGTGGTTTTGGATTTCTCGCACTCGATGTGCTACGACAGCATGTTCTATCGGCTCGACCTGCTGGGGCGCTCGGCGATCGAAACGTCATTGGCCCAGATCTGGGAAGACCTGGGGTCTCCCGTCTATGGCAATATGCAGTTTGCGCCGGGTTACCTCGCCTACCACGGCGTCGCGGCTTCGGGCAGCATTCCGCACGTCGACGTCACCTGGAAAGGGACATCCGTCGACGTGACGTCCACGTCGAGCATTACCAAGGTGCGGTTGCAGTTCTCCAACAACAACACCCAGACCATCAACGGCTCAGGGTACTCAGGCAACTTCAAGGGGAGCGGCAGCAACAATGGCAAGGAAATCGTCAAGGCCTGGGTGCTGTCGGACGGTAACGCGAATGTGTCGTCCGGAGGCTATGGCGAGCTCTTCAACTTCTCGAACAGCGGGATTATCGCCGCGCTGGGGCTGTCGAACGTGTCGTACCCGTATCCCGGGGGAAGCTGGAGCGCGTTCGTCGACTACGTGACCGGCGGGTCGAGTGACATCACCAACGCCGGCTACAAGTATCAATTCGGCCTGATGCTGTGGGTCAATTACATCCAGGACGATCAGGGGGCTTACGCCGCCACGCCTGATCTATGGAAGACGCGGCAGCAGCCGGTGGCGATTCTCAAGCAGGGGGTCAACCTGTTCGTCGACTACCTGACGTCGATGGATGCCGCCGACCGGGTGGGCCTCTCGGTCTACAGCCTGGGGAACTCGACGGGCGCCAAGCTGGAACTGGGCCTGACCGACAACATCGAACAGGTGAAGACCATCACCGAGCATCGGCAGGCGGGACACTACGACCCATATACGAACATCGGTGCGGGGATGAAACTTGCCCGGCTTGAACTCGAGGCCAATGCCCGCCCGAAAGCGCACCGACTGATGGTGGTGATGACTGACGGAATGGTGAATCGGCCGACCGACGCCACAACCGGACGGGCGCTGGTCTTGTCGGAAGCAACGAAGGCGAATACTTCCAAAATCAAGATCCTCACCCTGAGCATGGGCGTCATGGCGGATTTCGACCTGATGCAGCAGGTGGCGGATACGACCGGTGGCGAGCACTACCACGTGCCCGGTGGCGCCGACTTCAACGCCTATACCGAGCAGTTGCTGGAAGCGTTCCGGCGGATTGCGGCCAGCCGGCCATTGAAGTTGACCTCGGACCAATAGCGTGACACGGTTTTACTGCCGCCCCAGGGCGCCGAGGGAGTTCCTCCTGGCGCCTTGGGCATTCGTTGAAAGGAGCGTGCGTGATGAGTTCTCTGTCGCGTCGCCGTAGCTTAGCTGACAACCGTTCCCGCCGCGGGGTCGCCGCCGTCGAAATGGCGTTCGTGCTGCCCGTGTTCTTCCTGGTGATTCTGGGAATGATCGAGCTGGGCCGGGGAATCATGGTGGCGCAACTGGCGGCCAATGCCGCCCGCGAGGCCGCCCGCTCGGCCATTATCGACGGCAGCACCAACACCACGGTGACGACTGTCGCCAAAAACTTTATGCAGACCGCGGCCAATGTTTCGGCCGGCGACGTGACGGTAGACATCGCCGTCTCGGGCAGCGGCGGAGGCCAGGTCGCCAACGCCAACCCGCAAGACCTGATCACCGTTTCGGTGTCGGTCCCGTATTCCAAGGTGAGCTGGCTCCCCCCCAAATACCTCTCGGGAAAGTCGATCTCGGGCATGGCCGCGATGCGGCACGAGTGACGGGGTCGAAGCGGCTTGAGCGAAGCGCATTCGCGCGCCAGGCTCACACTCGCCGGCTCGACTTGCACACCACCCACAGGGCCAGCCCGAACAGGGCCACCGTGACCAAAATGGCCACGATATAGCTCGGCCCCGACTCATCCGAGCGGCTGATGCCGTCTGACGCCGGCTGCGCCTGCGCCAGGACCACTGCGGCCTTCTGGCCGGCCCGCGCCACCCCCCGCAGGCACGTCCCCCCGCAGAACAATAGCGCCGCCGCCGCAACGACGCCGCGACAGCGGGGAAAAAGACGGCCGCAACGAGGCTCAAAATGAATTCTCGAACGACGATCCATCAGAATCACTCTCTCCATCATCCCCGCAGCTCCTCGCCGGGAACAGATTCAAAAGATGCAGGTGAACAGGGTGGCACGGAGACGCGGAGAATTGAAGTGATCGCCACATCTCGGTGTCTCGGCGGCTCCCCGGTTAACAAACAGGAGATCCACAGATAAACGGGATTGACGCAGATTCTGTTTCTCGCGGCCTGTGTCACAAGACTTCCGAAATCGGCAGCCTCAGATCGCGAAAGGCCCGGCTCGACAGCGACACCGTCTGCCAGCTTACGGAACGCTCGTGCATCGCCTCCTGGTATTGATCGGCCCAGACGCCGTAGAACGCGTACGTCCGGTCGCGAAAGTCGAACAACTGGTCGAACTCGCCCCGGACCGCTTCGCGGACGACATGATAGGCGAAAATCAGCATCGCCCGAAAGCCTGTCCCGAACACCTGCTGCCACCGCAAGAGTGCCGGCACGTCTTCCGCCGTGGCCCAGTTTTCCCACTTGTGCCCCGCATCGGGCCCGCCGGAGGGAAATCGCCGGCCTTTGACGTCGACCAGCAGGTTGGGTGACCGCGGGGAATAGACGATGAAATCCATCGACTTCAACGAGGTATTCTCCAGGAGCGCCCGGCGCTGTTCGTCGACCGCAACGTAGGGCGTTCGCCGGGCCCGCAGAAAGGCCTCGAACGCCGCGTCGTAATGGTTGCCTCGCAGGGCCATCCGGTTCGATCTGCCGTTTCCGATGTGATTGGCTGACGCGGCGTCTGGTGACGAATGTAGCCCCTGGCGGACCATTCTGGCAAGCGAGTTCAGCCTGGCGGATCGCCCTGGACCGCGCGAGAGAAAATGCAGGGTCTGAAGATTTCGCAAGGAATGTTGCCGGAAGTCAACCGCCGGCCGAAACGCCCCGGCCGCGGGGCGGGGTGAACCCCCGGCCCGTTTGACGCCGCCTGAATCCTGAGCTAACGATTGAAGACCGGCCGTTTCATGCCGGTCGCCCCTTAAGGCCCGTTCGGGCGTTCGTGGGGGGCGCGACCGATTCCGAGGTCTCCTGTACCGCAACTTGTCCGGCACGTCGCACAACGCTTATGTCCCTAACCTCATTGACCCGGCAACTGCTCGAATCCGTTCCTGAGGCACCGGGTAAAACCGACGCCCCGGCCTGGTTTACCTTGTACGGAGAGCTTGAAGACGTGCTCCACGAGCTGCCCGGTGCGTGGGTCGACGCGACGGCCGCGGCCGATCGCCGCGTCGAACAGCGGTTTCACTGCGACCACCCGGCGTGGCTGCGCCCCCTGGACGGCGAGCACCCGCTCGACGAGGCGCCGGCGATTGCCGTCCGCGTGCAGGATATCTCGCGTCACGGCATCGGCCTCGCGCACGGCGAACCTCTGGCGCACCGCCTGGTGCTGATCAGCTTCGATTCCGACGGGCTGAATTCCCCCGAACTGGTCGTGCGCCTGCAGTGGTGCCGCTTTCGGGGCCCCGGCGCGTACGAGAGCGGGGGGCAGATTCAGCGGATCGTCGACGCGAGCGTCGACTTTCGGCGCACCGACCGCTGAAGTGTTCCCAGGCGCGGTATTTGGCGCGTGGGGCCCCTCGCACCTGGGCGCGGCCGGCCCGGCGGCCCTTTACCCGCCCGCAGGGGGGCGCTCTCGGGCTCGCGACGGCTCGCGACCGATCCAGCCTCTGCGACGAAAAAACAGCAGTTGCGCGATCGCGATCGCCCCCATCACCGCCAGGCACAAGGGGTACCCGAAGTACCAGTTGAGCTCGGGCATGTTCCAGGGCGACACCGCCGTGTTGAAGTTCATGCCGTAGACCCCCACCACGAACGTCAGGGGAATGAACAAGGTCGAGATCACCGTCAGCACCTTCATGATTTCGTTCATCCGATTGCTGATGCTCGACAGGTAAAGATCCATCAGGTCGGAACAGACCTCGCGATAGGTCTCAACGAGGTCGATGATCCGCACCGTGTGGTCGTACACGTCGCGCAGGTACAGACGCGTTTCGGGGTTGATGTGCGCGATCTCGTCGCGCACGAGCATGTTGAGCGCTTCGCGCTGCGGCCAGGCGGCCCGCCGCAGGTTCAACAGCTCGCGCTTCACCTCGTGCAGCTCGGCGACCGCCGCCCGGTCGGGCCGCGCGATGATGCGGTCTTCGAGCAGTTCCAGCTTCTCGCCGTACTTCTCGAGCACCGGAAAGTAATGATCGATCACGGCATCGAGAATGGCATAGGCCAGGTATCCGGCGCCGGCCTCGCGGACGCGCATCATGTGCTTGCGAATCCGTTCGCGCACCGGTTCGAGACAATCCCACCCGGGCCGCTCCTGAAACGTGACCACGAAATTGGCGCCTAGAAACAGGCTCACCTGCTCGGTTTCGAGGTGCTCGGTCAACAGCATCATGTGCGTGACGATGAACGTGCGGTCGCCGTACTGCTCGACCTTGGCCCGCTGGTTCACGTTGACCACGTCTTCCATCGCCAGGGGGTGCAGGTGGAACAGCTCGGCCAGTTGCTCGAGCGTGCGGGCGTCTCCCAGGCCGTCAACGTTCAGCCAGCAGACCGGCCAGTGCCCCAGGTAGTCTTGCAGCTCCTGCGGCACGTGAATGTCGCGCTCGACGAATTTTTCGGGGCCGTACGCCAGAAGCCGCATCGCCGGGCGAGGCGATTCGGGGTCGATCGACAGCGTCCCCGGCGCGGCGCCGGGCTGTGCGCGGCGCCGCAGCTTGCGGCGCTGGCGATCGCGATGGTTGGCGTGGCGCGACACGGCACAACGGGGGTCGAAGGCAAAGTCTGGGCGACGGTCGACGGTGCCCCAGTATAGCCGCCTGCCGCGGCGCCCGGCGAGGGCGGCCCCCCTTCACGGGTCAACCCCGGACGTCGCCGGAAAAAAACGCCGCCAGGCAGGCCCACGGGGGAACTGCCTGGCGGAGGACAACATTCCGGGGAATTTCAGTGCTGTCGATCGGTGGGGTCAAATCCCCGGAATGTCGAGCTTCTCGTCGAGGGCGATTTTTCGCAGCTTATTGAGGGCCCGCGATTCGAGCTGGCGGATGCGCTCTTTGGTCACGCCGAACCGCCCGCCCAGTTGCTCGAGCGTCTGCGGCTCGGTCTCGGCGTTGAGCCCGAAGCGGTACATGATGATGTTCCGCTCGCGGTCGTCGAGCCGCTCGAGAATCTGCATGATCGCCTCGTGTTGCCGGTGATTCACCAGCTCCTGCTCGAACTGATCGGTGCGGCGGTCGGGCGAACTCTGGAAGAACTCGTCGCTGCCGGTGCGGTACCGGTCGAGAAGCGTGTTCTCGGCAGGAATCGACCGCGCGAAGTTCTTCATGATGGCCCACGTGGCATAGGTCGAGAACTTGAAGCCGCGGCTGTAATCGAACTTCTCGATCGCCCGAATCAGCGAGATGTTGCCGTCGCTGACCATCTCGAAGAAGTTCCCTCCGGGCTTCACGTGCTTCTTGGCAATCGATACCACCAGCCGCAGGTTGCTGCGGATCAGCAGGTTCTTGACTTCGGTGGCCTCGTCGAGCGATCGCTCGATCTGGTCCATCACCCGCGACTTCGCCCGCGAGACGTCAAGCTGGTCGCGCAGCCGGGCCGCGCAGAACTTCAGGTAGTTCATCTTGCGGAAGTAGTACGCCTCCTGCTCTTTGCTCAACAGCGGGATGGAGTACAACTGCGCGAGGTACGGCGGCAGCCCCGGCGGAGGCCGGAAGGCCGACGACTTTTCGCGCACGGCCGGCGGCGAGCCCAGAATCTCGTCGGCAGCCCCCGCAGCCTCGAACGACGGGTGGAACATGAATTCGATCGGCTGATCGAGCAGCCGTTTCGCCCGGACTTCGGCGATGATCCGATAGACGCTGGCCTTGGTGCGGCAATTCCGTTTCGCCAGCCGCTCGGCCGACATCCCGCGCCGAAAACCGCGGTAAATCTCGCGCTTCACTTCGTCGGTCAAGGGTTGCGGCGCACCCGGAAAGATCGCCGCCTCGGGGTGCTGCTGATCGTGGTTCTTGAGCGTGTACCTGATCGTCTCGACCGCCCGGCCCAGCTTCCGCGCCAGCCGGCGGCTGATCTCCGCCGGGCAGCCCCCGGCCCGCGCCAGACGCCGCGCGCGGCCGATGATCTCTTCGCGCTCGCTGTCGCTCAGTTGCGTGAACTGCGAGCCGCGTTCGACGTCTTCGGCATGCCGCGCGGCAAACCGTTCGACCGACGACTTCAGAAAACCGACCCGCTTGCGGTTCCCGAACATGAACCGCCGGCTGACCAGCCCGCGATTGCGCCAGCGGTCGACGGTTTTGGTCGACACGCGAAACCGGCGGCTGACGTCTTCAACGGTCAATACCTGCTCGGCCAGGCTGTCGGCCTTGATGTTGGCGCTGTCTGACAGGTCTTCAATGAACAGCCTCAGGTCGTGGGCCGCATCTTCGCCGCTGACCAGAAGGTCGGGGTACATCTCGGGCTTGTACGTCGTAATCCGCTGGCACAGGTCCTGGTAGCGGTAGTCGCGACCGAGTTCGAGTTCTTCGAGAACACGCTCCGTGCGATCGATCTGCTCCAGCCGCGCCTCGCGCGGCGCGTACCGTACCTGCTGGTCTTTCAATTGTCGAATCGCGGGGTTCTTGTAGTGCGACATGGTTCCCGACGGCCTCCTCAGCTTGCCGTCCCCAAATTCCTCGGGCCCCGGCAAGCCAAGGCCTCGTTCCGAACAGCAACTTGTTATCTGCAAACGACATGCCGGCGAATGGCATCACGCTTCACCGGTCAACTGCCCCCTGTTCTGAAAGCCAGATACAAGAGGGACTTACAGTGCTCCTTGGTCACACGACCACCTCAGTTTCAGTCCTCTCCTGAAGTATAGATACGCAATCGTTAGACGCTTTGGTCAATAAAAAGTTCGCACGCGAACGATTTTTAAGCAATTTCCTGGTGGGGGTGGTGCCAAAACGACCAGGTCCGACGATGCAAAACCAGACAGGCGAGGGGAATCAGGGAACGGGGACCGGGGAACGGGATCAGGGAGCGGGGGATCAGGGACCGGCTCGGAAAATCAGGGACCGGGACAAGGGAACCGGAAAGCCCGGACCCAAAAGCAGGGCGACCCCGCGGCATGCGCAGGGCGGTCGCGTTGGGGGGGCCCACCCGACACAAACACGGGCCTCAAGGGGCCACGCGCGATTCCGCACCGGCCGCTGGGGTCCGTTCTGCGACCGGTCTTCCGCTCGGCACTCCGCGAACTTTCAGGAACCCTGAAATCGCCACGATCACGCCGGCCAGCAGCAGATTGACGACCAGCCATTTTCGGGCGTCACGGCGAAACGACTCCAAAGCGGGCGACCGCCCGACGAGGGCCGAGGCGAGAAAGAACACGCCCAGCGCGAGGATGATCTTCGTACCCAGAAGTGCGTGATACAACGCGTCTCCCTTGTGGCTCCCCTCGGCGATCACGCGGTAGTAGTTGAGGAACCCCGTGATCAGAAACAGGGCGATCCCGCCGTGTACCACGCGCCGCCACACGGCCAGAACCGCCGTTCGCAGGCGCGCGTGGTCTTGTTCCGAAAGTTCGCGCGTCGCCGCGGGCATCACGACGAATCGCACGAAA
This sequence comes from Planctomycetaceae bacterium, assembly GCA_052388175.1. Taxonomy (GTDB): domain Bacteria; phylum Planctomycetota; class Planctomycetia; order Planctomycetales; family Planctomycetaceae; genus SIAF01. The sequence continues at coordinate 6,926 of JBQTIL010000078.1, read as the reverse complement.
AACGTCCCTCCCACGACGACGATGGCCGTCGCAACGTGCAGAATGCGCGACAACGTGTACAGAGCTAACTCGGTCGAATCCATACGCTAACCTGCCCGATTCTTTCGCAGTGCAGACGCGCCCGCCGGAGCATATTCCGGCCGGCGCAGCGTGAGTGTGCCGGATTGGGGCCGATCATGCAAGCCGCCGCCGGCGATCAGTGCGGATTGGCGTTCCGTCTTGGTCGGTACAGTACAACTGCGGGGGAAAACAGGATCAGCACAGGGAGACGCCGAGACGCGGAGATTCTGAGGGTACCCTCTGCGTCTCCGTGTCTCCCTGTGTAAATTTCCGTTTTGCCATTCCGCCGCAGGTGAAACCCGGCGAATCGTGTCGCCTGCCATTTGTTGAAAGAACATTCGGCCGCGAAAAGGCTCAAAAGCCGCAAGAGGGGAATAGGCAAGGCCGAACGTGACGAGCCGTGGATTTCAAACCGCAGGGGACGCAGAGAACGCCGAGGGCGCGCAGAGAAAGGGCCGAAACTGAGACTCTGCGCGTCCGCTGCTGGTATTCTGAGCGATGCCAGATGCTGACAATGTCCTAAGGCCGATTTAACTGCGGCAAAATCGTTGCGGCGGTCGAAACTCACAAAGCGGCGAGAACTCGCCGCACTCCGACAACATCAGACGTTTCTGAAATCTGTGTGAATCCCTGCGATCTGTGGATGTTGTCTTACTGATCCGCGATCCGATCTATGCCAGCAAGCTGCGCAGCGTGCGCAGGTTGATCGCGTCGAGCGATTCCCCCTCTTCCTCACCCTTGGGCGTTTCAAGGTACATGGGGATGGCGGCGAACCGCGGGTCATTCAAAAGATGGCGAAACGGTTCGAGGCCCAGCCTGCCGGCGCCGATTTTCGCGTGCCGATCGACGCGGCTGCCCCTCTCTTTCACACTGTCGTTGAGATGAAAAGCGCAGACTCGCGCGAGGCCGATCACCCGATCGAGCTCGGCCATCGTCGCGGCGTATTCGTCGGGCGTGGCCAATGGGTAGCCCGCGGCGAAGATGTGGCACGTGTCGACGCAGACGCCCAAGCGCTCCGGCGCCTCGACGCGCTGGAGAATCGTGGCGAGGTGCTCGAAGCGATGCCCGAGGTTCGTTCCCTGGCCGGCCGTCGTTTCAATGAGCGTGCGCGTGCGTAACCCGGGCGTGGCGCGGTGGGCCTCATCGAGCGCCTCGACCACCCGCGCAAGGCCCGCCTTTTCCGAAGAGGTCACGAAACTGCCTGGGTGCATGACCACGCCGATCAACCCCAGCGCCTCGGCCCGTTCCAGCTCGACGACGAACGCCTCGAGCGACTTGCGCCACAGCGCCTCATCGGGGCTGGCGAGATTGATGAGATAGCTGTCGTGGGCGCAGGGCAGACCGACCCCCGTCTGCGCGAGGGCCGCGCGAAACGCGTCGACCTCAGCAGGCGAAATCGGTTTCGCCCGCCACTGGTTGTTGTTCTTCGTGAAAAGCTGGACGCAATCCATCGTGAGGGCCGCGGCCGCCTCAACCGCCTTGTGATACCCTCCGGCGATCGACATGTGGGCGCCCAGCGGCGGCATGGCATGGTGCGGCGTGGATGTGATGAAAATGAAAATGAGCCGGCAGGATACGGCCAGCGCCTTGCCGCCGCAATGCCTGGTTCCCAGGATCCTCCTTGGCAATCGGTTGGGAGATCCTGTCTCGGAGATTTGGCTGGGCGCCGGTTGACTGCGCCTGTTACCGACGGGACAAGCCCCGAAGCGAAAGCCTCGCAGGGCGGATTGTTGGAGAACGAGGATATCAGCCACGAAGAGGCTCAGAAGTCGCAATCCCGGCGCGCCGGGACTTGTGCTTCTTGAGCCTTCTGGCGGCCTATCGTTTTCTTCAACGCTCGCCCGGGTGAGTCGGGAAGGGCGGATGCACGCGGCCGAGCCTGCCCCCGGCTATTCATCGCCGCGGCCCGTGTAGAGCGCCTCGATGACGTTCCCGTTGTTCAGATGGTGCGACCGCCCCTGGATGTCGAAGAATTCCGACCTCGGGTCGATTCCCAAAGCGGTGTAGACGGTCGCGGCGACGTCGGAATGGCGATAGGCAGGGGTCAGCGGAAAGGCGCCGATGGCGTCGGAGCGGCCGATCACCTGCCCACCTTCGACGCCGGCGCCGGCGAAAAGCCCGAAAAAGCAGCTCATCCAGTGGTCGCGTCCCGCGCTCGTGAAACCCAGAATCGACCCATTGGGCGAAACGAGCCTGGGGGTCCTCCCGAACTCTCCCATCGCGACCACCAGCGTTTCCTTGAGCAACTCGCGGGACTGCATGTCGTCGATCAGGGCTGAGATCGTCCGGTCAAACGGCGGCAGCAACTGATTGCGGAGGGCGCTGAAATTATTGTAATGGGTGTCCCAGATGATGTTCGTCGGAGGGGAGATATTCGCCTGCACAATCGGGACGCCTGCCTCGATCAATCGCCGGGCCAGCAGCATTGACTGGCCAAAAGTATTCCGGCCGTACCGATCGCGAACGGTGGCCGGTTCGTCGTCAACAGCCAGCGCCCGCGCCAGCCGGCCGTCGGTCACCATGCCGAACGCTTCCTGGCGGTACTGATCGTAGTTCCGCGTCTTGAATGACGCCTCCAACAGAGACCGCTCTTGATCGAGGGCGCTCAGCAGGTCGCGCCGAGACGCCAATCGTTCGATCGAAAGCCCGACCGGCATCCGCAGGCTGTCGTCAACGCGATAATTCTGATCGGCCGGATCGCTGCGGGCATGGAAGGGATCGAATCGGGCCCCCAACAGCCCGGCGTTTTGGGCGGGGTACAACCCGGTGCCGGGGTCGAGCAATTCGGAAGCGAGGACGACGCTGACGGGTGATCGCTGGTTCGATCGGCCAAAGTATTCGACGCCCGCGGGTTCCACCGCCCTGTCAGAAAGGCAGGTCTCGGCGAGGTTGGCCGAAGCGCCAAATCGGTCATTTTCCGCGGATTTTCACGAAGATCTCCGAAGATCCGCACGAAGATCTTCGCAGAAACCGCGGAAATCACTCGAAGATCTCCGAAGATTCGCGCCGGCACGTTGTGGGTGACCCCCCTCGCATCGGCCATTCTGGCAGGCTGACTCTGGGAGTGCGGCGACTTGTCGCCGCTTTGGGAACGTCAGATCGTCGACCGCCGCGAGTTCGCGCGGCCGTGCCAAAAACCTCAGCGGAAACACTTCCGGGGAAGGGCGTTCACGCGATCAGCGCAGAACTTTCCCGCGTCCGATGGCCTCGACGACCTCAATTCTACCACGCGCGAATTCGGGCGCGCAGATCAATCGGGCGCGCATTTGGAAAGGAGGCGGGAATTCACTTCGTTGGGCTTGCGATCGGGCGCCTTGCGGGTCAAGCCGCCGAGTCTGCCGAGAACCCGGAGATTCTCTGCAAAAGCAACCCGTCGTGACGGAAGAATCAGCCGCAAAGAGGCTCAAAACGCACAGAATTGGCAACGCCCCTCGCGCCTCTTGAGCTTTTTTGCGGCTATTTCTGTCCGACAAATGGTTCAAGGCGTTGGGTGGCACTCAGCCGATGGGGTCACGCCGTCGGGTCGGCCGCGTGGCGGTGGGTTCATTCATCGCCCTCGGGTGCGGGATCGTTGCGCGGCGCGGCGGAGGGAGGCCCGCCGCGGATCAATTGATTGTTCGTGTTTCGCCAGGGCGCCAGAGTTCGTTCGGTCCAACTGGTGGACGCCGCATTTTGTATCGTGACGAGCCCCATTTGCGCTCTTCGGGCGCCGGCCGTACCCGGATGCCGTTTGATGATTTCGGCCAATTCCCCGAGAACGCGATCGAGGGCGCTGTTCGCCTCTTTTTCCAATGCCGAAAGTTCGTTCGTCAATTCCAGGATTTGTTCTTGGAGTTCGTCGTCCGTCATGCGGTTGGCCCGTCTTGCCATCAGCTCGAGGAATTGCTTCCGCAGATCTGCGTTGGCCGCGTCTGATCCGAATCTGTAGGCAAGACCGCCGTCGGGATTTGCAATCATTCGCGCGCCCGCGGCAGCAACTGAGGTCGGTTCGACTCGTTGAATCGGGGCAGGCTCGACGGGCCTCACGAAGACTGGTTCCGTCGACGAAAGATTTGAGACCTCGTCGGCCGGGGACGCCTGATGCGGACTATCTGCTGCCCGATTTTTTTCGGCCGCTCGTACGCCCAACACAAAACCAGCCAACGCCAACAGCGACGCGAGGGCAACGAGGCGTTTCATGAAGACTCCCTTTTGAAACGGGGTAGCGGGGTATCGTCCAATGGGGCGGTAGGGTACGTCGACCGCGCTCCAGACGCAACGTCATTTCGAGCGTGTCACGGGGACCACGCAACAATGCGTCAAAGGGGGGAAGCGCAGCGACATTCGCCACGCCCTTCCTTCAGTCGGGGCGTGCCACCCGGCCGCGAGCCGGTCTCCGCTTTTTCGGCGGCTTGCCCGGCCCGCTGCGCCACGCCTAAGATCTGTAGCGCGCGGTTCCGAAGCAGTCACCATTCTTCGAGGGGCGAAACAGGTTCATGAATGCGGCGGTGCCGTGGTTGAGCAGTGCGGCGGTGGTCGTCGCAGTCGGGCTGATCGCCTGGCTGGGGCGGCGGCCGGTGCGGGCGTGGTGGCAGCGCCGCGAGATACGGCAGGCGGTGCTCGACTTTCGCCGGCACCGCGAGACGCTCGAAGCCAAGTTTTTCGACCTCGCGGCCGCGTCGGGCAAACCGCGCGGGTTGCGGTGGGTCGATATCGACTGGCTCGATCTCGTGACTTACGGCCGCGATCGGCAGACGGGTTTGCTCACCGCGTTTGCGGCCATCAATATCCGGTTCGAGGCGGTCGAGGGGGGCGATATGGAAGGAGTCGCGGCGGTCGACAATATCCGCGACGGGGCGGCGGTGTTCCACTACCAGCGCGGCCAGTGGGGGACGGGCGGCCGGGCGCTATTCAACATGAACCCGGCCGACGCGCTCGTGCGGCTGGAAGGGCAATACGAGCCGGTGCGCGCCGGGTGAAGCCCGGTTCAATCGCCGGGAAATGCCGAATCGGTCCGGCGGAGCGTTGGCGCCGGCCGTAAGAAGAGCAGCCGGAACCGGGCGCGTCATTCGGGTGAGATTGTCGCATTGTGGACGAGGGCCTAACCCGTTATCAAATGGCATGAACTCAAGACGCTCGAAAAACGCCTTCACGCTTCTTGCCGCGGCCATGCTGCTGATTGTCGCTTCGGCGGCGCCGGTCGTATCGGGCGACGCCGGCACGGAATCGCAGCAGCGGCTGCTGAACGACATTCGGTACCTCGCCTCCGATGAGCTGGAAGGGCGGGGGGTGGGGCTCAAGGGGCTCGATCTGGCTGCGGAATACGTTCGAGAGCAGTTCGCGCGGGCGGGTTTGAAGATCGATGCGTCGCACGGCGGCGCGTTTCAATCGTTCACGATGAACGTGGGGGCCGAGCTGGGGCCGACCAATATGTTGCAGATCATCTCGCCTGACCGAACCGAAAAAAACCTCGCACAGGGGATCGATTTCGTGCCGCAGTCGTTCGGGGGGTCGGGGAACTTTGCGGGCGCGCTAGTGTTCTGCGGCTACGGCATCATCGCCCCCGAAAAAGCGTACGACGACTTTGCCGGCGTCGATGTCAGCGGCCGGGTGGCCATGATCATGCGGCGGACCCCCCGGCAACACGATCCCCAGGGGCCGTTTTCCGGCCGCCACGGCGGCACGTCGACGCACGGCGAGTTGCGCACCAAGGTCAGCAACGCGTTCGACAAGGGGGCCGTGGCGATTCTGTTCGTCAACGACCCCTACACCGCCGTGCAGGAAGCCGAACAGGGAAAGAGGCAGGTCGGCAAGCTGGCCGAGGGGGTCGCCGAGGCGGCGCTCGAATTCGACGCGGCAGACCCCAACGACAAAGAGAAATACGCGGCGGCGCGGCAGAACCTGGCGGCCGAAACGGCCAAGTACAAATCGGGTAAGGTCCATCTCGAGCAGCCCGGGCCCGAGAAACTGATGAAGTTCGGGTACGCCGGCAGCGAGCCGATGCGGCAGTTGCCCGTCGTACACATCACGCGGGCCATCGCCGATGAAATCCTGAAGCCAGCCCTGGGGAAGACGCTGGCTGAACTCGAGGCGGCGATTGACCGCGACCTGAAGCCGCAAAGCGCCCTGCTCAACGGCTGGCAGGCCAAGGGCGAGGTGACAATCGAGCGCAAGCAGGCCGAGGTCAGAAACGTGATTGGCGTTCTGGAAGGGGCAGGCCCCACGGCCGACGAATCGATCGTGGTCGGCGCGCATTACGACCACGTGGGGCGTGGCGGCGCCGGTTCGCTTTTGCCGGGGTCGACCGACATCCACAATGGGGCTGACGACAACGCGTCGGGGACCGGGGCGCTATTGGAACTGGCCCGGCGGCTGGCCGCGCGGTCCGGGAAACTCTCGCGGCGGATCGTGTTTATCGCGTTCACCGGCGAAGAAACAGGGCTCATCGGCTCGGCTCGCTACACGCGCGAGCCTTTGTTCCCGCTCGACAAGACCGTCGCCATGCTGAACATGGATATGGTGGGGCGGCTGAAAGACGACAAGCTGACGGTGTTCGGCACGGGCACCTCGTCGGTATGGGACGACCTCTTGAAGCGGCTGGGGCGCGAGTACGGTTTCGAGCTGATCTTCAAGCCCGAAGGGTTCGGCCCCAGCGACCATTCGTCGTTTTATGCGAAGCAGGTTCCCGTGCTGCATTTCTTCACCGGCAACCACGGCGACTACCATCGCCCCTCGGACGACTGGGACAAGCTCAATATTCCCGGGGAGGAGCGGGTCGTGAGTCTGATCGAAAAGCTGATCGTCGACGTCGCGCCGGCGCCGGCGCGGCCCCCGTACGTCGAGAGCAAAGGCACGGCCCAGATGTGTGGCCGCGGCGGCGCCCCGCC
>JBQTIL010000077.1:0-18926 GCA_052388175.1 Planctomycetaceae bacterium | reverse complement strand
GCCGCTCTGCTCAGCGACGACGACCGCCTTGCCGAGCACATCCGCGACCGCCCGGGACGAGCCACCCGGAGACGTTCTCAGCCCGCAGCAGCCCGTCGATAACCCTCAAAGCCGGTTATGGACCCGTTCAGCCGCGGCCCGGTCTTTCGGCCGATTTTCCCCAAATGGCTACGGGCCCGGCTCATCGACCAGCACTTCCGAAGGCGTGCTGCGGACGGAATTGATCGTGGCATCCACCCCGTTTTCGACGCTGTTGAGCACCACCTCGTCGAGAACCTGTACGATCACGCGTTGGGCGAAGCGGTACAGTTCCCAGAAGCTGTCTTGAACCGCGTCAATAACGGTGTTGGTTGCGGGCGCCCCCAAAATCGTCCGCCGGCCAGCCTTGGTCGCCAGCTTGTCGTCGACGCGCGTTCCGCGTTCCTGCAGCCAGTCGACCGCCTTGTTGACGCGCTGCATGTTGCCGAGCGACGTGAGGCTGTAATCGGCGAGAGTCACCCCGGGAATGTTGAGCGCCTGAACGCCGTCGCCCACCCAGGGGCGGCGGTTGTGCCCGATCCGTTGATCGATTTTTTCAAGCGTCTGGTTGAACTTCGTGCGGCCGGGCGTCAGCGGCGAGAGCAGGTCGTCGACCATTCGAAACACGCTCCAGTCGCCGATCGACAGCACGTTGTAGGCGATATTGTTCATGTCCCAGCCGCTGGCGGGCTGATTGATCGACAGCGGCTGGTGGCCGAACGCCGGCGCCGGGTTGTATTTCAGCGGCTGCCAGGCGTGCAGGTCGAAGTCGACCCAATACAGCGGTTTCTCGTACACGTTTGAATGCGAGTCGTCTTCGTAACTCGCGGTGCGCACCGGCGGGTCTTCATCAGGCACTGCGAAGATGCTCGCCAGCGCGCGGCCGTCGAGACGGGCCGCGTCGTAGTCGGTGTTGGTCAGCATCAGAATGGTGGGCGTCAGGTCGGCGAGCCGGCAAGGCGTCTTGAGGCGTGCGCCGCGTCGGATGTTGGGGCCTGAGACGTAAAACGTCGCCCGCACCGATTCGGCCAGCGGATACCCGTGCGTTGTTCCGGGCGTGTTCTGCGTCGCGAACAGCCAACCATAGCGCGCCGTCACGACGAGGTCAGGGGCGTATTCCTGTTCCTGCTGGCGAATCGATTCCTGCCAGAGCATGTGGCGGGTCAGGGTGACGACGCCGTCGGGGTAGTCGCTTCCGGCAGTGGCCAGGAGCCACGCCTGCTCGTCGTGAAATTGCCTGAGAAAACTCGTTCGCACGCGCCCCACCAGGCCCAGAGGGTCGGTCTGCGGGTCGGTGACCGGTCGCCCCACGATTCCGCCGTCTGCGGCGGGGGCGACGCCGCTGACGGGCGTGTAACGATATTCCCAACGGCCCTGCTGGTCGCGCCGCCGCTCGATTGTCGCCTGTCCGCGGTCGCAGGTGGTGATCAGAATCGAGTTTTCGCCCGTCTTCATCAGCACCAGGTCGATGGGGTGCTCTTGGGTGCCGTCGTCGTGCACGGCGGTGGTGTGCGCGAGCGTGAGGGGGACATTGATCGGTTCGAGGTGCGCTTCGATCGGGTACGCGAGCAGTTGCGCGGGAGAATTCGGTCCGGCCCAGTCGCCCGAGCGATATCCGCCGCGCGGCAGAAAGATGCGTGCCGCGCCGTCGGAATCGCCATCGACGAACACGAATTGCCTTCCCGAGTCTCCTTTATGCCAGTTGGCCGACCGATGCTGGCGGACCGACATTCCCAGACCGCCACCGACCCAGCGGCCATTTCGGGTCACTTCCCGCGCCGCGAAGAACAGCTCGTTGGAGATGTCGAATCGCGATAAATGCGTCGTTGCGCCCCCTAAGTGCCCGTGGTCGCTCACCAGAATCAGATAGGTCGATCCGAGCCGATTCTGCCCGGCCAGCTCTGCCACGACGCTGCCCACCAGCTTGTCGGCCCGCGCGATCGTGCGGCGGGTGCTGCCGAATTGTCCGCGGCATTCTTTGTGGCTGACCGAATCGGTTTCGGGAAGCCAGATGATGGTCACGGGGCGATATTGCCGGATGAGGTGCCGCACGGCGAAATGGGCGTTCGCGTCGTCGATATAGCGCCAGGCCTCTTGCGCCTGCAGGTACGGCAGGCAGCGGGCCATGCTGCGAGTCCACAGCAAAGGGGGCACCTCGGTCATGATGGGCAGAACGCCGGTTGCCCAGTCTTGCCCGCGCTCGCGCATGTAATCGTAGAGGGCGGGAGTGGCGCTCGTTTGCGACCCGCGCCATTGATTGGCGGCGTCGGCGCCCCCCACGAGCCCGACGGCGGCGGCTTCGGCCTCATGAACGACCTTATCCAATCCTTTGGGGCCTAATGTCTGAGCGCTGCGATGCGGGCCCAGCGGTTCGAGAAACGAGTCGGACGCGAGACGGGCGCGGCTGAACCGCACCTGCCCCTTCAGCCCATGGCGGTCGGAAAAGCAACCTGTCCACATCGTTCCATTCGAGGTGATGGTGTCAGAGGGGAACGCCGTAAAGGTGTTCTGCAGCCAGGCCCCCCCGTCGACGAAATACTTACGCAGGTGGGGCACATGCCCCATCGCCGCCATCTCTTCGACTACGTCGGGCCGCAGACCGTCAATGTAGAACACAACCACCGACGCATTCGGTGCGGGGCCCAGGGGGGCGGTTTCACCGGCAGTGGCTTCAACGGGAACGACTGTGCGGTATTCCACCGGTTGCACGTCGAGCGGCTTCTGCACTTGGGCGTAGAACTCGCCGGCGTTCTTGTCGCCGTCGAAATCGTTGATGGCCAGCCACAGCCGCCCCGAACGCTCGGCGACAATGCTCTGACTTTGCCCGACGAAGACGATCGGCCCCTGGCCGATTCGCCCGATCAGGCAGAAACACGGTGCCGGCCCCTTACCTGCGGCCGGCAGCGGAAAATCATGCTGGGTCAGCGCGTCGTTGTAGAAATACGTACCCTGCGGCCCGACTTCGGTCTCGGAATCGTCTTTTCCCGATTTGAGGCGGGAAATTCGTACGCGCCCCGTGGCTGAGATGCTGAGGGCCTCTCCGCGGCGCACGTCGATACCCGTGTCGACCCACCCGCCATCGCCCCGCACGAAAATGGCGTCGGGAGAGACCTGTGCGTCGGCGGTCGTCAGCGGTGCGAGCCGCGACTGCGGAGAACAGCCGGCCGCAACGAGAGTGCAGGTCGCCAGCAGTGTGTAGAGAGGTCGCGCGTCCATCAAACGAGGTCGATCCAAAAGCGCTGCGATCGAGTGCGGGGTCACGACGAGCGCCGGCGATTCAACTCGGGCCTCAATGACGAAGCAGGCGGCTTCGTCGTTGCCGGGCGGACCAGTTTGTCCGGAACGACCCGAGCTATCGGCACACCGGGACTCAGACTGACAATCGTCAGTGCCCGCAAAGGCCGTCCATGCAAACGGGGCCGGGCGCACCGGGCCAGGTCGCGGCAGGTCCGCCTGTAGCGGATCGACCGGCTGTACCGAACGGCCGCTTGTGCGCGTGCAATCCTCCGGCGGTCATTCGTCCTGCAATGTCAAACACTGCGGCCTGCAACGATCTTGAGGGAAGATGCACGAGCGAGGGGTCGCGCCACAAAGCCTCAAGTCGGGCGCGAGGCGCCGCCGCCGCATTGGCCGGAGGTTCAGCGAACCGTCGGCTTTGAGGGGCTGCCGGTCCCCGAGCGGCATCGCCTGATTCTGCGCGCATTTGGAAAAGACACGGTCGATTCCTGTTGACGGTGTCGCTTCGAGTTTGGGATAATAGTGCCATCTCAATCGCGCCGCGCGTGACGCGGCGCGCCGCCTCGACACTTTGTGTGCGTCTCTTCGCGCGCGTCGAGGGGCCTTGCTTCGACCTGACCGCGCCCACGCTGCGCGCGGTTTTCGGGCGATGCGGTTCCTTCGCGGAAAGCCTTTCATCGGCAGCGAAGCGAGACACCCGACGTGGGACCTGCGGAATGGATCGCCGCCCTGACGGCTGCGGGCGGATTTATCGGCTGGATGACGGCGCTTTGGGTTCGCGCGGGGCGGATCCTGCAGCGGATCGACGATCTGGTCTGCGACCAGGAGGCGCTCAAGTCGCGCGTCGAGCGACATGAGCTGCGCCTGACTCGGCTTGAAGTCGCGGCGGAGCGCAGGCAATGACCGGCTTGCTCGCGGGAGACTTGCTGGCGTTCTACGGCCGCGACTGGACCAGCCGCCTGATCGAGGCCGTAACCTGGGGACCGTCACATGTCGGAATCGTCAGCAAACCCGACACGGCGCCGGCTGTGCTGTTCGAAAGCACCACGCTGTGCGACCTGCCTGATCAATTGACGGGGCGGCGCACGACCGGCGTGCAGGCCCATGTTCCGGCCGATCGAATTGCGGCCTATCGTGGGCGCGTGGCGCTCTTGCGCCTGGCCCCGGTGTGGCAATTGAGCCGCGAAGAGTCGCGATTGCTGGCGAAGATGCTGCGGCACGTCCATGGCGCCCACTACGACTTCGGCGGGGCGGTGCTTTCCGGGACGCGGATTTTCAAATGGACGGCGCTCGTGCCTTATGGCGATTTGGGTTCGCTGTTCTGTTCCGAGCTGTGTGCCGCCGTCTTGATGCGCCTGGGCCGGCTGCCGATCGCGAACCCCGCGGCTTACAACCCTGCCGGCCTCGTGCGGGCGCTGCGGCGCGCGGGCGTGTATCAGGCGCCGCTGCCGCTTACTGCTGGGAATTGTGAAAAACGCCTGCCCTTTTAGGGTCGTTGATGAGGAGCGTGCGACATGCCTGTGATGCTGCCGTTGATCGTTCGCCGCCGATTGCTTTCCATCGCTGCGGCTGCCGTCTTGGGCGCGATACCCCTCAGTGCGCAGGAGGTTGCCGTCGGAACGGCGTTTCAAATTCCACCGGCAGTGCGCGCGCTCGTGGGTGGGCTGCTCCGCATTGAACTGCCCGCGGCTCACAGGCGCCACAACTGGACGGGCCCCAAAGGCCAGGGGTCGTGCGTCCATGCGGCCATGGTTCACCTACTGCATTGGCAGCAGCAGCATGAACTCGCCCTCTGGTGGGAGCGCCGCTACGGAGACGGCGAAACGGCCGACGGCCTCGCGTCGAAAATGAATGCCGCCCGCCTGACGTTCGCAGAGACGCGTGACGGAAACGAAGCATTCCTGGAATGGGCGGTGCGCACGCGGCGCGGGGCCGCAACCGTTGTTCAGAGCGGAACACACATGGTCACCCTGGTGGGGTTCGATCAGGCGCACGCGTTTGTGCTCGACAGCAACAGCCCGCAGCGAATTCTGCAAAAGGGAAGGGGTGAATTCGTTGATGAATGGCGCCGGGCAGGCGGCTGGGCCGTCACCCCTCTCGGCTCGCCGCCTCCGCCTTCCCCCTGGATCGTCAGATGAAGGCGCGGCCAAGACGAATTTTTCACGATCAAGTTTCAACCCCGGTAGAACCCAAGGAGCGACCCGTGCAACTTTTGCGAAAATCTGGTGCTGTGTTGACGCTGCTGGCAACCCCGGGCCTGGTCGCCTGGGCCGCGCATGATTCGCGGCGGCTGACGCGACTCGAGAGCCGAATCGACGCTGAGGTAATTACGATCCAACTCGACGCACAACGGGCGTGCATTGCTCACTGCGGGCCACAGGCGGAAGATCGCATTCTTGATCTTCCCGAGGACGGCGACACCTGGCACACGATTCTCTTTCTGAGGCCCGACTGGCGCAGCAATTCGGCTGAGAGACGGGCACATACAATCTTCTTCACCGAAGCCGGCTTGAGCAGTCTGCGGCAGCAGACGCATTGGCACGTGATCACGACCGACCAGCCCGAGTTCCAGGCGTTCCGGAGTTTGGTCACGGTCACTCCCTGCCTGCTGGTCGAACGGGCGAACGGAGAAGTGATCTATCGCGAATCGGGGCTGCAACTCGGGCAGAACAACGACGGCCTGCGCCGCGCCATTCGCCGCGAGGTTGAGCGACACTGCCCGGATGGCCGCTGCCTGCCCCTGCACCCTGTGCCGGGGCCTGCGCCCGACGCGCCCGACGAGATTCCCGCCGTGCTTCGAGAAGGCCCGGCCGCTACTGACGAGAAGCGTAATCCGCTCGTCGCGCTGTTTGCCGCACTGGCGGGCCTCGCCGGCGGCGCCGCTGCCAATTGGAAGCGGAACGGTTGAGGCCCATTCGAGCCCGATCCATTGGCCCGCCAAGGCATTCGCTTTACCCGTCTCTTTCGACAACGTACTTTGATTATGAGGTGCGACTATGGATTCGTTGACTACGTATCTCGGCACTCCCCAGGGGCTGATCGTTCTGATCGGCGTGACGTTTGCCACCGGCTGGGCGCTGTTCAGCGCTGATAACCGCGTGGAAGAGCGCCGCCGCCGGGCGGCCGACGTCGCCCGCAAGCTGTCGGAGCTCGGGTTCAAGAAGTTACCGCTGATCTTCACCGATTACTCGATCGGCGATTATTCGGGCATGCTTCGCGGCGTGCACGAGCTGCACGACATTCTCGCTGATCCGGCGCAGCGCCAGGCAGAGCTCGAGACCGTGTTCGAGCTGCTGATACGCGAGAAACTCAGGGATCCGGACAAACTCAAGGTCCTGCAAAAACTCGTTGAGACGGCGCAGCAGGCATTCGCTTCGGGAGACCCGCTCAAGTCGTCGCCAGAACTCGCCAAACAGTTGATGGACGTAGTGAAATCGGGCGCGATCGGCGGGCGCTTGATGACGCTGCACGATTCGCCGCTCGTCCCCAGCCTTCCGAACCTGAACCTCCTCGAGAAACTTGCCGCGCGGTTGTTCGCGAAAGAAGATTCGCCGGTCGCCGCACCGCAGGCGACGGCCACCTGACGCGACGGTGCTCGGCACGAGCGTCGTCTGGCGCCGGGCCGAAAAGCAGCCGCCGACGCGCCTGTCGCCGACGTGCGGCTAGGTCATTTCCCTTTTTCTCCAGGTCAAATTTCCCCCCTCTTTCCATGTGTCGAGCCGTCCTCTTAGCGTGTTGCGTCTGCGTCGCTGTGCAGCCGGTGGGCCGTGTGGCCCGTGCCGACAATCTGGATGACTTGCGCAACTGGCGCTCGGGTCTGCCGGCCGCCGCCCTCTGGAACTGCGAGGGTTTCAATACGACGTGGCACGTTGACCAGGTACGCGCCGGCCATCGCCTCGTTCCCAGCGTGTTCGTTCCGAACTACGACGCGTTCGACGCGAGCGCAAAAAACGTGCGGCTGTTCAACCGGATCATCGCCCCGCAGGCCGCGGCCCTGCGATGGATGGCTGACCGTAACGTGCCCTTCTGCCTTCGCACCAACAATATCTGCGATGCATTCACTAAGTCGAAGCGCTATCGCGGCGCCAACGTCGACGTTCAGCCGCTGGTCTATCGCCGCCTGCCCGGCCCCGGCACGCCGCGCTTCGACCAGCGCCCGCTCTGCGACCCGTTCGCCGTTGCCGCGCACTGGGCCAACGAGGGGCGGCTGTGGGGCGCATCGCCCTGGATCGGGCGGCTTGCCGAATTCGTGCCGCGCCCGTCGTGGGTGCTGTTCGTCGAAAACAACGAGGGGAGCTACGACAGCATTGGGTTTCACGACGGCAAGGGTTATCTGGCCAAAGACGGCACATGGCAGACAGACCTCGATACGTTGTCGGTCCGTTTGGCCAGGTGGCAGGCGGCCGAGATGGCCAGCCCGGACGACGCCAGGACGGCTTTCGCCGTGGCGCGTCGCGATCAGTACCGCACGCTGTTCCACGAGTTCCGCCAGGCAGCGCCGCAAGCTTGGCGGGGCGTTCCCTGGTACACGGCGGCGTACGGCGGCAGCATGAATCTGCTGTCTCCGACGGTCCCGCGCGATGTGGACATTCTGGGCTACGACCCCGAATCCCTGGCCTACGACGCGCTTTCGGGGGGCAGGTACATCACGGGCCAGAACGGCGACCTGACCTCGATTCACTACTGGTCGCAGGCGTCGAATCTGATTCCGCAGTTTGAATGGAACGAGGCCCACAATGCCAATGCCTACCGAGAGTTGTCTGTCAGCATCAACGCCGCAGGAGCACTTGCCGGAACTGCCGCAGGAAATCCGGTGGTCACTGCCGGGGTGTTCGATGGTTTTTGCGGACAACTTCTGTGGAACCTGCGAGCGCCCGGCGTACCTATGCTCCTGCGATACTGGTGCGGAAGTGCTGTTAAGCCGAGTGACCCCTTCACGTCCATCATTCCTGCATTGGCCGGCCTGACTCACGCCGACTACGTGCTGGCCATGTGCCGCGCCGTAGACCGCATCTGCGAGAACCAGACGCTAAGGGCGTTCTGGTTGAAGGGCAAGCCGGTATTGGTGCCCGGTACGCCCGCCCACCCCACCGACATATTCCGCGACAAGTTCTCCCCAAGCTCGCAGTTCCCCGCGGCTGGCACACCCGACAACCGCTGGCTGATTCTCGACTGCGACCAGAATACGCCCCGCAGCGAATGGAAGTGGGGCTACGCGGGCCCGGATGGGAAAACCGTCAACGAGGTGGCCGGCTGGAACAAAGTCTGGGCGTGCGCAATCTCGCTCGACGGTGAGTGGCTGATCTACGGGTTTGCCCCGGTGAAAGTCGGCGTCACGCGGCTCACCGTACCTGGGGTTGGGCCCATTCAACTCGATTTCGGCGGGCTGCCGTGGGGCTATTGGATCGTTCAAGCCAACTACACCGCCAAACGATTGGAGATCAAGTAATGCGTGCGTTGACTCTCGCTTTGCTGCTGCTGATTCCGTCCATCGCCCACGCCTCGCCCGCCGACATGGGAAAGGCGCTGATTCTCGTCCCTGACGAGCAGGCGACGCACCGCGCAGCCGAAACGGGTCTTTGGTCCGACCCGCAGACGTGGCGCAATTCGGATGATGAGCCCGGCGTTCCCCCTGCCGATGCTCGAATCATCATCCCGGCCAATGTCAGCGTCACGCAGGACGTTGATGCCAAGGTGCTCACCTTGCGCGTTGATGGCATGTTCGGGCCCGCAGAGGGAGCGACCGTGACGCTCGGCGTGGGCACGTTCGTCACGACGATGGGCAGCACGATTCAGGCCGGGACAGAAACAGAGCCCTTTACGGGTCAATGGAACGTCGTGTTTGCAGACTACGGGCCGGTCGATGATGTGTGGCGGATCGGCGGCGGGTTCATTCCCTCCGGAAAGGTCATGCTTTATGGGCAACCCAAAACGACATACCAGTTCATCCGAGGAGCGGTTGCAGGCGCGACGATGATCGAGCTTGTTCAACTTGCGGTCGGCTGGAACGTCGGCGAGAAGCTGGTCATCCCGGGAGGCCAGTTCTTGTCCAATGATGACGACGAATGCACGATCGCGGCGATCGACGGCCACCAGGTCATTCTGACCGCGCCGCTCAAATTCGACCACGCCGCAGTAGACCGCTTCGGCTTCCCCCGCCCGATGTTCGTGGCCAACGTCGCCCCCCGTAACATCGACTTCTCTAGCGAAGTACCAGCACTCATCGACCGCCGCGGCCACATCATGTGTATGGCCGACAAGATGACGCCGCAGGATTTCTTCCACTGCTCGTTCCGCCACCTTGGGCGGACAGACAAATCGAAACCTGCCACTGATCCCGACGGCACCGGGGCAGGCACAGACAACCCACGGGGACGCTACGCGCTGCACTTCCACAAGAACGGCCCCGACGTCAAAGGCATGGAGCGGCGGGTGTTCGGCTGCGTCGCCCTCGGTTCGCCGGGGTGGTTGTACGTCAACCACCTGTCGCGCGTCTGCTTCCAGCACAACGTCGGCTATCAGTTCGGCGGGGCGTGTTTCACCGGCGAGGAAGGGCACGAGACGGGGTGCATTCGCTCGACCGTCGCCATCCGCCCGACGGCCAGGCCGAAGGAATTCTTCTCAGATGACCGCAAAGTCTCTGACTGGGGTCACAACGGCGAGGCGATTTTCCTGCTGGGGGGCGGCATTGAAACCAGCGACAACATCGGTACGGGACACCCGGACGTGGCGTTCGTCACCGGCGGCGATGGGTTCAAAGACCCGAAGACGAAAGCCATCACGATGTTTGATACGAGAAATATCCCGGGCTACACGGGCGGCAAAACGCAGGTGCTCCCGCGGGAGGTGCCGCAGATTCACACGGGCTTCCAGTGCTTCGGGTCGAAATACGGCCTCCAGAGTTGGACTCTGAACGGCAACCCCGGCCCGAAAGTCCCTGTTGTCGGCAAGAGCCGGTTCAGCGATTTCAAGATCGAATCGGAAATGTCCGGTCTGGGACAAACCTATCAGAGCCATGTGGACTTCGTGCGCTGCAAATTCGTCTGCACAAAAAAAGGTTCGCAGGAGACGGCCATCTCGCACACCGGCGTCAACGGCAATATCACCTTCGACGGGTGTGAGACGTATGGCTTTCTGACTGGCATCTTTGCCGCCAACCACTCGAAAAACACCATCACGAACTGCAAGCTCCAGGCGGCGACGGGCATTCTGTTGACCTCGAAGTTCGGGATGGCGACAGACTTCATGACGATCGACATCTCAGGCTGCGAGTTTCCGCCCGTGCCGGCGGCTGAACTGGCGGCGCTACCAAAGACCGGCAATACGCCGTTCCACAAGTACCAGGGGTTGCAGCAGAAGGGGGTCGTGGCCCTCTTGGGATGGGTGGCCGGAGGGCCGCCGCTGCGGGAGACAGACGCCAGGCAAATCACGGGTTTCACGCAATCCTACCCGATCTTCGGCCCCAATGTGCGATTCACCTTAGACGGCAAGCGGCTTTGGTTCCCTGAGGAGCACCCCGATTTCAAATGGGCCGAGGTGAAGAACGCGCCGGCGTTCCTGAAGCCCCTCACGAATCGGCAGGCGTGGGAACAGTACGGAATCGCCATCGGGGCAAAGTTGTTGCCCGATGACGCGACGATTCCGCCGGGGCACCTGTGCGTCGTCAGCGACAAGGACGCGACGTTTCTGCCAATCGTGCAGACAAATAAAGCGTGGAAGGGGACGCCGCGCTCGTCGTTTCAGCAGACGAACCAGACCTCAGGCTGCGTCACGAGAGTCAAAGACGCGGCGGGCAATTGGCTCACGTCGGACCCGACCGACCTGACGGATGATGCGTACAACGTCGTGCCGGTGAACGTCAATGGCGTCAAGCGGGGGGTGTGGGTGTACGCGGACAGCAGCAAACAGTTTCCGGCGGAGTGGTAGACATACCCTAGCCCTGGTCGTCCCCTATTCCCCTTAATCACCTAACCCCTCATCCCGAGCCCCTATCCCAATGCCCAGCGGCCTGCTGGAATCTGTTCTGATCGCGCCGGTCGCTGTCGCCCTGCGCTGGGGGACTATCGCCAATCCCGGCGCGAACTACCGGATCGACTCGACGACCAAGAAGTTCGGCTGCAAGTTCTACCCCACGAAGTCCACGGCGATCACGCACATCAATCCGAACGTCTTCAAGGCTGGCACGGTCACAGGGATCAATTTCACAGCGCAGATCGAAACCGACTCCGGCGGCGCGCCCTCGGGCAGCGTGCTCGGTGCGGCGACGGCTGCGTGGGCCGGCCCCTCGGCGAACGGGTTTGTCGGCGACAAGGCGCTGGGGAGCAATACCGGGACGCTGACAGTCGGCGCCCCCTATTGGTTGACAGTTCAGAGAGACAGCGGGACGCCCGATGCATCGAATTACATCGCCCCCGGAGTTCTGAGCACCACTCCCAGTCGCGGATTCAATGACTGTGGTGTGCGTGGATTCAACGGCACGGACTGGACGACGGTTTCACTGACAGTTGGGCACCCGGCCTGCGTCTTCAAGGATTCGGACGGGGTGTATTCGGGCTGCGCGATCACGGGCGTCGGCAACCACGGCTCGGCAACCGACATTTTCTCAACGAACCGGCAAGCGCTGAAAACGCGGTTCGGCTGCCAGCGCACGATTCTGGGGGTTCGCGGCGAATTCACGAAATCCGGCTCTCCGGGCGGCCTCACGATTCGCTGCTACCAGGGGGCGACCGAGAAGGGCTCGATGGGGACGCTCGCCGCAGCGGATGTCATCAGCAATGACGGGGCGACGACGATCCTCCTGGCGACTCCGGCAACGGTTGATCCCGACCAGGACGTGTATCTCGTGCTGGGTCAGGCATCAGACGGCGGCAGCGATAGCGCGGACTACGACGTGCGCGGGTCCACGCTCCAATCGGGGTTCGACACGGCCGCTCTTCCCTCGAACTGGCGATACTGCTACGGCTCGGGGAACGACCCGACGGCGTTCACGGTCGACGCGAATTTCCTGCCGTACATTTCACTCCTGGCCGTTGAGCCGCAGGATGATTTTGATGCGGTGAGCGGTGCCGGCGTCATTACCCCGGTTCAGGTCCATGGCGCCGAAGGTCTCAGACTGGCAGTGTGAACAATGGCCAACAGCACCTCGCACGTACTCCCGTATCCGATCCGCAAGGCGCGTTACACGCTGCCGCTGAACTTTCGGGTCGCGGCCGGAACGCCCACCGATCCGACGTCTCCCGACACCGAATACAGCAGCGACGGCGGCGCGTCGTTCTCTGATACGGCCGAGGAGGTCACCACGGGGGGAAGTCAGGGGGCAGGGTATCTCACGCTTTCTGGCGCTGAGATGGACAGCAATTTTATTCACGTCGCGGGCAAATCGGCGAACTGTGTGCTGACGCCTGTCATCATCGTGCCTCGTCACCTGGCGATCGTCGGCAGCGGCACGCTCTCGGCCGGCTCGGCCGGAGGGGGCACCCTCGGTACGCTCCTCATGTATGACGTGACCGGGTGTTTCATCCGCACTACGGGCGGCACCGGCGGCGGCGGAGCGGGCGGCGCCAACAATCAGGCGCGGCGGATCGTCACTTACAACACCAGCAATGGCGCATTCACCGTTTCGCCCAACTGGGAGACGACGCCCGACAACACCACGACCTATGACGTTCTGCTCCCCGAGGGGGTGACGCTCGGAATGCTCAAGACGCTCAATCCGGCGACGCCCGGACGGGTTCTGGTCGTCGATTCGGCGGGGCTGGCAGACGCGACCGCGGTGAAGCTCGGCCCCAGCGGCGCGGCGACGGCCCAAACCGCCCGCGACGTCGGGGCCAGCGTGTTGCTGTCGCCCGGCACGGGTTCGGGCCAGGTTGCGCTCTCCGGCGGGCAAGTGACCGTCGGCACCAACAACGACAAGACCAACTATCAACTGGCCGCCAGCGCCATTCAGGCGATCTGGGACGCGCTGACCGCGGCCCTTTCGACAGCCGGGAGCATCGGAAAGCTGCTGGTCGACAATCTCAATGCCACCATCGGCAGCCGCCTGGCGTCGGGCTCCTACACCGCCCCCGACAACTCGGGCATTGCATCGGCGGCGAGCGCCGCCGCCGCGGCCGCGGCGAGCGCCGCGAGCGCAGATGGCAAGGCGACGAGCATCCTCGCAGACACCGATGAATTGCAGCAGGAGCTTGCCGACGGCGGGCGTACCGACCTGTTGATCGATGCCATCAAAGCGAAGACCGACAATCTGCCGGCGAGCCCCGCGGCCGTGGGCAGTGCGATGACGTTGACGAGCGGTGAGCGCGATGCCGTCGCGGCGGCGTTGCTCGATCTCTCGAACGGTGTCGAGACGGGCGAAACGGTGCGGCAATGCGTGCGGCTCATGCGGGCCGCATTGCTGGGCAAGTCGGATGGGTTCCCCCCGGGCCCGGTGCATTTCCGCGATCGGGGCGATTCCAGAAATCGTATCACGGCGACGGTGGATGCCGACGGCAATCGCACGGCCGTTAGCACCGACGCCACGTGAGGAAAAACGAAACAGGCTTCC
This sequence comes from Planctomycetaceae bacterium, assembly GCA_052388175.1. GTDB lineage: Bacteria > Planctomycetota > Planctomycetia > Planctomycetales > Planctomycetaceae > SIAF01. Next base: position 5,128 of record JBQTIL010000077.1, on the reverse strand, counting down.
AGGTCGCCAGGTTCCGAGTCACACCCGGTCACCTTCAGAACCCTTTTTGCCCTCCCATGTTTCCCGCACCGTATTTCGGCAAACGACATTTTCCGCAGCAGTATTTTCCAGCCGCCGCCGGGCCGGCCGGCAGCGGAGGAACCACTCCGACACGCGTGTATGTCATGAATCCGCGCCGCGAGGTGTTTCTTGCTGAGCGGCGTCGCTCGGTGTTCGATGGCGGCTCGCGTGATTCAATCAATACAGCCGCCGGGCGCGGAAGCGTATATTCGACCGCGCCGCGCGACACTTCGTTTGCGCCAGAGGACCAGTAATCCATGCCTGCCAGTCTCTCAGTGTCGGCCTCGCGCCCGAAGGTGAAGCATCCTGGCGAGTCGCTGTTATTTGGCGTCGATTTCACCAAGCTGCTCACGACGGACGAACTGCTCTCGGCGATCGCTTCGGTCGTTGCATCACCGTCGGGGCTGACGATTTCCGGCCTGACGGTCAACGGCGCGGCATTCGACAATGACGAAGGAGGCAGCGTTGCGGCCGGTCGCGGGGCGCAGTTTCGCGTCGCCGATGGCTCGGCCGGTGCCGACTACACGCTGACTGTCAGCGTGACAACGACGGCTGCGAACACGCGGGTCGTGGTTTGCACGTTGCAGGTGCGCGATAGTTGATCGCCGCAGGCCAATGACGATCTATTTGGCATTGACACATGCATATGTACAAATGTATATAATTGGTAGAACTGCATCGCGGCGCCCCTCCGGCATCCCCGCTACGTTCGAAACAAGGATATGTAATGCAATTCCGAGACCGGATAAAGGATTTTCGACGGGTCCCTGTCGGTGAACTCGTGCCGAATCCGCGTAATTGGAGAACGCATGGCAAAACACAGCGCGATGCCCTGAATGCTGTCCTCGCGGAAATCGGGTACGCAGGCGCACTGCTGGCAAGAGAACTGTCCGATGGAAGCTTGATGCTCATCGACGGCCATTTACGTGCCGAAGCGACTCCGCAACAGGCTGTACCCGTTTTGGTGCTCGATGTGAGCGAAAGTGAAGCAGACAAGATACTTGCGACGCTTGATCCGCTGGGCGCGATGGGGGACGGAGACTATGAGAAACTTAGCGCCCTCTGTGAGTCAATTCAGTTCGAAAGCGCGCCGATCATGGCCATGCTTGAGGAGACGCTGCATGATGTACGACGAGCTCAGCATATCGAGGAAGCGGAGCAGTCGCATGCCATTCCTGCGATGGAAATGGTGCCTTACGAGCACTATGACTACGTGCTGGTTCTCGCAAGAACGATCCATCAGTGGGAGCAGCTATGCGAATTGCTTGGGATCGAAAGAGTCGATGCGTCGATAGTGCCGGCGACATCCATGAAGAAGGTCGGATTGGGCAGGTGCATCAGTGCAGATAGGCTTATTAACAAATTGCGAGCCGCGAGACATTCGTATTGTGATTCCCAGCCGGCGTCGAATTGGCAGGGTCTCCCGCCTGGCTTTGGCTCTTCCGACAGCGACACTATTCGTCGCTGAATGCGAGTCGGACACTTATCGCAATGCGTATTCCACGATTTCAGTCCGCACGCACCCAGACCTGCAAACCATCGGCGCGATCCGACAGGCTGTCCTCGACACGTTCACAGAGCCATGCGTAGTGATGATTGACGACGACCTTAAATGCGTTCGGCCGCTTGTTGGCACTCGGCGCAAGTCGATTGATGAACCAGCCGCGGTCTGGAGGATCATCTTAAGCGGATACTATTGCGCGTCCGACGCCGGGTTTCGACTGTTCGGCTGGAACCGCAATCCGAATCCCGCGTTCTTCAATTGTTCCGACCCGTTTCACTTTGTCGCACCCTGCACAAATTGTTTTGGGATCATTGGCAGAGACTATCGGTTCGACGAGACCCTTATTCACGGAGAGGATGCCGATTTCACGATGCAAGTTATGGTCAGAGACCGAATCGTGCTCTGCGACCAGCGGTACTACTTTGACTGCGGTTTGGTCGGCCAAGGCTCAGGCGGTCTTCAAGGGCGTCGTTCTGACGAACAGATTCAGAGGGACATCACGACCCTGACGAAACGCTGGGGCAAGCATCTCAATCTGGCTGATACACCAAGTTCATTGTGCTTTCGCTGTGGTCCAGGGCGATCGCAGTCATTACGAATTCGTGTCCGGCGCAAGGCGCGTTGATTATTGATCGAAACGGCCGCTGTTGGCGGCGGGGCAGCAATATGGCTATGCCGCATCGAACAAAGAACGGGTGTTGCCCGTGGGAATGCATCTCGGCCCTGCAGAAATTCGTGCGCCGCGGGATGGAGCTCGAAGCAATTCAAGCGGCCGCCGAGCTTTCGGAAACGCACCTGGCCCTGATGCTCAATCGCCTGCGGGTGATCGCTCATGAAGATATCGGGCTGGCCAATCTGCAGGCGCCCTTGTTGACCAGGATGTGGACCGAGCAGGCGTGGGATTGGCACAAACAAAGGAATGGCGCGTGGCGACTCGCGCTGGCGAACGTCATTCTCCTGCTCTGCCGGTCTCCCAAGTCGCGCGAGGCCGATCATTTTCAGTGCGTCGGGTTCGATGCGTTCGAGCGCAACATCCCGCTCGCAATCCCTGATTTCGCCCTCTGCAAGCACACCCGCCGTGGCCGGAAGCTGGGTCGCGGCGTGCGACATTTTCGAGAGGTGGGAACGATCTTGCACCCGCCAACGGTCCCCGACAAATACGAAAACCAGGCGTACGCGATCTGGGAAAGACAAGAAGCGTCGCTGCCGAGCGACCCCGCCCCACCGTCACCTGCCGAGCAGTTGACGATTGCTTGATTGGTAGACTGGCGCGCCCATCTGGCCCCCGCGCAAACGAACCTGAGGAGACGTCGCGCGCATGCACATCCGCGACCGCATCAAAGAGCTTCGCCGCGTACCCGCCGGCGAACTGGTCCCCAATCCCCGAAACTGGCGCACACACCCCCGCCGGCAGCGCGAGGCGCTCCAGGGGGTACTGGCCGAAGTCGGTTATTCCGATGCCCTGATCGCACGCGAGCTGCCCGACGGCCGGCTGATGCTGATCGACGGCCACCTGCGCGCCGAAACGACACCGAGTCTTTCGGTGCCCGTGCTCGTGCTCGACGTGACCGAAGCCGAAGCCGTCAAGCTCCTGGTCACGCTTGATCCGCTGGCAGGTTTGGCCGGTCGCGACGACGAACGGCTCGAACGGCTTCTCGCGGATGTTCGCACCGAGAGCGCTGCCTTGGCCCAGATGCTCGCCGATCTTGCGAGTCGGCCCGCCGAACCTGCCGATTCCGGCGACAGCGCCGAAGACCTCGCGGCGCAGTATCAGATTCTTGTTCAGTGCGAGAGCGAACAGCAGCAAGTCGAGCTGCTCGAGCGCTTCGCCCGAGAGGGGCTGTCGTGCCGCGCGTTTGTTGTTTGAACTCGGTTCCCGTTGTCCGCAGCCCGCGCGTCATGCAGCTTGAAGGGCTGTTCGACCTCCCCGCGGCCCTGCGCAGCGAAATTGGCTGGACGGCCGACCTGCCGCTCGAAAGTCGCGACTGGCGCATCGGGCTGATCGTGGGGCCCTCAGGCTGCGGAAAAACCACGCTGGCGCGCGCGCTGTTCGGCGAATGCGCGGGTGACCGGTTTGCCTGGCCCGAAGATCGTTCCATTGTCGACGCGTTCCCAATGAGCATGAGCATTCGCGAGATCACGAGCCTGCTGTCGAGCGTCGGCTTCTCCAGTCCGCCGGCCTGGCTCCGCCCGTTTCGTTGCCTGTCGAATGGCGAGCAGTTTCGTGTGTCGATCGCCCGCGCCCTGGCCGAGGGGGGCCACGCAGGAAGCCCAACCGTCATCGACGAGTTCACGTCGGTCGTCGATCGCACGGTCGCGCAAATCGGCAGCGCCGCCGTCGCCAGGGCCGTCCGCGTGACGGGTCGGCGATTCGTCGCGGTCTCATGTCATTTCGACATCGTCGAGTGGTTGCAGCCCGACTGGGTGTATGAGCCGGCGCTCGATCGTTTCGACTGGAGGTGTCTTCAATCCCGGCCGCCCATCAGCGTCGAAATCCGCCGGGCGCAATCCGCAGATTGGAAGCTGTTCCGGCCGCATCATTATCTGAGCGGCCGATTGAACCGCGCCGCGCGGTGCTTCATGGCCCGGGTGGGGGGGCAACCCGCGGCGTTTGCCGCCGCATTGAGCCACCCTGACGATCGCGGCGGCTTTTGGCGCGAGCATCGCACGGTCTGTCTGCCTGATTTCCAGGGGGTGGGCATCGGGCACGCACTCAGCGAATTCGTCGCGTCGCTGTTCGCAGCGACCGGCAAGCGGTATCTCAGCGTGACGTCGCACCCCGGCATGATCGCGCACCGCCTGCGTTCTCCTCTGTGGAGGCTCTATCGCCACCCGTCATTTGGTGCCAGAAACACCGGTCGCCTGGTGAGGTTCAATCGCACGGCGGCCCTGTGCCGCCGCACGGCCGGGTTCCGATACGTGGGCCCGGCGCGGCACGTCGAGGCGCGGCAATTCGGTCTGCGGGGGGTCGGCGCACCCCGCGGGCAGGCATAACCGAATATGCCGGCCCAAACTCGTTTCAATCTCAGATCCGGCCTGCAGGCGATCGCGACCCCGGCGTGCTTCGCGGTGGCGGCCAGCGGCGGCCGCTGGCGCCTCGCCCGGCACCTGGCGGCCATCGATCGCGCCCTGCTCGATACACTTCGCGGCCGCACGCCGCCGGTGCTGGTGATCGAAGCGCCGCCGCGGCATGGCAAGTCAGAGCTGGTCAGCAAATACCTGCCGGCGTGGTTTCTGGGGGCGTTTCCCGAGAAGCGGGTGATGCTGGCGGGTTACGGCGCCGCCTTCGCCCGTGACTGGGGGCGCAAGGCCCGCGAGCTGTTGCGCGAGTTCGGGCCCGAACTGTTCGGCGTGCATGTCAGCCGCGACCAGCGCGCGGCCGACGACTGGGGGCTCGAAGGTCGCGCGGGCGGCATGGTCACCGCGGGAGTCGGCGGCCCCCGGACGGGCCGCGGCGCCCCACACCAGATCATCGACCAACCCGGCAAGAAATAGATGGAGGCGGGCAGCCAACACAACCCGGTAAAGCCATGGGACGGGGGGCAAACCCCCCCCCCCCCCCCC
>JBQTIL010000076.1:0-25526 GCA_052388175.1 Planctomycetaceae bacterium | reverse complement strand
GTCAGGCGACCGGCGACTCCCAAAGCGATTGCCAGGCAGCCCAGCGTCGTCAACCCGTTCAGACGCACCTCACTTCTTCGATCACCCGCGGGCAGTTGCGCAGAAGACGGCATGCACCGCATCTTACTTCGCGGGGATCCTTCGACAATTCAACAAATATCGAAGCCCCCTTCGGAAAAACCTATTGATTCGGGCGTTGCGGGCGACCAACCGACCGAGCTGCTACCTCTTTTTGGACGGGGTTAAATCCTGCGGAAGGACCGAGCCCGGCACCACGGGGCCGCCGCGCCGCTTCGGTGCGACGGGTTTGCCGGCATCGGCGGGTGGCTCGATCGGCGAGCCCGAGAGGGTGAATTCAAAATGGTTCTCTGCGCCTCCTTTGACCTCGACCTTCGTAGGCGAAATCGTGTTCCCGCAGGCGAGCGGCGGAAAAACGGGCGTCGCGTCGAACTCGGCCTGCAATTCCTTCTGGGCCTCGGGGGGAAGACGCAACTGCATTCCGCTGACTACCTTTCGCTTGGTCAAAGGCTCCTTGAAAGTGACCGTATGCGGGCCCATGAGCGCCCCGGGTCTTTCGCGATCAGAACCCAGCTTGTTGACCCTCAACACGAATGTGCCGTCTTCCTTGACCATGGCGCTCGATGTTCGCCCCGGTTCTCCCGGTGTGCGCCTCGTCTGCGAGGCAGCGTCGAGGGGAGTGAAGGTCACCGTGCCTCCGGCGGCCGGCTCTCCGCCGCAAGTCACGGTTCCCGTCACTGCGACAATGTTCAAGTAGGGATCGTCGGTGCACCCCAGGCCGCTTCCGACGACGATTAGGGCGAACGTGCATCGCCACGCATGAATCTGATGAGACACTGTCCTGCTCCGGGGATGGTTTCGGATAGCACTGTGCAATAAAGCTGTTGAAAGACGGGGACCGGGCCAGCAGAAGGACAGAGGGACAGAAGACCACAAGAATAGAGGCCCACACGTTGTGTTCTCTGTTCCTCTGATCCTCTGCCCTCGTTCACACGTATTCACCAAGGGGCTTACGCCCCCCGCTCGCCGACCAATCAACTTAGAAGTCGCCCGTCGGATTGCCTTCGTCGCCGAAGAACAGGTTTGTGAACACGTTTTTCCTGCGGACCGCAAAACTCGCATCCACTGCGGCAAAACAAAATGTCGTGGCGTCGATGTTCTGGCTGATAAATCGCACCGCTCCGTCAGACATGCAAACCTGAATCCCGCCGGGATGGGCACTGCTGGGCGGAAAGTCCATACAGGGGGAATCCCAGGCGCAGCAGAAACCGCCTGGCATGCTCACGGGCAGATTGGGCTTCATATCCAGGAAACAGAACGAGGAGGGGTTGTTGACGGCGCCCAGCCAGATCGCGCCCGGGGCCGTGAAGGGGGCGCCTGTCGATAGCATGCGCTCGCCTACCGCCATCGTGTTGCTTGTGCCGTCGACTATGTCTCTGATCCTCCTCGTTCCGTTGCGGCCTCCGAGCAGGTATCCGTCTCCGGGATAGTTGCTCTTGGCCAGCGGTATCCAGTTGGGGTCGTCCCACGAGGAACTCATGGCCGTGTTGAAATTCCCGCCAGGGCAGGAGGGGCAGATATAGACAGGCAGCACCGTTCGATCGACGTCGGTGAACACGCGCGTGAATTGGAACTGGCCGGTTTTGGCGCGCTCGATGCCGGGCTTTATCTGATTGTACAGGGGACTCTGGTCAAGCTGCGGGAGAATCATCGCAGACCAGACCCAGTCGCCGTTGGTCGGGTGCGGACCGCCTTCGATCCAGCTTCCGTGGAAACCGGGAAGAGCGGGCTGGAACCCCGCGCCGGGCCCCAGATCCCCGCCGGGGGGCACCGTCAAATTGCTGATCGGAAAGCTATCGTACGTGTCGTGATAGTTGTGCAGGGCCAGCCCGAGCTGCTTGAGGTTGTTCTTGCACTGTGTGCGTCGGGCCGCCTCGCGGGCCTGCTGCACGGCCGGCAGCAACAGCGCGATGAGCGTCGCAATGATGGCGATGACGACCAGCAGCTCGATCAACGTGAATCCGCGACGCCGAGTCGACCTTTTCATAAGGCACCTCCAGTAAGGGGCGAGCAAAACGGGTATGCTCAGAACAGGAAATGAATCGCAGACAGCAGACCCACAGAGAACGGGGGAAGTCAGCTTGATGATTTACCGCTCTCCATCAAATCCGAGGGTCATCATGCGCGGAGGAGCGCGAGGGCCGCCAGACATGGTTGCGCAAATATTTTGTGCTTTTGCGCAGATCGGGTCAGTGCCGCTTCGATGCGGCCTTTGCCACCGCCGGGGCCGGGTGCGTGCCCGGCGGGCCGACGGCGCGGTGGCGGCGGCGGAACCCCGTGGGCGTGTCGCCCGTCTGCGCCCGGAACACGCTCGACAGATGAAACACGCTCGAAAACCCCGACTGTTCCGCAACCTCCGCCACCGAAAGCGCCGTCGTCACAAGCAGTGCCTTCGCACGCTCGATGTGCACCCGCCGGATTTCCTCGGCGATCCCCCGCTGGAGCACACCCCGGAATTTCTGTTCCAGCGCGCGCCGCGACGCGGGAACGACGCGCAGTACGTCGTCGACGCGCAACGCGCGATTCCCGTTCTGGCGGATAAACCGCACGGCCGCAACCAGGTCGGCGTCGCCCCCGGCCAGAACGTCGGTCGACGATCGAGGCACGATTCCGGGAGTAGGGATCAGGCCGTGCGCCGGAGGCATCCGCCGCGTGCGCAGAATGCGGTGCAGCATGAGCGCGGCCTCAAAGCCGATCCGCTCAGCGGGAACGATCACGCTCGACAACGCCGGTCGCGCCAGCTCGCACAACAGATCGTCATTGTCGACGCCGATCACCGCGACGTCGTCGGGTACGCGCAGCCCGATCAGGCGGCACGCTTCAATCACCTGCATGCCCCACACGTCGTGGCAGGTGAAGACACCGACCGGTTTAGGCAGGTTCCGCAACCATCGCTGCAACCCGGCCGAGAGGGCCAGAAGGCGGGCGCGGTGCCGGAACGAAATCGTCGAGCGCTCGTAGTAGGCTGCGAAACTATACCCCGACGGGTCGAGCCGTTCGCGGAACCCGGCCTCGCGCTCGATCGAATACAGGTGCCGGGGGTGCCCCACAAACCCGAAATGCGTTAAGCCGCCGTCGCGAAGATGCTGGAAGGCGATGCGGCCGACCTGGCGGTGGTCGACCATCACGCGAGGCAATCCGGCTTCGGGCAGCACGGGGCTGACGTTTACCACGGGCCGCGACGCGCCGGCCACAAGCTCCAGCAGCGGGCGGCTGACGACGTTGCAGATCAGCCCCGCGGGGTCAATGATTTCAAGGGTCTGCGATTTCAGGCCTTCGGCCTGATGAAAGACGAGGATCCAGTCGGGGCGGGTCTGCGCAAACTGCTTGATCCCTCGCAGGACGCCGCGGGGGTAGGCGGTGTCGACGTCGAAGACCAGGCCGATGCGGATGACGGCCGATTTGGGCACGGGGTCGCTCCGGATTGCGCAAATTCTCAAGACTTTTGCGCAGAACTCGATTGAGAGCCGAGTGTCGCTTGCTACAAATGGTTTTGTCAAGATTTGCAACCGGCTTCGTCTGGAGCCAGCCGGCTTCTCCGAAGGCGGCGCTGGGGCGTTGCACCCTATCCCAGGGGGCAATTCAACCGCAGCAAAACCAGGCCCACCGCGAGTATCCGACAAGACAACACCGGGTTTCGGAGAAACCCGGTAGCACTGCGCGCTGAACGTCATGACCTCCACTGATCAATCTGTTCAGCTTCGCACTCTGGGTGTTGCCGTCCTCCCGGGTGATGGGATCGGCCGCGAGGTCACTGAGGCGGCGCTCGCGGTGCTGCGCGCCGCTGAATGCTCGTTTCGCAGCGTCCAGCTGCGATTCGAGGAATTTCGGGCCGGGGCCGGCGAATACCGCCTTCGCGGCAACGACCTCCCTGAGGCAACTCGAAAGGCCTGCCGGAACGCCGACGCGATTTTTCTGGGAGCCATGGGGCTGCCGGGCACACGGCGACCCGACGGCCGCGAGCTCGCGCCGCAGATCGACCTCCGCGAATCGCTGGAGTTGTATTGCGGCGTGCGGCCCGTGCGGCTGTTTCATTCGGCCGATTGCGCGCTGAAAGACTACGACGCCGGCGAGATCGACCTGGTGATTGTGCGGGAAAGCACCGAGGGGCTGTTCTGGTCGCGGAACTCGGCCGGCGACGGCCGTGACGACGAAGCGCGCGACACGATGCGCATTTCGCGGATCGGGTCCGAGCGGCTGTTTCGGGCTGCGTTTCGACTGGCGCGAAGCCGCAGACGTCACGTCACGCTGGTCGACAAGGCCAATGTGCTGCCTTCGATGGTCTACTTTCGCCGTATCTTTGACGAAGTCGCCGCGGAATTTCCTGACGTCAGCACTGAGCGGATATACGTCGACGCCGCGGCATTGTTTCTGGTGCAGCGCCCCGAGACGTTCGATGTGATCGTCACCGAGAACATGTTCGGAGACATTCTCTCGGACCTGGCGGCGGGCCTGGTCGGTGGAATGGGAATGGCCCCCTCGGCCGACATCGGTGACGCCCGGGCTGTTTTTCAACCCGCGCACGGCACTGCCCCGGACATCGCGGGAAGGGGAATCGCCAACCCCGTGGCGGCGATCCTCTCGGCAGCGATGATGCTCGACTGGTTCAATCAGGATGAAACCCGCGCGGGGGCCCGTCGGATTCAACAGGCCGTCGAAGAAACGCTGGCCGACCCGCACCGCCGCACACCCGACATGGGTGGGCAATTAACGACTTCCGCCATGACCGACGCCATTCTGGAACGCCTGCGATGCCTGTAAACGTCTGGCCTACTGCTTCAAGAACCTCCGTTCGCATCGTCGATCTCACGCTGACGCTCAAGCGCGGAATGCGCGGAGTCGAGCTGGCGCCCGAGCACACCATCGGCGAGCATGGCTGGAACAGCAGCACGCTGCACCTGTATTCGCACTGCGGCACGCACATGGACGCCCCGGCCCACTTTGTCGCCGGAAGTGGGACGGTCGAGCAAATTCCGCTCGAGCGGTGCATCGGTCCGGCGTGGGTACTCGATCTGACGCCCACCGCGCCCCGAGAGTTGATTACCGTCGAGCGGCTCGGCACAGCAGTCGGGAAGGTTCAGCGCGATGATATGCTGCTGTTAAAGACCGGCTGGAGCGAATTCGTCGACCAGCCCGAACATTACCGCAACAACCTCCCGCGCATCGGCCGCGAGCTGGCCTTCTGGTGCGTCGAGAGGCGCGTTCGACTTGTCGGCGTCGAGGCGCCGTCGGTCGCCGACGTGAACTGTCTTGAGGAAGTGACCGAGATTCATCGCATCCTGCTTGGCAACAGCGTTACAATCGTCGAGGGGCTTGCGAACCTGGGAGAGCTTTCCGAACAGCGGGTACTATTCGTCGCGGCCCCTTTGAAGATCGAACATGGCGACAGTTCTCCCTGCCGGGCGTTTGCTGTCGAGGGGATCGACCTTCAGGGCTTGCACACCGACGCTTCAAAGGCGGCGTGGGAGCAGCTCGCGAAGGCAAATGGCGGGCCTGCCCCGCGGAGTTCGTGGAGGCAGGCTCACGCTGACTGAAATGAACTGTGCGCGGCACGACCGGCGAGGCGTTCTGACTCGCCGGGAGGGCCCGGTGTGCCCTTATCGACCCACCCTGCAATCGATGATGGAGTGATGGCGACGCGCCGCGTCTTCGTCCTGGCGGCCCTTCTTCTGGCGATGCTGCTGTACGTCGACCGCGTCTGCATTTCGACGGCCCGAGATGAAATCACTCGCGATCTGGCCCTGTCGGATGAGGAATTCGGATGGGCGATATCTTCGTTCGCGCTGGGGTACGCGCTGTTGCAGACGCCCATCGGCGCGCTGGCCGACCGCATCGGTCCGCGCATCGTGCTGGCGGGAGTGGTCGCGTTCTGGTCGGTCTTCACGGGGCTCACGGGCCTGGTAGCCGGTTTTTGGAGCCTTGTGGCCGTGCGGTTTCTGTTTGGCGCGGGCGAGGCAGGAGGCTACCCGGGCGTGGCCCGGGCGATTTATTCGTGGATTCCTGCGCCGGAACGCGGGGTCGTTCAGGGAATCGTGTTCTGCGCAGGCCGGCTGGGCGCCGCCTTCGCACTGCCGATCATGCCCCGGCTCATCACTGCCGTCGGATGGAACACAGCGTTCCTGATTCTGATGGCCGTCGGGTTTGTGTGGTCGATTGTCTGGTTCGTCTGGTTTCGCGACGACCCCGCCGAGCATCCCTGGATGGGAGTCGCCGAACGGTCGCTGATCCTGGAGACGCGGTTGCCGGCCTCCGACGAACACACGGTGCCCCGACTGCCGCTTTTCGCCATGTTTCGCTCGTCGAACCTGTGGCTGCTGATGCTGCAGTATTTTGCCAGCAACTTCACGTTCTTCTTCTGCCTGAGCTGGCTGTTCCCGCATCTCAAGCAGACATATCAGCTCGATTCGGTCACGGCAGGCTGGTATGCGGCGGCCCCGTTTGTCGCCGGCGCCGTTGGAAACGTTGGGTCAGGGATCTTCGTGGATTGGTTGTATCGCAGAGGCTTTTGGACGGCGTCTCGCCGGGTTCCCGCCATGCTGGGCTTCGCCCTGTCGGCCGCCGGGCTCCTGGCCGCCGCGGCGATGGTCGACCCCGTGCCCGCGGTGGTCTGCCTGTCTCTCAGCATTTTTGGGGCCGACATGACCCTCAGCCCCTCGTGGGCGACGTGCGTCGATATCGGGCGCCGACACTCAGGCGCCGTCTCGGGAACAATGAACATGGTGGGCAACCTCGGAAGTTTCGCCACGGGAATTGCGTTTCCCTATTTATTGAGTTGGTCCGGAACGCACGTCACGTTCTTTTACGTTGCCGCGGGCTTGAACCTCCTTGCGATTGCACTGTGGTGTGGTGTGCGGCCGGCGAGGGAGCTTGTCGTCCACAGAACCGACGGCACTTCTGCGCGAAGCTCCGGGTGAGGACCGGGCTCGGCCCAATCCGGCCACCACTCGACCGTTCTCCCAGCGAGAGACGCAAAAAAATGAAGGTGGCACCGTGCGAACAGCCCAATTGAATTGGCTTCCATGCAAACCCCGCAACTCACAGGCGTCCTGATTGGCGCCGGCTACTTTGCTCGCTTCCACGCCGAAGCGTGGCGGCGGATTTCTGCGGTACGCATTGCCGCAGTCGTTGACTCGGCGCCGAACAGGGCGCAGGGGTTCGCTCAGGAGTTCGGCATTCCCTCGTGGTATTCGTCGGCAGAGCGGGGGTTGGATTTCGAACGGCCGGATTTTGTCGACATTGTGACGCGTCCCGAGTCGCACCTCGAATTAACGCGGCTGGCCGCCACGCGCAGAATTCACGTGATCTGCCAGAAGCCGATGGCCCCGACGATGGCCGATTGTATTGCGATGGTTCACGCCTGCGAGGCGGCGGGGGTAAGGCTGCTGATCCACGAGAACTGGCGCTGGCAGCCGTGGTACCGCGAAATCCGGCGCCTGATTGACGAGGGCGGCATCGGGCGTCTCTTTCAACTGACGTTCCAATGGCGCACGGCAGACGGGCGCGGCGCAGAGCCATACCCCGCGCAGCCTTATTTCCGGACCATGCCCCGCCTGCTCGTCTACGAATCGCTTGTGCACGTGCTCGATACGTTCCGGTATTTGCAGGGAGAGATCGCAAGGGTGTACTGCCAGAATCGCCGGCTCAATCCGATCATCGCCGGGGAAGACCAGTCGCTGATTGCGGTGATGTTCGAAAGCGGGGCATTGGGGCTGATCGATGGTAACCGGGTCAGCGGGCCAGAGTTGCCGGGGGTCGCAATGGGAAGCCTGATCGTCGAGGGAGATGGCGGTGTTCTGCGCACCTCTTGCGATGGACAAATCACGCTGGCCGGCGTCGGACGGCCTGCGCGGGCGCACGATTTCGCGGTTCCGGCCGAGGGCTATAAGGGAGACAGCGTCCGCGCGACACAGATGCACCTGATCGAAGCGCTCCAGTGCGGATCGCCCAGCGAAAGCGACGGTCGCGACTACCTGAAAACCGTGGCTGCGGTGTTTTCCTGCTATGAGTCGGCCGAGACCGGCAAGGTGGTGAATCTCACATGAGACGTTCAAGAGGCATGCGAATGGTGCGTGTGTGTACTCGGGTTTTGCCCCGTTCTTGCCGCGGTCGTCGTCAGACGCCGCCGTTGGAGAAGCCCGGATATTCACGCCTTGTGGCCCTCCTGGCGGCCATTGGGCTGACGGGGTCGATCGCGTGCGCTGCCGAGACCCGCGTCTCGATCTCCGGGGGCCGTTGGATGATCAACGGGCAATTGACGTATCCGGGGTCGCCGGCGGAAGGGTTGCTGATGAACGTACGGATGGTCAACGCCGTCTTCCAGGATGCCGGGCGGCCTGGTTTCGACGCCGAGGCCAACACCGATGAGTTCATTCAACAGATCCCCGACTATGTCGCGCACGGTGTTCGGGCCTTTACCATCTGCTTGCAGGGGGGCATGCCCGGGTACGAGGGCGCGGTGAACTCGGCATTCAACTCCGACGGTTCCTTACGAGACGTCTATCTTCGCCGGGTCGCGCGGGTGATCGAGGCCTGCGATCGCGCCGGGGCCGTCGTCATCCTTGGCTGTTACTACCAGCGCCAGGACCAGGTGTTGAAAGATGCCGATGCGGTTCGAAGTGGCGTTCGCAACGTTGCCGCCTGGATCGTGGCCGGTGGCTTTGCGAACGTCGTGCTCGAGATTGCCAACGAGTTCGACCATAGCGGCTTCGATCACTTGCTGCTGAGTTCGATTGCAGGGGAGGTGGAGCTGATGTCGATTGCCCGCAGGGCGGCGCCGAAGCTTCTGGTATCGACGAGCGGCGGTGGAGACGGGGGCTTGCCTGAGCCGATTGCCAACGCGGCTGATTTTCAGCTGATTCATTTCAATAACACCAGGATCGAAGACATTGACGATCGGGTCGAAGCGTTAAGGCGGTACGGCAAGCCGATCGTCTGCAACGAAGACGACAAGCTGAGTGATGAGGGGGCCCGTGCCGCTCAAGCCTCGGTCGCCAGCAGGGTCTCGTGGGGGCTGATGCTCGAGAAGCACAATCAGCATTTCCCATTTCGATTTCAGGGCGCTCAAGACGACCCGATCGTCTATGCGCAGTTGAAGCGCCTCACATCGCCGGACGCTCACGCGCAGGCCTCGAACGCTTACTTCCCGCCGCCAGATGCCGAGGGGGGCTGGCGCTCGCTTGCGAGCCCCGCCCAGGTACGGCGTGTCGCCGGGCTGGACCGCGACAAGCTCGACCGTGCGTTCGACTTTATCCAGGGAAGTTCCAAAAACGGCGGGCTGCTGGTAGTCCGGCATGGCTGGCTGGGTTACGAACGCTATTTCGGGTTGGGGCATCGCGAGGCGACGCCCAACCTGGCTTCCTGCGGCAAGAGCTTTACAAGCATTGCCGTCGGAATTCTCATGCGCGAGCGGCCCGACTTGTTCCCCGATGGGCTCGACCAGAAAATCTTCACGGCCACGTACCTGCCGCCCGAGGCATTTCCGCTGAGCGACCCCCGCAAGGCCGACATCACGCTCGGGCAGTTGCTCGCATTTACGGCGGGCATTCGCGGGAACAACCCCTGCTATGTACGCGGGATGCCGCAGTCGATCGACCCGGTCGGGCCCGACGGTTTCGAAGCGGGGCTCGATCGCGTGGCACTCGGAAAGGAGGAATCGCGCGCTTGGGGGCCGCTCACGTCGGCCGTTTCGCTGTGGTGCGATCCGGGGGAAGGCTATTCGTATGCCACCTCTTCGATTCACATCGCCTCCATCATGCACCGGCACCTCACGGGTCGCGACCTTCAGGACTATGTTGCCGAACATCTCGCGAAGCCTTTGGGTTGGGGGCGCTGGGGCTGGGGCTACCGGCGGCCCCCTCAGATGACGCATACCCCGGGCGGCGGAGGCATCGCCCTGCGCGCCACCGACATGCTGCGCTTCGGGTACCTGCTGCTGCACGAAGGGCGGTGGAACGATCGGCAGGTAATTCCGGTCGAGTTCGTTCGCCATGCAACGCGCCAGTCGCCTTATAACCCGCACTACCCCTACAGCCTTCAATTCAATGTCAATACAAATCGCGATGTGGCGACTCTTCCGCGCGACGCCTTCTGGAAGACAGGCTCTGGCGGACATGCATTCTACGTCGTTCCGTCGCTCGATCTCGCCGTCTGGAAGCTCGGCGGTCGCGACGGGCAATACCTGCCGGAAAACTCGGGCCTGCCCGTGCACCCCGACGCGGCCCGTGACGCCAGACCGCGCGGCGACTGGCAAGAGCTGGTCGACGCCGAGACCGCCTCAGTGAAGACGTTGGAAATGGTCATTGACGCCCTGGCCGAGAGAGGCGAGCATGTGCCACGAGTACCCTGACGCCGGAGCCCTCCAGAACAGCCTGTCCGTAGAACAAGTGGAGCCCCGCATGTGGGATGGCCTGCGAAACCGCGCCCCTCTGTTCGCCGGGCTGATCGTTGCGTCAACCGTAGTTTCGGCGTCGCGCGCCGACGAGCACCGCGGACCATTGCGCCTGATCGTCGAAACCGACGCCGGCGGCGACCCCGATGACGAACAGTCGCTCGTACGATTCCTGCTCTACGCGAACGAATGGGACGTCGAGGCGATTATCGCCAATCGCCTGCACGCGCGCGAGGGAGAGAACCGCAACCCGGAACGATCGGGCCTGGCGATCGTGCGACGACACCTGAGCGCCTATGGCGAGTGCTGGAGTTCGCTGGTCCGGCACGACCCCCGGTACCCGACCAAAGACGCGCTCTGGGAGCGAACCATCGCCGGCTACGACGATTCCGATGAGGCCGTGAGACGAATCATTGCGATCGCCGACCGACATGATCCGCGACCGGTGTGGTATTCCGACTGGGGAAGCGACCGTGGCGCGGCAACAAACAATCTGAAACGCGCGCTCGACCTCGTCTTGAAGGAACGCGGCCCGCAGGGATACTCGCATTTCAAAAGTCGCCTGAAACTTAGCTCCGCCGATAGCTTTGGTGAACACACATGGAACGTCGCGCCCCCTTTTCCTCTGTGGGTCGATACGTTCCGGCCGGAATTGGACGGCCGACGATGGTATCACCGGTTCTCAGCGCTGACGGCGACGGCAGGTGGGTTCGACCTCCTGCGAGACGTCGTCACGGGGCACGGGCCCCTGGGCGCATTGTACCCCGCAAACACGACTCACCCGCAGAAGGAAGGCGATTCGCTCACCTTCTTGTACCTCGTGCCGACCGGAATGAACGATCCCGACCATCCCGACTGGGGAAGCTGGGCCGGTCGCTACGGGCGGCAGCCGGACGCCGGGCCAGCGAACTATTTCTGGGCCGGCCAGTTCGATTCCTGGAACGGAACGACCAGTCGCGACAATACGTTGGCGCGATTTGCGGTCGCCTTGCAGAACGACTTTCGCGCGAGGCTCGACTGGTGCGTCAAGCCGCGCGACGCGGCCAACCATCCGCCAGTCGTGCGTTTGGGAAATCGGCGGGAGATTCGCGTGCGTCCCGGCGCCGAGATTGTCCTCGACGCCTCGTCAACGAGCGATCCTGATGGGCACCAGTTGACTTTCCAGTGGTGGGTTTATCGCGAACCGGGGAGCATTGTGGCGGTACCGGCGATTGTCGATCGCGACGCGGCCGTCGCGCGCTTCATCGCGCCGCAACACCCGGGAGAACTGCACATCGTGGTGACTGTGACCGATTCCGGAGAACCGCCGCTCGAACGCTATGGCCGGCACGTGATCATCGTCTCGCCTGACGACGAATGACGCACGTCTTCCTTCGACTCGGGTTGTGTCGCCAATGGCATTTCACTCGCGGAAATACGGCGGGGCGATTCCTCGAAGGGCTTGCCAGACGTCTTCACAGATCGTCAGCGTCTGCTCGGAGCACGGCCCTTCGGCTGCAGCATTGAGATTTTGGTCAAGCTGTTGCAGAGTTGACGCACCGAGAATGACGACGTCGATGGGCGTGTGGTGCAGCAGCCAGCACAACGCGAGACTGACCAGCGAGCGCCCCTCAGCTTTCGCCGCGGCACTCAGCCGGTTGACCGCGTCAAAATTCTGCGCGTGCCAGTATCGGTTCTGATAGGTCTCGTTGCGGTCGAAGCGGGTACCGGTCGCGGGGGGCGCAACGGCTGAATGCTTGCCGGTCAAAAGACCGCCGGCAAGCGGATTGTAGGCGATCGTCGCGAGGCCCAGCGCCCGGCACATGGGAAAGAATTCCCGCTCGACGCCGCGCGCGAGCAGGTTGTGCATGGGTTGCGTCAGAGCCAGCGGAGCCAGCCCTTTCGATTCCGCCAGCCACTGCATCCGGCAGACCTGCCAGGCGGCAAAGTTCGAGCAAGCGACATAGCGCACCTTGCCAGCTCGTACCAGCTCGTCCATCGCCGCAAGGCTCTCCTCCAGCGGCGTCGCGCGGTCGGGTTGATGAAGGTAGTAGAAATCGAGATGGTCGGTTTGCAGCCTCCGCAGGCTTTCGTCGATCTGATACATGATCGTTTCGCGTGACAGCCCCTGGTCTTTTGGTGAGTCACCGACGCGAATGCCGACCTTGCTCGCGAGTACGACCCGGTCGCGTTGCCCACGCAGAATTTGCCCCAGGATCGACTCCGAGGCGCCGCCGTTGTAGACGTTCGCCGTGTCGATGAAGTTGATGCCTTGCGCCAGGCACAGGTTGACCATTGAGGAAGCGCCCCGCTCGTCAACCTGCGCGCCGAAGGTCATCGTGCCGAGACAGAGGCGCGAGACGGTCAGGTCGGTACCGGGAAGCAGGCGTGTGTCCATGACGTTCTTGGCAGATTCTATTCGAGAATGAACTTGCGCAGAAACCGGATGCTGTCGCGAGCCCAGGCTTCTTCGAGGTCGATTGACTGCCGCAAAGTGGCCTGCGGCGGTGGCCAGAGTTCGAGAATCACGTTGGGATCTCGGCCGATCGCTTTGATGCGGGCCAGCAGACCGGGAACATCAAGCTGGCCCCCGCCGGCAGGCCGCCCCTCGACGACATACCCTTTGTGGTGCGGCGGCCGGTGCAGCGAATAATCTTTCAAATGCACGTTGACGATTCTGGGCCCCAGTGCGTCGAGCACCCGGTCGGCGCTTTCGAGGCAACCGATCGAATTGGCCGTGTCGAAGCAGATCCCCAGATATTCGCTGTCTGCGCGGCGCAAGATGTCGCGCAGGGTTACCGAAGCGAAGCGATCGTGGTTCTCGATCGCCAAAACGACTTCCTGCCGCTCAAATTCCTGCAGAATCCTGCCGAGAGTCGTCACGACCTCGTCGGGCGTCGGCTGAAAGCCGTCGGTGTCGAGCACAACGCGCAGAATGGGCGAGCCGAGCCGTCTGGCGAGAGACAAACCCTCTCGCAGCTTCTCCGGGTCTATGCCCGACATCCCGGCCTCCAACTCGATATTCATGCTATCGGCGCGCTTCGCCAGGGCGCCGATTTCGTCGGTGGAGAGGTCGAAGAGGGGCAGATTGTCGCAAAGCTGCAACACACCGACGTCGAGGCTGGCCGCCTTATCCAAAAGCGACCAGGCCGTCAGCGGCTGCGCAGGCCGTTCATAGCCGGGCACGCCTACCGACCAAACGTAAGTATATGAGCTGATTCCCAGGCGCATGTTGCCGATTCTCTGTAGTCAGGCCGGTCCGGCGACGGCCGACAGGCGGATGGGTTCCTCTTCAAACAACACCGGTTGCGAAGAATCGATTTGCGAGAACAGTGCTGCTGAAACAAGGAGCATGAGGGCAATCACGACCAGGGGGACGTCGTAACTGTGGAAATGCTCGACGCAATACCCGAACAATACCGAGCAAAGGGTTCCACCGACATGGCCGAACGAGTTCATGGCGCCCGAAGCCGCGCCGGCGTATTTCCCGCCGACGTCCATGCAGACTGCCCACGCCGAGGGCAGCGCCAGGTCCAGGCAGCCGAACCCCAGCGACAACAGGATAATCCCGCTCCACTTTCCGGAGCTCGCGGCGGTCGCCAGCAGAAATGCCGCGGACAAGACCAGGCAGGTGACGCCCATCAGGCGCCGTCCGAGTTTCAACCCGAGGCGCTGCGAGAGCAGGTCGCTCAGAAAGCCGCCCAGCGGGTTCGCCAGGGCGCCAAGCACAAAGGGAAGCGTCGATAGCAGGGTCATTTCTTTTTCAGATAGCCCGCGCCCCTTTACCAGGTAGGTGTGCAACCAGGTCAGGTAGAACGTCGATCCCCAGACGTAGAACGAATACATCACCATGATCAGCCATAATTTTCGCGAGCTGAACAACCGGCGCCAGGGGATCGAATCGACCCGGATGTGGCCGCTTGCTCCCGCCCGGCCCGCGAGGTCGGTACCATCGCTGACGGGCGTTTCGACGGGCTCACGATACCAGGCGTACCACACCGCCGCCCACACGACCCCGACCGAGCCGAAGATCCAGAAGACGGCCCTCCAGTTTCCCAGGCCGGCGATAATCTGACCCACCAGCAGCGGGGCCAGAATCGCTCCCAGGCGACTCGCGCCCCACACAAAGCCCTGAACGCGTGCTCGCTGGGTCGGCGCGAACCAACGCGACGCGCTCCCCGAGATGTTCGGAAACGCCCCCGCCTCACCCGCGCCGAACAGAAATCGCACGACGAGAAGAGAGGCGAAGCTCGAGGCAAAACCGGTCAACGCGGTGAAGACCGACCACCAGACAACGATCCGCGTCAGCATCAGCCGATGCCCGAATCGATCGCCGAGCGCTCCCGAGGGAATCTCGAACGCCCCATAGGCCATCGTGAACGCCCCGAGTACCCAGCCCCAGTGCGCGGGCGACAGACCAAGCTCAGCCTGAATCCGCGGGCCGAGGGCGGCGATGCACAAGCGGTCGAGATACGTGATGATCGCCAGAACGGCAAGGAGGACCAGGACAATCCGCTGGCTCATCGATGTCCCTTAGCGTCCGGCGAAATGAGCGTGACTCTCGAGCTTCTGTGAATCGTCGCGCAAAAACTTGCAGATCATCGTAGTCGTATATCTTCTCGCTGCAATTCAATTATTCTGAGTTCGCATTAGGTCGACTCTAACCCCGTACTGTTCACGACACGACAAGCCCTGTCGGCTCGCGGCGGCGAACTTGACTTACCCGCCGCGCCGAACCAGCCCGGCGACGAAACAGACGCTCGCAACACTGGCGGCAGCCCGTACTCGGGCGACGAGTGCAGCTGACCCTCGAGACCGGTAGCGCCCGCTGCGCGTCAAGGCGCACCAGAAACCTAATGAGCGTCCGGATCAAACATGAGGCCCGCTGCGTAGAATCCGCCGTCTACGTTCAGCACGTGGCCGTGAATAAATGACGATTCGGCGGAGGCCAGGAACAGGGCGGCGGCGGCCACCTCGTGCCCTTCTCCGTAACGGTGCAGCGGAATCCTGTCGAGGTACGAGCGGCGCGTGGCGGCGGTGTGCGTCCCATTGCTGAGGTCGGTCGCGACCGGGCCGGGCGAAACCGCGTTGACCCGCACTCCATGCACAGCCAGTTCGACTGCCATGACTTTCGTCAGTTGAATTACGCCCGCCTTGGCGGCCCCGTACGCGGCCCGCCCCTGCGCGCCGCGCTGGCCCGAAATCGAGGCGATGTTGATGATCGCGCCCTCCCCGCGCTGCACCATGACCCGCGCCGCCGCTTGCGAGCAGAGAAACGTGCCCGTCAAGACCACCTTCAGAATGTGGTCCCAGTCGTCGATCGTGGTTTCCAGAAAAGGCCTGTTCAGTGCCACGCCGGCATTGTTGACCAGAATATCGAGGTGTCGGAAGCGGTCGATGGTGTCGGCCACCATCGCCCGCACCCGCTGCGTATCGGTGATGTCGACGCTGGTCGCGTGAGCGGCCCCTCCTTCGGCGGCGATCACTGCGGCCGCCTCGCGCGCCGTTTCGCCGTTGATGTCGGCGACAACGACCTGGGCTCCCTCGGAAGCAAACAGCAGGGCCATCGTACGACCGATACCTCGGCCTGCTCCGGTGACGACGGCCACTTTTCCCGACAGCCTCGCACGGCGAGGCGACGTTTCGCCGAGCGGAGGGACCGGCTGACCCGGCAAGGTCAGGTTGTTGATTAGACTCATGATCGACAGTTTCCGGCTCGTTATTGCTTATTGCGACAACAGCCGACCGCGCATGGTGTTCCAGGCGTCGTCGCCCGTGTTGAACACGAGCGTGAACTCACGGCCGTCGGCGCTCCACCATTTGGGGGCAAAGTGAAAGACGCTGATTCGCGTGTTGGGCTCGGGCGGCATGAACGGAGCAACGCCGCGAAGGTATGCAACCTGGCGCCACGGGCCCCAGAGTTCGGGCGATTCGAATAGCGCAAAATGCCCCGCGTTGTCGCGCGGGTTGTAGACCAGCAGGTAACGGCCGAGCTGCGCGTGGCGACACACGCTGACAATCTTTATTCCATTGGGGTCTTCGAACGTGTGGCGGCGCTTCCGCAAGTCGAACGTCCATTGCGGTTTGCCAGTATCGTCGAGGCCGGCGAGCCACTCCCAGGCCGTCTGGTCGACCAGACGGCTTTTCAGGGCGCGCGCGAGATCGACGCGCCCGGGTGTCTCGTGAATCCAGCGACGCTTTTCATGCTGAGGAGGCGGATTCTCGATTCGAGAGAAGCAGGCGTAGACGTACTCATCTCGAGCGCCCTGGTTGTCGCGCCCGAAATTGACGAAGACCCCGGCGAAGAGCCGATCCTGCATGGTCCAGTGCCAATCGACTAATCGCCACGTGCGCGAGTGGTCGTGCGAAACGGCCAGACGCGTCTCGGGGACCGTCGCCGAACCAGGGCCGGCGACCCACATGTACAAGACACCATTGACTGCAATAATGCCTGTGCCCTTGCCGATGAACTGGGCCGGGTTCTCGGCGTTCTTTCCGCCCCAGACGTTGATTCCCAGGTAATCGTCGTGCCCGTCTTCAATGCGCGCCACGCCTAGCGAAACGCGGTGAGCAGGGTCACCTGACTCGAGACGAGACTCGACCCCAAAGCCTGCTCCGTCGCCGAACGGCGCATACTGGTGGTCGTCGTCGGCCCACGTGATTGGCCAGATGTCGCTTCCCAGGGCCAGCGTTTTCCGACTCGACAGGTCGAATTCGATCCCGGCGATCAGATCGCTGCGGGGATAGGGTGGATCGATCCACTCTCGATGGGGGTCGGTGGGGTTGCCGCCAACGGCTTCCGGCCTGGCCGCCGGTTCCTGGGCCATGCCAATTTCGGCCGCACATGTCAGACACAGCGCAATCAGAGCTGAGCTTCGACGCCGAGGCCGATTGGCCTCGCTCGCCGGTCGGCGAACTCGAATTTTCGCCCTGTCAGGATTCAGCCGCATTTTCTTCCGACTCATTTGAGCACCGCCAGCCAGGCGCGGCGAACTGAGAATGAATCGTCTCCGGAAAAGACCAGATGCACCGTGCGGCCGTCCTGGCTCATCCATTTCGTCGGCAGCGAACAGGTCTCGCCGGGGCTGACGTCCCATTCGTTGGTGAAATACGCGGTCGTCCAGGGCCCCCAGGGTTCGGGCGCGTCGTAAATCCCGAAGCCCAGGCGCGCCTGGTGGCCGTCTTCCCTTCTGACGCTTTCCGGCATGATCTGACACCACAGGTAGCGATTGATCCCCGCGTTGTAGCTGACAGATGTGCGATAACAGCGGCCGGTATGTCGGAAGACGGCGCAACGCCGACCGATCTCATTGGACCACTGCGGCCTCGCTTCCGCATCGAGCTCGACGAGGTACTCGTAGGCCTCCCGTTCTCTGATTCGATCCTTCGGAACGCGCGCCAGCACCATCCGGTCGGAGGCCTCGTAAGCGCTGTCGGCGTCGTGCGAATAGACGTAGACATAGGTGTCGCGGGCCCCCGAGTAGTTCGGGCCGAAGTTCAGAAATGTCGGACAGCCGAACCCGGTTGTGAACCGCCAGTCGGCCCACGTCCAGGTCTTGCCGTGGTCGGCAGACCAGGCAAGCTGCGAATTCGCCGCGTTTCGCGCGAGGAGGTACAAGACGCCATCGACCATCAGGAGGCCGCTGGCTTTCTTCCCCTTCAGATCGTCGCCCATGTGATCGAGGGTCGAAGAACGCAGGTTGATTCCTTGAAAGTCGTGAGCAGCGCCGGAAATCCGTGCGAATCCCAGACTGAGTTTTTTATCGGTGAAGGGCGCAAAACCATTGCCGTCACCGTAGGCTCCGTAAAGCTCGCCGTCATCGGCCCAGGTGAGGGGCCAGTTGTCGCTGCCCGCCGCCTGACGGACGATCGTTTCGCGCGGCGCCCATTCGACGCCAGCAATCACGCGACTCGCGGGGTAAGGAGCCACTCTTGTAGAAGCCTTCGGTTCCTGTTTGGGGTTGCCGGCTTCGTTGATCGCCTCGACCACTCGTGCAAACAGGTTTTTCACCTGCACGTCGTACAGTTGGTCTCTCTGATCCTTCGGCGTGTGAATTTCCTCTGCGGCGGTTTGCAGTGGGGCGCCATTGCGAACCATCACGAGCTGCAGGCTGGGGACGACCAGCAAGAGCTGGTGCCCGGCACCAGCGCCCCATACCGCGTCGCGTGGCAGGCCTGCGAAACGGTTGCCGGCGTTGGTCCACCACCCCATGCCCGCGTTCTGCGGCAGCCCGGCGTCGCCAGTGACCTGCCGGAGTGACTCTTCCGAAAGCAGTCGGCGGCCCTCCCAATCGCCTTCGCGGAGAACCAGACGTCCGACACGCGCTGCCGCGCGAGGCGTAAACGTCCCCCCTCCCCAACTGCCGACGAGCGGCAACCCATCGACGACGAACGTTTTCTCGTAACCACACGTCCATTCGTCGTCGGCGACTCCGATCGGCCGCATGACCCGTTCGCGTAGCAGCGTCCGCACGTCTTTCACGGGCGAATCTCTGATGGCCGCAGTGACGGCATAGGTCAACATGCCGATGCCGGGATTGCTGTAGTGCAGTTTCTCGCCCGGCTCGAAAAGCACGGGCGCCAGGTCACGCGAGATCGTGAAGGGGTCGTGCGGAGGCTGCAGGCCCTTCCAGAAATCGTCTTTCCATTGGGCCTCTTCGTTCGGCCGCGAATTATCGAGGCCCGAGCTGTGCGAACCGAGATGACGGATCGTGATCTTTTCTTTTCGTGGGTCGTTCTTCCATTGCGGCACGTGTTTCGACACTTTGTCGTCCACGGAAATGAGCCCATCGCTGATCGCCACCGCCAGCGACATCCCTCCCACGAGCGCCTTGGCCAGCGACGCGGTGCCGTGCCTCTCGGCCGCCGACCGACCCACCGCATACCACTCATAAACAATGGCGTCATTGCGAATGACGACGAAGCTCGCCGTCTGCCTTTTCGCCAGGTCGTCTTTCAGCGCGTCGAGCCGGGTAGTCGACATCCCCTGGCTTTCGGGGGTCGCGGTCTGCCACTCGAATACCCCTTCGGCTTGCGCTGAATCTCGCGCCGGGAAGCACACGAGAAGCGCCATCAGAACGCAAAAGAATCGCATTTTGAAGATTCCTCAGGTGATCGTGGCGTCTCGGCCAGGGTTCAGACACACCGGGCACGCGCGAGTCTGCCCGACTGCGGTTTCGCTGCTGCTCATTTCGACCGCAACGTAAACTGAAAGATGTTCTCTCCCGGTTTCACAGTCACTTCGCTCGGGTTGATCGCCGGACTGCATGGAATGGGCGAATAAACTTTCATCGCGTCAATCTTCGCTTCCGCCTCCTCGACATCTTTGGGAGTCATCAAGGCCTTATCCTGGGCCGACAGGACGTAGCGCCGCACCGGAGGCATCTCGAACGTCACCTGGTGGCGACCTGTGACCGCCCCCGGTGAGCGTTCGAAGCCGTCGGATGTCAGCCGGAACGAGCCGTCGTCCTCGACAGTTCCCCGGGCCGGGCGACCCGGTTGCCCTTTGGGTCGGCGGGTCGTCTGAAAATCATCGATCGGCGTGAAAATTACGACGCCGCCCGTCGCCGGTACACCTTTGCACGTCATCACCGACCCGCGAACGATCCCCTTGTCGTAAGGGTCGGCGCCGCATCCGCTTAAGAATGCGGCGCCGATCGCAAAGACGACCGGTACGCAACGTGGTCGCTGAGACATTGGGTGCTCCTCACAGGGGCTGCCGATCTGTGACCGCCGTTCGTCGAGTCGTCAGACCGCGCCTGGGCCGACTAGAAGTCTCCGACAACAAGGCCTTCGTCACGGTACCAGAGCCTCGTATAGACCTTGACGTTGCTGAGAGTCAGGCCCAGGGAATTCATCTCGCCAATGCTCCTGGGCGGGCCGGCAGAGATGTTCTCGCTGACAAAACGCGCCGAACCGTCGACCAGCAGGAAATGCAGCCCCCCTTCATGCATGCTGCCGGCGCTGCCGCGCTTGTTGTTCGGGTCGGGCCCACAGCAGACGCCGGACGACGAAATCGTTCCCGGGTCGAGCGATTGATTCGGAACCTCCTGGTCGAAAAAGATGGAGTTGTTGGTGGCCTGCATCTGCGACCAGATGCCACCCTGCATCGTATACGTCCCAGTTTTGGCCACTGCCCGTTCCCCGAGGAAGAACTGGTTGGTTGTGCCGTCGGTGACATCGCGAATCCTCGCACACCAGTTCACCAGGTTGGCGTTGTCGGCCCAGTTCTTGCGTATGAACATCGGCTTGGCACCCTGATAGTTGAGTTTGGCGAAGCCGCCCAGCATGTTGTTGAAATGGCCCGGGTCGCCGAGGTCGGAAGGGCATTCAAAAATCGGAATGGGCGTCAGGACCAGTGGACTCTTCGGGTCGCCGGTGGCGGGCGGAGCCGATGGCGTGCTTCCAGGTTGAAGCAGGTTGTACAGGGGCGCCTGGTCGATGTACGGGAGCAGTCCGCAGGGCCACGCCCATTGGAAATTGTCAAAGGCGAAGGGCTGGCTGGGATGCCACATCAGGCCGATGGGAAACGCGCCGTAGGTATCGTGGTAGTTGTGCAGGGCGATGCCCAGTTGCTTGAGGTTGTTTTTGCACTGCGTGCGCCGCGCCGCCTCGCGTGCCTGCTGCACGGCGGGCAGTAACAACGCGATCAGAACGGCAATGATGGCGATCACAACCAGCAACTCGATCAGCGTGAATCCGCAGATGTTCCGCCGGCGTCTGGGCACGACATTCTCCTTTTGAAAAACACAGTCAAGAAACGGCGCTCGACCGACGTGGCCGAGCCGGAAAAGGCCTGAGCTGCGTACCAGCGATTCGCCGCCGCGACTCGGTGAAGAATCGCGATGCGGCTGGTTGACGCTGGTCATCCTACTTGACGCTGGTCATCCTACTCGCGCATAGTATTAGAGCAATTCCATTTATTTCGAACTTGCGTTAGAGCCACTCTAATGCCTCAGCGCCCCGCCGCTCGCCGGCCGTCGTACAAAGACCTGACCCTGTCGCAGCTCCGCAGCTTCTGCCAGGTGTGCCGCCTGGGCGGTTACGCCGCCGCGGCCCGCGAGCTGATGCTCACGGGCCCCACCGTCTGGGAACAGCTCAAAGGACTCGAAGCCCATTTCGGCGTGGAGCTGTTCGAGCGGCATGGAAACCGCGTCCGTCCGACCCTGCACGGTCAACGTCTGCTCGAAGTCGTGCGCCCGGTTCTCGCGGCGCTCGAATCGTCGAAAGGGCTGTTGCAGCAGCGGAACGGCGTCCTACCCGGCCAACTCTCGATCGTCACCAACCTGCGGGTGCTCGTCGAAGAGATCAGCCGGGCCATGTCTCGGTTCCGCGCACGCTATCCCGCCGTGCAACTTCTGGTCTCATACGCCCGCAGCGAAGAGATCGAACCGCTGGTCGTCGCGGGGGATGCCGACGTCACCCTGACCCTCGAGCCCGGGCCGGACGAACCCGTCTCGTCGGCCATCGTCTATGAACCGGCCGGCGAACTCGACTACCTGCTGGTGGCCCCCCCGCGCCACCCTCTCTTGCGAAAAAAGGTCGTGCCTCTCGACGCCATCGTCAAGTACCCGCTGGTGTTGAGCCGGCCGACGGGCTACTCGCGGCACCGCGTTCAGGAGGTCTTTCATCGCCACAATCTGGTGGGCTCCATGCAGATCGCCGTTCAAACCTCCAGTGATGAGTACACGCTGGCGTGCGTGCGTGCCGGCCTGGGCGTCGGCATCGCCGTAGGAAATCCGCGAAGCCTGCTCTACCGGGGCCTGGCGGTCCAATCACTGCGTCGCTGGTTCGGCACGGCCCGCGTCGGCTTCCTGTGGCGGCGAGGAGCGAACGTGCCGCCATTCCAGCGCCAACTGGCGGAATTGTTGAAGTCCAGCCTGGCACAGGCGACGTGACGATGAAGGCCGCCCCTGGCTGCTTTTCGGGCGCGGCGACCGAGATGCGGAACTTCAAGGCAATCGGCTCTGCTCAAGAGGCCCCCCCTCCCGGTTCATCACATCGCCGGCAGGTTGAAGGTCGTCGTGAGCGACTGGGTCTGACCGGTCTGGCACGCACGACGCGCGAGCTCCACGATTTCCACGACGTGGCGCGCCTGTTGCGCCGAACAACGGGGTGCACGCTGTTCGATGATCGCGTCCACCAGGTCCATGATGTCGGCGTAAACGTGCGGCTCTTCGATTTGCAGGTGCTCGCCCTGCAAACAAGGGACGTCGGAAAGTGCCGAAGTCCATTGCTGCACCTCCGCTCCCTGCAATTCGAATCGCAACGGGTAACCGCTGGCCCAATCGACGTCCGTGACTTCCAGGGCAGCGGCGCTGCCATACAGCCCCAGCGCGCCCCAAGGGATGCGCGCGCTCGAGCGACAATCGGCGCCAACGGCCGTCGCCAGGACCCCCGACGCGAATTCCAGGAGAAGAAGGTTGTTGTCGTCGACCTCGATCGTGATGCGCTCCCCCTGCCACATTCGAACCGGGTTGACCCGGTTTCCGAGCGCCGTCACGCGGCGGACCGGCCCCAGAACGGCGGTCATGAGCTGGAGCGCATAGACCGTCATGTCCGGAACGGGACCTGCCCCCGCGCGGTAGTACCAGCGCGGATCGATCGCAGCGAGCACCCCGCTCCCATCGCGAATGGGTTCGCTTTCGTGGCCGAAGCCCATAGTGTAGCTGTAGGCCATGTAGGCCCTTCCCAACCTCCCTTCGGCAACGACTCGGCGCATCGCGGCCGTCGCAGGACAAAGCTCGTATCCGGGCGCCGCGGCGATCCTGACGCACGCTTGTTCGGCCGCTGCCAGCAGCTCATCGGCCTCGGCCAGCGAGCTGGTCATCGTCTTCTGGACGTACACGTGCTTGCCTGCGCGAATGGCGCTCATGGCCGTCGAAAAATGAGCCGCGATCGGCGTCGCCACCAGCACGAGGTCCAGGGCGGTGCCTTCCAGCATCTCGTCGACGCCGGCGAACGACTGCGGGACGCCGAACCGCTCTGCCGTCAGCCGCGCTCGCTCGGTGAAAGCGTCGGCAACGGCGACCACGCGCACCTTCTCGCGCGCGTCGGGTTGGCTGAGGTGCGGCAGAATCCCCCGTTGCGAAACGCTTCCGCAACCGACAAGACCAGCTTTCAATGGTTTCGCCATGATGTCCCTTGAGTTACCCCTCGGTATGGCCCAGCGTGCTTTCGATATCCAAAGTCCGCCCTTCCGCGGCCGCCCGAGCGGCCTTCTCGACGACCTCAACGACGTGTAGCGCATGCTCGACGCTCAAAATCGGAGCCTGGCGCCTTTCGAGGCAATCGACGAGGTGTTCGACTCCCAACAGATGATCGGGGCCGCTGGCCCGGCCTGACCGCGAGGCGGGCAAAGTCTCCCAGTCTTTTCCGGCCCTGAGAATCGCCAAGGGCGCAGACACGTCAAGAAGATCGACCGCGATCGTTCCGCTCAGGCCGTACAGCTCGAGTTGCGGCGCGCGACTCCCCTGCACGCAATTATTCGCGTCAACCGTGGCCAGGCGCCCGCCGCCAAAATCGAGAATCATCTGCCAGTTGTCGTCGACTTCCGTAATGACTTCCTGGCCTGTGGCGGGCCCATCTGTCACCACGAAGCGGCGTTGCGCCCTGGCCGACATTGCGGTGACCCGCTGCACCGCGCCCAACAGGCCCGTCAGCGCGTGTAACGGGTAGACCCCCATATCGATGGCCGGTCCTGCGCCTCGGGCAAAAAACGGGCTGGGGTCCGAAGTGTAGCCGGGCCAGGGGGGCACGCCGCCATGTCCGCAACCGCGAGCCAGGTGCACCTCTCCGATCTCATCCAGCAGCCTCTGCGCGCTCCGCACCTGTGGAAAAAGCATCACACTGGGCGCGCAAACCATCGTGAGGCCGCGGCGCCGCGCTACGTCTCGAAGCCGCGCAACATCCCGTACGCTTCCTGCGACCGGCTTTTCGGAATAGACGTGCCTACCGGACTCGAGGACCGCGAGATCGATCTCGGCATGATGCTGGATCGGGCTGAGGTTGATGACGGCGTCTGCTTCGACCTCGGCCAGCAGGAGCGCATAGTCTGTGTACCAGGCCGGAATGCCGTACTGCGCTGCCGTCGCGCGCGCGCGATTGTCGCTGCGACCGCACACCGCGACCAGTTCGGCCCGATCAGCAAGCCGGTGGAACTCAGGAAGGTAGTCGCGATGCGCCACGTCTCCGCAGCCGATGAGCGCCAGCCTCAGCTTCCTCATCCTTCGCTCTCCCGGGTCTCAATCGACATGGCGACCCCGGCGATCTTCGATAGAACGACAGCCGCCAGAATCGTCGCTGTCAGGCGCTCGCCCAAAATCGGTACCGCCAGCAAAGTGGTCAATGCCGGGTACAACGACATGAGGGCCGTGACGACCGACGCCTTTCCCCACCGATAGGCGGCCGTCGCCGACCAGAAACCGAGGGCGGTGAGCAGGCCGAATGTCGTGGCGTACAGGAATTGCTTCGCCGATACGTTCGTGAGATGCGCAGGTTCGACCAGCAGAAAAAGACCGGACAGCACAAATGTGGCCAGCGTCGCGCACAGCGTCGTCATTTCAATTGAAACGTGCTTCGTCGCCGCCTTCTGGAGGATGCCGGCGACGCCCCACATCAGTAGCGCCGCAATTGAAAAAGCCATCCACGCCGACAGGAAACGACTTGACGCGATGGGCGCGGAAGATGAATCGGCCTTTCCCGACAGATTGAACAAAAGCACCGCAACGAGCGAGAGAGCGATTCCGATTTTCTGGTACCGGCTGAGCTGCTCATTGAAAATGTATTGGGCCAGAAACACGGTCAGCAGCGGATACATTCCCGTCAGGGACACAACAATCGATGCGCGGCCTCCGGCGCTGAACGCATAGAACATCAGAATGTTTCCCAACGGGCTGGCGATCCCCACGAGAATTGCGAATACCAGACCGCGCCACAGGTTTCCGGGGCGGTTCTTCAATCGCGGGGCAAGCAGCAGACCAAGGGCCAGGGGAAGCATGCCGATGCACGAGATCGCCTGAATCGCGATCGGTGAGATCCCTCCCGTCGGCAGCTTGGCCGCAATCCCCCAGAATGCCCATAC
>JBQTIL010000075.1:0-45560 GCA_052388175.1 Planctomycetaceae bacterium | reverse complement strand
CTCGGCGTTCTCCGCGGTTCTGATTCATCACGTATCGAGAATCTGGATGGCTCATTCTGTGGATCACCAGTCGCGTCTGCTCTGTTCTTATTCGCGTGATTTGGTTGATTCGTGGTTGAATCATTCTTTTGAACGCAACAGGGATGTGCCAAATGAGTTGGGTTTCGACGCCGACAAAAACGTTGTTGCGGCGACAAAACTCTGAGCGCTTGCCGTGCAGGGAAACCCATCCCAAAAACCCTGCGTCGCGCTGCTTCCTCGGCGCTCTTTGCGGTTCGGTTTGCGCTGGGCAGCCCCAATTCATCGGGTGACCAATGTCATTCACATTCGTGTCTGGACACCCGCCGATTTGAAACCCGCGACGGCGAAGATCACGAAAATGCAGAACCGCAGCGGCCGCGGAGAATACCGACAGGCACAGTTAAGTGCAGGAACTCTCCGTGCCCCCTGTACTGCAACCCTTCAGAATGTTGTTATGGCGCGCAAATTTCTTCGGCGCCGAAACCCAACTGCTTGCATCTGTCGCGGTTGCAGTTCCAGGAGAAACCGCCGAGTTCGCAAGAGCGGCACAGGGTTTCTGACCGTTCGCCTTCTCCGCGCGCCTCTGCACTGCAACTCATGAGAATTTTGTTGCGGCGACAACATTCTGCAGGTTGCCGTTGGGAGACGAATGGACGACAGAGGGCCTCGGTGTGGATTAGCGGCGGTCAGTGCTGATGAGTATTCCTCTCGAAACGCAGCGCTGATGCGGTTTTCAACGCGGCATCACGCGGTTGCGCGATGATTCTTCGTGCTCTTTGTGTCCTTGGTGGTTGCGTCGGCGGAATCAACCACGAAGGGCACAAAGAGCACCAAGCGAGGCAGGCCGCCGGCCGGGTGGTTAACTCCTCTGCGGCCTTTGCGATCTCCTGTTCAAGGCTGTTCCATTTGGTTGCGGCCGAAGGCTGCGACGTGCGTCTCGGCGTTCTCTGAGTACCCTGCGGTTCTTGAAGTCGCTGCGTCGTGCCTGTGAGTTGGACCGCCGAGGCACCCGCACGGCCGACTCGCCCTGCTCGCTGGCCGTGGCGCACTCTGATTTTGTCCCTGCTTTGATTGCGTCTTGGTTACGATCATCCGCGGTTTCTGTTCGTGATGCTGTTTGGTTGCGGGCCTGGCCGCGCCGGGAACTCTGCGACCCCCGCGGTTTGAACTCCACGGCTCGTCACGTCCAGCCTTGTCTTTTCCCCTCTTGCGGCTTTTGAGCCTTTTCGCGGCCGAATGTTCTTTCAACCAATGGTCGCGGCACGCGACACGACTCGCCGGGTTTCCCGTGCAGCGGAATGGAAAGACGGAAAGGGACACAGGGAGAAACGGAGACGCGGAGAAGAGACGGCACCCTCAAAATCTCCGCGTCTCGGCGTCTCTCTGTGCTGATCCTGTTATTCCTCGCGATTGTCGCGTATCGGCGAAGAAGGAACGCTAATCCGCGCTGATCGCCGCTGATCTTGATGAGTGTCGATCAACGTTCCTGTTCTTTGGTTGCGGCTTGGCCGCGCCGTGCCCTCGGTGGTTCTTGTGATTTGCGTCGGCTGCGCGGCCCCAACTTTTCGGGCAGCCAATGTCGTTCACGCCTCAAGACGAATCTACAGTGACCTCGGTGCTTCCAACCGTTTGACCACAGAGGGCGCTGAACAGACGGAAACAACGCAGGACCTTTTTCCGTGAACGTCAGCGTTCGAACTCGATTGAGATCCGCGAGAACTCAAAGTCGTCGAACTCCTGCGGATCGTCGCGAGACGGGCGCTGTTCGAGGCGCAGCGTATTCTCACCGACTTTCAGCAG
This sequence comes from Planctomycetaceae bacterium, assembly GCA_052388175.1. Taxonomy (GTDB): domain Bacteria; phylum Planctomycetota; class Planctomycetia; order Planctomycetales; family Planctomycetaceae; genus SIAF01. The sequence continues at coordinate 43,739 of JBQTIL010000075.1, read as the reverse complement.
ACCCGCGGGCAACGGAATGCGGATGCGCTCAGGGGTCGCCAATCGCGAAGGCTGGGTGGCGTGCCGGTTGAGGCTGTCGATGCGGCGGTTGTTGACCGTCAGGTCGGTTTCAAGAAAGCCGACTGCCAACTCGTCTTGCAGGGGGCCTTTGGGCGCGACGTACGGGTTGCCCGGTTCGAGCCCCACCGCCAGCAGGCTGAGAAAGGCCTTGCGCTCTGGCAAGACGTTCAAAGTGAACCGATGCTCCCAGCGGGTTCCCTCCGGCAGCTTCGCCGGCAGGTCTTCACGAATCGAGTCGCCCAGATGATGCCCGACGGGGTCAAGCAGGCATAAGGTTCCTTCGAACAGCGGCTCAATGCGGCCGATCTCGGCACAGGGCAGCACGACGCGCCCGAGCCAGGGATGCGCGGCCACGAGTTGGCGGTCATCGAGGCTCTCAATGGCGACGAGCAGGCGGTCTGGCTCGTCGGGGCTCGAATACAAAATCGGCGTCAGTTCCACCCAGGCCAACAGGCCGGAAATCGGCGCAGCGGCCGGCGCAGCGGCGATGCGAAACCCGATCCCGCGCAATTTCCGCCAGAGCCACGTCTGGCGGCCGAACCGCCCGGCCTGAACGACCTGGCGGTTATTGAACGCGACCGGGTTTCCGAATACTTCATCGCCTGAACTCAGCCAGACCTGGCCCTGTGAGGAAGCGCGCTTAGGCAGCGCGACCTGAGCCACCTGGCGGGCGATGCGAACGTCGTCGACCCAGGCCCGCGGCGCGGGGGCCGCAATCTCGGTTCTGGTGCGGCGTTCGGCTGGTCGCCCGGCGAACCGCACCGTCGCGAGCGCACCTTCGGGCGCCTGACCGCGCGCGAGAAGGTTATCGTCGACGAGAACGACGACGCGGTGTTCGTCGAAGTCGATGGTCAGGTCGTGCCAGCCCTTTTCTCGAGCCAGCTCAAGAACTTCAACCGCCCAGCCGGCCGACGCCTCGCACCGGCGTTTCGCCTGCCAGCCGGGAATAACGCGCAGCGTCGACGAACCGAATTCCAGTTCGACGGCCCAGTCGGCCGATGGGGCGACGCGCTCGTCGTCGAAGAAACACAATTCGATGCGGCCGGCGGCGATCGGTGCGGAAGGGCGCCAGCTCGCTTCGTCGCCGCCTGCGGTGACCAGAAAACTCCGACGTCCCGAGCGGTGCTGAGTGGCATCGAGCGGCAGGGCCCCGGAGCGGCTGACAATCTCGGCGCGGTCGTCTTCAAAGTCTTCGTAAAGCTCCGGTTGTTCTCCGATCGACGCCGCCACGACCGCGACAACGGCCTGGGGCACTGAAATCGGGCCAAGGCCCGCGCGGCGGAACGAAACCGCGAATTCATCGGTCATTAGGGCGGCGACGTGCAACCGCTCAGCGCCGTGCAATTCGATGCACCAGAGAGGCTCAGCCACGCTGAGCCGCCGCAAGCGAGTCTCGAAGACGATGCGTTCGAGCGAGCGAGTCGAGAGCGGGGCCGACTGATCCTGGGGCACGAACGCCAGATCTTTGCCCCACGTACCGCTGAGGCGTCCTACAACTGACGACCCCTCTTTGAGAAATGCGCGCTGGTTCTGCGCCTTGGCGCCCGCTGGCGGAAGCGCGAGAAGCGCCAGCGCCAAGACAGCGCGAACCAGCCGAATGCGCCGCATTTGAGGCAGATTCCCTGAAAATGGCTCGGTTTTGCAGCAGTTCCCACGCGAACCGCTCAATGCGGAAACGCCTGGCGGACGATGATGAACCGGGCAGCGCCTCCTCTGGGGAGATTCTGCGCCCCGCGATTAGTGTAACGGTACGGGCCAACGGCGAGAATCGGCGAGCGAATCGATGGAGTTGCCCGGTCTGGCCTGGCCCCCTAAAATACCGAAGAAAGCCCTGTGGAACGCGCCGGGAGCGGAAGGCATTGGCGAGTCTGCCTAAGATTCTCATCGTCGGCAAAGACAACACTCAAGCAGGCGCGGTCGCAGCCAGCCTTGGCCAGAGTTTCGAGTCGGTGCGCGCCGCCGACATGGAGTCGGCCCTCAGCCAGTTGCACGCGGGCGGGTTCGGGGGCGTATGCCTGCTCGATCGCGATATCGCGCGGCTGTGTGAAGCCAGCCTGCTGCCCCAAACCGGGGGCATTCTGTCGCAGGTGCCCGATGGCCTGGCGATTCTCGACGTGCGGCTGCGGGTGTTGTGGAGCAACCGCCGCTTTGACGAGTTGTGCGGCCGCAGCGAATCGCCCGTCGGCGTCGGTTTCTACGAGGCCTTCGGCGCCCCGGAAATCCTGGGGCCTGACCTGAGCCCGTTTCATACCGCGCTGGGGACGGCTGCGAGCGCCCGCAGCTCGCTGCGGCTGGGCGAAAAAACGTACTATCAGGTGCAGGCGACGCCGGTCATGTCGCCCGACGAAACGCTGCCCAGTTATCTGGTGGTGTCGGTTCGCGACATCTCGGCCGAAATTCTGCAGCAGCAGAAGCTGAACGCAATCTATCAGGCCGGGTTGGAGCTGGGCGACCTGTCTCCGGCCGAACTGCTCGACATGAGCGTTCAAGACCGCGTCGAGTTGCTGAAGTCGCGCATCGTGCATTACACCAAAGACCTGCTGGAATTCGACACGGTTGAAATTCGCCTGCTCGACCGCGCCACGCAGAAGCTCGAACCACTGTTGACGGTGGGCATGGTGCCGGAGGCCGAAGCGCGGGTGTTGTACGCGCGCCCGACGGGCAACGGGGTGACGGGGTTCGTCGCCGCAACCGGCAAAAGCTACCTTTGCGAAGACACCACCAACGACCCGCTGTATCTGGTGGGGGCGGCCGACGCCCGCAGCTCGCTGACGGTGCCCTTGGTGCTGCACGACCAGATTCTGGGCACCTTTAACGTCGAAAGCCCCCGGGCCGGGGCCTTCAACGAGCACGACTTGCAGTTTCTGGAGCTGTTTAGCCGCGAGGTGGCCGTCGCCCTCAACACGCTCGAGCTTCTGGTCGCCGAAAAGATGACCACGGCCACCGAAAGCACGGCGATGATTTTGCGTGAGATCGCCAACCCGGTCGACGAGGTGCTCAACGACACGGCCTGGATTCTCGAGCGCTATATCGGGCACGACCCCAACGTCACCCAGCGGCTGCAAGACATTCTGAAACACACCCGCGACATCAGGCAGCTCATTCACAAAGTGGGCGAGAAAATGGCCCCGCAGGTGGTCAATTCGCCGTTGCCGCAGCGGCCGCAACGGCCCAAATTGCGGGGCAAGCGCGTGCTGGTCGCCGACGACGATGAATCGGTGCGGCAGGCCGCCCATGAATTGCTGGGCCGTTACGGTTGCGAGGTCGAAACGGCGCACAACGGCGAAGAGGCGCTGTTGATGGTGCGCAGCTTTCCCTACGATGCGGTGCTCGCCGACATCCGCCTGCCCGACATGACCGGGTACGACTGCTTCTGCCAGCTTCGCGAGTGCCAGCGCGATTTGCCCGTCATTCTGATGACGGGGTTCGGTTACGACCCGACGCACTCGATCGTGAAAGCCCGCCAGCAGGGGTTGAAGTCGGTGCTCTACAAACCGTTTCGCGTCGACCAGCTTCTCGACGAAGTCGAGAAAGCCGTGACGCTGCACCAGCATGGCGCGGTGATCGTCAACCAGGGTCAAGAGGCCGGCAAGACCGTGGCGCCGGCGCCGCACGGGGCGGCGTCGTAGCACCGCACCGGTCGGCTACCGCCCGCGGTTCTTGCGCATCTCGGCCTGGCTCTTGCGCTTGATGTCGCTCGCATGCGCCCGCTGGTAGGTTTGGATATCTTCAAACTTGCCCTGTTTGTCGCGCACGGCGTAAAGCTTCTTGCCGGTTTTCGAACGATGGGTGGTGCGCTTCTGTGGCATGATGCGATTCCTGGTTGGGGAAATGGAAACTATTCCTGCAATGCCGCCAGCCTGGTCAGAAACGAGTCAATGGCCGAACGCAATCTGTCGCCGGCTTCCGGGGTCGCCGCAACTTTTTTCGCCAAGTTTTCGAGCGCCTCAATCGACTCGCCCGCGAACATCGCGACCGCGTTCATCGCCGTTTCGGGCACTTGAGGATGAATTTTCTTCAGTTCTTCAAGCCGGCCGCTGAGCCGCTCGATCTTCGGTAGCGCCGCCTCGGCCGACGCCTCATCGGTGACCTCGGCCAGGGCCTTTGTCGCGGCAGCGACCGTTTCATTCAGGTCTCTGACCCACGCACCCGCCAGCGGAGAGGCAGCGGAGGCCAGCACTTGCGCCAACTGGTCCGACGAGATCGGCTCGACACTATCGTCGACATCGGCGACCGGCGGCAGGCCGGGCTGTTCCGCCTTTCGCCCCAAATATTGCATCGCGGCGAGTGCAGCCACGGCCAACGCCAATACCGGCAGCAACACCTTCATTCTCGAAACCAAAGGTGCTGGCGACGCCTGGCGAGTGTCTGATCCAGACGAGTCCATACGTGGCTGCGCGCGGATGCGGTTCGTCGAGCTTGATTGTAACTGCGATCGAAAGCCTGCGGAAGCATTCGCGATTCGGCACCGCCGTTCTGTCGAGCGCCGAAAACCGCCGGGTCGGGCCAGACGGCTTGATTCGACGGCGCCCTTCGGCCCTAATACCGGCAGGGGGCCGGATTCTAACCCGGATTATTCATGGTAGGGTGGGGCAAGCTCGCGCAAGCAAATGGGGGGCCGGCGCAAGCCACTCGATGGGCGTACAGCGCGTTGTCTGAATCGAAAGCCTTGTCAGCGAGCGCAGGCCCAATCCCGGCGCGCCGGGACACTCGGCTTGCTGGTCCCCCCCTACCAGTGCATGAATAATCCGGGCTAAAGCTTCCACAAGGGGGTGGCCTGATGAGCGACATCGTCAGCCGTCGCGAGTTCCTCCGCGCCGCGCTTCTGGCCGGAACGGCGCTGCCCGCTTCGGGCTGGCCGGCCCGGCGAGCGCGAAATGTTCTGGCGGCCGAACGGGAGGGGCCCAACGAACGGCTCAATCTGGGCATCATCGGCGTGGCGGCCAAAGGTGAAGATAACCTCAACAACGTCGCCAGCGAAAACATCCTCGTTCTCTGCGACATCGACGCCGAACGCCTCGCCCGCGCGAGCGACCGATTTCCCGATGCCCGCACCTGCGACGACTACCGCCGGGTGCTCGATCAGCCAAACCTCGACGGAGTGGTGATCAGCGCGCCCGACCACATGCACGCGATCCCCACGGCGGCGGCGATTCGCCGCGGGCTCGCCGTGTATTGCGAAAAGCCGCTGACGCACACCGTGTTCGAAGCGCGCACGATTCGCGATCTCGCGGCGCAGCACAAAGTCGTCACCCAGATGGGGACCCAGATTCACGCGGAGAACAACTACCGGCGGGTGGTCGAAATCGTCAAGGCGGGCGTCGTGGGGCCGATCAACCGCGTTCACGTCTGGCAAGGGGGGACTGTTCCCGCGTGCCAGCGCGTCGCCGCAGGTAAGCCGCCGGCGCACGTCAACTACGACCTGTGGCTGGGCCCGGCCCCCTACCGCCCGTTCCACGCCTCGCACTTTCATTTCAAGTGGCGGTGGTGGTGGGATTTTGGCGGGGGGATTCTCGCAGATTTCGGCTGCCACTACATGGACCTCCCCTTCTGGGCGCTCGACCTCGAGCATCCTCTGCGCGTCCATTGCACCCGCTCGGAGCGCGGGCCCGATCTTGACGAACATAAGCAGCCGGCCCGGCGCGACAACGAGCCCCCGAACCAGATGCAGGTCGAGTACTGGTTTCCGGCCCGAGGCGACCAGCCGCCGGTGCAACTCACCTGGTATCACGGCGGCTGGATGCCCGAGGGCGCCGAGGCTTACGAGAAGAACTCGGCCGTGCTGTTTGAAGGAACGCGCGGACGCCTTCTGGCCGACTATTTCACGCACAAGGTGTTTTTGCAGTCGGGGGCCGAGGCCGGGCCGGTGAAGCCCACAATCGCCGATTCGATCGGCCATTGGAAAGAATGGCTCAATGCGGTGAAAACGGGGGGCACGACGACGTGCCGGTTCGACTATGCGGGGGCGCTGACCGAAGTGGTGCTGTTGGGCAACGTCTCTCAGCGCGCGGGGCACAAATTGCTGGAATGGGACGCGGAAAAGCTGGTCGTTCGCAACGACCCGCAGGCCACGGCCTTGTTGCACACGGAATACCGCCGGGGGTGGACGTTGTAGACCTGGCCAAAAGCGCCGTGCGCCCCACGAAGAAATTTGCAAAAGGCGACCAGATTTGGGGGGCTTGCAGCGCGGAGGACGCAATGCTCCAATGGCAGCCGCGAAGAGGCTCAAAACCGCAAGAAAGGCTTGTGCTTCTTGAGCCTTCTTGCGGCTCCTCGTCTTCTTCACCTGCGGTTACAATCCGCGCGGAAAATTTGATCATCGTCGATCCGCGCGCCGATTTACGGAGCGCTGATCGGCGCTGATCTTCGCGAACCCGGATTTTTCACACGCGCGATTCGAGAATCGCGCCGCAACCACGGAACTGTTCTTCCTGGCGTGCGTCGTAGCGCGCGTCGCGCAGATCGACGAGGTAAAAGTCGACCCCGTCAATCCGGGCGCCGCGCAGGTCGGCCCCGCGCAGGTTCGCCTTGCGAATTTCTTCAGGCGGCTTGAAATCCTGCTCGCAGTAATCGTCGGTGTAGAAACCGGTGCGGCTGCCGTAGCAGGCGATCGGGCTGTCGACCAGCCCGCTGCGGCTCGAACCCAGATGAAACGACGCGCCCCGCAGGTCGCTCCCCTGCAAGTTGGCCCGTTCCCAGTCGATTTCGGCGAGGCCGGCGTTGACCAGAATGGCGCCGCGAAAATCGGCGCCGGGAATCAGCGTACCCGTCAGCAGGGCCCGGGTAAGGTTCGCCTGCCGGAAGTTCGTACCGAGCGACCGCATGCCCTCGAAGTCGCAATCGGCGAGATTCGCCTGCTGAAAGCTGCAATGTCGAAACTCGGCGAGGCGCAATGCGACGCCCCCGAGGGAAGCGCCCTGAAACTCGGTCTGGACAAACGAGGCGGCTTCCATCTTCGCGCCAAACAAATTGGCAAATGCCAGGTTGGCCCGCTTGAATGTTGCCCCGCAGAGGTTCGCGTTGACGAAGGTTGCCCGGCCCAGCATCGCTCCTTCAAAGTTGGTGCCGCTCGCGTCGGCTGACAGCAACAGCGCCCCCGTCGCGCGGATGTACGACAGGTCGGCGTTCTTCAACGAAATTGTGACACCGTCAAGACGCAACAGTCGGGCGCCGTTCAACCGGGCGCCGGACAGATCGGCATGTGTCGCCTGAGCGTCATCGAGCGTTGCCTCGGTGAGATCGGCCCCGTGCAAGTCGGCGTCTGCAAGATGGATGCCTGCCAGATCGAGTTTCGACCATTGCGCGCCGGCCAGATAAGCACCGGCAAGGTTCGGAATGACCACCCTTTCGCGCCGCAGGCCCTTTCGAGCGCCGCGCACGCGAGAGACCCGGGGGCGCCATTCCGGCTCTGCGGCCAGCTTCAGGCTGGCGGCCATCGGGTGCAATACCTGCCTTTGCGGTCGCGTCAGAAGGGCTTCCAGATGCCGCAGGGCCTGTTTGTTCGAGGAAATCAAATCCGCCGCTTCGGCGACCAGATCGCGAGGCAGCGGAGTTGCCAGGGAGATTCCTTGCCCCTCGCTCGCAAGCTCTCGGGCAATGTGCCGGGCGGCCGCAAGCAATTGCAGCGGCCGGTGCCGCAACAGCCGGGCGATTGATGGATCGTCCACCGCCGGCCCAGCTGCAGCGCCCCCGCGTTCCGAAGCGTCGCTCATAGGTATCAGCCTGGCCAGACACCAGCGCGAGACCGGGTCGCGCAGATTTGTCTTGGAGAGGAATTCGTCGAGAACCCGGCGGAGGGCCTCGCGAATCGTTGGGACGTTTTCATCGCCAGCCAGCACATCAAGAACCGGCCGCCACAGTTCCGGAATTCCTCGCAGAAACTCCTGGTCGTCCACCGTACCGCAGCAACGCATGACCGAGTGGCAACGGTCGGGCCAAACCTTCAGAAGGTACTCGATCAGCTCATCCTGGCCCCAGGGGGCCAGTTCATACACGGCCAGGGCATTGCTGCGGGCGATCTGCGACTCGCAAAAAGCAATCACCAATCCCTGCGACAATTCCGCCGTTGGAACTTCGCGTGTGTCGCGCAACGTGACGCCTGTTGCGGGCGGCAGCACGGCGGCGAGGTGCGCGAGTGCGGTTGTTTTTCCTGAACCGGGGCCGCCGCAGATCCAGATGACGCCCGGCCGGCCCCGTTCGAAGTGTAGGAGAACCAAGTCTTCGAGGAGCAGTGAGTCGCCCGTGACGGGCGACACGACGCGCGGGCGGACAGGCGCTGGAACAGGTTCAAGCACGGTTCGTCTCCCTCCGAGGAAACGGGAACCAAGACGTCACCGCTCATTGTACAGCGACGGTGCCCCGGCCGCTTCGAGCGGCAGCGGGCACTTTGCGCGGCCATTCTCTGCCGCGCTGGCCTCTGACCTCATGCGTCTGCCGAAATTGACGTGAAACGATTGCTTTGTATCACAAAGTTCGCTAGTCTTAGAAGTTAACCGAATCTGCTCAAGCTTCCCCATCCAAAGGCGCTCAGACAGAAGGGGAGACGCGACCATGGGAAAGTGGTTCCGTGATCTGGACCGCATTCTTCGCGGAGAGGCGACGAGCCTGCCGGCGCTGCGCGCCGGACGCATCGACGTCGAGTTCCGCGGGGTCTCAGTCGTGCTGCTGTTGCTCGGTCTCATCAGCGGCGCGTGCGTTGGAAGCTTCGCTGTCTTCCGCGCCGGAGGGCCATTCCTCGAGCAACTCGTGGCCAGCACGGTGAAGGTACCCGCGCTGTTTTTTCTGACGCTGGTGGTGACGTTTCCGTCGTTGTACGTCTTCAACACCCTGGTGGGATCGAAGCTGACCATTTCCTCACTGCTGCGGTTGCTCGTCGCCTCTTTGGGAGTCACGCTGGCGCTGTTGGCGGCGTTTGGCCCGATCGTCGCATTCTTCTCGGTCAGCACCACCAGTTATCCCTTCATGGTGCTTTTGAACGTTGTCGTGTTTGCCGTCTCGGGCCTGCTGGGGCTCAAGTTTCTGTTACAAACCCTGCACCGGTTGAGCCTGGTTGCCCAGGAACCGCAAGCGATTCCGCCGGAGGCGTTTCTCGAAGAGACTCCTGCCGGCCCTGCCGCGGCCGCGCCGATCGCGGGCAAGCCTTTGGGCGCCCTGGACCCCCTCGAAGGGCAAACGCTGGGGAGACACGTCAAGACGGTCGTTCGCTGCTGGGTCGTCGTGTTCGGCCTGGTCGGGGCGCAGATGAGCTGGGTGTTGCGCCCGTTCATCGGCAACCCCGACGTTCCTTTCGAGTGGTTCCGGGCGCGCGAATCGCACTTTTTCGAAGCGGTCAGGCAGGCCCTCTTGAACCTGTTCTCGTGAGGTGACCAGTGCGCAATTACGCCTGGCGCCTCGACAGTCTGTTGCGCGCGCGAGGCGCGGCCCTCGCGCCAGAGGACAATCGGGCGATCATCGTCTGGCTGGCCGCGCAGGTTGTGCTGTTTGGCCTCGCGTACGGCGCGGTGATGGGAGCCTTCGGCGGACTGACCGGCGAACGCGCCTGGCAGGTGGCTTATTCGGCGGCGAAAGTTCCGTGCCTGCTGCTCGCGACTTTCGTCATCAGCCTGCCGAGCTTCTTTGTGCTGAACACGCTCATGGGGCTGCGACCTGACTTCGGCGAAGTTCTGCGGGCGCTTCTGGCGGCGCAGGCGGTATTGACCGTCATTCTCGCGTCGCTCGCGCCGTTCACGGCGCTTTGGTACGTCTCATTTGCCGACTACAACGCCGCGACCGCATTCAACGGCCTGATGTTCGCGCTGGCGACATTTGCGGCGCAGTTTTTGTTGCGCCGGCTGTACAGCCGGCTGATCGCACGAAACGCGAGGCACCGCGCGCTGCTGCGCGCCTGGCTCGTCGTGTACGCCTTCGTCGGAATTCAAATGGCGTGGTTGTTGCGTCCGTTCATCGGCGACCCAGATCAGCCCGTGCAGTTTTTCCGGGCAGACGCCTGGGGAAATGCGTATGTTGTCGTCGGCAATCTGCTGTGGGGGCTGATCACGCGCTGAGCCGGGTTTCAATCGGACGCTGGACCAAAGCTTGCCAGACCGTTGTGTTCCGCGTCGCCCTGAATTCTGCGGAATTGACCTCTGATCTTCGGCACGCGCCTTCTAGCGAGTGGCCTGCTTCGCCCGATCGTGAAGGTATTGCAGTTTCTCACAAAACGAATCGAACGTTTCGCTTCCGAAGTCGCTTGCATCAGGGATCACGAGCACCGCACTCGGATTGAAGGCGATGATGACGAAGTCGGGAAACTTCAGGATCGCGTGCAAGGTCGACAATGGTTTGACAAAGTACAAGTCTTCATCCGTAAGTCGATAGCTGGTCTCCGTCACTTCGAATCGGTGCGGCTGCCGATTGACTGGGTTGGCACGCCACTGTTGAACTGAATGCCAGGTATCAATGTGCGGAAGAATCACGGCAAGCGCAAATGCAATCGCGCCGAGCATGATGAGCATGGGCGCGCCCTCGGCATTTCTGAGGAAAGTCGCGGCGGCAATGATGGCGAGAAGGCCCATAATGGCGAAAATAACGCGCGCAATTCTGGTTGTCCGGTGGCGTCGGATCCACACCGAATAGCCACGTTTTAGAGCGGCGGGATCGACCACGTAATTGACGCACAATACAACGGGTTCGTCCGCTGCTTCGAACAGAGGCATGCCAACTCCCACTCGGTCGCGAAACACTTCGGAGCAACACGGCCTGCCGGACCGTTGCGCTCCGCGCGGCATTGATTGCTGTGGCTCTGTCCCTCTGACGTCTGTCCTCCAGTCCTCTGAGGCAACCGGGGGGCTGACGCCCCTCCCGCTCGCCCGGAAACGCGCGCCATTGCTACTCGATTTCTTCCGGCGGGACGCGGGCCAGCGAAACCAGCTTGTCGCCCTCGTCGAGCCTGATGATCCGCACGCCCTGCGTGTTGCGGCCGATTCGGCTGATGTCGCGGGCCCGCACGCGCTGGATAATTCCCCCGGCGGTGACCATCAGCACTTCGTCGTCGTCGCGCACGCCAATCACGTCGACCACCTTGCCGTTGCGTTCGGTCGTGCGGATATTCCGCAGCCCCTTGCCGCCGCGGCGCTGCCGGCGGTAACACGTGCTGCTCTTGAGCGTTTCGCCGACGAGATCGACCGGCCCGCTCTCGCCCGCGTCGGGGCTCGCCTCGGCCGTCGGTTCGGGCGCATCGTCTCCGTTTTCGTCGTCGCTGCCGCCGATCTCAGGCGGCCCGAACGGCGTGCGCTTGCCATACCCGTTTTCGCACACGGTCAGCAGGTTCATCTCGGGATGGGCCACGACCATGCCGACAACATAGTCTCCCTCGCCCAGGTCGATGCCCTTCACGCCGTAGGTAGCCCGCCCCATGCTGCGGGCGTCTTCCTGCGAGAATCGAATTGCCATGCCGTTGGCCGTGGCGACCAGCAGGTCGTCTCCCGGGGAAACCAGCACCACGTCGATCAGGGCGTCACCCTCTTCGAGGCGAATGGCGATAATCCCGCCGGCTTTCGGCCGGCTGTACTCCGACAGCGCCGTTTTCTTGACGGTGCCGTTGCGGGTGGCCATCACCACCTGCCGCACTTCGTCGAACTCGCGCACCGCGAGACAGTTGAAGACCTTTTCGCCTTCCTGCAGGTTCAGCAGGTTGACGAGGGCCCGCCCCTTGGCCGTGCGGTTCAACAGAGGAATATCGTAGACCTTCTGCCAGAACACCTTTCCGCGATCGGTGAAAAACAGCAGATAGTCGTGCGTGCTGGCGACAAACAGGTGCTCGATGGGGTCTTCGTCGTCGGCCTTGGCGCCGGTGATGCCGCGGCCGCCGCGTTTCTGGGCCTTGTACTTGTCGAGCTCCATCCGCTTGATGTACCCGCGATGCGACAGCGTGACTGCCATAGTCTCTTCGGCGATCAGGTCTTCGCGGCGCACCTCGCCCAGCTCTTCGTCAGAGATGGCCGTGCGCCGTTTGTCGCCGTAGTTCTTCCGCAGCTCTTCCATTTCGCCGCGAACGAGGGCCAGCAGGTTCGCTTCGTCGGAAAGCAGCCTGAGAAATTCGGCGATATCGTCGAGCAGCTTGCGGTATTCCTCTCCCAGTTTCTCGCGTTCGAGCCCCGCGAGCGAACCGAGCTGCATCGAGACGATCGCCTCGGCCTGCGTGGCCGTGAGGGTGTAATTCTCGGCGATTCCCCGCTCTTCCTGAAACGCCTCGTACCCGACTTCGCCCAGGGCCCGGCCGATCAGCTCGCCGGGTACCTGCAGTGTTTGCAGCCGTTCGCGGGCCTCGGCCCGGCTCGGCGAACGACGGATCGTTTCGATCACCTGGTCGATGTTGAGCTGCGCGATCAAGAGGCCTTCGACCGTGTGGCGGCGCTTGCGGGCCTCGGCCAGAAGGTGCTCGGTGCGCCGGCGCAGCACGTCGACGCGGTGACGCAGAAATTCCTGCAGAAGCTGTTTGATGGACAGCAACTGCGGGCGGCTGCCAACCAGCGCCAGCAGAATGATGCTGAACGTGCTTTGCAGGGGAGAGAACTCAAACAACTGGTTCAGCACGATCTCGCGATCGGCGTCTTTCTTCAGTACGACGTGCAGCCGCACCTGCCAGTCAGGTGTGTTGCGATCGGTGAGGTCGACGATCTTCGAGATGCCCTGAATGCGGTCGTCGCGGACCAGTTGTTCGAGCTTTTCGCGCACGCGATCGCGCGTTTCGAGGTAAGGGATTTCGGTGATGACGATGACGTCGGAATGCTTTTCGGCTTCGAAGTGCGTTCGGGCGCGCACAGTGATGGTCGAGCGGCCCGTCAGGTAACCCTGCCTGATACCCTCGCGACCGCAGATGATGCCGCCGGTCGGAAAATCAGGCGCGGGCATCACGTCGAGCAGGGTGCCGATGGTGCAGTCGGGGTCGTCGATCAGCCGCATCACGGCTTCGCACGTTTCGGCCAGGTTGTGCGGCGGGATGCTGGTGGCCATCCCGACGGCGATGCCGTTCGAGCCGTTGACGACGAGGTTGGGCACTTTCGACGGCAGCACCACCGGTTCGATGGTCCGCTGATCGTAGGTGGGAACGAAATCGACGGTGTCTTTGTCGATGTCGTCGAGCATCTCGGCGGCGACGGCCGAAAGGCGGGCCTCGGTGTACCGCATGGCGGCGGGGGGCAACCCGGCCAGAGAGCCGAAGTTTCCCTGCTTGTCGATCAGAACTTCGCGCATCACCCAGGGTTGGGCGAGCCGCACGAGGGTGGGGTAGATCGACCCGTCGCCGTGGGGGTGATAATTGCCGCTGGTATCGCCCGAGATCTTGGCGCACTTGACCCGGCCCGAGCTGGGGCCGAGGTTCAGATCGTTCATCGCCACCAGAATTCGGCGCTGAGAGGGCTTGAGCCCGTCGCGTACGTCAGGCAGCGCGCGGCTGATAATGACGCTCATCGCGTACGTCAAATAGCTGCTGCGCATCTCATCCTGGATGTCGAGCGGGCGAACGCGATCTTCGCCGCCGTTTCCGTCGGTAGACAACTCACACTCCTGGCCCTGGCGGCCGAATTAAAGGCGAGAAACCCGCTTTCCAAGGTGGAAAGCGGGCTCTTCAACCGGCCGCTATTTTAATGAAATCCAGGTGGTCTCACAACGGCCGCCCGACCAGCAATGACCGGCCACAAGAGGATATGCTACAGTATCTTGCGGCGATCCATCGCTGGCGACTCTGGGCCCACACCGGGGATCGCGGAAGCGGTCGACAATCGGGACGCTAGAATGACCAATCAGCCCCCAGTTTGCCGGTAGAAAGTTTTCGCTTGGACGACGCGGCTGAAACATTCCGGATCGAAGAACCGCAACCCCTGCTCGCATGGTCGTCGGCCGTGGTTTGGTCGATCTTTGTGGCTATTGCCTGGCTGGCATTCGAGTTGACTGCACAGCCGGCTGTCGCCGCCGTTGTCGTGTGCTTGAAGTTCGGGTGGAACGACCTGTTGACCGGAATCTGGCTGCGCCGGCGCGACCCGTCGCGGGGCAGAGGTCGGGCCTGTTCGTGGTTCTGTTTCGCGTCCGCCGTGATGAAGGCAGCTCTCACCGCCTTCGGCTTGCTGCTGCTAATCATCGTCGCGGAGTTCAAGCTCAAGGGCGTGAACGCCGGGAATGAGGTCCCACAGGCTTTCCCGGGGGTCATGCTGATTATGGCCATCGGGATGCCTCTCGAGGCGCTGCTTGCCTCCTGCGGCTGCCTGAGCGCCCGTCGGGCCAAAGGTCGGGTGTGGATCGACAACGGCATGCATCAGTCACGACGACAGAATGCGTGGCCCCCGCGGACGACGTACAATCAGGCAAACAACAACAACCTGGCCGCGTGGGCGTGCGTGACGATGTTTTCGACTCTGGTCGTCCTGGCCTTGGCTGCTGCGATTGGCATCGGTTGGGCAATGAGCGCAGCAATCGGACTGCTGATTTGTCCGGCTGCCGTCGTCGGAATATTTATGCTGGCCCGCGGGGGTGATCGCCATTCACCCGGCGGAATGCTGGGGTGGATCGATGGACCTGCACGGACAGATCTCTCCTTTGTTCCGCGAACTCAGGTGATGCCATTAATTTCCCTATCCTGCCAGCCGCCGGCAAACCCTGTCGAGTCGAAATGAGGAGCCCTTAATGACTGTTCCCGCCGCTGCGCACTCAACCTTCCCCACGCTGCGCCTGCGTCGCCTGCGGCGGCACCCGCTGTTGCGCGAACTGGTGCGCGAAACCGAGCTCTCGGTGCGCGACCTGATTCTGCCGTTGTTCATTCGCACAGGCACCGGCTCGCGCCAGCCGATCGCGTCGCTGCCCGGGCATGCCCAACTGACGGTCGATCTGCTGGCCGAGGAAGTGAAAGAGGTCGTCGATCTGGGAATTCCGGCCGTCATTCTGTTCGGCATTCCAGCCTCAAAAGATGCCACCGGCACGCTCGCGTCGCTTGATAATGGAGTCGTTCAGCAGGCGGTACACGCGATAAAAAAAGCCACCAGCGACCTGCTGGTCGTTACCGACCTGTGCCTGTGCGAGTACACCGACCACGGGCACTGCGGCGTAGTGACCAATCGGGGCGCCGCCCATGCCGACGTTGACAACGACGCGACGCTCGATCTGCTGGCCCAACAGGCGGTGAGCCACGCCAGAGCGGGGGCCGACGTGATTGCCCCCAGCGGAATGATGGACGGCATGGTAGGGGCGATCCGTAAAGGGCTCGATACAGCCGGCTATGAAGAGACGCCTGTTCTCAGCTATGCCGCCAAGTACGCCTCGGCCTTTTATGGCCCGTTTCGCGAGGCGGCCGAAAGCGCGCCGCAATTCGGCGACCGGAAGGGTTATCAGATGGACCCGGCGAATGCCCGCGAGGCGCTGCGCGAAGTGGCCCTCGACCTTGCGGAAGGGGCCGATCTGATCATGGTCAAGCCGGCACTGAGTTATCTCGACGTCATTTGCCGCGTGAAGCAGGCGCACCCCGAAGTGCCTTTGTGCGCGTTCAACGTCAGCGGCGAATACGCGATGTTGAAGGCCGCGGGCGCCAACGGCTGGCTCGACGAGCAGCGCACGACGCTCGAGGTTCTGACGAGCATCAAGCGCGCCGGGGCCGACATGATCATGACGTATTCGGCCAAAGACATCGCGCGCTGGAGCGCGAGTGTTCAAAGGTGACCTTGCCGACTGTTTCGCCGCCGGGCTTGCCCGGCGCATGGCGCGCGCCTCGTCGATTGCCTTTGGATCAAAGGTGCTCCTTCCGCTCGATGCGATATGGACCGAGAACCACTGCGCAGTCTTTGCCAGTCGGAGCACTTTGAGCGCATACCGAAACCCGCCGATTTTGCCGACGATGCCGGCCGGTCGGCGCGAATTGTACCTCGGTTGCGGCGCATCTCGGCCCTGTTCGACTGGCGGGCGGTATTGTTCCGATGTTGACGGAAGAGATTGTTGTGACCACCTGCGATTCTTGCCCGACTGTTCCCCATGCCGGCAGCACTCTCTCTCCCAACCCCGGCCAAAACCTTCCGGAGCTCCCCGGGGCCTCTGTCCGCCGCGGAAGGGCTTGAATTCGAGACTCTTTCAGTCGCAGTCCATCGTCTCAATCGCTGCCTCGGCAACCCGCTGCGAAACGTGTTGCTGCCCGCGGCCTGGTTGCGGCGCACGTTGAGCCGCAGCCAGAGCCCCTTGATCCGCGAGTCGTTCGCCCGCCCCGGCGGCTGGCGATCGATGGAACTGGTGTACGAGAATGCCGACCCTGTCGACTGGCCCGACCGCCAGGCGCTCCGCTGGAACCCCGTCTCGATCGCGTCGCGAAACCGGCGGCGCTATCTGGTCGCGGCGCTCGAACGGTTGATTCGACACTACGCTCGCGAAAGACGGGTGACGATCGTGGGGGTCGGGGCCGGACCTGGCCGGCACGTGCAGGAAGCGCTCCTCCGCTCGGAAGTCGTGCCCGAACTTGTCGACGCCTGGCTTGTCGATCGCGACGACGACGCTTTTCCTTACGGTCGGGAGCTCGCGCAAAACTGGGGGCTCTCGCGCAGCCTGCACTTTATCAAGGGTGACGCTCGTTGCCTCGATCACCTGCTGCCCGACGTGCGCCCGCAGATCGTCAAGCTGGTGGGGCTGATCGAATACTTGAGCGACAGCGACCTGAGCCGATTGCTCGAGGCGCTGCGCGACGGCATGGAACCGGAAGGAACGCTGGTGACGCACGGCCTGATCGACCGGCATGATACGGGGCCGTTTCTCAGGCGCGTTTTCGGCCTCGCGCACGTCGAGCGCGACGCAGACCACTTAGGCGCGCTGCTGGCAAATGCCGGGTTCCGGCCGATCGAGTGGTTTGTCGAGCCGCTGGGCATCTTTCCGATAGTGACTGCGACTCTCGCCGAGTAACCGGTCGCGAACCTTACGCCGCCAGCGGCTGCGGGGCGTTTGCATCGCGGTCCATCGCGGCCGGGTCGGCCAGGTATTCGCGGATCGTTCCCGTAAACAGACCCAGGTCGTGGGCATCGACCAGGCGATGGTCGCCCCGCACGAACAGCGGGGCGACCGATTCGACACGTACCTGATTTCCCGCCACGACCGCCCGCGGTTCTGCAGGGCCCAGAGTGACGCTGAAGGGCGTGGCGTCTGTGGGAAAGCGGCTGGGCTTGTACGCCCGCATGGGAGGGGCGCCTTTGAATGCCAGGTAATTCACCAGCACGGCCGAGCGATGCTCACGCTGCCAGAAACTGGTTACGGGCCAGTTGAAGCGATTGAACAGCCACAAGTGCAAGGGCAGCAGCCGGCGCACGAAGAACCGGGGCAGCAGGTCGTAGATGGTCGCCCGCCCGAAATGCGGCAATTGGGCCCGTGCCGCCTGCTGGCTGTACCGCCACAACTCGCGCGCGATCTCAACCAATGGGCGCTCGTCGGCCCGTTCCAGCAGCAGCACTTCGACTTCGTTCTGGCGAGTGCTGAACAGCGACAACTGCACGTTCACCTCGCGGTACTGGTACGCGCGGCCGGCAATGAGCCGCCGGTTGAACCTCGGGTGTTTTCGCATGGCCAGAGCCACGGCCCGCAAGAGCACGTGGGCCGGAGAGATCAACACGGGGCTGTCGGCGTTGGCCGCCCGGACGTATTGTTCGACGCCTTGCATCGGCACGTCGCTTCCCCAGACCATCGTGGGGTCACTCGGCGGGGGGCAGGCGACCTGGTAGTAGAACTGCCAGAGCGGAGTTTCGGAGTCGGCGAGGGGAGGGCTCGAAACGGGCCAGTGCATGATTGACGCCTCGGTAAGCGGCTGCCGGCGGCCAAAGGCGCGGCAGCCTGAGATCTCACAACGCCTCGGCACACGCGGCCTGCAGCAGGTCAACCAGGCGCGCCATCGCGGCCGGCGTTCGAAAGTGCGCGGGGGCCACGTGATCGTGGTCGAGGCGCACGCAGTATTCGCTTTCGAGATGGGCGATCAGATCCATGACGAGCAGCGAGTCGAGCAGGCCCGAATCGAGCAACTCGGTTTCGGGGGCGATTCGCGCGGCGCGGGGCAGGCGCGTCGACAGATACCCGGCGATATCGTGTTCGCGCGGGGCAACAGTGGTGCGACTCATCGGCAGGTACCTCAGGCACATTCGCGGCGCTGCGCGGCCGCCACATTCGCGCGGGCCGCCAGCCTTTGTCGGTCGACCTTCAAGGCGTCGTTCAGGGGATATTCAGAGACAATCTCGACGTGGGCCGGGGCCAGATGCCGGTTCAGTTCCATCTGGCAGGCGCGCCACACGTCCTGCGAGGGGCGGAAGGCCGGTTCCGAAAGCCACCGCACGTACAGCGCTAAGCGCTTTCCCAGCGGCGTATCGAACCCGACCGCCACCGGCTGCGCATCGGGAAATCGCCGCTCAATGAACGCTTCCACCTCGCGAGGATCCACAAACAGCCCGTTGACCTTGAATTGACCGGCGCGGCGGCCGAGCAGATAAAGAAAACCGTCGGCGTCGAGCCTGGCGAGGTCTTGCGTGTAGAGCCAGCCGTCGCGCAGCACCTCGTGTGTGGCCTGCGGGTCGCCCCAGTATCCCTGCATGACCCCTGCACCGCGCACGCGCACTTCGCCGGTCTCTTCGGGCGCGACGGGCCGGCCCGTTTCTGCAACCACTTGCAGTTCGACTCCGGGAATCGCGCGGCCGACCGAACCGGGGCGACGCCCAAGCTCATCGGGGGGCAGGCACGTCAGGCGTGCGGTCGCTTCGGTCTGCCCGTACATCACGATGAATTGTGCCGGCCTGATGCGCCGGGCGATTTCGACCGCGATCTGCGGGGCCAGGGCCCCGCCGGCCACGGCCATGTACCGCAGGGTCTCTAAGGGTGTGTTCCCCAGCGAAGTTCGCCTCGCCAAAGCATGAAAAATTTCAGGAACGGCCGACAGGCTGGTCGCAGAGTGCCGCCTGATGCACTTCAACAGCGTCTCGGGAAAAAGAGGCGACCCGTCGAGCACGAGGGCCGCGCCCGAGAGCAGGTGCGACAGCAGAATCGAGTTCCCGAAGGCGTGGCAGAAGGGAAGCACGGCCAGGGCCCGTTCTTCCGGCGTGATTTGCAGACACTGACCGATCGATCGCGCGTTGCTCAGCAGGTTCTTGTGGCTCAGCATCACTCCCTTCGGCCGGCCCGTCGAACCGCTCGTGAACATCACGGTCGCCAGGCTCGCGGCGGCAGGCAGCTGCCGCGACGCCTCGTTGGTCGATCGCCCGATCTGCCGTAAGCTTTCACCGTGCCGCGCCGCGGTAACGCCATCTGTCACCACCAGGCGTGAACCACAGTTGGCCAGAATCGTGTGCAGACGGGGCGTTTCAATCGTCGCTGGCAGCGGAACTGCGACGCCCCCCGCCTCGAAAACGCCCAGCAAGGCCACCACGTACTCGACCGAATTCGGCAACAGCAGAATCGTCGGGCGCTCGCGGTCGAAGGCGGGCTGCGCCGCCATCTCGTGCGCGAAGCCTGCGATCGCCCGATCAAGCCTCTGGTACGACCAGGTTTCGGCTGGCAGAACCAGGGCGGGCCGCTCGCCACAGCGCGCCACGATGGTGCGCCACGCTTCGGGCAGTTGTTCGGCCGCCGAGGCGCTCGCGCCGGAGGCGGGCCTGCGCGATTCTGCGTGCTGGGCGAGCGACTCGGTCGAGACGATCAGCGTCTCTATCGAGGTCTGGAGGCTGGGTTGATTCATCTGCGGTAAGCGATCGGGGGCTTTTCCTCTGTTATCGACCCCCTCACAGGGTGGGTTTTTGAGATTGCGCCGAGACCGCCGACCGATCGCCGCAATCCTTTGCCGCGGGTCGAATAATTCATGCGGTCGTTGTGCTGCTCGGCTCTCGCGGCGCAGGCCGAATGTCGACCTCGCCGGCATTCTCAGCCGTCAATCGCCATTGCGGCGGCGGAACGGGCAACAGAACGGGACCCACCGGCACAGGTGGAACAGGCGGCCCCTTCAGCGCGCCTGTTCGATCCGGTACAGGCATTTCTCAGTGCGCAGAATGAACGACCGGCCGCTCACGGCCGGTGACGCGCGAAAGCCGTCGTCGAGCTGGTTCTCGGCCAGCACGCGCGGCTCGTCTTCCGGGGCCATCACGGTCGTCTTTCCGTCGTGGCTGAAGAAATAGATGCGCCCGTTGGCGTACAAGGGCGACGCCGAGAATTCGCCGCCGATTCGCTTGGCGAAGACCGACGCCCCCGTCGTTGCGTTGAGGCACGTGGCCACGCCACTGTCGTCGATGCTGAAGATCCGTTCGCCGATCGACAGCGACGTGGGCTTCGAAGGCATGCTGTTGCGGGCTTTCCAGACGACGTGCGTCGCGGTGACGTCGCCCTTCCCATCGGGTTTGACGGCCATCAGCTCGGCCTTGGGGAACCCGGTGTTGATGTAGACCCGGCCGTGGTCGTACAGGGGCCGCGCTGCGGTCGAGAAACCGTCGTAGCGAATGCGCCACAGCTCGTCGCCCGTGCAGGGGTCGTATGCGATCGCCGCTTTTGACGTGGGACTGATCAGTTGTTTGCGTCCGGCGACGTCAATAACGACGGGCGTCGAGAACGCCTTCATGATATCGCCATTGTCGGTACCGTAGTCGATTTCGCGGTACTTCTTCCACACAGTTTGCCCGCTGCACTTATCGAGCGCTGCCACGTACTGCATGTCGTAGCCGTCGTAATTCACGATCAGCAAGTCGCCAAACATGATGGGCGAAGAACCCGGGCCGCGGTAGTGGCGGCAGGGCAGGTCGCGCCGTTCCCAGAGCACCCTGCCCGTACACGAATCGAGGCAGGCGGTGCCGTAGCTGCCGAAGTGAACGTAGACGCGCCCCTGTTCGATAACGGGTGTCGGCGAGGCGAAACTGTTGTAGCGCCGCGTATCTTCGGGGTCAGGGTTTTCGAACAGCTTGAGGTCGTGAATGATGCGCCCCGACGATCGATCGACGCACAGGACGTACGATTTGCGACCGTCGTCGGTGGCAGTCGTCAGCCACACCTGATCTCCCCAGACGACCGGCGACGACCAGCCGCTGTCGTGGATCGGTGTCTTCCAGACGACGTTTTCGGTTTCGCTCCAGGTCAACGGCAGCCCGGGCGAATCGGAATGGCCGTTGTTGGCCGGGCCGTGAAAGTTGGGCCAGTTGTCGCCCGCCGATGCTCCGACGGCCGTCCCCACGACGAAGGCCGCCACAAGCGAGGAAACTGCCGAAACTCGGGTGGGCATGCGTTGCGAAACGATCCAGTTCATTGCCACACAGAGAGTTAGGGCAGGCGACCTGTCATCCTTACGGATCGCTCGGCCGAATTCAAGGGCTGTCTGAGGGGCCGACATTCGATGGGTCTGCCTGTTCCGATTAAGGTGACTCTAACGATTCTGCCGATAAGTAAACAACGAAGACCTTTCAGGGGGGCGTCACCCGGGCGTCGTCCGTCATCGCGGCGGCGCATGTTCCGCAGGAGTGAATCGTCATGCTTTCCCCTCTCCGCAGCGGTCTGGCCCTGGCGCTGTTCGCCGCAGTCGCCCCGGTCGCCTGGCAGTCTGATCTTGTGGCAGGCTGGCGTGATTGCTGTTGCGGCGTCTGTTACCAGCCCTGCGGCTACTGCTCGTGCCCCGCCGCGCCGCAGACCGCCTTGCAACCGGTTGTCGAGACGCAGTTCGCGCAGCGCCCGGTCTGGCAGCAGCGGGATGTCACCAGCACCGAGTACCGCGCCGAACCGGTGGCGGAGACCGTTCCTACGACGATCTACGAAAACGTGATGGTCGATGAAGGGAGCTACCAGACGGTCTGGGTCCCCAGGCTGACGACGAAAGCGGTCGCCAAGACCGTTTACCAGACGCGCACCACCTACCGCTCGGTGCCCTATCAGGTGACTCGTCGCGTCGCCGAATGCAACCTGGCCTCGGTGCCCTACCAGACGGTGCGGTATGTACCGGCGACGGCCGGCAGTCTGGTGTCGAGCGTCATGCCCGGCGCTACGGTTTCGTCGCTGCCCTACACCTACACTTTGCCGTCGACGACAATCGCGGGCGCCCCCGTGACGCCATCGATCGTGTCTTCAACTGTTGCGGCCGGGCCTGTTCCCGAGCCGAAATTCTCGAGCACCGCCTCGACGCCGATTGCACCTCGTGCCGGCATGCCGGCCAATGCGACAGCGGGGCGGGCGGCAGGCGTCGAACGCACAGCCGACAACGGCCCGGCCCTGTTCTCTCCGGCTCCTTCAGCCGCCCAGGTCTGGCGCACGCCCCGCGGGTCGGTCATCCGGTAGCCCGGATTATTCATGCTCTGGTAGGGGGGGACCAGCAAGCCGAGTGCGATATTGGGCCTGCGCTCGCTGACAAGGCTTTCGATTCAGACAACGCGCTGTACGCTCATCGAGTGGCTTGCGCCGGCCCCCCATTTGCTCGCGCGAGCTTGCCCCACCCTACCATGAATAATTCGGGCTAGCGCGGCAAGCGCCCGGCCGTCAAGTCGGCAATCCGAAATCCCCGATCCGCAATCAACTGACCTCAATCCCCACCCGAGCGCAGGCGGGGGCTGAGGGCCGTTGCCCGATCTATTCGATCGGCAACGTATACGCGAGGGCCCCGATCGGCTGCCCCTGTTTGACGTCTTCGTAGTGGGGATGACACATGATGCACTTTTTCATCACCACGGGAATGGGCGTGGCCGAGCGCAGGTAGCGCTGGCCTTCTTTTTCGACGACCTCTTCGTGCCCGGCCTTGCCCGCCAGCAACTGCTTTACGGCCGCCTTCTCGAAATCGTCAGCCGGGGAATTCGCTTTCATGATCGGGTCTCCGGTGGCGTCGACCAATCGCACTTCGTGCCACCCCTTGCTCTTCATGGCCCCGAACAGCGCCTTCGCTGCGGTGCCGGCCGGCAGATCGCCGTCTTTATTGACGTAGTGTTCTGTGATCAGCACCACGGCCGTCTTGTACAGATCGTCGAGCATGCGCACCTGTTTGCGGGTTCGTTCCAGGGCCGGGTCGGATTTGTCGGCAGCCGTCAGGCCCGGCAGTACCGACACAATGACACCCAGGCCCAGTAGCAGAAGCGAGACGAGTCGAGCGCGAGACCGCATGGCAGGGTTCTCCTTTCAAGATCGGAAGGCATTGATGAACAGCCCGTCGCCCACAACAGATTCCGCAATCGGCAAGCCGACTTTTGCAGGCGGGCCTCACACGGGCACGACGTCGCTCAATCGCACCTGCTGCAGATAGTCGAGTTGCAGCCTCTCGGCTTTCGCCAGCACATTTCGCAGCTTGCAATAGTCTTGGATGACGCACACGCTGTCGGTCCCGACGCATTCCAACAGGTGCATGTTCCCTTCGAATGCCAGCACGACGTCACCCACCCGCACGTCCTCCGGAGAGCGCCTCAGTTCGATCCCCCCCCCGGCGCCCCGCACGCTGCGAACGTACCCCAGCCGCGCCAGTTGGTTCACCACTTTCGCAACGTGCGGCTGGGAGATGCCGAAGAACCTGGCCACGTCGGCAATGGTCGCGCGGGCGCGGACCTTGCGCGACGCCAGAAACATCAGCGTTCTCAGGGCGAAATCGGTTTGCAGGGCCAGTCGCATGCCGGCGATCCAAAGATAATAAAGATGTATATGATATACATGTTTAGCCACCCATCATTTGCACGTCAAGCGATCGACGGCCAGGGGCAGGTTTGGCCGCCACGCTCGCGCTAGGCACCACCCGCCCCGCGGCGTAACATGCGCCAAGAGGGGATTTTGATGCCAGCGCTTGAGATTGCGTGCCCGCTGTGCGGTCGGCGGCTGAAGCTGCCCGATCACCGTCTGCTGGGTCGCCAGGCGCGTTGCGGCCAGTGCGGATATGAGTTTGTGATGGAGCGGCGTCTCGAGGCGGTCTCCGAGGCCGCCCCGCCGCCCCGCTTCGAGTTCGCGACCGTCGACGAGCCGAAGGCCGTCGGCAACTCCGGCGTCAAGCCGCCCCGCGTTGCCGATCCCCCGCGCGAGTCGGCCCCATCGCCTGCCTCCATCGACCTGCGCCTCGCACCCGACGATTCGCTCGCGCGCTACAGGCGCCAACCCCAACCAAGGCGCGTCGCCGCCGGTTGGATCGCGGCGCTGGGCCTGTTGGCCTTTTCGGCCGCCGCGATCGTCGGCTGGCTGCTTTTCACCGGGCCGAACCGCCGGGCCGGCGACCAGCGCGCCTTGGGCGGCCCTGAACAGCCGGCGCGCGGCTCGGCCACGTCCCCCGCCGAACGAAAGGCGCCGCCCGCCGCCAAGTCGGTTCGGGCAGCCTCCGGCCAGCCGCTGTCGTTGAAGTTTGTCCCAACGGGCGCGCGAATTCTGATTCATCTGCGTCCCGCCACGTTCTGGCACGGGGGCGACCGAGGGGACGAATTTCGCGAGTGTCTGGGGCCGCTGGCCGACTGGGCCGACAGCCAGCTTCGCACGCACTGCCTCATGAACCCGTCGGAAATTGACGAATTGCTCGTGGCGCTCGTGCCGGTCGGGCAAGAGGCGTTCGAAGTCGCGGGCATCGTGCGCACGCGCGAACCCATTTCGCAGTCGGATCTGATCGCCCGGTTTGTCGGCGAGCTGGTGGTCGAGCCGACATTGCATTACGTCAGCCGCACGCGCGCTTACCTGATCGGCGACGCGCGGACTTTTGCCTTCGCCCCCAGGGAAATGGCGGCGCTTCTGACCGACGCGGCCCGCACCCCCGCCATCACCTCCGATGGCATTCAATCGCTGCTGCCCTTGACCGATCGAAATGACGATTTCGCCCTGTTGTGCGAGCTCGATGACGTGCGGCTCGGTGCCCGGACCCTCGCACCGGCCGAGCTGCAAGGCCTGTTAGGCTCGACCCTCGAATTCCTGGGCGACGACGTCGAGACGGTCTGCTGGAGCTGGCGACTGGGTACCGCTGATGCCGACTTCACGTCAGAACTGCTCGTTCGTCACAAATCAGGCGCAGGCTCTTCCCGCGTGCTGCGCCACCTGCAGGCCCGGTTTCATGACCTGCCGGCGGGATTGCGCGAACTGGTCGATCAGGCCCGCCCGGCAGCTTCCGGAGAGGAAAAATTCCTGGAGCGCTTCCCGAAAATGGCGCAGGTCGTCGATCAATCGCTCGACTTCGTCTCCGACCGCAAAGGCCTCTCCTTTGCCGTCAGCCTCCCCGAGCGGGCCGGCCCCAATCTCGCACTGGGCGCGCGTCTGGCCTGGCAGCAGTCGCTCGAGGCGGCCGTCGCAGGTCACCCGCCCGTCCGCGAGCGTCGGCCGCCGTTTCCGGCTGAGGCGT
This sequence comes from Planctomycetaceae bacterium, assembly GCA_052388175.1. Taxonomy (GTDB): domain Bacteria; phylum Planctomycetota; class Planctomycetia; order Planctomycetales; family Planctomycetaceae; genus SIAF01. The sequence continues at coordinate 18,400 of JBQTIL010000075.1, read as the reverse complement.
CGATCGCCGCCCGTCTCGGTCGCCGAATCGCGGTCGAGTTCCGCGACGAGCCCTTGTCGGCGGCGATCGAATTTGTCGGCGGCGAGACCGACGTTTCGTTTCAGTTCGACGGGCCAGGCATGAAGCTCGTCGGCGTGACACAGAATGAGAAGCAGAAATTCAGTTTGTCCAACGTTCCGGCGGTCGCCGTGCTGCACCACATGCTGCAGCCGCGGGACCTGGTCTTGATCGTCGATGAAAAGAAACAAGCCGCCACAATCACCAGCGCCAAGGCGGCCGAGGCCGCCGGCCTCACGCCGTTTCCGCTGACGTCTGAAACGGGAGATTGACCGGATGCAGGCGCTTGAGCTCCAATGCCCGCACTGCGCGATTCGATTGCGGGTCAAAGACCCGCTGTCGCTGGGCCGGCAGGCGCGCTGCCCCGATTGCCGCCGGGCCATCGTCATCGTCTCTGAGAACGGCGCTTGGCGCATCACGGCAGTACCCGATGAGTCGCCGCCGGCTGACGGCGCGACGCCGCACATTCCGGCCGCACCCGCCGATCCGCAAACGGGCATCCTGGCGACAACCGCAGCGCTTTCCGTTCGCAAAAGCCCGGCGTTCATTTTCGGCCTGGCGATGGCCGCTATGGCGCTCGTGCTGCTCATCGCGTGGTTCTTCGTCGGGTCTGCGCGGCAGCGCACGCCGGTCGCCGATCTGACGGGCATCTCGACACATTCGCAACCCGAGGCACGGCCCGGCGGACCGGCGGCTGAACGGGGTCTCGCCGCCGCCCGACCCGTACCGGGCGACGCGGCCCGGGTTCCGGCCGCGCGACGGGTGGAAGAAGAGGCCGATTTCACCGACCTGCCGCCGGACAGTTCTGCGCCATCCGGCGCCTTCGGGCCCGTATTTGACGACGACCCGCCGCTCTGGGCCGAGCTCGCCCACGAGCCTGAGCCGGTCGCGCGGCGGTTCGACATCGAGGTAGCGCTCAGGCAGCCCATCACCAGTTACGAGCTTCCCCGGCCGCGGCCGGTTTCTGACCTGCTGACCGAGCTTTCCGAGATGGTGGGCGCGCCCATTCGAATCGACCCCGAAGTGGCCGGCCCGGCACAAGCCCGCCTGAAATCACCCGTGCAGGTGCGTTTGCGCGAAACGACCGTCGGCGAGATTCTGGCGGCCCTGTTGAAACCCGCGGGACTGACCTATCGTGTGGAGAACGACGAAGTGTGGCTCGTCCCGCGCTAGGCGCGCAGCTTGCCGAAAACCGGTTCCCGCGCTGGAGCCTTTGATTTGGAAATCGACGACACCATCTGCTACTGCTTCCACGTCTCGAAGCGGAAGATTCTGAATTTTATCCGCGTGCACCGCCCGCGCCGCGCCAGCCAGATCAGCGAATGCGGCGGGGCAGGCACCGGCTGCGGCTGGTGCGTCCCATACCTCAAGAGATACTTCGACGAGGCGGCAGCCGGCGTCGCCACCCAGCCCGACGCGGTCATGCCGGCAGAATATGCGCGCGAGAGGGCGCGCTACATTCGCCGCGGCGGAGGCGCCCCTCCACCCGGCGCCGTCCCCTTGCCGCCCGACGACGAAGCGGGCGGCTGAGCCACGCAGGCTGGCGAGTGCTTCGATCGAGCAAAATTGACGCGTTCGTCAAGCGCTGGCATCGCACCGTCAGCCCACGGCGGGGATAACCGCCCGTTTCGTGGCCCAGCTTGCCTGTGCTGCCCAGAAACAGGCAGGAAGCAGCTCCCAGGCTGTGCTACGACGCGGCGGGATTTAGCGAGCCCACCGCGTGCGTGTCGGGCCGTTCGTCAGGCCCGCGGCCGCGGAACGGGGCCGCCCGGAGCGGGCTCTTCGCCTCCTCCGAGCGTCACGGGGATCTTCAGTTCCTTCCCCTGCCGCATCACGGTGATCGTTACTTTCTCGCCCGGCTGCCGGGCTTCGATGATGCCCAGAAAATCGTCGCCCGTCGAAACCTTCTGGTCGTCGACGGCGATGATCAGGTCGGCCGCGGTGCGATCGACCGATTGGACGACGAACGGGCCGCGACGATTGCTGACGACCTGGGGACCGCGCAACCCGGCGCGCTCCGCCGGGCCGCCCGGAACCAGTCGAAAAATCAGCAGGCCGAACTCGGTCTCGTAAACTTTTGAGATGCCGATCTCGGGGCGGATCACTCGGCCGCGCTCGATCAACTGCGGGACAATTCGCGAAATGAGGTTTACGGGGATCGCGAAACCGACCCCGGCGCTCTGCCCGGTTTTGGTGGCGATGGCAGTGTTCATGCCGATCAGCAGGCCGTGCGAATCAAGCAGGGGGCCGCCCGAGCTGCCGGGGTTGATGGCCGCGTCGATCTGGATGATCGACTTGATGGTTCGCGCCTCATGAATCTGCAGGGCGCGGTTGAGGCTGGAGATGATGCCTGTGGTCAGGGTGCGTTCGAGGCCGAAGGGGTTGCCGATGGCAAAGACGCGCATGCCGACGCGCAAACGGCGAGAGTCTCCCAGAGGAATGGGGTGCAAGACCTGCGGAGGGGCTTCGATGCGAATCACCGCCACGTCGTTGATGGGGTCGGCGCCCACGGCCTTGGCTTCGTACGACTGCCCGTCGAACAATGTCGCCTGCACCTGCCGCGCGCCCTCGATGACGTGAAAGTTGGTGAGAATGTGACCGGCCTTGTCGAGCACGCTGCCCGACCCGGCGCCTTCGGTGGGTACGTCGAGCAGCAGAAAGCCTTCGCGCGATCCGCGGGTCGTGATGTGGACGACGCCGCGGTTGACGTTCTCGTAAACCGCGACGTTGATCTTCTCTTCCTGAGACAGTTCGTCGGGAGCGAGCGGCCCGACGGGTTCGGGCGCCACCGCCGGTGCGCGGGCGGGCGCCCGGGGCCCTGGTTTCGACCGGGGCGCATCGGGGAACGCCGGCCCGTCGCGGTCGGCGGCGGCGGCCGGCGCCTGAGCGCGGCCGTCGTACAGTGTCAGCGCGATGACGCCCCCGAGTATCGCCGAGCCGATGCAACCCAACAGGTATTTCATGCCGAGTTCTCCCTGCCGCACGATGTTCCAACCTGATATATGTAGTTTCGGGGTTCGACTCAAGAGGCAGCTCCTCAACCTCTTCCCCGGGGGCGCTCGGGCTGTCTCGGCAACGGTGACTGACATGCGACGCATCGGGATTTTGACGGCCGGCGGCGACACTCCGGCCCTGAACGCGACCATTTACGGGGCGGTCACGCGGGCCAATGAATTGCACATCGAAATCTACGGGATCATCAAAGGGTTCTCGGGCATGCTCAACCCGCGCATGCCGCACCTGCATCTCAACCCGCTGTTCACCACGATTCCCGAATTGAGCCCGTGTCTGGGGGGCAGCATTCTCGGGGCGTCGCGCACGTACATTAACCCCGAAGAATCGGGGGCGATTCGCGAAGTGGCCGGCCGGCTGGAAAAGCTGGGGATCGAAGGGCTGATCTGCATCGGCGGCGACGGCACGATCAACGGAATGCAGCCGCTGTCTCACCACTTTCCCTCGGTGCTGGCCCCGAAGACGATCGACAACGACCTGGGGTTGAACCACGCCGACGAAGCGAACGAATGGCTGCGCGAGCCGGGTTCGCAGCCCGGCAAGTTCAACTACCGGAAATTGCCCGGGCGCGACGAGATCGAGCTTGATGAGATCGTCAATTACGCCACGCCCGGGTATGCGACGGCGGTGTACGTGGCGGCGACCGGTATCGAACGCATCCGCACCACGGCCGAGAGCCACCGCCGCATCGCGATTATCGAGGTGATGGGGCGCGATTCGGGGTATCTGGCGCTGGGGTCGGCCTACGGCCAGCCCGACATCATACTGGTGCCCGAATCGCCATTGAATTTCGCGCGGCTGGAAGAACGCGTGCACGAGCTATATCAGCTTCAGAAGCACGTGGTGATTGTCGTGGGTGAAGGAATGCTCGACGAACAGGGGCGTCAACTGGGGGCCGTCTCGACCAGCACCGACCCGGCAGGAAACCGAGTCTTCAGCGGGGCCGCTGAGCATTTGAAGCAGCTTCTCGTCGACTCGATGGGAAACGACTACTTCACCAGCAAGCGGCGAAACGAGTCGGCTGACTCGGCAATCTTCACGCGTAAACTCGGGCACACTCAGCGCGGCGGCCGCCCGATTCTGTTCGACCGGTTTCATGCCGCGCAACTCGGGGGGCAGGCGATCGAGTCGCTGGTCGAAGGCGAGAATAACAGCGTCGTCACCCTGCAATGGACCGAGCAGCGCGGGTTCTATGTCGATTCGATCCATGCCAACAAGCTGCGCGACCAGTGGGGCATGATCCACCCTCGGCAAATGCACCGGTCGTTGTACGACCCGCACCGATTCCAGCCCTCGAAGCTGGGCATTCGGTATCTGCTGCCCATCTTCACGAACGCCATCGGCGCCGACGATATGGAAGACGTGCGCGTGGAACTGTTCCACTCCGGCAATCTGACTCAGCGCTATCAGAGCGTGAATATCGACATTCAGAAGCGGCTGCGGACGCTGGAGGATTAGTCGAACATAAACCGGGGATTGTCGCGAAGCCATTCCTGAAGCGGTTGGGCTCGTGGCGATCTGACTGCTTACGAACTGCCCGAGCCGCCGCGTGTGTGCAACCGCTTCGCGGTAAGGCTCATCGCTTGCCCAATCGCTTCTGCACGCCCGGCTTGTGTCCGGCGACCCGCGCCCGCAAGCCCGCTACCTTCCGCATCCAGCACCCGCGGCATATTCTCGCGGCATGAAGTCATCTTCTGCGGCCGACTTCGGTCACACGACCTGCTGCGTCGTCGGCGCCGGTCCGGCGGGAATGGTTCTGGCCCTGTTGCTCGCGCGGCAAAACGTCGCGGTGACGCTGCTCGAAGCGCACCTTGATCTCGACCGCGATTTTCGGGGCGACACGATTCACCCCCCGACTCTCGAGCTGCTCGACCGGCTGGAGCTGGCCAAGCGGTTGCTGGCGCTGCCGCACACGAAGTTGCGGCGCCTGTCTTTCTCGACGCCTGCGGGACAGGCGACGGCCGTCGATTTCTCGCGCCTGAAATCGAACTTCCCCTACCTCACGATCATGCCGCAGGCTGCCTTTCTGCAATTTCTCGCAGACGAAGCCGCGAAAAACGCTGCGTTCAAATTCGTGCGCGGGGCGAACGTGCAGCTGGCAGAGTGAGGGCGGCTGGCACGAACTGACCGCCGACCTGACGGTGGCAGCCGACGGGCGCTTCTCGCGCCTGCGGAAACTCGCGGGGTTCGAACCGGTGCGGTTCGCCCCCCCGATGGACGTGCTCTGGTTTCGGCTGCCGCGGCGGCCCGGCGATGACCCCCAAAAGCTCTCCGGGCTGCTGCACGTTCGCGGGGGGCATTTCGCGGTGGTGTTCGACCGTCCCAGCAACGAATGGCAGATCGGGTACGCGATCTTGAAAGGGAGTTTTGCGGAGTTGAGGGAACGCGGGATCGACGGGCTGCGGCGCGCCGTTGCCGAATTGCTTCCGCCGTTGGCCGATCGGGTTGTGCTGCTGTGCGACTTTCAGCAGATCACGATTCTTTCGGTCGATGTCAGCCGCGTCGCGCGCTGGCACAAACCGGGGTTGCTGCTGATCGGCGATGCGGCGCACGTGATGTCTCCGATCGGAGGGATCGGTATTCAGTACGCAGTGCAGGATGCGGTCGCCGCCGCGAATCTGCTGACCGCGCCGTTGCGAGCCGGCTGCGTAACCGACCAGTGGCTGGCCAGGGTACAGCAGGCGCGTGAGCCGGCGGTGAAAAAGGCGCAATGGTTCCAGCGATTCTTGCAGCAGAGAATTGTGGCCCAGGCGCTGCGGGCCGACCACTCGTTCCACCTGCCCATCGCCCTGCGGTTGTTGCAGCACCTACCGGTTCTGCGCAGCTTTCCCGCGCAAATCTTCGGACGAGGGTTCAACAGCGTCGAGTTGCCACCTTCTTAGAGTGGCTGACTCATCTCGCTACCCGCGGCGACCGGTGGCGAGGCAGAGGGCGGCTCAAATTGAATGACGTGCTTGACACGTCGGCCTGCGGCGTACCAAACTCAAAGCCGTGCCGACTGGTGAGACGGCGCGGGGAACGGCTTACCGTGAAAGCGATGCTGAGCAGGCCGGGCGCCGCCGGCGCCTGGAATCGCGCGGAGAGCCTTGATGAGCGTCGTCGCCGCCACACTTGAGCAACGCGACCGCCAACCGGAAGTGATGGATCAACCGGGGCTGTCGCCCGAATTGCATGCGCAGGCACTCGCCAGCCTGCGTCGGATTAACCGGTTGAGCTGCGTGGCCCGCTCGGTATGGCGCCCGATTCGGGCGCTGCTGCGAGAGCCTGACGCGCTCATCGCGCCGCGCATTCTCGACGTGGCCTGCGGCGGCGGCGATATAGCGCTCGAACTCGCGCGGCGCGCGGCCCGTGGCTCAATTCGCGCGCACGTTGCCGGCTGCGATCGCAGCGCCTTCGCGATCGACTTTGCGCGCCGGGCGGCAGCACGTGATCGCCGCCCCGACGTTGAATTCTTCGAATGCGACGTGCTGAATGCCGATTTGCCGGCCGACTACGACGTTATTACCTGCACCCTGTTTCTGCACCACCTCGACGACAACGACACCCAACGATTGTTGTCGAACATGGCGCGCGCCGCCCGGCGGCTGGTCGTCGTCAGTGATCTGCGGCGGACACGGTTGGGTTATCTGCTGGCCCGCCTCGCCTGCACGCTCTGCACACGGTCGCCCGTCGTTCGTGTCGACGGCCCCCTTTCGGTCGCGGCCGCATTCACGTCGCGCGAAGCTCAGAAATTGGCCGAACAGAGCGGAATGAGCGGCGCTCGCATCGTGCATGAATGGCCAGAGCGCTATCTGCTCATCTGGAGTCGCCGGTGAGCCTCGTCCCCTCGCTCGCGCTCGACCAGGCCACCCGGCGGCAGTGGGACGTCGTGGTGATCGGCGCCGGCCCGGCCGGGGCGGTCGCGGCACGACAATGCGCCGCGCTGGGCGCAGCAACGCTACTGATCGAACGCAAGCCGTTCCCACGCAGCAAAGTGTGCGGCGGTTGCCTCAATGGACGGGCCCTGGCGATTCTCGAAGCAGCGGGCCTGCCGACGTTGGCTCGCGACGCCGGCGCGATTCCCCTGGCGCACTTTCAGGCGCGCTCAGACGGGCGAAGCGCCCGCGTGGGGCTGCCCGCCGGCTGCGCCCTATCTCGAGAATGCTTCGACGCCGCGCTCGTACGCGCGGCCGTCGCCGCAGGCACCGCATTCCTGCCGGAGGTGTCGGCGCGACTGCTGCCCTTCTCTGGGTCGCCGACGTGGCGTGAAATTGCGCTGGAGCCGGTGCAGGCAGCGCCGCGCTCGCTGCGCGCCCGCGTCGTTCTGGCGGCCGACGGGCTCGGGCACCCCAGTCTGCGCGGACATGACGAATTTGTCAGCCGCGTTCGCCCGACAGCCCGGATCGGCTTGGGGGTTGTTTTGCCTGATTCGCCAGACTGGTGTGAACCGGGCGTGATTTTTATGGCCGTCTCCCGGCAAGGTTACGTCGGGTCGGTTCGTGTTGAAAATGGAAGACTGAATCTGGCGGCGGCGGTCGACGCCGAATTTGTGCGGCGAATGGGCGCCGCCCGGGCAGTGGAAGCGATTCTCACTGATGCGGGGTTTCCTCCGCTACCGGCGCTTCAAGCCGCAGCGATTCAAGGCACACCTCCGCTGACGCGCTCGAGCGCTCGGTGCGCGGGGCAGCGGGTGCTGCTTTTGGGAGACGCGGCCGGCTATTTCGAACCGTTCACGGGTGAAGGGATCGCCTGGGCGCTGGCAGCCGGCGCGGCGGCGCCGGCGTTTGTCGAGCGCGGGTTGAACTCTTGGGACAATCGTCTGCAGTCAGACTGGCAGCGCGCCATGCACCAGGCCGTCTTCGGTCGACAGTTCTTGTGCCGGGCACTCTCCTCGGTCTTGCGACGTCCTTTGCTGACGCGTTGGCTGCTGGGCGCACTGGGCCACGCCCCGGCGCTGGCCGGGCCTTTCATTCGCAGGTTGAATACCGCCCCCCGTCTTCCTCATCAGGCGAATCCTCAATGAATCTGCATCTCTACGGCGTGGGGACGGCTCTTCCGCGGTTCTGCATCGAGCAGGCAGATGCGGCCGAAGTCGTCAAAAACGTTTGTTGCGACAGCGACGACCAGGCGCGAATGCTGTCGGTGCTGTATCGCCGCAGCGGCGTCAAACGACGCTACAGCGTCGTTTTGCACCAGGAATCGGGGGGACTTGAGCAGCGGCAGGATTTTTTCCGTGCCGCGACCGACGGCGACCGGCGGGGGCCCACGACCGCGGCACGGATGGCGCGGTTCGAGTCTGACGCCGGTCAATTGGCTGTCGCCGCAGCCCGCGCAGCGCTGGCAGATGCCGGCCTCGCGGCGCACGACGTATCACACCTGATCACCGTCACGTGCAGCGGGTTTTATGCACCGGGGTTCGATGCGGCCCTGTTCCGCGACTTGCCGCTTTTGCCCGAAACGACCCGCACCCAATTGGGCTTCATGGGCTGTCACGGCGCGCTCAATGCCTTGCGCGTCGCGAGAGCTTTGGCAGGGGCTGATCCCTCGAGCGTCACGCTCATCTGCTGCGTCGAGCTGTGCAGCCTGCATCATCAATACGGCTGGGACCCGGATCGCATTGTGGCCAATTCCCTGTTTGCTGACGGGGCCGCGGCGGTTCTCTGCGGCGGAACGCCTCGCCGGATGCCCGACCAGAGGGCGGCAAGCGAGTGGGTCGTCGTCGACAACGGGTCGACCTTGATCCCCGACACGGCCCGGCACATGGGCTGGCGCGTCGGCGACCACGGCTTCGAGATGACTCTTTCAGCCGAAGTGCCGGAATTGATTTACCGGCATCTCGGGCCCTGGCTCGAAACGTGGCTGGCGCGCCATGAGTTGTCGATCAAAGACGTCGGATGCTGGGCCATCCATCCGGGCGGCCCAAGAATTTTGAGCGCCTGTGGCGAGTCGGCGGGGCTCGCGCCCGAGCAGTTGGCCGACTCGCGCGAGGTGTTGGCAGAGTTCGGGAATATGTCGTCGCCCACCGTCGTCTTCATTCTCGAGCGCTTGCGAAGGCGCGGCGCGCCGCTGCCTTGCGTGCTGCTGGGCTTTGGCCCGGGGCTGGCGATTGAGGCGGCGCTTGTGAGGTAGAATGACTTTCGGCTTTCTTCCGATGCAGAATCATCGCTCCATGAAGCCCCGTGGTCCATTGACATTGCTCCTGACGAGCAGCAAGTTCCGGCGGCGGGGCGCGATGCTGGTCGGGCTAATGATCATCCTCTATCTCGTTAGCATCGGACCGACGGAACGGTGGTACTGCCAAACGCCATCAAAGGCCGCCGAGAGCGCTATCTACGCGTACGTTACCCCCGTCCGGTTTCTGTACAACCACGGTCCAAAGCCAATTCGCGACGCGATCGGCTGGTATTCCGATCTCTGGGCTGATAGCGTCCGCCGAAAACCGGATCCGGCCGAGTGAGCATTCGCGAACCACACTGCCGCGCGGCGACCCCCTGACGGGCCCGTCGGCGCTGGGATTAATCGCTCTTCGGCTTATTGTGGCAGTCGCGCCAGCGGGCCAATCAGTATCCCCGGATAACCCGGAACGCGCGCCTGATATTCGCGATAGGGGGCGCCGATGGAGTGCGCCAGCCGCCGGTCTTTGAGCCAGCTTCCGAGGAATACGTAGGCTGTCCAGATGGCCGTCAGGATCGCCCGATCGGGTGACATGACCGGGGTGAACCAGATCAGGCCCAGGAAACCCAGATAGACCGGGTGGCGCAACCAGCGATAAACGCTGCGCGGTTCGAATCGGCGTTCAGGGTAGGGCTCGCCACGGACCCAGCTCCACCAGGGGGTCCAGCCGCTTTGCCAGCCAAACCCGGTCAGGCCGATGCTGTACAGCAGCAACACCCACGAACCGACGTAGCCGGCGGAGATCGCGAGCCGCGCGGGGCCGGTCGCTTCCCACCAGACGCGGGAACTAGGCTGCCAGGCGAAGATCGCGGCCAACAGCGAAGTACAGGTCGCCGTGCAGAAGAAGCAACCGTAGAACGGGGCGGGAATCAACACCGACAAGCGTTCGCGCACCGGCGGCGCTAACAAGACACTGTGAACGGCGCCGAACTGCAGACTCAAGGTGGCGTCGATCCACAGAGACGCCTCAGTACCCGGCTCGCTGGTCACTCCCCCCTTCAAGAACCAGAACACGTACCACACGGTGGCCGCCAGCAACGCGTGCGTCCCGACTCCGAAGGCAATTCCTGAGAAACGCGCCATAGCGAAACTACGCGCCCTTCTTCGCCACAAACACGCCGTACCGCATCGCTCCCGAGCGATAGGCCTCGAGAATCGTGCTGAAACGGTCAAGAAACAGGGCTTGTCGCCTGTCGATCACGCGAGCCAGCCACTTGACGCCCGAACGCCTGACACGCTGATCGCAAAGTTCCCAGGTTCGAATGACGCGGTCGGTCCAGTCTGGCGCGCGCTCGATCAACAGGCCACTCTCAGCAATCCACTGCAAGTAGTCCTGTCTGGTGCCCAGCGACGGGCACAAGAAACCCTCACACACGTCAAGCACCTGTCGGCGAACCGATTCGTCATGCGGTTCGTCGCCGGCAAGCCACGCGCAGATTGCCAGCCGGCCGCCGGGCCGAAGCCAGCCGGCGGCCTTGCGAAAGAACGCCGGCTTGTCGAACAAGTGCTCGGTGCACTCGATGCTCCAAATGACGTCGAAAGTTGCCGAGGGAAAGTCGACGCGTTCGGCGTCAGCGCAACGGAAATCGACTTGCCGACCGACCCCCTGCCGCCACGCGGCACACCTGGCCCACCACCTCTGAAACGGGCTGAGCGTGATGCCGGTGACTCGGCAACCTGGTGCGCGCGCCAGATGAATCGACGAGGCCCCCATACCACACCCCACATCGAGAACCCGGCTTTCTGCTCCGACGCACGCCAGGGCCGCCAGCGTATCGGTCAGGCGCTGCACGGCGACGCGCGGCGGTTCGTCGGCCTCCCACAATCCGTGGTGGATGTGCGGGCCCCAGAACAGCCGATAAAAGACGGTCGCCAGATCGTAGTGACTGCGAATCGCGTCTTTGTCGATGGTGGAACAACTGATCATGCTATTTTTTTTCAGGAGTGCGTTCGCCGGCAACTACGAGGTCGCCAATAATGCGCAGGTCGTCGGCGACCCCGACGACGCCGAAGGCGCGGTAGGGGGTGATGCCGTAGTCGGATTGCCGCAGGTTGAACTCTCCCTTGAGGCGCCGGCCGCCATCTTCGGTGGGAACTAGCGCGGCGCGCACCTTCAAATCGCGGGTCTCGCCGCGCAGGGTAAAGCGGCCGACAAGCGTGCAGACGCTGGCGCCGTCTTCTGTACTCTCCACGCGCGATGAGGCGACTACAAATGTCGCCGTGGGATGGTTTTCGACGTCGAGCACACTGAGGCCCCGCATTGTCTCGTTCACTTTCTCGCGCGTCGCGGCGGCAACTTCCCCTTTCAAACCAACAGTTTTCCGGGCCTCTTCGCCGTCTGCCGTCAGCGAGGCCATGTCGAACTCGATGGTGCCGGCATCTTTCGCCCCGTCGAGTCGCAACCGGCCTGATTTGACACGCCCTTCGACCGCATGTTCGTGCCCCAGCTTTTTCTTGGCGACGTGCACGTACACACGGCTGCGCTCGACATCGATATCGCCCGGCTTTAGCGCCGGTCGGGCCGTGGCGACAGGCAGGCCGGCAGCAGGTTCGGCGCCAACTGCGATCGGCAGCGAGGGGGCGCCGGCACCTTGCGCCAACACCAATACCACGGCCAGGCTTCCGAGGGCGACATGGTTGCGCATCGCGCCAACTCCTGTGCTCGACTCGATCGGGCCGAGCCCGTTCAGGCAGGCCCGCGTCTGTCGGTCGACTGTACCACCGTCGGTCGCACGCGAGTAGCGTAGCGGCTATTCGACGAGATCGTCTGACCGCATGGGCGAATCGCGATCGTCGACCGCTTCGACATCGCCGCTGAAACTCTCGGCCTGTCGCGGCTTGTCGAATACGGGCATCGCCTCAGTTCGGTCGTGCGGTGTAACGGCTGCGGCGGCGGGCCCCAGATGCACCCGGTACTTTTCGCCGCCCAGCGACAACTGGTCGCCGGGCAGCAGGGCCCCGCGGACGATTCGCTGACCGTTGACCTTCGTGCCGTTCGTGCTCGACAGGTCGCGCACAAACAGCAGCCCGTCAGTGCGTACGATGACGCAATGGATTTTGGAGACGCTTTTGCGCTTGAGGACGACGTCGCAATGCTCGGACTGACGCCCCACGACCGTGACATCTTTGTCGATCGTGATCGGGGTTCCCCCCTCCAGAGGTATCAGTTGGGCCAGCACGGAATGCACGCAGCGCAGAGGCGAAATGGGCCAGGGCGACAGTCCGCCGGAAGACTCTCGGCGCGGAACGCACAGATGCAGCCGCCGCTACCCCAGAAGCCGGAGGACTCCATCGGACCTGCCCACTTTACTGTGGCCCGCCCAAGGGCGGCTGTCAAGGCGTCAGGAAGGCAGGCGATCGACATAAACCCTTGCCCGGAGAGGCGGAACGGACGGTTGCAGCGGATATCGGGGCTGATATACTGAACCCGCCGCCGATGATTGACGTCGTGCAGGGCATCGACGCCCTCGTGGTGGAATTGGCAGACACACCAGCTTGAGGGGCTGGCGCTGGCAACAGCATACAGGTTCAAATCCTGTCGAGGGCATTTACGGCGTGCGGCGCGCGGCGCCGCACGCCTTGTTGCTTTTTCGCGGGCCGTGCCTCGCCATCCGGCGCGATTCGGTGAGTTCTTGCGAGGTGGCTGAGCGGAGCGTTGTCTTGTCAGGATCGCACGACACCTTCGAGGGTGAACGCCGCGAGCGGTCGCAATCGGCCCAGGATCTGGTGCTGGTGCTCGATTTCGGATCGCAAACAGCCCAGTTGATCGCCCGGCGCGTGCGCGAACAACATGTGTTTTGCCAGCTCGTGCGGCACGACCTGTCGGCCGAACGCATTCGGCAACTGGCCCCGCGCGGGCTGATTCTTTCAGGCGGCCCCGCCAGCGTGTACGAAAGTGGCGCGCCGCACGTCGACCCGGCGATTCTCGACCTGGGGCTGCCGATTCTGGGCATCTGCTACGGGATGCAGGAAATCTGCCGCGTTCTGGGAACCCGCGTTTCACCCGGCAAAAGCCGCGAGTTTGGCCGCACAACCTGCCGGGTCGGCCGCGAAGACCCGTTATTTCGCGGCGTGCCCGCGGAGCTCACCGTGTGGATGAGCCACGGCGACCAGGTGCAGAATTTGACGGGGCGCTGGCAGGCGCTGGCCAGCACCGGCGATTGCCCGGCGGCCGCGGTGCGGTGCGACGATCAGCCGATTTACGGATTGCAGTTTCATCCGGAGGTGACGCACACGCAGCAGGGCAGCGAGATTCTGGGGAACTTCGTCCGGAACATCTGCGGCTGCGCGGGCGCCTGGAAATTGAGCTCGTTTATCGATCAACAGGTGGCCGATATCAGGCGCCGCGTGGGTGCCGCGCGTGTGATCTGCGGGCTTTCGGGAGGCGTCGATTCGTCGGTCGTCGCGGCGCTCTTGTACAAGGCGATCGGTTCGCAACTGTCGTGCATTTTTGTCGACAACGGTCTGTTGCGCAGCAATGAGCGAGAGGCCGTGTGCAAACGGTTCGGCGAGCACTTTCGGACCGACCTGCACGTGGTCGATGCCGCAGACCGGTTTTTGCAGGAACTGAAAGGAATCAGCGACCCGCAACAAAAGCGGAAGACGATCGGGCGGGTATTCATTGAGGTGTTCCGGCGCGAGGCCGAGTCGATTCCGAATGCGAAGTTTCTCGCGCAGGGTACGCTCTACCCCGACGTGATCGAAAGCGGGGCGAGCCTCGATGGGCCAGCCGCGACAATTAAGCACCATCACAACGTCGGGGGTCTGCCTGAAGAACTGGGCTTTGAGTTGATTGAACCATTGCGCGACCTGTTCAAAGACGAGGTGCGGGCGCTGGGCCGGGAGTTGGGTTTGCCCGACGAAATGATCTGGAGACACCCGTTCCCCGGTCCGGGATTGGCCGTGCGATGCCTGGGCGAGGTGCGGCAGGAGCGGCTGAACGTGCTGAGGCAGGCCGATGCGATTGTCATCGATGAGTTGCGCAAGGCGGGGCTATATCGAAAGGTGCAACAGGCGTTCGCCGTGCTGTTGCCGGTGCAGAGCGTGGGGGTCATGGGCGATTTTCGGACGTACGATGACGTGGTGGCGATTCGCGCGGTGGAAACCGAAGATTTCATGACGGCCGACTGGTACCCGTTGCCTGACGACGTTCTACGGGCCATTTCCACGCGCATCACCAACAACGTGCGAGGAGTGAACCGCGTCGTCTACGATATCAGCAGCAAGCCGCCGAGCACGATTGAGTGGGAGTAAGCTATAATTCAACTCAATCGCCGAATTTCATTCTCGGAAGGTCTTGGGGGCCTGAAGCATGTCTCGCAGCGAATTGGTGCAACGCAATCGGGCGTCGGTCCTGACGGCGGCGGCACGACACGGCGCGCATAACGTGCGCATTTTTGGGTCGGTTGCGCGCGGTGAAGACGATCAGTCGAGTGACATCGACCTGCTTGTCGATCTGGAGCCCGGTCGCAGCCTGCTCGACTTGGGAGGGCTGGTGATGGATCTCCGGGAATTGCTAGGGTGCTCCGTCGACGTGGTCACTGAGGCCGGGTTGCGTCCGCGATTGCGGGAACGTGTGATCAAAGAGGCGCTTCCTCTATGAGAGACGACCGGAGACGCCTGGAGGACGTTGCCGAGGCTATTGCGCGCATTGAACGACAGGCATCTCGCGGGAAGGTTGAATTCAGTCGCGACGAATTGGTTCAGGTCTGGATTGTGCACCACTTACAAATCATTGGCGAAGCGGTGCGCGGTCTGTCGACGGAGACCCGCGACAACCAACCGCAGGTTCCCTGGTCAAAAATCGTCGGAATGAGGCATATCCTCGTTCACCAGTACTTTGAAATTGACCAAGAGATCGTGTGGGCAGTCGTTGAGAAAGACCTGCCAGCTTTGAAGTCAGCGGTAGAAGGTCTGCTGCGGACGATGTCTCCGGAGCCGTGAGATGGGATTTGCCTCTGTCCACGTCGCCCTGGGCGACCGCAGCTACGAGATCGTCATTGCCAGTGACGCGCACGCGGGGTTGCCAGAAGTGGTGGAGGGTTGGTGGCGTCACCGCGGTCTCGCCACGCATCGCAAGCGGCTCGCGGTTATTGTGACCGACGAGAACGTGCGCGAGCCTCACGCGGCGCGCGTCGCGCAAAGCCTGCAGCAGGCCGGCTGGCGCTCTGACGCCATCGTTCTCCCGCCGGGAGAGCAAACCAAGTCGCAGTCGTTTTTGACTGCCATCTACGACCGGTTGGTCGACCTGCACGCCGACCGCCAGACCCTGATCGTGGCAGTGGGGGGCGGCGTCATCGGCGATCTGGCCGGTTTTGCCGCGGCGACGTATGGCCGCGGCGTGCCCTTTGTGCAGGTCCCCACGACGCTATTGGCACAGGTCGACAGCTCGGTCGGAGGCAAGGTCGCCATCAACCATCCCCGGGGGAAAAACCTGATCGGCGCGTTCTATCAGCCGCTGGGGGTGCTTATCGACACGGCCGTGCTCTCCACGCTGCCCGATCGCGACTATCGCTCAGGACTGGCTGAAGTGGCCAAATACGGCGTGATTCTCGATGCCGAGTTTTTCGAGTTTCTTGAGCAGAACGTTTCGCGGCTGGCGACGCGCGATGCGGCCGCATTGCGGCAGGTGATCGGCCGCAGTTGTTCGTTGAAGGCGATGATCGTCGAGCGCGATGAATATGAACAGACCGGTCTGCGGTCGGTGCTGAACTACGGCCACACCTTCGGGCATGCCTTCGAGGCGCTCTACGGTTACGGCGAAATGCAGCATGGCGAGGCGGTGGCGATCGGCATGACCTGTGCCGCCCGGCTCGCCGAGCGTCTGAAGCGCATCGACGCGGCCGTCACCCAGCGGCAAACGGCGCTCCTGGCGGCGCTGGGCCTGCCCGTGGAACTGCCAGAAGGGGGCCGGCCCGAAATGGATGCAATTCTCGAAGCCATGCGGCTCGACAAGAAGTCGGTCGGGGGCGAGCTGCGGTTCGTTTTGCCGACTCGGCTGGGGCAGGTCGACCTTGTGCCGGTCGACGATGCCGACGTGCGCGCGGTGCTTGGAGATTGTGGCTGATTACCAGGCTCGGGTCGGCACCGTCGGAGCTCGCCCGCCGACCGGTCGCCCCCTGGAACACCGCTGGCGGATCACGCGGCCGGATTAATTCTCTTCGCGCCGAAAGTGCTGGTTCTGCACCGGCACGACGCATTGCAGCACCTGCAACAGAACTTCGGCAGGAGACCCGATGGCATCGACCTCGGCGATCAGGCGCGACGGGTAAAACTCCAGCACGGGCCGCGTTTCCTGCTCGTAAACCTCGAAGCGCCGGCGAATGATGTCTTCCTGGGCGTCATCGACGCGATTCTCGCGAATCGCGCGGCGGCGAATGCGATGCACCATCGCCTCGAGGTCTGCGCATCGCAAATGCACGATTTTCAGGACTTCAATGTACTTGTCGACCAGTTCGGCCTGGCGGCGGTTGCGGGGAATGCCGTCGAGGATCAGCAGGTCTTCGTACGGTTTGTAGTTCGACAGTTCGGTCAGAGCGGCGAGGTGCCTGTTCCAGATGCGAATGGTCACTTCATCGGGCACCAGCACCCCCTTCGAGCTGTACTTGTAAACTTCACGGCCTTCGGGCGAGTTGATGTCGAGCGAGCGGAAGACGTCGCCGCACGAAAGGTGATAGAAACCAGGGATCTGCCCCAGAATGCGACCCTGCGTCCCTTTCCCGACGCCAGGTGCGCCAAACAACAACACCGTATGAAATCGCTCGTTCTGCGACATCACCGAAGCTCCCCTTGGTTCAGCGCCCTCGAGCTGCGGCCCCGAGGCCCCGTTCGCACAGTCGGCGCAGCGTTGTATCGTAAGCGCCGCAGCGACTCCTCACAACTACCGAGCGCCGTCGAAATGCGGTGTAGTCGCTGCTTGCCCCCTCGCAACGATCGACTTATGATCGCCCGGACTGATTTTGACCTGATTTCAAAGTGGTGATGGGCATGGGGTTATTCGACAAACTCAAGCGGGGCTTGCAAAAGACGAAGGATCTGCTGCAGACCGACGTCCGCGACCTGTTCCGGCCGGGCGAACTGCTGACCGAAGACAAGCTGGAAAGGTTTTATTCAAGGCTGATCGCGACCGATATGGGGGTGGCGGCGGCCGCGGCGATCTCGGCGGAAGTGCGCGAAAAGCACCACGGGCGAACCGTGGTGCTCGATGAAATCTGGACCACGGTGCGTGAGAAGCTCAAGGGGCTGCTGAAAGGGGCCGATGGGACGCTGTGGAACCCGGCCGACCCCCTTTCGCCTTTGCGGTTAGCTGCCAGTGGCGTCACGGTGATTCTGGTGGCGGGCGTCAATGGCGTTGGCAAGACCACCTCGATTGCCAAACTCACCCACCTGCTGCAGTCGAATGGAAAAAAGGTCGTTCTTGCGGCCGGCGACACGTTCCGCGCGGCCGCCGTCGAACAACTGACGATGTGGTCCAAACGGCTGGGTTGCGAAATTGTGACGAAGCCGAGCGGGTCTGACCCGGCGTCGGTCGCCTATGCGGGGTGCGCTCGCGCCCTGGAGCTGAATGCTGACGTGGTCATTGTCGATACCGCGGGGCGCATTCAGACGCAGCAGAACCTGATGAAGCAGTTGGCGAAGATCCAGCGGGTCATCGGCGACAAGGTTCCCGGGGCGCCGCACGAAGTGCTGCTGGTGCTCGATGCCACGACCGGCCAGAACGGCATCAGCCAGGCTCAGCACTTTTCGCAGGCGGTGGCATGCAGCGGGCTCGTCCTGGCGAAGCTCGACGGCACGGCGAAAGGGGGGATCGTGCTGGCGATTCGCCAGCAGATGAATCTGCCCGTGAAATACGTCGGCGTCGGGGAACAGATCGACGACCTCGAGCTGTTCGACCCGGATCGATTCGTCGACGCGCTGTTCGAGGGCTGACCGCTGTTGACAGCCCTGCCCCATCACTCGGGCGCACTCGGCTGAAAACCGGCCGGCGCGAAAGGTTACCTGTTGTCAGGCTTCGTCCTGATTGGTACTGGGTCAGTTTGAAAATAGTTCAGGGCCGGGTCCATAACCGGCTTTGAGGGTTATCGACGGGCTGCTGCGGGCTGAGAACGTCTCCGGGTGGCTCGTCCCGGGCGGTCGCGGATGTGCTCGGCAAGGCGGTCGTCGTCGCTGAGCAGAGCGG
>JBQTIL010000074.1:0-12953 GCA_052388175.1 Planctomycetaceae bacterium | reverse complement strand
GACGCCGACAAACTTCATGACTGACTCCTTTTGTGGAAGCAAGGATGGGTTCAAAACGCCCCCCCTGTTTACCACGCATTCAAGGCAGTCTTGAATGGCGCGATCTCCTTTCTCATAGCTTCACCCTGCGGCTGAGGCTTGCCAATGCAATTGAATAAGTACCGCCGAGGACCGCGGGGTTGGTTTGCGAGACACCCGCACGGCCGACTCGCTTTGCTCGCTGGCGGTGGCACCCATTTGTTTGCCCCTACTTGAATTGCCTCTTCATTTAGGTTCATTCGCGGTTTTTTTTCTTTGTTCTGTTTGGTGGCGGCGTCGAGCGGGTCAAATTTACGCCCTCAATTCGCATTGTCAGCTTGGGAGATTCAGGGCGACTTTTCCAATTCCAGCGGCCAGGCTATATTCAATCTTTCTGCCGATCTTGCCGATATTCCTGAATGTGCCCCCGCGCGCAAGCTTGGATTTTCGGCGGTCACGTCAGGTGAGGCGCTCGAATCACCGGCGCGTCGCGGCCGGAACAGCATTGACGAGTCGCCTCAGCTTTCGCATGCGGCCTCACTTGCCGCCGCCAGCCCCGCACCGACAACGTAGTCGCGTATGCAGCCCATTTCCCTGGCGTTGTTCTGGCACCAGCACCAGCCCTATTACCCCGATGACGTCAGCGGCGAGACGTTGATGCCCTGGGTGCGGCTGCACGGCACCAAAGACTACTACGGCATGGCCCTGCACCTCAAAGAGGTGCCCGAGTTTCGGTGCACGATCAATCTCGTCCCCAGCCTGCTCGCGCAGATTGAGGGCTATACGAAGCACGGCAAGAGCGACCGGCATCTGGATGTGTCGCGAGCGCCTGCCGACGGGCTGTCGGAAGTCGACGCGTTGTACATTCTCGACCAGTTCTTCATGGCCAGCGTCGACAACATGATCCGGCCATACCCGCGGTACCACGAACTGTACCTCAAGCGGGGGTTCGGGCGCGACTCGGCTGAAAAGGCGCTGCCGCGGTTTTCCGAGCGCGACTTGCGCGACTTGCAGGTCTGGAACAACCTCACCTGGTTGCATCCGCTGGCCTTCGAGAAAGACGCCGAGCTGCGAGAGCTGCGCAAGAAGGGTCGCTTCTGGTCCGAGGCCGAAAAAGACCGCCTGCTCGAGAAGCAGCTTGAGATTCTGAACGAGATCATCCCGCTGCATCGCGAGTTGGCGCGCTGCGGGCAGATCGAGCTGACGACGACGCCGTTTTACCATCCGATTCTGCCCCTGTTGTGGGACAAGCGCAGCGCCCGGCAGGCGATGCCCGAATGCGAGCTTCCCAAATTTCTCGACTCGTACGCGGCCGATGCCCGCGTGCACGTTGAGCGGGCCGTGGCGCTGCATAAAGACCTGTTCGGCGCGGCCCCTATCGGAATGTGGCCTGCCGAAGGGTCGGTGTCGCAGGAGATCATTCCCGTCGTCGCGCAGGCGGGAATCGAATGGATCGCGACCGACGAAGAGATTCTGGCGCGCTCCACCAACGGCTGGATTTCCCGCGACTCACAGGGATACATCCGCCACCCCGAAATGCTGTATCGGCCGTGGCGTGTCGAAGAACAGGGGCGGCAACTGCAGATCGTCTTCCGCGATCACGGGCTTTCAGACCTGATCGGCTTTCACTACCAGCGCAGCGACCCCGTCAGGGCCGCCCAAGACCTGCTGGGCCGGGTCGAAGCCATCGCCCGGGCCGTTGAGCCTAACAATCAGGGTCGGCCGGCCCTGGTCTCGATCATTCTCGACGGCGAGAACTGCTGGGAGTATTACCCTGACGGAGGGGTCGAATTTCTGCGGACGCTGTACCGCGGAGCGGCGAAGCATCCTGTGATTCGGCCGATGCGCATCGGCGACCATCTGCGCGAACACCCCGCCCAAGACCGCATCGGCCGGCTGTTCGCCGGTAGTTGGATCTCGCACAACTTCGCCATCTGGATCGGGCACCACGAAGACAACACCGCCTGGGACCTGCTGCATCAGACCCGCCAGTTTCTCGTGCAGATGCAGACGCAGAATCAATCACCGCCCGACGCTCTGGCCCGCGCCTGGGAAGAACTGTACATCGCCCAAGGCAGCGACTGGTTCTGGTGGTTCGGCGACGATCATTCTTCGGCCCAGGACGATCTCTTCGACCAGTTGTTCCGCAAGCACCTGCAGAACGTCTATATGTGTCTGGGCACCCAGCCTCCGGCGGCCGTCAACCGCCCCATCACGCGGCTCGTGCGCCGCACCATTCACACCTCGCCCAAAGGCTTTCTCAAGGTCAAGGTCGACGGGCGGCGGACGTATTTTGAATGGATCAATGCCGGCCACTACATCAGCGGCAGCGAACGGGGCACAATGACCCTGGTCAGCGAAGGGGTCGTTCGTGAACTGTACTTCGGGTTCGACCTCGAGTGCCTGATGTTGCGAATCGACACCGCCCGCGCCGCACAAGACGATCTGGCAAAGGTGCAGGAAGTCCGCATCGGGTTTCTTGAGCCCCAGGATTATGAAATTCGCATCACCGACCCCGGCCGGCCGACCATGCAGGCCCGGCTGTACCGCCAGCGTGAATTGCAGCCCGCGGCGGCGATTCGCTGCGCCTGCGCGCAGATTCTCGAATTGACAGTCCGCTTTTGCGACCTGGAACTCGAACCGGAAGCCCCGATTCATCTGTACGTCGACGTTTTGGCCGAGGGCCAGAGCGTCGACCGGGCGCCGCGCGAAGGAGCCATCGAGCTCAACGTGCCCGGGCCTGATTACGAACAAATAATGTGGCAAGCATGATCTGTATCGCACAAACAGCGGCGCGGTATGCCGCCGCGGGTCGGCTTGCACGACGAAACCCTGATTCCTGATCTTCCCATCACATGTCTGACCTTCGCAAAGACCCGATTGTGGGGCGATGGGTGATCATCGCCACCGACCGCGCCAAACGCCCGCAGGATTTCACACGCCTCGAACCGGTCAAGGCGGGAGGCTTCTGCCCTTTCTGCAAAGGGAACGAAGCCAGCACGCCCCACGAAATTCTGGCGTACCGCGAGCCGCACAGCGCGGCGAACCACCCCGGCTGGCGCGTGCGCGTCGTTCCCAACAAGTTTCCCGCATTGCAGGTTGAAGGGGCGCTCAACAAGCGCGGCGACGGGATCTACGACCTGATGAACGGCGTGGGGGCTCACGAAGTCATCATTGAGTGTCCCCAGCACGAAAGCAGCCTGGCCCGCCTGTCGATCGACAACATTCGCGAAGTGCTGTGGGTGTATCGCGACCGGCTGGTCGACCTGAAGCGCGACCCCCGATTGGTGCACGGCCTGATCTTCAAGAACGTGGGCGCCCTGGCCGGAGCGTCGGTCGAACACAGCCACTCGCAACTGATCGTCACGCCCGTCGTGCCCATTTCGGTGTGGGAGGAGATGACCGGGTCGCTCGAGTTCTACAATTATCGCGGCCGCTGCATCTACTGCGACATGATCCAGCAGGAACTGGCCACGGGAAGCCGGGTCGTCCTCGATACGCCCAACTTCGTCGTCTTCTGCCCGTTCGCCAGCCGGTTTCCGTTTGAGACCTGGGTGCTGCCCAAGCAACACTCCAGCCACTACGAAAACATTCCCCGGCAGGGTGTCGAAGAAATGGGAATGGTCTTGAAGACCATCCTGGGCAAACTGGAACAGGCGCTCGACGATCCCCCGTACAACTACATCATCCACACCGCCCCCTTCGACACCAAAGAAGTGCCGCACTACCACTGGCACCTCGAGATCATTCCCCGGCTGACGCGCATCGCGGGGTTCGAATGGGGCAGCGGCTTCTACATTAATCCCGTCCTGCCCGAACAAGCCGGGGCATTCCTCCGGGAAACCGACGTTGATTACACCTCAGGAGGCAGCTTTTGATCGAACCCGGCCCCCGACCTTGCACGCGCTGGTTCAGTTCATTCCCTGGCAACGTAGAGAAGTCGCGCAAAGGCTGCCGGGTATCGGGCCGGAAGCAGCAATCGAAAACCAATTAAAGTGTCGTTACTTTCGGAGATCACGCAGAGCGTTGCCTAATCGCCCCGGGCTGCGTCATAATTCAGGCATCCCGCCCCATCCTGCCTAATGCGTGCGCCCGCATGGAGGAAAGGAAGCTGTCCATGAGTTGCCGCATCCGTCTCGTTCTGGCCCTGCACGACCATCAGCCGATCGGAAATTTCGACGGCGTGTTCGAGTCGGCCTATGGCGACAGCTATTCTCCGTTTCTCGACGTTCTCGAAAAATACCCCGAAATTCCCGTCGTGCTGCATCACTCGGGCAGCCTGCTCGAGTGGCTGGTCGAGCGGCACCCCGAATACATCGACCGCATTCGCCTGCTGGCCGACCGCGGACAGGTCGAGATTCTGGGTGGCCCGTTTTACGAGCCGATTCTGGCAGGCATCCCCCGCCGCGACCGCATCGGGCAGATCTCCGCCTATTCGCGGTACCTCGAACAACTCTTCGGCGTGCCCGTGCGCGGCATGTGGGTGCCTGAACGAGTCTGGGAGCAGTCGTTCGCGGGCGACGTCACTCAGGCGGGCATCGAATACACCGTGCTCGACGACTTTCATTTCCGCAACGCGGGCCTGCGTGACGACGAGTTGCACGGGTACTTTCTCTCGGAAGACGAAGGCCGATTGCTGAAAGTCTTCCCGGGCAGCGAGAAGCTGCGGTACACCATTCCGTTCGCCGACCCGCACGAAACGATCAACTACCTGCGCGAAATCGCCGACCGCTGCCCGAACGCCGTCGTGGCGCTGGGAGACGACGGCGAGAAATTCGGCACCTGGCCGGGCACCAAGAAGCACGTTTACGAAGACGGCTGGATCTATCGCTTCTACGACGCGCTGCGCGCCAACGCCGACTGGCTGAAGGTGACGACGTTTGCCGAGGTCGTCGACACGGTGCCTCCGTGCGGGCGAGTGTATCTGCCCGACTCGAGCTATCGCGAGATGACCGAATGGGCCCTGCCCGTCTCGCGGCAACTCGAATACCATCGCGTCGTGCACGAGCTCGAACACGCACCGGTCTGGCCCCAGTTGCGTCAGTTCATTCGCGGCGGCTTCTGGAGAAATTTCCGCGTGAAATACCCGGAAGCCAACGAGATGTATACGCGGATGCTGCAAGTCAGCGAACGGCTGCACGATCTGGCCGAAAACGGCGCTGCCCGCGAGCGGGCCGACCTGCTGACGCAGGCCCGCAGTGAACTGTATCGCGCGCAGTGCAATTGCCCGTACTGGCACGGCGCCTTCGGCGGGCTGTACCTGCCGCATTTGCGCAACGCCATCTTCAGGCATTTGATTGCTGCCGACACGCTGCTCGAACAGGCCTCGGGCCGCGACGGGGCCTGGGTCGAGGCGCACGCCGACGATTACAACCTCGACGCCCGCAAGGAAATCCGCCTGGCCAGCGATCGGGTGGTGGCGTTTGTCGCGCCGGCGCGCGGCGGGCACCTGTACGAATTAGATATTCGCAGCATCAGTCACAACCTGCTGGCGACTTTGAACCGCCGCCCCGAGGCGTATCATGACAAGGTTCGCGAGGCGGGCGAAAAACAGGGTCAGCACGACGTCAAGGCCGTCAGCATTCACGACCTGGTGGCCTTCAAGCAGCCCGATCTGCACAAGAAGCTGCAATACGACCTTTGGCCTCGCAAGAGCTGCGTCGATCACTTCTTTCAGCCCGGCCTGACGCTCGCAAAGATGCAGGCTGGGGAAGGCGAGATCGGCGATTTCACCACAGGCGCGTACGAAACCCTGTTGCGGCGCGCCGCCGATCAGGTGCAGGCCCGCTTGACCCGCCACGGCCACCTGGGCCCCTACGCCGTGATCGTCCAGAAAACGTTTGCGCTCGAACGGGGTTGCGGGCAGCTTGAAATCGCTTACGAGCTCGAAGCGCTGCCGCAGAATGTGCCGATTCATTTCGGCGTCGAATTCAACTTCGCCGGCATGGCGGCCGGCGCGAGCGACCGTTATTTCTACGACGCATCGGGCCGGCAACAGGGCCCGCTCGAAAGCGTGCTCGACCTGCCTCCCACCGAACGCATCGGCCTGGTCGACGAATGGCTGGGGCTCGACGTAGGTCTCGAGGTTTCTTCACCCGCCGGCATCTGGACCTACCCGATCCAGACGATCAGTTGCTCGGAGGGGGGCTTCGAGGCCGTGCACCAGTCGAGCGTGGTGATCCCCCACTGGGAATTCACCGCCCCCGCCGACGGCCGATGGAGCGTGAAGATCGTGTTGACGCTCGATACTTCGGCAGCCCAGGCGCGGCGCTTGCGCGAGGCGGCTGTCGTCGTTTGACATCAGGCTCTCCATGTTCAGGCGACTTCCAGCGAGGCAGGCACCTGCTACTCTGCCGCGATGGTGTGCCTGCGGAGTGCTCGTTCTGGCCGGTGTCGCCAGCCTGGTTGCCGCCGACGGTCCGGCCGGTGATTTGACCCGGCTTGACCGTCAGTTCGACGCCGAAATTGCCGAACTCTCGAGCCGCCTCAAAGAGGCGCCCAAAAACGTAGACCTTTACTCGCGCCGCGGCGACCTGTTGTTCTTTCGGGGCCGGTTCGCCGAAGCCGTGCGCGATTTCGACAAGATGGTCGAGCTGCAACCCCAACTCGAAACGTCGCACTGGCGGCGCGGTATCGCCTGCTTTTACGCCGAGCAGTTCCAAGAAGCAGCCCGGCAGTTCGAAACCTATCATTCATTCGACAATGTCGACCGCGAGAACGGTATCTGGCGGTACCTGTCGCAGGTGAAAGCTAAAGGTAAAGCAGAGGCTCGAGCGGGGCTGCTCAAGTACGAGAAAGACGATCGCGAGCCGTTTCCCGACATCTACCGCATGTTCGCCGGCGATCTGACGGCCGAGGCCCTGCTCGATCGCATTCGCACGCGAACGGCCGGCGGCGACGAGCGTGACAAGCGGCTGTTTTACGCCGAGTTGTACATCGGGCTCAATGAGTACGTCGAAGGCCGGCTGGAAACCGCCGAGCGCCACCTGGACGAAGCCGTGCGCAATCGGTGGGGCGCCAAGGCTGGCGGCGGCCCGGGCTGGATGTGGCAGGTTGCCCGCGTTCACCACGACCTGTTACGCGCAGCCCGTAACGCACCGCGTCGCCCCGATTGACCGTGGGCAAACCATGCTGCCTCAATCGGCTGGCCGAGGTATATTGACTGACATGTGGCCCGAAGCGACCGAAACAGAGCAGTTGCTGGCGGGCGCCCGCGCGGGAGACCCTGCGGCCGTCAACGCGCTGCTCGACCGCCATCGCACGGGATTGCGGAATATGATTCGAGCCCGGCTCGACCAGCGCCTGGGCCGCCGCGTCGACGCCAGCGACGTCGTGCAGGACGTATTGCTCGCAGCCAGCGGCCGGCTGGCTGCGTACCTGCGCGATCCTCAGCTTCCGTTCGGGCTGTGGCTGCGGCAGATGGCCCAGGACCGCATCATCGATCTGCACAGGCGCCATCGCATTGCGGCCCGCCGCAGCCTCGACCGCGAACAGCCGCTGGCCGTGGCGGGCTTTGGCGACCGCTCGTCGCTCGAACTGGCCGCGCAGCTTCGCGACCCCGAACTGACGCCGGCCGCCAATGCGCTCCGCAAAGAGCTGCACGACCGGTTCCTCGAAGCGCTCGATCGCCTCGAGGAAGACGACCGCGAGATTCTGGTCATGCGGCACATCGAGCAACTGTCGAACAGCGAAGCCGCCGAAATACTAGGCATGACACCTCCCGCGGCCGGCATGAGATATCTTCGCGCGCTTCGCCGCATGCGGCAGATTCTGGGTGAGGCCCCGTCGGAAGGTGATAGCGCGACCTCGTAAGACGCGCCAACCATCGGGCCGCTGCGAGGCACACACACGCCCGCCGCGAAATTACGCCGCGGGGGTCGCTTCTTCAGCCGGTGGCGATGGTGGGGGCGGCGCCGACTGGCGTCTCGCCACGATCGCCCACCCGGCCCGCAATGGCGCGCCGAAGGCGAACACGCAGAAAATCAGCGGCACCGCCAGCTCGCGGAACAGAAACACCGCCGCCGAACCCACCACCAGTTGCACGATGTGCGCGTGGCTCTTCCGCCCCCGAAACCACTGATTGAATACGTGCGAGTATTTGACGCGCGAGACCATCAGCAGGGCGCACGACACGGCGACCACGGGAACCAGCACCTTCAACCCCGGCAAGAGCCACAGCGCCGAATCGTGGGTGACCGTCGACCACCAGCCGGTCTCTCCCGCCAGCGGCTGCGCCAGCTGTTCGAGTTCCGGGTAGGCGATCATGAACGAAACGACTGTTCCCGCAGCCGCGGGCGAAGGCAGCCCACTGAAAAACTCGTGCGTGTCTTCTTCTTCGGTCTCGACGTTGAACCTCGCCAACCGCAGGATCGCGCAGACCACGAACAGCACCGCGAAGGCCCACAAGAACCGCGGGTGAAAATCAGGCGAGAACTTGATCAGAATCAAGGCGGGGGCGACGCCGAAGCTGATCGCGTCGCAAAGGCTGTCAAGCTCGGCGCCGAACTGACTGGTCTGTTTGGCCCATCGCGCGGCCCGGCCGTCGAGCATGTCGAAGATCATGGCCGCGAACACCAATATCGCCGCGATGAACAGGCATCGCGTGTCGGTCATTTCGTCGGCCCACCCCAGTTTCTTCAGCAACCCGACCTTGGCGGCAAACGTGATCGCCCCGAACCCGCACACGGCGTTCCCCAGCGTCAGCATCGTGGGGAGCACCGCGAACATCCGCGGACGGCGAGGGATGCGAAATGGCTTCATGGGTAAAAAGGGTCCCTGGGTGACTAGGTCGCTAGGTGACTAGGTCCTATTCACCCAGTCACCCAGTCACCTATTCCCCTATTGTCCTGTCTCGGTACCGGGCCAAAAGGCTCGACCCGGCCCGCACCGCGTCACCCGGGCGAACCAGAATCTCCAACCCCGGTTCGCGTGGCAGGACCAGTTCGGTGCGCGAACCGAGTTTGATCATGCCGAACTGCTCGCCGGCTTCCAGATCGTCTCCCGGCTTGACCCAGCAGACGATGCGCCGCGCGATCGCGCCTGCGATCTGACGGACGATCATCCGCCGGTGCGGCGGCCGGTTGTCTTCGATGCGAACCACAAGCTGTTCGTTCTCGCGGGCCGACTCAGGCCTAAGCGCATTCAGGAATTTTCCCCGGCGGTACGTCAGCCCGACTACCCGCGAGGCGATCGGGGCGCGGTTGATATGCACGTTGAACACCGAGAGAAAAATACCGATCTGAACGGCGGTCCCTCCCAGAAACTCGTCCGCATCCAGTTCGCGAACTTCGACAATTTTACCATCCGCAGGCGCCACCACCACGCCCAACTCGCTCGGAATCGGGCGGCGGGGGTCGCGAAAGAACCACACGATGCACAGGCCCAGAACAGCCGGCACGATCGCCGCGGGCGGAAAAAACCAGCCGGCGATCGCCGCTGTGGCGAAAAACACCCCCGAGATTAGCCATAACTCGGTGAGGCCGACCCTCGCGAAGGGCAATCGATTGCGCCAGGCGAACGGGTCGTCGCCGGATTCCCAATAGTAGCCTCCCTGATTTCGGAAGAATTTCACGTCGCGCGGGTCGAGCACCTCGAACGGGCAGACGTTCCGATCGCCCCGGCGCAAGGACTGCATTCGTTCGACATAGGCTTTGCGAAAGGTTTTGAGGTACCAGCGCCGCACGCTGCCCCAGGCCAGTTCCAGCCGCAGGCAAACTCCACCCCCTGGCTGAATCGAAGTGATCTGTGGATCCATTGGTTCGACGGGCGCGCGGCCGGCGCCGTCGAATCGGGTACGGTCGTCGGGCGCGATCGGCGGAGAAAGAGCGGACATTCCGCCCATCGTAGTTTGTCGGTTTCGATGCGGCCAGTACCACCGGCTTGGCCGCACGCCCCCTTGATGCATGCAACCCGATAGCGCTTCGTTCTTTACTCGAGAAAGCGTGTGATTGACGTCGCGGCCGGTGGCAAAATGACTTTCAAATCGCGACAATGCCCTCAGCTCGCGCCTCTCAGTTCCAGCAGAAGGACGACACGCTATGGGGATGGCTATTGAATCGGTGCACGCCCGCGAGATTCTCGACAGTCGCGGCAACCCGACGCTCGAAGTCGACGTGGAACTCGAAGATGGCACGCTGGGCCGCGCGGCGGTGCCCAGCGGCGCAAGCACCGGGCGACACGAAGCGGTCGAGCTGCGCGACGCACAGGTCGAAAAGGCCGACCCTGAGGTCCGCCGACGCTACGGGGGCAAAGGCGTGCTGACCGCCGTCAGCAACGTCAATGACGAGATCGCGCCCGAACTGATCGGGCTCGATGTCAGCGATCAATTGGCCGTCGACCGGGTCATGCTCGAGCTCGACGGAACCGAGAACAAGTCGCGGCTGGGGGCCAACGCCCTGTTGGGTTGTTCGCTGGCGTGCGCCCACGCCGCGGCACGCGCCAGTTTTCTGCCCTTGTTCCGCTATCTGGGAGGGGTCGGCGCACGGTGTCTGCCCGCCCCGATGATGAACATCATCAACGGCGGCGCGCACGCGAACAACGGCATCGACGTGCAGGAGTTCATGGTGATGCCTTTGGGGTTCGATTCGTTCGCCCAGGCGCTGCGGGCTGGCGCAGAAACCTTTCATGCCCTGAAAGCGGTCTTGTCGGGCAAGGGGCTGAGCACCGCCGTCGGCGACGAAGGGGGCTTCGCCCCGGCGCTGGGGAGCAACCAGGCGGCCCTCGACGTCATCATGACGGCCATTGAACGGGCCGGGTATCAGCCCGGCGACCAGATGCGCATCGCGCTCGACGTGGCCTCGACCGAATTCTTTGACGAGAAAAAGAAAGCTTACAGCTTCGAAGGCAAGTCGCTGGGCAGCGGCGAAATGGTAAGGCTGCTCGAAGACTGGTCGCGGCGCTACCCCGTCTGCTCGATCGAAGACGGCTGCTCGGAAGACGACTGGGAAGGGTGGAAACAACTGACGACGGCCCTTGGCAAAACGGTCCAGCTCGTCGGCGATGATCTGTTTGTCACCAACGTCAAACGTCTGCAACAGGGGATCGATCAGCATATTGCCAACAGCATTCTGGTGAAAGTCAATCAGATCGGCACGTTGACCGAAACGATCGATGCCGTCGAACTGGCCCGTCGAAATGGTTATACCGCCGTCATGAGCCATCGCAGCGGAGAGACCGAAGATACGACGATTGCCGATCTTGCCGTGGCGCTCGGCACGGGCCAGATCAAGACCGGTTCCGCCAGTCGGACTGATCGCATTTGCAAGTACAACCAACTATTGCGCATCGAAGAGCTGCTGGGAGACGAGGCCCTGTATGGCGGCCGGTTGTGGCGCAAGTGACGGGGCCTGCGGTCAGACCGCAGAGCGGCGCGTCAGTGAGCCGATGTTTATCGATTGGTTGAATCGAGACATCGGGTCATTATGGCGCCCAACCTTCGTCAACATGCTGTCGCCTCGGCATTTGCCTCGCTGAATTCGCTGGGCTTCTGGTTGTGCCTGTTCAGCGCCGCGCTTTTGTACGCCCTGGTCGTCTTGTCGCCGCGGCTGGTCGTCTGGTGGTCGCTGCGGGAGGAGTTCGCAGGTGGCCAATGGCGGCTGGTGGAGCTCGAGCGGCAGGTCGGCAGGCTGCAGAAGTTCGTTGCCGCTCAGACGCGCGACGAGAAGTTCATCCGCGAACAGGCGCAGGCCGAGTTCCCTATCGCGATTCCCGGCGAACAGCGCATTCCCGTCGAGCCCCCGTTGACGCTGACAATTGGCGATCCGATTGGCGTCGCTTCGGCCCGCCGGCCGCAGCGGGCCGCGTATCCGACGGTCGTTACAAAGATCGCGTCTTCGCGGCGGCTGGCCGACACGCTGCTGGCAACCGCCGCCGGGTTGGTGCTGTTCGCATTCTCGGTACTCTCGTCGACCAGCAGCCGCCCGCCGGCTGAATGACGCCCCTTTCGCTTTCCGACGCAGGGCCGTCTTTCGATTTCTCGAATCGCGGCGAGGCAAATCGCCCCTGCAAGTTCGCCGTTTCAAACGCCGTGATTGACGCCCGGCGCTCCCTATAACCGGCACTCGCGGTACAGCCGTTGCTGGCATCGATGATGTCTTTTTCCGACGTGTCAGATGCTCCCGCGGCTTGCTGCCAGTCGGCGTAGAGTTGAATGTGGGCGGGGCGATGCGGCCTGAATCGCAACGACGGGGCGACCGTCTTGCGGCGATTCCGCAACAGACCGAACACGAGGTTTTAAGACGCGATGCTTGACTTTCTGTTCCAATCGAAGCGGGAAGAGGTGCGGCGGCTGCTTTCGCGCCAGTTGAACCGCGTTCAGAAGCGGCAACTGGAGACCGGCGGCCGTCACGAGCCGCGCGGCGCATTCTGCCAGTCGGTCTGGGTGGCGCCATTCACCGATGGGCGGGCGCCCGATTTCGGCGCCGCCTACCCTGCGGTCAGCAAAGATGCCGGCCCCGAAGGTCTGGCGGTCATCGTTCCGCTCGCGCATGCGCCCGGCGAAACGCTGCTGGTCGGTTTGGAGACCGACGATGACGAGCACCTGACATTTTTGCGATGCGAGGTGCGGCACTGCACCGCGCTCGGCCTGGGGTTTTATCAGGTGGGCCTGCATGCCGAGCAGGTGGTGCATCCCTGCCTCAGCGACGTGCGCGGCCTATTGCGGCGCGCGGCCCAGGTTAATGCTGAAGGAGCGGCCACAGGCACCGTGACCGCGGCCCACGCGGTCTAACCCAACTTCCGCAGTCCGGGGACAAAATTCGCCAATTTCGGCGGCCGGCTGCGCGCAAGTCATTGCGCCGCTTGGCGGGGATCGGCGGAACCGCGATGTAGTGCCAACCTTTGGTCTTGAGCCACCGCATTCCCGTGCGAAGATGTGGTCGCAAGGAGTGCAACCATGTATTTGCGCCACACCACGGTTCGGAAGAATGGCAAGACAC
>JBQTIL010000073.1:0-4521 GCA_052388175.1 Planctomycetaceae bacterium | reverse complement strand
CGAACTCTCATTTCACGCGCGAGAACCTGCCAGAATGGCCGATGCGAGGGGGTCACCCACAACGTAGCCGGCGCGAATCTTCGGAGATCTTCGAGTGATTTCCGCGGTTTCTGCGAAGATCTTCGTGTGGATCTTCGCGGATCTTCGTGAAAACTCGTGGAAAATGACCAATTTTGCCTCTCTGCCCGTCTGCCAGATTGGCCTGCTGTTGCAGCCGCAAAAAATCCAGAAAGCTTGTGAAAGATCGTGTTGCCCATTGAGTACACACGACCCCTACCGGGTACTCAGTACCGGGCTCAGTACCTTGTGCGTCTGCGGCGCAGACTCGAATTCATTCACATCGTCTGGCAGCCCTTCAATCGCCGAGACTCAAGTGCCACTCGGTCGTGACAACTTTCATTTGCCCGGCACATCGGCCGGAAAAATCGTCAGGTCGAGAGGTTTGGCGGGGTCGAGCAACACCTTGCCGCGCAGCCGCGGCAAAATTTCTTCCATCGCCGCCGCGAACAGGCGCTGCATCGTGCGCCGTCGAACCTGCTCGGGCGCATCGCCCGTGCCCGGCGGGCCCTGAAACGACGCGATCACCGTGGTGAAGCGATCGGCCGAGCCTCGGGCCGTTTGAACGCGCACGTGGCGCTGGGCGTGCGCCTGTTCGAGAGCGGCGTTCGCCCGGGCGCTGGCGGCCGAAACGCGCCGCTCGGCCCGCGCCTGTTCCTGGTTGATGACGCGGTCTTTTTCAGCGCGGGCGTTGGAAACATCGAGAAACGACGCCTTGACTTCGACGGGCGGAAACGCCCCCGCAATCGTCACCTCGTCGACCGACAAGCCCCAGGGATACACCTGGGCTGCGACTCGCGCCTCGCGCGTGAGGATCGACTTCAACTCATTGAGCCCCAACGGATGCACGAAATCGACGCCGCTGCGCGAAACGACGTCGGCCACGAGCGATTCGACCAGAAGCGCGAGCCCCGTCTCGGGCGCTTCACTCGCCGTGCAATAAACCAGCGGGTCGGCAATGCGATACTGCACATTGACGGCCAGTTGCAGCACGTTCTTGTCGCCGGTCAGGAACTCGCCCTGTCGTTCAAGGTTCACCGGCGGCAGGTACGACAACGCGTCAGGCTCGACCGCCCGCACGCCGATCGACAGCGTCTTGACGGCGTTCACGTTGACCCGGTCGACGCGCGTGAAAGGCCAGGGAAAGTCGAGATACAGGCCGCTTTGCCGCAACGGCATTTTCGCGCGGCCGAACCGGCGGACCAGGGCCTGCTCGTCACCCCGGACGACAAAAAACCCGGTCGCAAGATACGCGAGCGCCGCGATCGCAAGCCAGGGCCGCATGCGACTCATGGCGCACCTCCGGCCGGTTCGCTGCCGCGGCGATCGGCAGGCAGCGCGGCGCTGCGCGAGGCGGGGTCGCGCTGCGGGGCGGCTGCAGGGGGCGGCACGGCCGAGGCCTCATCGGCGCCCGGCACGCCTTCGGTGAGCAGCCGGAACAGCCGGCTGCCCGACGAGAGCACCAGCGTCGTCCGGTCCCCCAGAATTTTCGAATAGGCGGCCAGCGTCTTTTGGAACTCGTAAAACGCAGGGTCCTGGGCATGAGCGCCGTTCAAAATGCGAATCGCCTCGGCTTCACCCTCACCCCGAATTCGCTCGGCTTCGGCATCGGCGCGCGCCAAAAGCTCGTCGCTTTGCCGGCGCGCCTGACTCTCAATGCGAGCCCGCTCGGCCTGCCCCGCGCTGCGATAACGCTCGGCAATGCGTTCACGTTCGGTGCGCATGCGCTCGAAGACCGCCAATCGGTTTCCTTCCGGCAGGTTGATGCGCTTGATGCGCAGGTCGACCAGTTCAATACCCAGGCGGTCGAACAGGGCGGGCCCCTCGTCGGCGTCGCGCAAGTGCTGCAAAACGCGCTCTGCCATCTGCTCGAGCGCACTGGCGGCCCCCGGACCCTGCTCGGAATCGTGCACCGCCAGCAGGTCGGCCAGTTCGATGCGGCCGAACTCGGTGGCCAATGCCGAACGAACCTGCGCGTCGAGCCGCGATTCGGCAATAGGCACGGCGCCCAGGCCGCGAAAGAATTTCACCACGGGGCGATCTTCCAGCCGCGCGTCGACCGGCGGCTCGGCGATCTTCCAGCAGAGGTAGCTGCTGACTGTCAGGTTCTTGCGATCGCGCGTGAACAACTCGCGGCCGGGCGGGTCGAACAACTGCAATCGCCGATCGAAGCGCCGCGCCGTTCCGAAAGGCCAGGGCCACTTGAAATGCAACCCGCGGTCGCTGGCCTGGGGGTCGGAAGAATCGTAAACGGCGGTGATGCGGCCCAATGTCTCGACGATCACGTCTTCACCTTCATCAACAAACACGATCGACGTGGCCGCCAGACAGACCGCAACCGCCGCCAGCGCCCATCTTGCGAGGGCCGGGCCTCTATCAGTGAACCGTGACAGCGCCGGCCCGCTAACCGAAAAACCGCCGGATTGAGAGCTGCTATTCATGATGCCATCACTCACTTCTCAGAATGTTCCACCGGTGGCTCGGAACGCTCGCCAGTCGCCGGGCGCGAAAATGGCGGCAGAGTGAACCGATCGGGATCGGTCAGCCACACGTGCGCGCGGCCGGCCGACTCGGGGTCGATGATCGTCAGCGGCCGCGCCGCGAGCGCCTGTTCGAGGGCCGTCCAGTACAATTGCGACCGCGTCAGGGCTGGGTGGGCGCGCGATGGGGCCAGCAGGCTCAGGAAATGCGCCCGCCTGCCTTGCGCTTCGGCCACTTGCCGCAATTTCGCCTGCTGCGCCCCCTGCAATCTCGCGGCAGCTTCCCCGGAAATCAGCGTGGCCCCCTCGCGCAGGGTGACCAGCTCGCCCCAGTTTTCGTCGTCGAGCCGCCATTCGAAGGGCGCGCCTTCGCCCTCCCCGCCGCGCGCAAAGGCCGCTTCCCGATTGAGCCGCTCGACGGCTTTCTCTCCGGCCGCCGTCAACAAGAGCCGCGCCTGCTCTACCTGGGCGATGTTGATCCATTGTTCGCGTTCCTCAAGAGCATTGGCCACGTCGCGGTAGGCCGCGACGACTTCGGTGGGCGGGTGTACGTCGAGCAGGCAGAATGCGGTGACTTCGAGCCCCAGGCGCAGTTGGGCCGCCTGCGCCCGCAGCAGTCGCAAGGTTTCGGCTTCGACGCTGGCCCGGCCCGTCGAGAGAATGTCTTCGAGCGACCGCCCCGCCACCACCTGTCGCACAGCGCTTTCCGCAGCCGCGCGCAGCGTTTCGACCGGGTCGGCCTGTTCGAGCAAGTACGTGCGCAGATCGTCGATGCGATAATGCGCTTCGGCCGTCAGCTCCAGCGCCACCTCATCGCCGGTCAGCAGATTCGATTCGGCCGGCACGGGAAAGACCCCCCGGCCGGCGTGTTCCGCCTGCCATTCGATCGGCGGACGCCAGGCGCCATCGGTCGCGGGTGGCACGGTACCCGTCGCGCGAAACCCGAGCGACACCGCGCGAACCAGGTCGACGGCCTCGCGGCGCACGCGTTCGATCGGCCAGGGCCAGCGGAAATGCCAGCCCGCTTCGAGCGTCGCTTCGTAGCGGCCGAACCGGGTGACGAGCGCCCGCTGGTCGGGAGCGACGCTGACGAAATTCGAGCACAACCAGAAGATCGCGAGCGCCGCACAGGCCAGTCGCGCGAGGAGCGCCCGTTTTTGCAACAGCCCGTGCACGGCGCGGGTCGGAGAAAGCGCCACAACGCACCACTCGGCGCAGCGCGCGCAGTGGCCGGCCGATCGGCCGAGGCGGGTTGAATCCCAACGCTCGAACCACAACAGCCGCAGGGAATAGAGCATCACAGCCAGCGAGGCGGCTTCGTGAAAGAGGGCGCCCCCCACGGGGCTCAACCAGCCGAGGGCCCCCAAGAGTATTCCCACAGCGTTCATGCCAAAGGCAAATAGCAATATGGCCGTGCGAATCGTGCGAACCAGTTCGCGCGCGAGTCGCAAAAGCGCAGGTAACGGAGCCAGCGGGTCGCCCATCAGCACCAGGTCACCCGCCTCGGCCGCCAGATCGCTGCCGGCGCCCCCGAGCGCCAGCCCCACGTTAGCTGCCGCCAATGCGGGGGCGTCGTTCACGCCGTCGCCCACCATCGCAATCATTCGGCCGGCGCGCTTCTGGTCTTCGATAAAGCGCGCCTTGTCGGCCGGCAACAGTTCGCTGCCGACGAAGTCGAGCGAGCCGACGGCCCGCGCAGCCGCCCAAGCCGCCGCTTGCCGGTCGCCGGTCAACAGCGCACACGATCGCACCCCGAGCGAACGCAAGGCCGCGATGACGCCGGCCGCCTCGGGGCGAATCTCGTCTGTGAGGCCGATGGCGCCCAAGAGGGCGCCGTTCTCGTTTGCGAGGTCAGGGGTGGGGGTGGTTTCCGCCGTCGAGTCCCGGCGCGCCGAGACTCGCGGCCCCCCCCCCCCCCCCGGCCCCCCCCGGGGGGGGGGGGGGGCTGAAGCGAGGGCGCCCCCGCAGGGGACGTGTGGGGGGT
>JBQTIL010000072.1:0-8425 GCA_052388175.1 Planctomycetaceae bacterium | reverse complement strand
ACCCGAACGCCCGGTGATGACGACCATCGTGGTCTTCACCACTTCACCAACCGAACCGCCGGATACGGACCCGTATGTCCGGTGGTGTGGGAGGGGAGGAGCCGCAAGGCTCCCCCCTATCCCGATTATTGTCAAGCAACGACCTGGTGGCAGCCTGCGGCCGGTATCAAGTGCGGTCGCCGTGTGGTAGTTGCAGGGACAGCGCCATGGCTGCCCCACGACGAAATTCGGTCGCGCGCTTGTCGCACGCCGAGTCATTTCTGCGCCGCCCCGCGCGGGTGTCGCTCGAAGAATTCCCACATCACGTCGTTGGCTGAGACGTTCAGCGTCGTCTTTCCCAGAAACAGCAGGCTGGGCTTGCGGCCCGGCCAGGTGTGCCCGGCGCCCGCGATCTCATACAGCACCACCTGGGCGCCCTCGCGGCCGGGGCCATAGGTTTTTCGCGTCACTTTCGTGCCGTCGCGGGCGACGTCTTCGAGCGGCGTGGTTTCGGGCGTCTCGGGGCACCCATTCGCCCGAACCCAGTTCGCGAGCGACTGTTCAACAGAGAAGAATTCGGTTTGCGTCAGGCTGCGTTCGCCCCGGCCGCCCCCGAACGGCGCGAACTTGTCATCCGTGCCGTGGAAATGGACGACAGACACCGGCCGGACAGGCGCACAGGTTGGCGTTCCCATCGGACCACCCACGGGGGCGATCGCGGCAATGCGGTCGGAAAGCCTGTCGGCGAGACGATAGACTATCATCGCGCCGTTCGACATGCCGGTCGCGAACACCCGATCGGCGTCGACGCGCAGGCAGTGGGCGAGGTCGTCGAGAAGGGCCTGGGTGAAGGCGACGTCGTCAATATTGCGGCGCTGGGCGAAGCCGCAGCAATTGCCGGCGTTCCAGGTGTGGCTCCCTTCGACCAGACCGGTTCCATTCGGATAGACGACGGCAAAACCCGCCGCATCGGATTTGTCGTTCAGCCCGCAAAATTGAACCATCTGCGCGGCATTGCTGCCACCGCCGTGGAACGCCAGCACGACCGCGACGGGCTTTTTGCCGTCGTACGAGGGCGGAACGTGCACCAGATAGTTTCGCGAGAGCCCGCCGACGACCAGATCGCGACGGTGGTCGCCGGGAACAAGCTGTGCGGGTTCATCAGCCATCAGTACGCACAAGGCCAGAATGGAACACATTTCGGAATTCGGGTCATTTTGAATCGCGGGCCTAGTCGAGGGGCCGGCTGTTGCGAGGGGCGACCGGCGGAGGGTCTTGATAATTCACGCGGCGGACGATCGCGAGGATAATCCCCGCCGCGATTGCGGCGCCGACCGTCGCCCCCACTGTCGGGTAGGCCGTCATCAACGCAAAGAGTGGTCCTGCCAGGAATGGGCCGGCGAGAATGGCCAGTCGCATGAGCAGGCCGGCGGGCGCTGGCTGGCAGTTCGCAGGTCGAATGATCGGCTGCAGCGAGTCGCTCATGGCGGAATTCAGGGACGTGCCTTGGCCTTTACCACGCCCAACTGCTGCGCCCGTTGCCAGCGGCGCCAAGCCCCGGCGTCGAAACCGAAGTTCTGTTCGGTCAGGGTCTTCAGGGCCTCCAAAACCGACGGGTTTTGTTCGTCACGTTCGATCGTGATCTCTTTCATCCGCACGGGCGGCCCACCGGCAATGGCCACGCCATTGGGCAATTGCCCCGTCCGCAGCAGCACTTCGATATTGGGGGGCAGCGTCACGCCGCTTTGCAGCGAGCCGTCAGTCCCCACGCCGATTTCGCTGTAGTCGGGCACTTCGACTCGATATTGGTGTTTGGTAATCAGGGCCTCGATCAGGTAAGGGACGGCCGTTTCATCGCCCAACTGCGCCAGGGCCGCGGCTGCCCGATTCACCTGCACGTTCAGGTCGCTTCGCAGTGCCCGGATATAGACGGGAAGCGCCAGCGCAGCGTCTTTCGCCTTGACCCCCTTGACGGCCGCTGTGCGTACTGCCGACGACTCATCTCGCAACGACTGCTGCACCAGAGGCCCGAGCGCCTTTTCACCGGCGATCTGCGTCAGTATCTCGACAAGCAGCAGGCGCTGCGCTCCGTGCGGCGCGTTAGAAAGCGACCGGGTGAGGGCCGGGACAGTGTCGGCGTCGCGAATCTCCTGCAACTCGCGCAAGCCCTCCGCCGACCGCTCGGGCCGCTCGCCGGTCAGCCAGGCCGACCAGAGTTTGATCTTCTTGAACCAGCCCTTCTCGGCGTCGCTCGCCCGCTCGTCTTCGACGATCAGTTCGAGCTCCTGCGGCAAGACGTAGCGCCCCTTGTGTTTGACGTAACCGCGAGCCGCCAGCATTTCGTCGCGGGTCGTCCACCGGCCGCGGTGTTTCACATGCCCCAGGCCCCGATGGGCCGCGACATGTTCGGGGTCAAACTCGATGACGCGCGCCAGGTGTACCGCGCGCTCTTTCACCAACGACTTCGAACGGCACCATTCGGCCAGCTCCCATTGAGCGTCGAGGGTGCCGGGGGCGGCGCGGCGCCGCGTTTCGTACTCTTCCAGAAGCGGCCGGCGGGGAACCACCGACTCGACCTGGTCTGCGGCGACGCGCA
This sequence comes from Planctomycetaceae bacterium, assembly GCA_052388175.1. Taxonomy (GTDB): domain Bacteria; phylum Planctomycetota; class Planctomycetia; order Planctomycetales; family Planctomycetaceae; genus SIAF01. Next base: position 5,850 of record JBQTIL010000072.1, on the reverse strand, counting down.
CCATCGCGCCCGAGAGCGTGTGCATCACATATTCTGCCGGGGGCTTCGCCCCATTGGCGACCTTGGCCGCGACGGCCGATTTCAGGTCGCCGCGCAGCTCGCCGCCGCCTTTGAGGATCAAGCCGTCGGCCCGGGCCGGGGCGGTCATCAGTGACCACGCCAGGGCGCCCAGCAGCACGGCATGACGAATATGCGGGTTCATCCGGCAGATCCGCACAGACAATTCGACCCGACCAGGATCGGACGACAGCGATTCTACCCCCCGCGTCACCGGCGATTCAAGACGCCCCGCGGAACGCCCGATTTCAGGGTGGGCGAAGCGCTCCTTCCGCATCCGCGCTCTGGCTTCCGCCACGGCGCGCCGGCTAGAATGGCTGGAAGGACCGCACGGATTCCGCGGCAGGTTCCGGCAGGGTGGCCGTCGGCACTTCGGTACGTCAAGGGCGCCATCCGCCAGGAGCCTCGTGTCATGTCGCGCGTTCGCGTTCTGTTCGCCTGCGTGTTGGGGCTCTTGGCCTGCGCCGCCGACCTCCCGGCCGTCAACGGGCAAACCGTCATGCCCCCAGAGCCGGTGCTCAATCGATTGGGGCTGACCCGCGGCTGGTGGGGCCACGCGACGATCGATCGCAGCCGCGACAAGGTCAAGCACATCACCGCCGACGAAACGCTATTGGTAATGCAGTCGACTTCGGGCGGCGTCACGGCGTTTGACGCCGAAACCGGCCGGCACCTGTGGTCGCGTCAGCTTGGCCCCACCGACCGCGTTGGCCTGCGCCCGACGATCAGCGATGAACTGCTGTTGGCGATTAACGGCCTGAATCTCTATGGCGTCGACAAGAGGACGGGCGAGATTCTGTGGGAATTTAATCTGCCGCGGCAACCGACCGCGCAACCCGTTATCGACGACCAGCAGATGTACATCGGATGCCTCGACGGCAGCCTGTACAGCATTGACCTCGCGACGATCGCCGACCTGCACCAGAAGGGCATGTTGCCGCAGTTTGAGAAGGAAGCAATTACATGGCGCTATCGCACCAGCGATGCGATCGTCATTCCCGCGGTTCCGCTCGGGTCGCGGCTTGTTTTCGCCAGCACCAGCGGGACGTTGTATTCGGTTGCCACCGACAATCGGCGGCTGATCTACCAGTTTGAGGCCGACGCCGCCCTGTCGGCCCCGATGGTGCGGTACAAGAACCGGCTGCTGCTGGCGTCTGAAGACACCAACTTCTACTCCATCGAAATCAACAACGGCCACCGGAACTGGGAATACACCTCAGGGCTGGTCACGCGGAAAGCCCCGGTGCTGATTCAGGACGAAGTTTACCTGTTGCCCGAACACGGCAGCCTGACGAAGCTTTCGGCCGCCACCGGGCGGCCATTGTGGCCGCGGTCTGTCCCGAAGGTCGAGGCGGTGCTGGCGGTGAGTTCCGAGAAGCTGTATGGCGCTGACCGCCAGAACAATCTGATGGTGCTGGCGCGCGACAGCGGGCGAATGCTGGGCCGGCTGCCGCTGGGTGCGTTTACCAAACACATCAGCAACGACCGCAGCGACCGGATTTTCGTGGCAACCGAATCGGGGCTGGTGATGTGCCTGCACGAACTGGGTCGCGATTTTCCGCGCTATCACTTGCACCCCGAACGCCTGCCCGTGTTGCCTGAGTTCGCGGCCGAAGGTTCCGGTGCGACTGCGGCAGAAAGCGATTCGCCGCCCGATGCCGCGGCCGAATCGGACGACGACGGCGGGAACTGATGCGCGTTCGCGCGGCTCGGCCGTCACAAGGACGCTGCGGCCAGGCTCAGTATGCGGCAGGCGGTTCGTTTCCGTTGCGCGTGAAGAGCGCACTCAAGGTCTGTGGGTTGATCGACTGCGAGATGAACCGCACTGAGCCGTCGCACATCGCAAACTGCGCGCCCCCCAAATGGTGGCTGCCGAAACCGCCCGGCGAGTTGATGGCCGGATGGGCCGTCACGTCGATGTCTTCGGGCTTCATCCAGGGGATCGCCGTATCGCCGACTTCCCCCACCAAGAGCGTGTTCGAGGTGCCGTCGATGATGTCGGGGAAACGCACCACGTCGGCCCCCTTAAAGACGGCGGCCGGCCCGAAGACGCCGGCGTAAGCCGTGTTGAATGGCTGCGGGCCACCCGAAGCCGAGTGCGACGGACAGGCATAGACCACAGGCATGCGGGCCAGCAGCCGAGAGTTGTTGGGGCCATCCCACGGTTCGTCAAAACGGTATTGGCCGTATAGCCCCCCTTCGCCGATGTACGGCAAGATGAGCACGCGCCAACTGTGCATGGGCTTTCCCTTCTCGTCGGCGACGTAAGCCGGCGGAAAGCAATTGAATACATCGTGGTAATTGTGCAGCGCCAGCGCGATCTGTTTGAGATTGTTCTTGCACTGCGTGCGCCGAGCTGCCTCACGGGCCTGCTGGACCGCCGGCAACAATAGCGCTGCGAGAATTCCGCCGCAAACCAATATCGCCAGGAACGCGCCGCCCCCGATCAAAAGCACGAGCCCGCCGGCCGACATTTTCGACGGCGCCGGCGGCGACCCCGTCACGTAGTTGTGGATGCGAATGCCGCAATGCGGGCAGGTATCGGCGTCACCGCCGATCGGTTCGGCGCACGCCGGGCAATTCGACATGACGGCTCTCCGCGGAATCAAAGGCGACAGGGCCCGGCGATCCATAAGTCCGCACCCCGTGCCGCACCCCGGTGCGGCAGCAGGCGGGCTTACAGTGAGATCGTTTCGAGTGGGTCGTCATCATGGGTCTCTTTGCCGGCCTGGGTACGGTCGGGTTCGATCACGATTTCGCGAAATGTGGTGCTGGCGAGCAGCCGATCGCGAAGCTGCTCGGCCTGTTGCCGCTCGATGCAATCGCTGACGACCAGGCGATCTCCATTGGAACGTACCCCGACGACCCGAAACGCGGCATGTTCTGACATGACATCTCCCTCCGAGCGCACTGTCTGAGATTCTCTGCGGGCCCGTGCCGCGAATCAAGCGAGTGACCTTGCCAGATCCACACGGCGTGCAGGAGGGGATTTCTGTTCTCAGGCTCCAGCCCCCCCCCCCCCGGCGAAGTTGCCAATCGCTGCCAAGAATCCTGCAATTCCGCAATTGTTTGCTACGGCACCCTCCAGACGCGGGGCCGCGAGAAGGGCGACGTCAATCACCGATCGAACGGCCGGTTTCTGTGTGCTCGATCTTCCCGGCGGATGTTCGCGGAATAGATGAGAAGGGCCGCCAGCGAACACCCGACCAGGTTCGCCACCAGGTCCCAACCGGTGTTGTCATAGCCGCCGACGTTGGTGTCGGGCAGGGTCTTCGTCGCGATGAATTCGACGACTTCATTGACCGCTCCAAAGCCCATTCCCGCAGCGATGCACAGGGTCAAAAAGCCCAAAGTCGGCCGCAGGGCGATCCCGCGGCGGTCGAAGGCGCGGCTCAGACACTGCCAGCAGACCCAGGTGACGATCCCAAACCCGAAGGCGTGCACCACCTGGTCGAACTTGAGGAAACCGGGCACGAGCCACCAATTGTACAAGACTCGCGATTCGCCCTGAATCGGCCAGGTCTCGGGAACGCTCAACAATCCACCGGCCATGTGGGCGAGGCCCCACAGCGACAATCCCCACAAGGCGCCTGTCGACAATCGAATTCGCAGGTGCAAGACGGCGACGCCCGTCAGAAGCAGGCACATCACCACGAAGTAGAACAGGAACTCGTCATTCTGGCGAAAAAAAGAGGCGCAGAGCGCGGCCAGCAGGTAACAGACGTTGAAAGCCAGAACTCCCCATTCGGAAATCGACAGCCTGCGAGGGCCGGTTCGCGACGAGCGGATGTTTTCGTCGGGCAGGGGGGACCGTTGCATTTTCGATCGGGTGCTGTGCCCGGGACGTGCGCCGAGGCCCGGTCGGCCAGATTCTATACCGGTTTACCGGCCGCGCCATCAAGCCGACTTGGCAGCCTGTCGGGGTGGGGGCCGGCTTGACCCGAGAATGCTGCGATCGGCCCTCACCCTGACCCTCTCCCAATGGGCCCAATGGGAGAGGGAGGCCCGCCGCCTCCCTGTTCAAGGCCGCAATGCCAATCTTGAATCTCGGGCTTCGCTCCGGTGCAGCGGCGGCATTTGCCGTGTACCATGTAGTACAACCACCGCGGCGGCAGCCGCGAAAGTTGGGGGGCGATCTGCATCAAAGCCATGCGACAGACTTCGTTTTGTGCAGTCTTGCTGTTGTTCATGACGGCGCTCGTCGGCGTCGCGCAGGCCCAAAAGGCGGCCTTGGACGCATCGGTGCGCGGGCGAGAAGAGTTAGACTGGCAAGCGGCGCTCGACATCTGGAACTGGGCCGAACCGGGCTATCGCGAAGAGAAATCGTCGGCCCGGCTGGCCCGGATGCTGGAAGAGGCCGGTTTTCGCGTCGAACGCAAAGTGGCGGGCATTCCGACGGCCTTTACGGCGACGTTCGGCAGTTCGACCCCCGTGATCGGCCTGCTGGGAGAATTCGACGCGCTGCCGGGGCTGTCGCAGCAGGCCGTTCCGTGGCGGCAGCCGCGGGAGGAAACGGCCTGGGGGCACGCCTGCGGGCACCACCTGTTTGGGGTGGCTTCGGCATCGGCGGCCATTGCGTTGGCCGAACAGATTCGCGCCGGCCACCTCAAGGGAACGATTCGCTACTACGGCTGCCCGGCCGAGGAAGGGGGGTCGGCGAAGGTGTTTCTCGTCCGGGCGGGGCTGTTTGACAATTGCGACGCCGTGTTGCACTGGCACCCGGCCAATCGCAATGCAGCCGGCGACATCTCGTCACTGGCGCGCATCGCCGCGAAGTTTCGGTTTCGAGGTAAAGCGGCGCACGCCGCCGGGGCGCCCCAGCAGGGGCGCTCGGCCCTCGACGCGGTCGAACTGAGCGTGCACGCCGCCGAGCTCTTGCGCGAGCACACGCCCGATTTTACGCGCATTCATCACGTCATTACCTCAGGAGGCGACGCGCCCAACGTCGTTCCTGAGTTCGCTGAAGTCTACTTTTACGTCCGCCATCCCGAGGCCGCCGTAGTCCGCTCGGTTTACCGCCGGCTCGAGCTGTGCGCCCAGGCAGGGGCCCTGGCGACCGAAACCAAGCTCGAAACCGATTACCTCGGGGGAACGCTCGAAACGATGCCCAACAGCGTCCTGTCACAGGTTGCCCTGACCAACCTGCGGGCCCTGTGCGACCTGGAATACACCGATGACGAACGAAAGTTTGCCGCGCGGATTCACGAAACGCTCGAGGAACCGCAGGCGGTCGAAAGTGTGCGCGAAGTGATCGACCAGACGGGGCAGATTGGCAAAGGCTCGACCGACGTGGGAGACGTTTCGTGGGTCGTGCCGACCACCGGCTTCAATACCGCCTGCTGGGTCCCGGGCACCCCGGCGCATTCATGGCAGGCGTGTGCAGCCGGCGGCACGTCGTTGGGCCGCAAGGGAATGCAATTGGCCTCGCGCGTGCTGGCAGCCTCGGCCTGCGACCTTTTTCAAAACCCGCAGACCCTGCAGCAGGCGCGGGCCGAACTCAACCGCCGGCTGGGCGACCGCAAATACGAATCGCTGATGCACGCCGAACAGCCCCCGCCACTGAATTACCGCGACGCACCGAAGAACGGTGCGGGAGAGGGCCTCAACGGCGCGTCTCGATAGCGTCCTCCGCGGCAGCCGGGAACACCAACTGACGCGCCGGTCGCTAGCCCGGATTATTCATGGTAGGGTGGGGCAAACTCGCGCAAGCAAATGGGGGGCCGGCGCAAGCCCCTCGATGAGCGTAAAGCGCGTTGTCTGTATCGAAAGCCGTGTCAGCGAGCGCAGGCCCCA
>JBQTIL010000071.1:0-16086 GCA_052388175.1 Planctomycetaceae bacterium | reverse complement strand
TGTGTCCTGCACAGCACCCGTGGCCATCTCACGCTCCTCCTTGAGCTTGCGATCTCGAAGTCGCTCGACTTCGTCCACCGATGGTCTAACCCATCGCGTCCGGCGCGCAAAGCCCGTTATGGACCCTAGGCCGTGCCCCCTCCCGAACCCCTATTTACCCCGTCGCCGCAATCTGGCAAAATCCCGCCGACTTGGCAGTTTCTGAGGACCAAGATCGCGGCACTTCGCAAGGATGCGGAACGAATGCGGCGCCTCTTCACCTGGCTGATCGGAGTGGCTCTGGGCGGGGGCCTCGTTTTCGCCGCCTTTCAATTCCACCTCGTGCGGACCGACCAGAAGTTTCTGCTCGTTCCCAAGCGGCAGGCCGACTGGCGCGACCCCTATGTCGATGTCCGCGCCTGGACCTTTCGCGAATGGGGCGAGCATCCCCGGCTGTCTGAAAATCTGATCGCCTCGGGCCATGGCGACATCGTCACCCGTTCGGCCACCGATCAGTTCTTCCGTGGCCTGTTCGATTCGTTCCGAGGCTCGGCCAACCCGCCCGATTCTGAAACGACCCGTTAAGCCGGCTGGCGACAACCCCGAATCCCTCGGCGCCAAAACGTTTCGCGGGGCTCCCCGCCAACCGCACGACAACCGAATCGCCCGCTCACAGATCGCCCCGAGACGCGAATCACTTTCATCCGTCACCTGAAATGCGCGGCACACCCGGCACTTCCCGCACGACACCCGCTGCCGACGTCATTTCGCCCCAGTCGACAGGGTGGGTTGAGCTGGTTTCGAGCCACAGCCATTGGACCATTCACACGCCGCTCGCCTCGACCCTGTACGACGGCGTCGGTCTCCGCTGGTCAGAGTGGCGCTCGCACCGCCAACTGCATCTCGTGAAGCAGGGGCCGCATCGTGCGGTCTATCGCCTGACTCTGGCGGCTGGCGAATTCTATCTGAAGCACTATCGCGTGCCCGACTGGAAGGCGCTCGCCCGCAACATTCTCAAGGGAAGCCCCGCATGGCGCGAATGGCAGGCGGCGCGCCGCATCGCCGAGCTGGGTTTGCCCACGTTCGAACCGGTGGCCTTGGGGCTTTCGCGCCGCGCCGGGTTGCCCTGGGACGGGTTTCTGGTCAGCCGCGCGATTCCCGACGCCCTGCCGCTCGATCACTACCTGCTCACTGAGTTCGCGGCGCTGCCGGCGCCGCGACAGGCGTTTCTGAGGCAATCCCTCGCCCGGCAACTGGCAGAGCTTGCCGCGCGGCTGCACGCGGGGGGGGTCGAGCACGTCGATTTGCACGCCGGCAACATTCTGATTCGCACGACACCCGACGGCGAACCCGCGTTGTCGCTGATCGACCTGCACTCGGCGCAACTCCGCCGCCGGCTCTCACCCTCGCGGCGGCGGAAAAACCTGGCCGACCTGCATCAGTTCTTCGCCGGCCGCTCGACCCGCGCCGATCGCCTGAGGTTTTTCAGCGGCTATTTGACGGCGTTGCACTTTCAGCAACCGGCCGATGCCGATAGCGCGCCCGACAAGCGCGAGTTTCGTCCGCAGGCCGATCTGCTCGAGCGGTTGCTGCAAGACGCGGCGCTGGCGGGGTGGAGGCGGGCCGATCGCGCCTGGAATCGTGGCAATCGCCATGTTCGCCGGCTGACCACGGCGCAGGCGCGCTGCCGCAGTCTCGCCACGTTCGATGCCTCGTGGCTGCAAGACCTCGCCGCAACGCCGGAAGACCTTTTCGCCCGGCGGCTCGTGCGCTGGTGCAAGCTCGGGCGAAGCTGCCGTGTCGCCCAGGTGCTTGTTCCCTGTGGCGACGACACGCTCTACGGCTACTGGAAGGCGCTCGACGAAACGGCGTGGCTGGCCTCGTTTCAGACGATCTTCAGGCAGTCGGCCTCGCGCCGGGCGTGGGAAATCGGGCACGCGCTTTTGCGCCGCGGCATCGACACCCCGCGGCCGCTGGCCGTGGTCGAACGGCCGTGGGACAGCCCCCCGCGGCACTATCTGCTGACCGCGGCGATCGACGATTCAACGACGGCCGAGCGTTTCCTGAAGTCAGAGCTGTCGCAACTTGCACCGGCGGCCCAGGCCGAATGGGTTCTGACCCGCAGTCGGCGAATCGCCCGCCAACTGCGCCGCTTGCACGCCTCGGGCTTCGATCACCGCGACCTGAAGTTTTCAAACCTGCTCGTTTCACGCGACGCCGCCGTCAGCCGGGTGTGGCTGCTCGACCTCGATCACGTGCGCGTCTGGCGCCGCCTGCCGCAACGCCGCGCGGTGCAGAACCTGTCGCGGCTGGCCGTGAGCGCACGGCAGCACCCGTCGATTCGCGCGTCACAGCGCGTGCGCTTTCTGAAATTCTATCTGGGTGAAAGCTTCGATTCGGAATGGAAAGACTGGTGGCGCGCCATCGCGCGGCGGTTGTCGTTGAAGCTGGCCCGCAACCAGAGCCGCGGTCGTCCTGTCAGTTGAATTCTTATTGGCACCATGCGCGAGATCGACGGCCAGAACGACGCAACCGACCCGCTGGCCGCCCCGCAAAGAGGCGGGCGGTGCCATCGCCGCGGCTTCATGGCCGGCGCCGGCGCCGCGCTTCTGGCCCTGGCCTCGGGTTGTGCCGCCACGCGCCCCAGCCGCATCGCGCTGCCGGCCCGGCACACCATTCAGTCGGATCAGTTGGTGGTCGTCAGCGACTTCAAGCTGCCCAAAGATCACCCCTTGATCCGCGACCTGAAACAGCTTCGCCGCGACGTTTCCGATACCTTTGAACTTCCCCTGGGGACCAAAGACGTTACGGTCTATCTCTTCGCCAACGAATTGCAATACACCCAATACCTGCAGGCGACCTTCCCTGGTTACCCGCCGCGCCGGGCGTACTTTATCCAGACCCCCGGCAAGTCGTTGGCCGTGTACACTTGGTGGGGCGATCGCATTCAGGAAGACCTGCGCCACGAATACACGCACGGCCTCTTGCACGCGGGGCTCGAAGCCGTGCCGCTGTGGCTCGATGAAGGAATCGCCGAATACTTCGAAGTCGCCGGCGGCCCCCCGGGCAAAGTGAATACCGAGCATGCGCAGGCGCTGGCGACCTCGCTCAACGGCGGCTGGCGGCCCGATCTCGACCGGCTCGAAACCCTCGAAAAGGTCGAACAGATGCACCGCCCCGACTACCGCGAGGCCTGGGCCTGGGTGCATTACATGCTGCACGCCTCGCCCGACACCCGGCAGGTGCTGTTGAACTACGTGCAAGACCTGCGGACGACGGCCCACCCCGGCTCGCTGCGCACGCGGCTCGCTTCCCAGGTGCCCGATTGCGACGGCCGGCTGCTCGCCTACGTCGCGGGCCTGAATGGAATCGGCGGCTGGCTGGGCTCGAGCCCTCGCGCGACCGACTCGGCCGTTCGGGCCGCGAACTACTGACTGAGGCGCAAGAGCAATTGCGCCCTTGAGCGTCAGCCCGCCATCCGTTTCGCCGCCGGGCTTGCCCGGCGCGCGACGGTGTCGCGCCGCATCAATTGCCGCCGACTCGCACGCACGCTACAACCGAAGTGGCGGCGCATCGGCCCTGCCTGGCGCCGGTTGCCCCGCTCCTGCGGATCGCGACCAGAGCGCAAACTCATGCCCCAAGACCCTCTCAGCCCAGACCTCGCCGACTGGCGCGAACGGCTCGACGTCATCGTCGAGACCATGCGTGAGATGAGCCGGCATACCGATCCGCAGGAAATGGTTCGCGCGTATGCGCGGCGCATGCAGCACCTGGTGCCTCGGCACCGGCGCCTGTCGCTCAGCCGGCGCGACCTGCTCCAGCCGGAATATCGCATCACCCGCAGCACCACCTGGACCGAAGAGATCAACCCCTGGAAGGAAAAGCATCGACTCCCCCTGTTCCGCGGCGGGACGCTGGCCGACCTGATCTACAACGCCGAACCCAGAATCATCGACGATTTCGCGCCGGCGAAAGACGACCCGGCGTTTGAGTATCTCGATGGCCACCGATCGCTTCTGGCGATTCCCATGTACGACCAGGGAGAATCGCTCAACATGGTTGTGCTGTTGAGCGAAAATGCGGGGGCGTTCGTTCCTGAGCAGCTTCCCGATCTGGTGTGGCGGTCGAACCTGTTCGGTCGCGCCACGGGAAATCTCGTCCTGCGCGACGAGCTGCACAACGCGTATCAGGCGCTCGACCGTGAGCTGAAGATCGTCGGAGACATCCAGCGGGCGCTGTTGCCGGCGGAACTCCCCAAAATCCCCACGCTCGACGTCGCCGCCCACTACCAGCCTGCGCGACGTGCCGGCGGCGACTATTACGATTTCTTCCCCCTCCCCGATGGCCAGTGGGGCATCTTTATCGGCGACGTCAGCGGGCACGGCACCCCCGCCGCCGTGCTGATGGCGGTGACCCATTGCATCGCGCACACCCACCCGGGCCCCGCGCGGCCCCCCGCCCAGGTGCTGGCGTACCTCAATCATCATCTGGCCACGCGGTATGCCAGCTTGAGCGAGACGTTCGTCACGGCGTTCTACGCGATTTACGACCCCGCCACGCGCCGCCTCACGTACTCGTCGGCCGGGCATAACCCGCCGCGCCTGAAAAGCTGCCGCGACGGTTCGCTCGTTTCGCTCGACGGCGCCGCCGCCATTCCACTGGGGATTCGCGCCAACCAGCAATACACCGAAACGTCATACCAGTTGGCGCCGGGCGACCAGCTCGTCTTGTACACCGACGGCATCACCGAAACCCGCAACTCCAACGACGAGCTGTTCGGCACGAGCCGCCTCGACGACACGCTCGAGATGTGCGGCCGCCAGGCGCAAGGGTTGCTCGAAAGCATTTTGCAGGCGGTCGAAGAATTTGCGGCCGGCCGCGCCGCCGACGATGATCGTACGATTATCGTCGGCCGGGTGACGTGACGCCGTAAGTCAGCCTTCCGAGGTTGACGGACAGCGGCCATCAGCGATTCGCGCCCGGCGCCCACAACACGTCTTGCGTGCCGTCGCTGTTGCAGACGCGCGCCAAGACGAACAGCAGATCCGACAGCCGGTTGAGATACACGTGCGTCTGCGGATTGACCGTTTCGAATTCGGCCAGTTGCAGCACGTTGATTTCCACCCGCCGGCAGACGGTGCGCGCCAGGTGCAGGTGCGCCGCGGCCTGTGTGCCGCCGGGAAGAATGAAGCTGTGCAAGGGTTGCAGGCGTTCATTGGCCTCGTCGATCCATTCTTCGAGACGCACCGCCTGATCGGCCGTCACCCGCAGCGGGGGCTTCTCGGGGGGCGGATCGGTCTCGGGCACGCACAGGTCGGCCCCGAGATCGAGCAGGTCGTTCTGAATGCGTGCGAGCCAGTCGCGCACGAATTCGGGCAGGTCACAGCACAGCGCCAGGCCGATCACCGAATTCAGCTCGTCGGCCCCTCCGTAGGCGATGATTCGCGGGTGCGTCTTGGGGGCCCGCGCTCCATCCCCCAGCCCGGTCGTTCCGTCGTCTCCGGTTTTCGTGTAGATCCGATTGAGATAAACCAATTCAATCTCCAGCGGGGTAGAGGCTCTGGCGGTGCGTCAAGCAGAGGGGACTGAATCCGGGTGCCACAGCCAGCGACCACCGGGAGTCAGCCGTGCGAACGGCTCAGAGAATTCCGTCAGAAATCGTATCGCCTTGAGGAACCGCATTTCTGAAGCACTCCCTCAGGCCCTCGCGGGCGGTGGGCTTGAGAACAAAAGGCTATCGCCTGCGGCCGGCGCGTTTCACACCGCCTTTCGCCTCGCCGGCCGGGTCGGGGCGATCGAGCAGTTTCTGAAACTCGGGCAGCTCTTGCAACGGCTTCAGGTCGGGGTCGGTTTTCATCAGGTCGAAATCCTGAAAGCCCGAATCGATCGCCGCCTTCAGGTCAGCCAGTGCCGCCGACTGGTATTGCGCGGCGAGCGCCTCGCGGTTGGCGGCCGGAGCGTCTTTCTGCAAAAGCTCGAGCGCCCGGCCATATACACACGCGGCGTTGTACAGAAACGTCGGTTGCCGCAGAAATTTCGACCGCGACTCCTCGAGTTTGGCCACCGCCTCCGAATGCCGCCCTTCGACCATCACCTGCGCCAGGCACAACCCGGTCAGCGCGAGGCTGTTGTATGGGTCGAGGTCCCAGGCGCGGGCGAAATCCTTCGCGGCGTCAGCCGGTTTTTCCATCTGCAGCAGGCAATGCGCCCGTTCGGCGTAAGCGTCGGAAAGGTTCGGGTCGAGCGTCAGTGCCAGATCGAACTGTTCGAGCGCTTCTTTCCATTTCTTCTGGTTGGCGAGGTTCTGCGCCGCGTAGACGTATTGAATTCCCGGCGAGCGCTGCCTGAGCAGTTGCAGGGCGCCGACGGCGAAATTCCGCTTCTCGGCCGGCCCCGCGTCGCGCGCCTGCACGAGCGCGGCCCGGGCCGCGGGCGACCCGTTCTGTGCGAGCGCATTGCATAGTTGCGACCACGCAAAACTGCTGGGGCTGGTCTGCAACGATTCGATCAGTACCTTGAGCGCGTCGGGCCCGCCGTCTTCGAGCAGCCCCTGAATGGCCACCGCAATGACGGCATTTTCACCCGCCTGCAGCGCCTTGGCCGCCATCTGTCGAAACCGCGGACGGTCGAGCTGGTTCACCGCTTTCAGCGCCTCGCTGCGCTCATGCCCGGCGAGGTTGACGTATTTGTCGGTCAGGAACTTGCCCGTTTCACCGTCGCCTAAGAGCGCCAGTGTTTGAATCAGGGCCGATTTGTTCGGTTCCTTGTCGAACTGCGCCACCAGCAAAGGCAGCGCCCGCGGGTCTTTGACGCGATTGACAAGTTGCAGCATCACCGGGCCGGGCGGGCCCGATTTGAGCTTTTCGAGGGTGTAGTCGAGCGCCAGTTGTTCGCTTTCGCGGTCGCTGCGCGATACGAGAATTCCCAATGCCGCCTGCGACAGCGCCGCGTCGCCGCCACGCAGGGCCTGGGTCAGCACCGACATCAATTGCGGGTGCCCCACCTGCACCAGCGCCCCCAGCGCCTCAACATTGAGCCCCGCCCGCCCATCCTTCACGAATTCGTAAATCGCCTCCGACCAGACCGGGCGCGGGTACAGCGCCAGAATGCGAATCAGCGCCTTCTTCCCCTCGGGCGTCTCGTTCGCCAGCAGCTTCAGCACCGCCTCGTGCGCCGGCGGAAACCGCGAACCGGCGAGCGCCGCAATGGCCGTCGCCGACACGTCGCCCACGTTCTTCGCCCCCCAGCCCGCCAGCTTTTCGATCGCCGCCTCGTCGCCGAAATGCCCCAGCGCCATGAGCGCCGCCTGCTGGATCACCGGGTCGTCATCGTCGGCCAGTTTCAGAATGACCGGAAGCTGCTCGGCCGACAGCCGGCCGCCTCCCCCGACCAGCGCCGCGGCCCGTTCCAGCCGGCTGCCCGCCGAAACCGCCGCAAACAACTCGTCACGCGGAATCACTTCATACGCGCTGTAGAGCGCGGCGATCATCGCCTCAACGTCGGTTTTATGAATTCGGCCCGTGCCCATGTTTGGGGCGTGAAACGCGGGGTGCGCGGTCGCGAGCCCCACTGTCTCGTTGACCTTGGGGAGCGACGCCACGTGCAGCTCGCGCAGCGACGCGGGCAGGGCCGGGAAGGGCCCTTCATTGGCCGGTGGGTTGCGGCCGAAATTGAGCGCGTAACCGGTCAGCCAGTTGGCCAGTTGCGGGTCGAAGATCACCGCGCCGTCTGCGAACCGAATCACCAGCCGCACCAGCTTGTCTTGCGTCAGCCGGTCGATCTCATCGACCAGGCTTCCCACGTTCACCGTATTCAACGTGCCGCCGACCGTCGCCACCCCCAGCGCCCCGCGCGGCCCGAGCCGCTCGACCTTGAGCCCCAGCACATCGCGCTGCACCGCATTCACGTCGATCTCGCGCGGGGAGTCGCCCAGCTTGATTTTCAGTATCATCCGCGGGACGTGCTGCCCCGGCGGCAGGTCAATGAACGTCGTCCAGGTCGACGCGGTGCCTCCGACCGGCACGAGCACCTCTTTGGGCATCCGCAGACTCGAAAACTGCACCTGCTGCTGCCCGAGTTGCAAAGGCCCGGCGCGGGCGGGCGGGTCTTTCACCGCATACGTCTGTTCGTCGGCGACAAGCTGCACGTCGTCCCGCGCGATCTTGACCGGTTGATCGGTCAGGTTGACCAGCAGCAGCCGCATCGCGAAGAATCGCTGATTGCCCGCGGCTCCATAGGTGAGGCTGCCAAGATACGGCGCTTCGAGCAACGTGAGCACCCGCTGTTCGCTCTTGTCTTCGGGAACCTTCCCCGACCTGATCCGCAGCTCCAGCAGTTCCTGTTCGAGCTTCCCCAGCCGCTTCAGCACTTCCTCGAGCGGCGTTTCGGCCGGCCTGGCAGCCGCCGGAGCGTCGTCTGCGCGAGCTGCCATTCCCAGCCCCGCAGAGACGATCAGCAATCCCACCGCGAACAGGGCAGGGGGCCGGGCCGTGCGATTTGGCGGGGCGTCGCGCCGCATCTCTTTTCTCGCGATCCAGTCGAGACTGTATCGTGCGGTCGATTGCATGGCAGCCAGTTTACCACGCCGCACAAAAGCCATGATAGTCCGTCGCGCAGAACGTCGAGTGGGTGGTACGCTCTGCTGTTAACCTTCAGCTCGTCGAGATTTTCAGCCGTAGCGGAAGTCGCCAGAATTCCGTGAAGCCGCGCGGCGGCGGAATTCTGGCGAATTCCGCTACCAAAAGAGTTAACGGCGTTGCGCGCCACCCTCGCTATCACGCATAGATCAGGCTGGCCCGGATTTCGAACCACGTGCGATAATCGGCCCCCGGCTCGAGCACCTGCCAGCCGCCAGTGATTCTTTTTGCAGCCAGGTTGATCGCGTCGGTGACACACGTGTACGGTTCGACGCACACCGCGCGCCCGTGCGGCGGCGTATACACCACCAGGTCTTCAAAGACTTCGTCGGCCGTCTGCGTGACCACCAGCCCCGCCGCCGGATCCATTACGACCGACTGCACCACTCCCCCTTCCGTGGCCAGCCCGGTCAGCACGTCGTCGAGCTTCAGCCCCTCGAGCTCGCGCCCCTCTCGAAGGTCGTTGGGCCCCGATACCGGCAGACGTCGGCCGGTCGGCAGACAATCGACCAGTTCCCACGCGCGATCGGCCTGCGCCTGCACGAGGCATTGCCCCGCCGCGCCCCCGGCCTGCAGAGGGATGCGGAAATACGGGTGCGTCCCGAACCCCCACGGCAAAGCCACCCGGTCGGGGTTGTGTACCCGCAAGTCGCACCGCAACCGGTCGTCGCGCAGCTCGTACCGCACATCGAGAACAAAATCGGCCGGCCACACGCTTCGTCGTTCACGCGCATCGACGCTCAACTGGAAGCGTCCCACGATAAAGTTGTCTCCCTGCGCAACCACGCGCCAGGGCCGATCGAACACCAGCCCGTGAATGGCGTTTCCCCAGGCGTCGCGATGCACGCCTTCCAGAGTGTACTCGCGCCCCGCCCACTGATACCGACCCGCGCGAATCCGATTCGGAAACGGAAACAACAGCGGAATGCCGCCGTGCGTGGGGTTGGCGCCGGTCGACTCAAAGCCCGGCTCGGCATCGAGCACGTCAACGACGATGCCGGCAACGGGAATGCGCAGTTGAAAGAGGTTGAAGCCGGCTTCGGGGAGGATCGCGGCGGTGGCGCGGGAATGTTTGTCGGTGAGTCGAATGAGATTCAACAGGGCACCTCGTCAGGGATGAATCGACGGAATCATACCGAGATCGGGTGCGACGGGCAGTGTCGCGGAATTCGGCGCGCAAAGGGAATAGCAGACACGCGGTGCGAATGCGCTTCGCGATTTCCGCGCAATAGGCATTCTCCCGGCGGAGGTTTATTCCCGCGCGCCGGCAACCTCCCACCCCCCCCGCGCCCGGCGCCGCTCCATCCGATCCAGACGCAAAAACACTCCATCCATCGCTGGCAGCTCGCTATAAAACATCGCGCTGGCGTCGATGCCCGCGGCATCGAGCTCTCGCAGGCGGGCGTCTATCGCCGGGTATTTCGCCACGGCCGGCAAGCCGGCCCACCAGACCAGCCCGATTGCACTCCAGAGCAGGCAGAAGGCCAGCAGCCCGCGCGCAGGCAGCCACCCGATGCAGGTCGCCCGCAAGAGGGCACCGCGCAGTGCAGCACGCTTTGAGTTCGAGGTGCCGGGCTTACCGCACCAATTCAGCCGCCGCATCAGGAAAGACCACCTCCAGCATCAGCCAGCACATGATGAGCGACAGCACGAGGCTGAACGCCTGCCCGCAGACGTACAACGTCAAGGGCTTCCCCCCTTTCAGGAACGACGCCAGCTCGCGAAAATTGGTTTCCAGCCCGATGCTGACGAACGCCAGACAGAAAAACCATTCTCGAAATGTTTTGGTCGCCCCCTCGGTCGCCCCCTTCACGACATATTCGCCGCCGGGCGTGAGGGCGTACAACGCCGAAAACACCACCGACGCCGCGACGAACCCGAGAATGAACTTCGGAAAGCGGCGCCAGATTTCCCACAGGCTGGGGCGCGGCTGGTCGCTTCCACGCTCTTCGTACGTCACCCAGTAGACCGCTACGGCAAAGGCGATCGCGCCGATCAGAATATTCTGAATCATCTTAATGGTTGCGGCCACGGGCAGCACGTCGGGCCCCAGAATCTCTCCCGCGGCCGCGACGGCGCCGGTGGCGTCGATCGTGCCCCCGATCCACGCGGCCCCCACCACCCGGCTCATCCCCGACCACAAAATCACTTTGGGCATCAGCACCATCATCACGACGGTGAAGGCCAGCGAGATGCCGATCGCCAGCGACAGCTCTTCTTTCTTGGCCCGGCACGCGGCGGCCGTCGCGATCGCGGCCGACACGCCGCACACCGACATGTCGGCCGAGATCACCAGGTTCAGCGTCTTTGATTCCATCTTCAATACCCGCTGGCCGAAGAGGTAGGTCGCCACCAGCACGATCGGCGTGACGACCCACGAGATGCAGATGCCGGGCAACCCCAGCCGCACAAGCTGCCCCAACAGCACTTCGGCCCCCAAAAGCACCAGCCCCGTTTTGATGTACAACTCGGTGCGCACGGCCGGCCTGAGGAAATCGGGCGTGCCCAAGAGGTTGCTGATCGACAGCCCCACGAGCAAGGCCCACAACGGGTATTCGAGATTGGCCCATTTGATGACCGAGTGCCCTGCCAGCACAAACGCGATTACTGCCAGCAGAAACAGCGCACCGAACGCCAGGCTGAAACGCCCGTACGATTCGCCCATCGCCCGCAGGGCGACGCCAAACAGCATCGTGCAAATGGGGATCAAAAACAGAAGCGAGGCGAATGCGTTGTGTTTGCCCTGAACGAACAGCGAGTCGAGGGGAGAGGCTTCCCACTTTTCGGGTTTGGCCAACCAGGGTTTGAACGGCGCGGCGAGCCGGCCCGTCAGCTCTTTGACGGCCTTCGCCTCAGCCTGGCGTGCCGCCGCCAGGGCCTCGTTCGGAGACGAGGGTGAATCGGGCGAACCGCGCGATTCGCGTTCGAGCCGTGTGGTTTCAGCTTGCGCGGCGGCCACCCCCGCGAGCCGTTCGTTCCAGTCGGCCGGCCGCGTCGCGAACACCACCGCAAGCGCCGCCGCCAGCAGCACCCCACCGAGCCAGACGGCCCACCAGTCTTCAAGTTTCCAAAGAGTTGACCAGCCGGAAGTCGGTGCGATCTGCGGAATTGCGGCGTCAGCAGGTTCCGGTGAGGCGGGGGGCATGCCGCGATTATCAGGTCCACGAAATGTCTGTCAACGAGGGCGCTCATGACGCGAGACTGGCGGTGCGAGATAAGGCATGCACGTGTGCGACGCACTTCGCGATTTCGCAGGCGATTCGGCGGGGTTCATCCCCGCCGTACTGCCGCCAGACCGCCGGGATGAACCCGGCGGCTCGCGGTCGGCCCCCACGCGCCGACCGCGCGCCTGAAAAGCCCGTCGTTCGCTCAATGGCTTGGAGACTGACGTGGAAGGCTTACCATCCTTCGGGACCGGGCTTGACCACTTCCGGCATTCGGTCTATATACACGCCCCTTCTCTCATTTCCGCAATTTCCAGCTCGCAAATCCCGCCGCATTTCGCCTCTTTCGGCGCAGATTCTCTGCGCGAAGGTGCTGTGCCTCATGCTTCGTCGCCCCCCCCGGCTCGCGTCGCTTCTCGTCATTCTGTCGCTCGCAGGCTGCCAGGAATTCAACCTGCGGTCGCAAAACCCCGACGACGACGAGATGACCGCCGCCAAGACGGCCTTTATCGGCGATCAGGTCACCGTTTCGGGGCTGCACCCGATTCTGGTCGAGACCGTTTCACTGGTCACGGGCCTCGACAACACCGGCGGCGATACGCCCCCTTCGATGTACCGCACGATGCTGCTGAGTGAAATGCGCAAGCGCAACGTCGTCGATCCCAACACCATCTTGCGGTCTCCCGAAACGGCGCTGGTCGTCGTGCGGGCCAATATCCCGCCGGTCATTCGCGTGGGCGATCCGTTTGACGTCGAAGTGGTGCTGCCCGAGAGCACCCAGGCCACCAGCCTCAAAGGGGGCCGGCTGATGGAATGCCATCTGGCGGAACAGGCGCTTGTTCCCGGCCGCGGCTCGGTCAAAGGCCATGCGCTGGGGGTCGCCGAAGGCCCCGTGATGCTTTCCACCGGCGAGGTCGAAAAGTCGTCGCTGGCCGGGGTGCTCAAGCGCGGCCGCCTCTTGGGGGGCGCGAAATACAAAGGGGGCATTCTCAAGAAAGACCGCCAGTTGGGGCTCTACGTCCGCAACGATCTGCGCAGCGTCCGGCAGACGCGGCGCATTGCCGAGGCCATCGGCCGCCGCTTTCACGATTTCGACCACGGCATCAAGCGCCCCCTCTCCAAGGCGGTGACCGACCAGTACATCGAGCTGCAGGTGCACCCCAGGTACAAAGAAAACTACATTCGTTACGTGCAGGTGGTGCGGAGCATTCCCCTGAACGAATCGACCGTCGAGCAGCGCGAGCGGATGGAGCGGTTGCGAAAATCGCTCTTGTCGCCCGAAACGGCGTCGCGCTCGGCCACCGAGCTCGAAGCGATCGGCAGCGAGTCGATTCTGATCCTCAAAGAAGGCCTGGCCAGCCCCGACCCTGAGGTGCAGTTCTACGCGGCCGACGCGCTCGCCTACCTGGGCGACAAATCGGGCGCCAGGGTGCTGGCCGACGCCGCCCGAAATCAGGAAGCGTTTCGCGTGTATGCCTTCGCGGCCCTGGCGACCCTGGGCGACGACGCCCTGGTCACCGACCTGCTCAAAGAGCTGATTACCGAGCCTTCGATCGACGAACAGAATGGCGTCCGCAAAGAGCTCTGGAGCGCCGAGACCCGGTATGGCGCCTTCCACACGCTATTGACCGTCGACAAGTTCCACCCGCTGATCCACCCTGAAAAAATGAACGGCGACGAATTCAACCTGCATGCGATCAAGACCGCGGGCGAACCGCTCGTGCACCTCACGACGCATCGCGTGCCGCAGGTCGTCGTGTTTGGGGCTGAGCAGACGTTGCGCACGCCGGTCAACCTCTCGGCCGGCCGGCACATCGTGATTACGGCCCCCGCCGGCAGCGACACCGTGACGATCAGCCGCTTTCAGGCCGGTCGCGACGACCACCAGGTCACCTGCACCACGCAGGTGGCCGACGTGATTCGCGCGCTGGCCGAAGTCGACGCGAGTTACCCTGACGTGGCCCAGATGCTGGTGCAGGCCGAGCGGCAGGAGAACCTGCGCGGGCGCCTTGAGCTCGACGCCTTGCCGCGCCCCGGCCGCTACTACCATCGTCCCAAGTCTCCCGCCGCTGCCGACGACTCGTCTGTGGCCCGCCGTGAGAAGACGCGCATCGGTCGACCGAACATGATGCCCAATTTGTTCCCCGCGCCCGACAGAGTGGAAAAGGGGGCCGGGTCGGCCGAGCCCGACGACGAGAAAACCACCGACCGCCGGTCGGGCGACGCCGGCGAGGCCAGCCTGGCCGACGCCCGCGACGCGCCCGAGGCCGACGGCGACGACAAGGGCGGCTTCTTCAAGATGTTTCGCCGCCAATGACTCCCATCCCTCGACAGAAATGACGAATGACGAACATCGAGCGTCTGAATCGTCTGCGATCAGTCGTGCCGATCTCGTGATGCGTCATTTTCCCAACGACGATGCTTAAGTCGCTCGAACTGATGGGCTTCAAGAGCTTCGCCGACCGCACCCGCTTCGACTTCGCCCCCGGAATCACGTGCGTCGTCGGCCCCAACGGTTCAGGCAAGAGCAACGTCGTCGACGCCATCAAATGGATTCTGGGCGACCAGAGCCCCAAGAGCCTGCGCGGCCGCGAGATGACCGACGTCATCTTCAACGGCTCGGGCGCTCGCAAGGCCGCCGGGTTTGCCGAGGCCCTGTTGACCTTCGACAACTCGCAAAGGCCGCTGGCCGTCGATGCCGACGAAGTGCAGGTGGGCCGCCGCATTTATCGCTCGGGAGAAGCCGAATACCTGCTCAATCGCGTCCCCGCGCGGCTCAAAGACGTGCGCGACCTGTTCCTGGGAACGGGGGCCGGAACAAGCGCCTACAGCATCATCGAGCAGGGGCGCGTCGACCAGTTGTTGCAGGCCAGCGCTCTCAACCGCCGGGCCGTGTTCGAAGAGGCCGCGGGCATCAGTCGTTACAAGGCCCGCAAGGTCGAGGCCCAGCGAAAGCTCGAGCGCGTCGCACAGAACCTGCTGCGGCTGACCGACATCGTCAAAGAGGTCGAAACGCAGTTGCAAACGCTGCGTACTCAGGCCACCAGGGCCGCCCGCTACCGCGAGCACTCTCAAGAGCTGCGTACGCTGCGCATCGGGGCGGCAGCCGACGCCTGGCGCGACCTGAGTGCCACGCTCGGTCATCTCGAAACCGAACATGCCGCATTGCACGAGCAGGTAACCGAACTGGCCGATCAGTCGCGCGACTGCGAGTCGCAGCAGCAGGCGGCCGAAAGCCGCCTCGCCGAAGCCGAAGATCGGTTGCACGCGGCCGAGCGGCTGGAAGCCGAAAATCGAGAGGTGATTGCCGGGTACGAGGCGACGGTGCGGCACCAGTCGGCCCGCCAGCACGAGCTGCAGGCCGAGTGCGCGCGGCTGAAGCAGCAGCAGGATGATCTGGCCCTTCGCGCTCGACAGGTGGCGGGAGAACTGCACCAGACCGAGGGAGACATTCAAAAATTCATCGACGGGTTTGACCGCCGCCGCGCGCAGTTGAGCGAACGCGAACTGGCCGTGAATGAGCTTGCCGAGAGCGTTGGCGCGGCCCGGGCCCGGTTGGAACAGTTGCGCGCCGAACTTCTGGAATCGGTCAGGCCGCTTTCGGCCGCCCAAAGCCGCCTCGCGACCCTCGCCTCGCAGGTCGCCTTGCGCGAAACAGCGTGCGCGCAGGCCCGCGGGCGGCTGGCCGAACTGGCCGCCCCGCTGGCGGCCGCCCAGGCGCTGCTTGCCGAAAAACGCTCGGCCCTGGAAGTGGCCCTGGCCGAACAGGCGGCCCTGCGCGAGCTGGCGCAGTCGGTCGCGGCCCGGCGCGCCGCCCTGCACGCCCGGCAGGCCGAATCACAAGCCAACCTCGCCGAGCTTCGCGAACAGCGCGGCGCCGTGCAGGCCCGCAGGCTGCTTCTGGAAGAAATGGAGGCCCGGCAGGAGGGGCTGGGGATGGGGGTGCGCGAGATACTGGCGCTCGCGCGCGAGGCCGCCGGGCCACCCTGGAGCCACGTGCGCGGTCACGTCGTCGAGCTGGTCGAAGTCGAGATGGAACACGCGGCGCTTCTCGAAGTCGCCCTGGGTTCTCGGGCGCAGCTCGTCGTGCTCGACGATCTCGACCCGTTGCTCGCGTTTTTGAATTCCGGCCACTGCCGCATCTCCGGCCGCGTCGGCTTTCTCGCGCTGCGCCAGGCGTCGGATTTCTCTCCTTCTCCCGGAGGGCATTGGTATCTGCACAATTCGAAAAACGCGCTGGCGCTCCCTTCCCACCTCGCGGGGGAAGGGCTGGGGCTGGGGGGGCGGGTCGCGGCACGCCGGGCGTC
>JBQTIL010000070.1:0-19030 GCA_052388175.1 Planctomycetaceae bacterium | reverse complement strand
GAACACACCAAACACACAGAAATAGGACCGAAGGAGATAACTCATTCTCCAATTCGTTTCCGTGTGGTCTGTCTGTTCCGTGGACAAATCTTTTCGGCCCCGATCGGATTCTGGAGTATCACGCCTGGAACCCTCAATCCAGGGAACCTTGTTGCCGTGACAACATTTTGAAGCGTTGCTGTACAGAGAACACCGAGACGCGCAGAGCAGGGCCGAAACAGCGATTCTCCGCGCTCTTTGTGCCCTCTGTGGTTCCTGTCAATTGCGTCGGGCGGCCAATCTCGTTCACGCCTCAGGACGAGTCGACAGGGAGAAACCGAGACACGAAGAGAAACGCGGAAACACGTCTTTGATCTCAATCTCCTGCTTTCATGAATCCCCTGCGCCTGGATTGTCTTCATGTTTAAGGACGTATTGGGCGCTGCGAGATCTTTTCATCCGTGTGTTCCGCGTATTCCGTGGTTGAAATACTCTGGTTCCAAGACAGGGCATGGGCACGGTCAAACGGTAAAGTGGGCAAGCCGATCGACCACGGAACACACCGAACACACGGAAAAACGCCAATCCGCACGGAAATTCAAAACCACCGAGGCCACAGAGAACACCGAGACGCGCAGAGCAGGGCCGAAGCAGCGATTCTCCGTGCCCTTTGTGCCCTCTGTGGTTCCTGCTCGAGCGCCGTAAATGCAAACAGGCCGAGCCCGTGATGGCTCAGCCTGATCGCTGTTGTGACAGGCGTCCGAAGCAAGTCGGACGGGAAGGCGCTTTACCGCGCGCTACTTCTTCTTCGCGCTCTTCTTGGCCTTCGTCGACTTCTTGGCTTTTTTCTTGGCTGCCATGACGAACTTCTCCTGTCACACAGACGCGAGCGCCGGAATTCAGGGGGCTTAAGGCCGGGCCGCCTCCGGCACTCGAAACAGGCGGTGACCGACCGAACTCAGACGCGCTGGCGACCTCTGGTGATGCTTGGCAGCAACCGGTTAGGTCACGCGTCTGTCGGTGCTTATAGGCACATTCGCTGCGCGCGTCAATCGCAAATTGCTGTCGTGGAATGTTTTGGCAGCTCGACGCGCGACGCAAACCAACCTCTCTCCGGGCAGGTCGCGAACGCAAATCTCCCTCCGCGTCTCGCTCTTGACGCCCTTTCAATGCGGCGACCCATCGTCGCGCCGCGCCGCTTTTCGTATTATACCGGTTCGCAATTTCCACTCAGGTTCCGTTCGTTGAGATATCGCGCGCCCGATGAAACTTTCGCCCGCCGTTCAAACGCTCAAGCCCTCTGCCACGATCGCCGCCGCTGCGAAGGCCAAGGCGCTCAAGGCGCAGGGCGTCAAAGTCTACGATTTCACGCTCGGCGAACCTGACTTCGCCACGCCCGAACACATTCAGCGCGCGGCAATCGCCGCGATGCACTCGGGCCACACCCACTACACACCTTCCGCCGGAATTCCTGAACTCAAACGCGCCATCTGCACTGCCTACGAGCGCGAACACGGCCTGAAATACGAGCCCGCCCAGGTGGTGGTCTCCAACGGCGCCAAGCATGCCCTGCACAACGTGCTGACGGCCCTGTGCGGCCCCGGCGACGAAGTGATCATTCCCGCCCCGTACTGGGTGAGCTACGAAGCGCTCGTCGAATTGGCCGGGGCGAAACCCGTGATCGTCGAAACGACCGAAGCCCGCGGCTGGCGGCTCTCGGCCGCGCAGCTCGACCGGGCCATCACCCCCCGCACGAAACTTCTGTTGCTCAATTCTCCCTGCAACCCCACCGGGGCCGTCTTCACGGCGTCGCAGCTCGAAGAGCTGGCCCGCGTCGCCGTAGAGCGCAACATTTTCGTCTGCTCCGACGAAATCTACGACAAGCTCTTGTACACCGCCGAGCCGTTCCGCAGCTTCGCGACCCTGCACGGGGGGATCGCCGACCGCACCATCATCGTCAACGGCGTCAGCAAGGCGTACGCCATGACGGGCTGGCGCATCGGCTGGGCCCTCGCCCCGAAAGAATTGAGCGTCGCGATCGACAACCTGCAGAGCCAGGAAACCTCGAACCCGTGCAGCGTGAGTCAGTACGCGGCCGTCGAGGCTCTGTCGGGCCCGCAAGAGTGCGTGGCCGAGATGCGCCGCGAGTTCGCCCACCGTCGCGAACTGACCCTCGCGCGGCTGCGAGCGCTGCCCCAGATTTCACTGCCCGAGCCCGGCGGCGCGTTCTACGCTTTCTTCAACGTCAGCCGCTATTTTGGAAAACCGATCGGGAAGGGAACGGTGGTCAAGAACGCAACCGACTTCTGCGCGGCCCTCTTGGAAGAGGCCCACGTCGCGCTCGTCACGGGCGACGCCTTCGGCGCCCCGGGCTACGTCCGCCTGTCGTTCGCCACCAGCCGCGAAACGCTGGAAGCGGGGCTCGACCGGTTGGCGAAGTTTCTCGCGGGGAGGCCGTCGGCACCGTAGTGGGGGTCTGAATCGATGGACGAACCTCGGGGGCCTGCCGATGTAACGTCAATGGACCACCGGAAAGGAGTCCGCGGTCCGATCGCCCTGATGGTGAAATATCGGGTGGCTTCCCTGATGATCCTCGGGTTCACGATCATGTTACTGCCGCTGGTGAACATTTACCTGCAAGTGTGGCTGTTGGTGAAAAGTGATCCGCTGAATCCGCCGAAAAGCTTGTGGATTGTTAATGCTCCGCCGAGTATGCAAAAGCCGCTGATTTTCGCGCTTTGGGGTTGTGCGATCGTTGGTACAGCTCTCTTGCTCTGCGCGATGTACTTGATGATCCGGGAAGAAATACGGAGGCGAAAGGTCGCTCGGACGCCGAGCCGGACCGATGTAGCGTAGGGGCGACCGCGAGGCCAGGCTCCGCTCGGGTGCGCACGACCCGCCGCACCGCATCGCATTTCTCCGCGACCTCTGCGGCCTTCTGTTCGAGTGCGCCCTCGGCGCCCTCGTTCCCAAGCTCCTGCTTGGGAATCCGGGCGCGCCGGGAAAGCTCCGCTTCGCGTTGTACGTCCCACCGCCGGGGAAGAGCCGAGAGCCACAAGCACTATGGCGTCTGCCAGTCTTCCACGGTCAGCCTCGGTACGCGACAGAATTCAGTGGTGTTGTGCGTTACCAAAGTCAGGCCGTTCGCCAGCGCGATTGCCGCAATCATCAGGTCGTTCGGACCGATTGGCGTTCCGGCGGCCGCAAGCTGTGCGCGAACAATGCCGTATTCCTCTGCGGCGCGGTCGTCGAATGGCAGCGAAGAGAATTGCCGGCAGAACCTTCGCACCTCGGCCAGCGTCTTGGTTGCCTGGGCGCTGCGTTGCGCGCCGTAAAGAAGTTCCGCGACCACCACCGAACAAAGCACGACGCTTCCAGGAGTCATCGCAGCCAACCGGGCGGCCACGGTCGATGACGCACCGCGGCGCAGGTAGACGATGCACGAATTGGTATCGAGCAGATGCGTCAAGGCAACGCCTCACGCTGCTCTAATTCCCCCTGGTCATGTCGCCGAAATGTCGGGTCAGTCACGCTTCCTGCCATTTCGTTCACCCAGACGCGCCATTCTTCCTGAGTCATCGATGCTCTGGGAGCGGGTTCGATTGTCACTTGCACGTCTCGATTCGCCTCAGCGGCCCCGACGGGAACATTGAGCTGCAAAACCCCGTCGGCACCGATTCGTGACTTCACAACCAGCCGGTTCATGTTCATACCTCCACAGCCGAATTATACCGCGCAGGATGCCATGATGCCGCCAGGATTCCTATCCTCCCGACCCGTCCCCCTCGGGATGCATTGATCGACGCCGCCGCGACCTCGGCATCCTCCCGTTCAGATTTTCGTTTCCGCATCGCGCCCACGGCCCTGCTCCTCCCTCCGCATCGCCCCCCACAACAGCAGGTCGTAGACAATCTTCAATCCACCCGCCAGCAGAAACGGCAGCCCTGAAAAGGTCGCGCTCCCCACCAGCCACGCCGCCGGCAGGGCGCTCGCCGACCGCCCCACCGACCGGGCCACGGCCGTTATGCCCGCCGCGGCCGACCGCTCGTCGGGCGCCACCAGGTGCATCGTCAGTGCCTGCCGCGTCGGCACGTCCATCTCGGAAATCAGGCACCGCGCCAACCACAACCCGACCGCCCACCGCACATCGGTCGCCAGTGGAATCAATAGCAGCAGCACGTTCGAGGGGAGGTGCGTGAAGACCATCGTGTTGACGAGCCCGAAACGTTGCGCCAGCCGGCCCGCCGCCAGGGCCGAAAGCCCTGCCAAGAGGCTCGCGACCGCGAAAATTTCGCCCAGCGACTCAGGCTCGACCGCGAATCTCCGGTGCAGCCAGTACGCCACGAGGCTCTGAAGAATGAACCCGCCGGCGAACGCGTCGAGCGTGAACAGGGCCGACAAGAGCGCGACAATGCGCTTCGAGCGATGCAGGCCGTGCCAGTCGGCTTGCGCCCCTTCGCGCCGCGGCTGACTCGCTCCGCCGGCCGCCGGTTCGACGGCCGGCGACAACCGCGTGAAGAGCGCCGCCATAATCAAGCCGACGGCCGCGTAGATCACCAGCACCGGCACATACGCGTCGACCGGCGACTGCGTGCGCGCCTGCGCGAACTCCACCAGCGCCCCGCCGCACAACAAACCGAGCGCCGCCAGGAGCCCCCCCACGAGGTGATACCAGGCAAACACCGCCGTTCGCCGCGCCGCCGGCACGATCTGCGCGAGCGACGCCTGCTCGATCGACAGAAACGGCCCCACCTCTTTGTCGCTGGGGCTGATGACGCCGATCGTCGCCGCCGCCAACAGCACCGCAAAGTTTCGCGACACCGCGAACACGCCCCCGGCAGCCGCCATCAACAGGGCGCTCGCCACAAGTAGCCGCCGCCGCCCCAGCCGGTCGGCCCGCGTCGCGAACCACAGCGACACGACGATGTCACCCGCGAGCGCTCCCGAGAGCACCCAGCCGATCTGCCAGCTCGAAAACCCCGCCTGCTCCAGAAAGAGAGCCAGCACGACCGACAACAGACCGTAGGCGAACATCCGCAGCCCGCGGGTCAGAAATAGACACCCGGCGTCGCGCGAAACACCGTCGAATCGAGTGGACCACGAATTTTCCATACCGCCGCAGTAGCGCTCAGGCGGCGCAGGTTGTCAATCGGTGGCGCGCGCCACACGCGCGACGCTCCTTTGAAGCCTCTCCCCTCCCCCTCGACGGGGGAGGGGTCGGGGGTGGGGGTGTTTTTCCACCGTCGAATCGCGCTCGCCGGGACGCGCATCTCGGTGCATTGACCAGCGCACCAGAAGCGCCCCGGCCACTGCCAGCGGCTCGGGGTCCTTCAGGCGACATTGATCTCCCGACGCCCGGCAGCCATGATTTATAGGGCCGCGCGCGTGGCAATCGCCTGCCGGGCGCGCCGCCCCCCGAGCACCGCGCCCGGCGAGACCTTCCCGGCCAATAACCCTGTCTGGTCATACGAGAGGCGCACATGCCCCTGTCAGAACGAGACACGGTGGAGTATCCGGCGCCCGTCCGCGCGAAAGGCGCCGCGCTGCAACCTGACGCAACGATACGTTTCGGTGCGGCAACGCACCCCGGCAAGCTCCGCCCGACCAACGAAGATCACTACGCCGTCGTCCGGCGCACCCGCGCGCGCGAAATCCTCAGCACAAACGTCGATACGACGACCCTGAATCTGCCCGATGACTACGCGCACGTGCTGGGCGTGGCCGACGGCATCGGCGGGCAGAACTTCGGCGAGCTCGCCAGCGACCTGGTCTTACGCCTGGGCTGGGAGCTGGCCGGAGAAGAACCGCGGTGGTTCATGAAGTTCGACCCGGCCGACTGGCCCAAAATCCGCCGCTACGCCGAAGAATTCGTCAAAAGGTTGCAGACCCGGCTGCGCGATCAGATCCGCGATGATGAAAAGCTGGCCGGCATGGGGACTACCTGGACCTGCCTGTACATCATGGGCACGAACGCCATTCTCGCCCACGTGGGCGACTCGCGGGCGTATCTCTTCCGCGGGAAGGCGCTCCAGCAGCTTTCCCGCGACCACACGCTCGCCCAGGCCATGCAAGACCGCGGCATGCCCCCCGCGGCCACCGATCAGTTCAAACACATTCTCACCAGCTCGTTCGGCACCCACGAAGAGCCGCCGCAGGTGCAGGTGGAGCATTTCGCGCTGGAGTTCGGCGACCGGCTGCTCGTGTGTACCGACGGCTTAAGCGACATGGCCCCCGACGCCGAAATTGCGCGCATTCTGGCGACGATTGCCGAGCCGCAGGCCGCCTGCGACGAGTTGATCGAGCTGGCGCTCCGGCGGGGCGGGAAAGACAACGTGACGGTGGCGCTGGCCGAGATCGTTCCGGCGGCCGACGCGCCGGCAACGTGAGTTGAACGTGAAAAACGGGGACTGGCTCCCCCGCCGGCAACTTCAAATGCGCGATGGATGCCCGCCGGGTGCCTGTCCCCGTTTTTTCGCGCGACAACGGCGACTGCGCAACCGTTGTCAGGAACGTGTTGCCGATTCCAGATGGGATTTGTTACGCTGGACTTGGAAAGATAAGCCCCCCACGTCCGGCTGTGACAAATCTCATGAGCGCAGTGACCTCCGAATTGATGGATTTCAAACAGTTCCTTGAGGCCCAGATCGCCTCCGGCTGCACCGATTTGACCCCGGAAGAAAGTGTTCGAATGTGGCGGCAGGTCGCTGGTGAGTTGGCTGAAAGCGTCAGCGCGGTGCAGCGTGCCCTGACGGCGCTGGACTGCGGCCAGCGAGGCAAACCGTTGAATGACTTCGTCGACGAATTTCGTGCGCAGCATGAAATTCCTGGCGACGCATGATGTTCCGCGTTATTCTCCAGCCGGAGGCCGAAAGCGAGATTTCGGCCATCTACCAATGGCTCGCGTCACGGTCATCGACCGGGGCCGCGCGGTGGTTCAATCGCTTTACGCTGGCCTTGCAGGCGTTGGCCAGTGATCCACATCGGTATCCCGCGGCTCCCGAAGCCGAAGCTGTCGGGAGAGAAGTCCGACAGTTTCTGTTCAAGACGCGACGCGGCGGAATGTACCGTGCCCTGTTCCTCGTTGAAGGGGCCGACGTGTACATCGTGCATGTGCGCGGTCCCGGGCAAGCGCTACTCGAAGCGGACGACTTCTGACGCGCTGTGCAGTGGTGAGGATGACTCATCCACCGCGCCCGAAGCATCTGCAACCTGAGTTGCAACTGGGGCCGTGCCGCCGGCGAGCTTGGAACGTGCGTTTCTCTCACCCGCCAAAGGTTAATTATTTTTAACCTTCGGCGGGCCGGCTTTCCGCTTGCGGCCTCGCCGGGCGCGCCCGAGAATGCGCGCCGCCTTGGGACCGCGCACAGTGCTGGCGTGGGGTGCGGCCCCAACGACGACGCCCGTCAGGATTCATTCCCGACGGGCGTTTTTCGTCGCCACTTCGGGCCCGCCTCAAACGAAAAACACGCGCGAGCCAACGGCCGCTGAATCGGCCTGGCTCAGGATAGACATGATACGTGCCAGAAGTTCTCCGACGGTTCGTCGTTGCTGCGGCCAGAAAATGATCGGCGCCATTGCCTCGCCTCGGGCAGCGTACCGCGCGGCCAAGGCCAGAAAGTCAGGGTCGCTCGTCAGGATGACCCGCGCAGTGTGCCGTGCCACCGCCGCAAGCACCTCGTCGTCCTGCGCCTTCAAGCCCAGTTCGACGACAGTGGCAACATCTACGCCTCGCCTTCGAAGTGCGCTGACCAGCGGTCCCACGACCTGCTCGTCGGCTAGCGTTCTGAGCACGGCTCATTGACTCGCGGGTCGTTTCGGTGGTTGTCCGATCAGTTCCGGGTGCCGCTGCTGGAATTCGTCGATGATTTTCGCTTCCGCCAGGGCCGCCCGGTCAATTTCCTCTCGATGGTCTTCGTAGTACGCGAGCGCCGCGTACACTTCGGCAAGTGTCAGGGCCGGATAAACTGTCCCGCTGATCTCCTCCGGAGTGCAGCCTCCCTTGTCTCGCGCGGCGACTATATCGCGGACACGAATTCGATGCCCGGCAACGTGCGGCTCTCCACCGAAGAGGTGTGGAGTGCAGACGATATGGGCATATTCCGTGTTCAGGAGATGTGTTGTGCCGGACATTTGCGGCCCCATGGGCTCAAACCGAATTCCACCGGTCGTCTCCAATCCTATCACATCCGCGGGTAGAGAAGAACGCGGTTTTGCAACGCGCACCGGTCATCCCCCGCCAACGGGCGGCAAAGTCGGGCAGAGTGACCGTTCATGCCGGTCCCCCGGAATTTTTTCTCCCGTCTCTTTTCCAAATGCGCGCGCATTTGATCTCCCCGGGTCACTGCGCGGCGCGGTAAAATATGCTTTCAGCCGCTTTCGAGGCACATCCAGACGGGCGCACCCCTTTGAGCAGGGCCCTGTCACCCCATCTCCGTTCCCTGCGTTGGCTCCTGTGGCATTTCTGTTGGCTCGCGGGTGCTCTCAAATGAAAAAAGCCTGACAGGAGCAAACAGAGGGAACGGAGAGAAATGAAGGGGCGGCAGCGCCTGGTCGTCCGACCATCGCCGACGACACACCTGAATGGACCGGGCCGATTCGCAGAGCCGAGGCGCTGTGTCGACGAAACCGCCAAGCTCGCCCAAGTGCGGCGATGAGTTTCTGACTCTTCGTCTTCTCCGCGCGGCTCTGCGAACTCTGCGACCCCCGCGATTTGAATTCCCGGGGCTCGTTACATCCAGCGTGATTCATCCGGCCTGGTTGCAGTTCGGCCGCGCTGCGTAGCCGCAGGTGAAGAAAACGACGGGCCGCAAAAAGGCTCAAGAGGCACAAGTCCTCTTTTTTGCGATTCTGAGCCTCTTCGCGGCTGCTTATTGATCATGGCGTCCTCCGCACTGCAAGCCGCCAGAATCTTGTTACTTTGCCCGGGTTTCTAGGGTGCCAAAACCCAACTCATTGCGCTCGTCAGTATTTCCGTGTCGCGGCATCTCTTGTGCCGGTTCTGTTTCCCGGCGGTTGTCGCGTACTGACGAGAAGGAACGCTAATTCGCACTGACCGCCGCTGATCCTGTCCGATCTCGCATCATGCCGCACGATCCCTGGGCGCCCCGCGACGATGGCCTGTCGTCGATCGACATTCCCGAAGCCCCGCCGGGGTTCCACGATCCCCCCGATCTCTCTGCCGCCGACAGATCGAGCGACCTTCCCCCCGGCCACCAACTGGGGCCCAACATTCATTCGGGCGTAAGCTTCGGCAGAAACGCAGGCCGGCCCGAAAACGCTTCGCGCGAGTCGCCCGAGTATGCCGTCATTCAAGACCTGCCGCGCATCGAGCCGACCCCCGTCGACTGGCTCTGGCCCGGCCGCATTCCGCTCGGGAAGCTTACGCTCTTGGTGGGTGACGCCGGGGTCGGCAAATCGCTGTTGACGCTCGACATGGCCGCCCGAATTTCGCGCGGCCGCCCCTGGCCCGACGCGCCCCAGACGCCGCAGAAGCGCGGGCACGTGCTGATTCTCGCCGCGGAAGACACGCCGCACGATACGCTCGTCCCCCGGCTGCACGTCCTGAAGGCCGATATCTCGCAGGTCGAAGCGGTCGCCGGCTTGCAGGGGTCCGACCGCAGCGGCTGGCGCGAACGAAAATGGCGCCGCCCGATTGTCCTTCCCGACGACATCGGCCTGCTCGACGTGCTGGTCGGCCCGCGCTACGAGAAGCCCAGCATCCGGTCGTCGTATGCGCCCGACGGCAGCCGCAAAGACGAATCGGTCTTTCCTGAAAACGGCCGTTTCCCACCCACGCGGCTGATCATCATCGACCCGCTCGCGGCCTATTTCGCGCGGGCCAACGGCAACGACAACGTGCAGGTCCGCAGGCTTTTGCAGCCGCTCGTCGAATTCGCCGCCCACTACAACGTGGCGATCGTGGGGATCACGCACCTCAACAAGTCAACGTCGCAGCCGGGGCGCTACCGCACTCTGGGAAGCCAGGCTTTTACGGCCGTGGCCCGCGCCGTGTGGGGTGTCGCCCATAGCCCGGGCGACCCTGCGCGCCGGCGGCTATTGCCCATCAAGAACAACCTCGGGCCGCCTCCCTCGGGCCTGGCGTTCCGGCTGGGCGACAACGCGCTCGCGTGGGAAACAGAACCGATCGCAGACGACTGGGGCGACACGCTCGACCGCCGCGCGGAGGACGAGGCTGAGCGCGGCTGGTCAACGAAAGACGCCATGAACTGGCTCGACGAGTTGCTGCAGGACGGAGAATTTCCCGCGCAGAACATTCGGAAGTTGGCAGACGACAACCTGATTTCGAAAATCATGCTGAAGCGCGCGAAGGCCAGGCTGAAGGTGAAGTCGCGCAAGGAGGGTTTTCATAAAAATGCGCGCTGGATCTGGAGCCTGCCAAAATGACGGTCGGGAGTGAGTGTGAAAGTGCGCCCCTTCGAGCCCCTTCGGACGATTTCGGCTTTTTTTGCGAAGGGGCGCACGCGCCCCTTCGATCCTCTTCGAGCCCCTTCGAGAAAATTGGGGAAAAAGAGGCCCATCGGCAGGTCTTGGATGACGCCCCGCCGCCTTCTCGAATGGGCCAACGAATCGGAGAGTGACGCGCGACACGCCCTCGCAACCCGACAGGGTTGCCAGCGATTAGCCAGGGGTCGACCATGTGGGAAACTTATTCGCCCGGTTTGGGCGATTCTTGTAGGTGGCGCAGTTTTGCCGGCGCGTCGATCCGGGCCTCTTGAACCGCAACGCGCCAACCTCGATGGAATTCTTACCCTACCTCTCGATACCTATTTGCCTGCCGGATATTTTCGATGTGCGGCCATTGCCGTTCGTCGGGCGGAAGGTGCACTCTACCGAGATGTTCTTGAAAGCCTTGCAAGCCGCCATCCAAATGAAGTTGTCGCAATGTCGCGACTTTCGCCGGGTTGATTCTCATTACGTACCGCTCGTCAAGGAAGATTAGGCCGGCGTCATACGCTCGATGGTATGTCGGCGAAAGCGCGATCCCATTGGATACGTCGTCCGAACTTTCGGGGACGCCGACCGGCAGTATATGAGCGGCATCAACGAGGCGAAGCTGCGCCCGCGTAACCGCACAACGTCTGTCGTATGCCTGCAAGACCGTTCGCCTAAATCTAGCCTCGCGTGACAGGCGGGAAATCTCTTCGACAATCCAGCGCCGTGCCGTGGGTTGTCCTCTCGTGGCCGCCCGTGTAATCGGGCGACCCTCGGCCGCCCTATTGAGCAAACGAAGGGTGTTGGGAAACCGACCATACCGGTGTAACGGTTCGGCGTTTGCAATGTATTGAACCAATTGATCGGGATGAATCCCGATTGCGATTTCCGCGTTTGATTTCCGATCGAAAGACAGCCCCGTTCGCAAGGCCTCCCGAACGACCCGGATGTCGATTTGCACGGACGACGAACCGGGCGTGAACTGCCGATGCCGACTAAGATCGAAACCCGCAAACAGACCTAGGTCGGGATAATAACCAAGGAGAACCGTAGGGCCGTCGGGATTCAACGCCAAAGGAGACGTGACCGACGTCATTTGAATTCGGTATTCGTGCGGCAATTGCGGACGCCCGCCCGGCGTCAGCGTCCAAATGTAGACATCGACCGAAATTGGGCCGTCGGGAAGAGCAATCGCGAATCGGCGCGGGTGCTGCCTTGGACTTCTGCCAAGGTATGTCCCCGAATAGCCCGATTCCTCAATTGCCCGCAGAATCGCAGCGATGATTTCGCCGGGCGACGCGCTCGCCATTTGCCCCTATGATTTAGACCGTGGTTTAGGGAGGCGCTCGCGCCCCCCGTTTTCCTGAAGTGGGCCGTCGGTATTGCCGTTCCAAAGCGATCCGGGATGGTACACGCGATAGAAACTATCCCCGTTGCGGTTTTGCCCGGCCACGAAAAGCGTTTGCTGCGTCGGACCCACGGATCCACCTCGCTGAAATCGTGCCAGCGATCCACGAAGATAATCCTCGACGAGATCGCAACACGCCCATTTGCGCTTCAATCGTTCGGCAACTTCGCCGGTGACGCAGCTACCGGCGA
Organism: Planctomycetaceae bacterium; assembly: GCA_052388175.1. Lineage (GTDB taxonomy): Bacteria > Planctomycetota > Planctomycetia > Planctomycetales > Planctomycetaceae > SIAF01. Next base: position 7,000 of record JBQTIL010000070.1, on the reverse strand, counting down.
ACGGGTCGAAAACGAAGTCTCCCGGCTCGGTTAACATGCGTATAAAATATTCGGAGATTGCCGACGGGTATCGCGCCGGGTGGGGCGCCAGCCCTTTTTCTTTGCAATATCGCAAGTAATACGAATTGCTTTCCGTGTTTGGGACCGCGATGAGGTTCGGCGGGATGGCCGAACCTTGCCCCCGCGAAAACTTCTCGCTGATGTCATGACCGCTCGGCCGCACGACGTTTCCGCGGTAGCCATTTTTCAACAGATCCTTCATTGACTCGCTGTACGGGATTGTGACCCGTCGATTGCTTGCCTTCGGCCACGGCGTCGGGGATAGCCACCAAATGCAATTAACCGCGTCCTTGACGCGAATGCGGCGAACCGTCACCCATTCTGCGGGACTTGGAAGCTTTGCCGGATTCCACCAAAAAAAATCCTGCGCCAGGTGAAATCCAATTTCGCGGCAAAGCATTATCAACAATTCATAATGGTAGAGACTCCGGGTAGGTTGTCCGGGAATCCACGCCCCGCCGATGTCGATGACGAGTGATCCGGACGGCTTCAATACACGGCGGAATGCCACCGCGAACGGTTTGAACCAATCGAGATATTCGGCCGCGTCAACGTTCCCGTACTCCTTTTTGCGAACAAGTCCAAACGGCGGACTCGTGACGATGAGATCGACCGATTCGCGCGTCAGCCGCTTCAAGAGTAGCAACGAATCGCCGTGATAAATCGTCCCGAACCGTGTCCGGTGAAATTCGCTGACCTCTTCGCTATGCCCCGGTCGGTCCTGGGGCGGCGACGGTGATCGCTTCTTTTTCGCCATGTAAAGAGCATCCGTTAGTTTGGGTCAGCGACAAAGTTTAACCCGGCGGCTCGGCGTTGTCACCCGGACCCCCGCTGTCAGCCAATCCGGTTTCATACCGGCGGCGACGACGGCCGGCGGCCGGTTGCGCGGGGCGGCCCGGAATAAATTTCAGGGGGCGCAACGACGGGATCAATGGTCGGATCAAACGGCGGCGCGTTCGTCCGCGCGCGGGGCGCGTACAACATGCGCGCGACGTTAAAGCCGATTAACGTCGTCAACCCACTATTTGCCGCGGCCGACGAGTCTTCGCAGGTCTTCAAAGAACCGCGGATACGTCTTGCCGACGCAGCCCGGGTTCGCGATGCGAACCCCCGGCGCACGCAGCCCCACCAGCGCGAAGCTCATCGCCATGCGGTGGTCGTTGTACGTTTCAACCGTGCCCGCGCGCAGGGGGGCCGGGTGAATCGTCAGGCCGTCGGCGTGTTCTTCGACTGTCTGACCGATGCGCTGCAATTCGTTTTTAAGCGCCACAATGCGATCGGTCTCTTTGTGCCGCACGTGAGCGATATTTCGGATGCGCGTTGGCCCGGCCGCGAACGGCGCCAAGGCCGCCAGCGTCTGGGCCGTGTCGCTGATGGCGTTCATGTCGACGTCGATTCCGTGCAAGGCGCCGCCCCGAACGGTGATTCCGTCGGCCGCATAGACGACTTCGCACCCCATGCACTCCAGTGCGTCGACGAACCGCACGTCGCCCTGCAGCGAATCGCGGGTCAACCCCGCCACTGTCACTTCGCCACCGGTAATGGCCGCGGCCGCGAAAAAGTAACTCGCCGCCGACGCATCGGGCTCGATCGCGTACTCCCGCCCGCGATACGTCTGCGGCTCAACCCGATACACGCCCGGAGCGGGTGAATCGACGCTGACGCCAAACGCCGCCATCACCCGCAATGTCATCTCAACATAAGGTTCCGAGACCTGCTTACCGGCAACCTCGATCTGCACTTGCGCACGGGCGGCCGGAACGGCCATCAAGAGCGCGCTGAGAAACTGGCTCGAGATCTCACCCCCCACCCGCGCCTTCCCCCCCGAGAGCCCGCAGGCCTCGACGATGACCGGCGGGCAGTCGCCCCCCGATTCACATGCTGCCCCGCCCCCAAGCTGCTTGAGCGCGTTCACCAGTTCGCCGATCGGTCGTTCGCGCATGCGGGCGTTGCCGTCGAGCCGATAGCGACCGGTGCCGAGCGAGCACACCGCCGTCAGAAACCGCATGCTCGTGCCGCTGTTTTCGAGCCACAACTCAGCCGCCTGGGCCGGCGGCTTTCCACCGCAGCCGACGAGCCGCACGGCGGCGCCCCGAGGATCATGCGTCAGCGAAACGCCAAGCCGCGCGAGGCTGTCGAGCATCACCCGCGTGTCGTCGCTTTCGAGCACCCCGGTGAGAATCGATTCCCCCTGGGCCAGCCCCGCCACGATCAGCGCACGGTTCGTGAGGCTTTTCGATCCCGGCGGGCGAACGGTCCCCCGGATCGGAGTCGCAACCGGTTCAATTTCCAACGGATCAACCACGGCGGCAAACGCTCCTCGACAGCCCAGTATATGAAGTGCCCCGGCGAATTGCCCCGCCAGCCGCAAATTCATGCCCGGTAGCCGTTTGAGCTGCCATGCCGAGAGCCGACGGCCCGCACAGCCGGAGCGGACACCCGGACCTCCAGAAAATGCTCTGGGCTCGCACCAGATTGCCTAACACGGCCAGCTTGATATCTCCGATACCTTTGACGAAGCGACGGGGAAACCGCAGGTGATCGAACGGCGTGCGCCCAGCGGCCGCGGGGGCGACCAGTCATCCTTGAACGTGCTCACCATGAACATCAACGGTCGACTCTTGCTGCTCTTGGTCGTGGCCGGATTATTCGTTCGCGTCTGGGGCGCGAACCAGCCGCGCTACAATCGCTACGCCACGTATGCCCGGTTGCAATACAGTCTGCCGCGCCACGAACCACGGCCCGTGGCGATCCGCCGGCCTCAGATCGCGGTCGATCGCGTCGCCCTGCGGCACATCGACAACGGGCTGGGCGCTGAAGAACTCTGGAACCCGTCCAATTGCCCGATTCCCCTTCCCGCGGGGTTGGCCGGAGGCGCCTACCGCGCCGCCAGCGACTCGGGGCGCGTCGCCCGCCTGGAACTGCCCGACCCCTCGTTGAGCGCGCAGACCTTGGCCGACCAACCCGTGGCTGGCGACGCCGCGGCCGATTTCGTCTCGTTCAACGTCGGCAACGTGCGGTGGTACCTCATTCGCCTGAACGTCGATTCAATTGCGGCGCAGGAACCTGAAACGTCACCCGCGCGACCCAACGATGCCGCGGGTTTCACCTCGGCCACGTCGACCGTCGCCCCGGTCATTGAGCAGGCCGAGCGGCCCGATCACCCGGCACTCCCTTCGCCACTGTAGGGACGATCGGGTGCCACGGCCCCCGGACGTAGGGTGCGCCGAGCGAAGCGAGTCGCACCGTGACCAAAGTAGGGACAAATAAAAGGGTGCCACGGCCAGCGAGCAGGGCGAGTCGGCCGTGCGGGTGTCTCAGCGAACCAACTTGCAGGCACGACGTAGCGAATTCAAAAACCGCAGAGAACGCCGAGTCGCGCAGAGCAGGCCAAGCTCGCAACCAACGATAGGAAACGACCACGGAACACACGAGTCACACAGAAATAGGGCAGAAGGAGATACCCCATTCTCCAAATTCGTTTCCGTGTGTTCTGTGTGTTCCGTGGACAAATCTTCTCGACCCGATTGGATTCTGGAGTATTCCGGCTGCAACCCTCAATCCAACGAATCTGGTTGCTGTGACATCGTTTTGAACCATGGCAGTGCAGAGCGGGGTCGGATGAATGCGGATTTCAACACCGCGCCCTTTGTGAAGCTCCGTGGCCTCTGTTGACTCCCGTTCTATTTCTCTGAGTGCAGTGCCCCGGACGCTCCAAAGCGTCTGGCGCACTATCCCGTTTCTCGCCCTTACTCGCGCGCGAAAGGCGTCGCACGGTCATCCGTTTCAATTCTTCGCAGGTCCGTTGCCGTTGCCGCAGTCGCGATGGATGAGCCACTGGCCCCCCACCTTCTTCCACAGCAGCATGAATTTTCCGTCGAACGCGGCGGCCTTGTCATTACCCCAGACCTTGAAAGTTCCCGACGTGAACGCCGTGCCGTTGTAGACCTCGACTTCCGAAAGCGTTGACGCGACCCCCTTGATCCCCATGTCGAATACGAGCTGATTGAATTTCGCGATCGCCGAGCGCCCTTCGAACGCCGGCCGATCGGGGGCGAACAACAGCGCCTTCTCGGTGTACAGCGCGGCAATCCCCTGCGCGTCGCCTCGATTGAACGCTGCATCAAGGTCGGCCATTGCCTTGCGGATCGCCTTGGCCGCCTCGGCGTCGACATTCGGGTCAGAATAGCTCACGCGCATCGCCGCGAACGTCAGCACAATCAGCGACAGGGCAATCACGAACGGCTTCATGTTGAGTCTCCGAGGTTTGCAGGCGATGTTCACACCGAGTTCGCCCCATCGTAACGGCCCAGGGGCGAACCCGAAATTGACCGCCGGCACGCAATCAGGGTGTGCCGGCCAAGGGCGCTTGAGATAGCGCCAGCGCCAGGTTCACCGCGTTGAACAGCGCGTGCAGAACGACAACGGCCGGGTAGCTGTGCCGGCGCTGGTAGACGTAACCCAGAATCAGCGCCAACGGCAACAGCGGCAACGCATCGGGTCGCCCATCCTGAGAATGAACCGTTGAGAAGATCAGGGCCACGAAACAGAGCGCCGCCCGAGGCGACATTCGCGATTCGAGCCAGCCCTGCAGAATGACGCGATACAAAAGCTCTTCGGTGAGTGGCGCCAGCACCACGACGCACACCGCAATCCATGCCACGGTTTCCGGCCCCGGCGAAGCGTCCAGGATTTTCAGGAACGGATGTTTGGCCCCCTCGCCCCTCCACCCCAGCCATTCGACAAGCGCGCTAACGGCCATGACGGGGCCGCACGCCGCCAGAAACCCACCGACCCCGACGGCAATGTCTCCCGGCAGGCGTTGCAGATTGACGCCGAAATCCGCGAGCCGCAGCGGCCCCCCGAGCGCCAATAGCCCGACCAGGGCGCTCCATTCCCCAAACATGGCCAGCGTCGCCGCGTACACGAGGTCGATGTCGGCGCCGCCGGACTGCGCCCCGGCGCCCCGCACGACGAGGTGTACGAAGATCGACGCCGGAAACGCAAACGCGACGGCCGCCGGATGCCACGGGCATGGCTCGCGCGGCTCCCAATCGAGCGCCGGCAAGCCGCGCACCCAGCGGGCCGCGACGCAGCCCCAGACCGTGATACTGCCGCCGCCCAGTGCGATGACCACCAGCCATGCCGCGAGGTTGCCGACGTGTAGTGATTCAGCCATGATGCGTTTTCGTATTTCGGTCGCGGACATCATAGCCCGTACGGTGCCGTCCGTCGCCGAACCCCTTTCCGGAACATTACGGAATGCAGACCACGTCGATTCGCACGCGAGAGCGCGAGCAATTTGTCGAGATCACCGGCGAAGTGCAACGGCTGGTAGCGGCCGCCGGGGTGCAATCGGGCACAGTAACCGTCTACGTGCCCCATACGACAGCCGGCGTAACCATCAATGAAAACGCCGACCCCGACGTGCCCCACGATATGCTGCTGACGTTGAAGCGGCTGATACCGAAAGATTCGCCCGGCTACCGACACGGCGAAGGGAACAGCGACTCGCACGTCAAGGCGTCGCTCATGGGCTCGAGCTGCCTGGTGCTTGTGGAACAGGGCCGGCTCGTGCTGGGGAGATGGCAAGGCGTGTTTCTATGCGAGTTCGACGGCCCGCGGGATCGCACCGTGCAGGTACAGGTTCAGGCCGCCCGATAGTGAAGTGCGTCACTCAACAGACAAGGGGTCAGGGGTGGGCGTCTATCGATCTTAAATCTGAAATTTCAAATCTCAGATCGGAGACGCGCCCCCCATCCCCAACCCTTCCCCCGCAAGTGCGGAAGGGAGCGATAGCGCGAGTTCACCGCGAGTGCCCTGGGGCCATCTCGCCGAAAGATCCGACAGGAACCGACACCCAATGCCTCGAATCATTGAATCGCCAAAACAGATCGTCGCCGCCGGGAACAAGCCGAAGCTGATTCAGGAATTCATCGGCCAGGTGAATTCGCAGACTGAAGCTCTCAGCATCGCCCGCATGCAAAGCCCGGGCGGCTGGGTCGAACCGGGGCAGACGCCTGATTTCGACGAGTACTCGCTCGTCTTGCGGGGGCTGTTGCGCGTGACGCATCGCGACGGCGTAATCGACGTGCGGACCGGGCAGGCGGTCATCGCGCATCGGGGCGAATGGGTTCAATACAGCACGCCCGAGCCCGAGGGGGCCGAATATCTCGCGGTGTGCCTGCCCGCCTTCTCGCCCGCGACGGTGCACCGGGATGCGTAAGCTCGACGAAATCAGCGCACAACCGGGGAATCAACCAACGAGCACAAAGCGGGCACAGAGAATTCAATTTCTGAACGTCGTTGGCGGTGCCTCGTAGCCCCGGGTTTTCAATCCGGCCGCGCGGTGGGACTTTTTGATGGCAAAACCGGCCCTTGGAATTCCAAATCGTGTCCTGCGTCAAGTCGCCGTTGAGTTGAACAGAAGCACGCGGAAGACACAGCGCAGCTTAGCCGCAACCAAGGAATAGGAAAAGACCACGGAACACACGAAACACACAGAAATAGGGCAAAATCATTCTCGTTTCCGTGTGTTCTGTGTGGTCCGTGGTCAAGTCTACTCGCCCCGATTGGGTTCAGGAGCATCCCAGCCGAAATCCTCAGTCCGAGCAATTTTGTTGCCGTGGCAGAATTCTGAATGATTGCTGTGCAGAGACGGTGACGATGCACGATGAAATCAGCGCGACCTTCGCCTGCGACAAACGATTCATCGAAGTGAGCGCCGAGTGCTCTCAGAGACGCAATGGTCTTTGACGAATGTTTTCTCTGCGCGTCTTGGCGTTCTCTGCGAGCTCCGCGGTTTATCTTGAATTTCGGGTCCATAACCGGCTTTGAGGGTTATCGACGGGCTGCTGCGGGCTGAGAACGTCTCCGGGTGGCTCGTCCCGGGCGGTCGCGGATGTGCTCGGCAAGGCGGTCGTCGTCGCTGAGCAGAGCG
>JBQTIL010000069.1:0-29788 GCA_052388175.1 Planctomycetaceae bacterium | reverse complement strand
GAGAAGCGAAGCCTCCGGCACCTCGCGCCTGGCCGGAACAATGCCCACGGTGCCCAGCACCCGGCGCCTGCTGCAATTTCGTTGGTGGCGCGCTCTGGAGTGCGGCGAGTTCTCGCCGCTTTGGGATTTTTTTGGTGGTCTCACATCCCGCGCGGCTGTGGTCCGAACGCCGCACACTGCCCCGGCCGCGTCAAAGCGGCCGGGGCAGTCACGTCTCGGGCTCAAGCCTCCTCAATTTCGCGAGTCTTTTCCAAATGCGCGCCGGTTCCCTCTGCGCGCCTGAAATCCCGGTAAAATAGAGGCCATCGAGCCCATTCCGACAGACGCGGTGCGCCCGCCGCAGGTCAGCCTTTCCGGGCTGATCCATCGGCACAATGCCGCGCGGCCCGAAACTCGTCAGACTCGAATGGGCGGACGTACGTTGATCGTGCGCGCCGCGTGCTGAACGTCCTGCCGTGAACCCCGTTTCTCCAGCATCGCCAACATCTCCCCATTCCCTGCCAGAATGGCCGATTCGAAGGGGTCACTGAAAATGCGGCGGAGCGAATCTTCGGAGATCTTCGAGCGATTTCAGCGGTTTCTGCGAAGATCTTCGTGCGGATCTTCGCGTATCTTCGTGAAAACCCGTGGAAAATGATGCATTTTCGTCTCTTGGGGCCGGCATGAGCGAAGCACGCACATCCACCCTCGCCTTCTGGATCACCGTGGCCCTGATGGTCCCGGTGTTCTACGTGGCGAGCTTTGGGCCGGCGTGCTGGATCGCGGCAACCCGCCGCGTACCGGGGCAGCGCGACGTGGTGCGGTTGTGGATGCGACCCTTTTTTCCGATCGGGGCGGTCGTCCATCGCACTCGGTCACAGGAAAACGCTCTGCTCAAATGGTGGATTACATGCGGAGCCGGGAGAGGGGGGCGGGTGCTTGTGCCCACAGACCCCTCGGGCACCAACTGGTACGGCTTCACGGCGAAATGACAAGCCAGTCTGGCGCGCGCGTTTCGGCCGTGTGGCACGCCCTGAATGAGACATAAAGGAAGGGCGTGGCAGACGTCTCTTGGACGTCGGCTTCGTCTGTCACGAAACTCGTGAAACACCCGTTTCTATCCGGCGTTCGAAGTGACGGCGGAGCGGAACCACGCCCTTTCAGGGCGTACCACCCGAGCAGTGGGCTTCAGCGGGAAAAGGTGTGCGCCAGCCGCGCCCAGCGGTAGTAGCAGCGGGCTTTGCGATAGCAGCGTTCCGGGTCGCACGAGCCGTCGCAGGCCGCGTACATGTTGCACAGAAACTGCTGGTCGCAGTCGCGACGCGAGGCGCACGTCCGGAGGCACGCATCATGGCACGCACACGCCGGGCGAAAGTCAGCCCCGTAAAACCCCTGGGGAATGCACCGGTTTCCGCCCCAGGTGTTCCCCGGTCCGCACGGACGCCAGGGAGGACACCCGGCTTGCGCGGTTCCGCAGAATGCCAGACACATCAGGACGAACAAAGCTCGCAGTTGAACAGGACCCATCGATCGGCCTCCCATTGTCATCTGAAATGACAAACGCGACGCTTGAGAGCTGGGCGTCGTTCCACGGAGGCTATCGGCAGCGTCCAACGCTTCAATCGGGCTTTCCTGGCAGATGGGCGAATCAACACTGAAAAGGCCGAATGCGAGCGCGTTATCCCTGAGATGTCAACTTCAATCGTTTGGCGGGCCGTACCGGTTGGATTTTCGAGTCGTTCGCCAGGATTGGGCCGTGCGGGTTGTTCCTGCGCGGTCGGGTGGCACGCCCTGAACGAGGCACGAGTGAAGGGCGTGGCAACCTGTCTCGAAACATCGCCGTAATCGGTCACGAACTTTGACGAGTGCCCGTCTGTATCGGTCGCGAACCGTATGTCATCGGCCGTGTGCGTCGATCTCGATCAGGCACGGCCGTATTTCGGTGTGCTGCTGCCCACACTCGGCTATTTGTAATCTGTCGCGCGTTCGCTGTGACGGTGCCGAGCGGAACCACGCCCTTGCCGGGCGTGCGATCCGAGCGGCGAACCGGCCGCGTTCCGCCCTTGTCAGAACGAACGGTCTCTGCTTGAATTGAACCGCCCGGAGAGGTGACAGAGTGGTCGATTGTGCTGGTCTCGAAAACCAGTAGGGATGCAAGTCCCTCGCGAGTTCGAATCTCGCCCTCTCCGCTTTTTCGCCCCCCAAGGGCGAAAAAGCAGAGCAGTCGAACAGGAGAACAGTGGATCAGTAGAAAGACATCGCGCTCGACTGCGGTCTACTGTTCCGCTGCTCTACTGTTCTTCTTCCGGTTCTCCCATGGCCTTCATGTTCGAGAATCTTCAGGTTTACCAGAAGGCCGTCGATTTCGCAGAACGGATCTGCACGTCGACCGAGTCATTCCCACGCGGCTACTACTTTCTTGTGGATCAACTCAACCGCGCAGCCCTGTCGATCGCCACCAACCTTGCCGAAGGCAACGGGCGCTTCACAAAGCCCGATCGGAAGAACTTCTTCACGATCGCGCGAGGTTCCGTCCAGGAATGCGTGCCGCTGTTGGAGATTGCAGCTCGCCGCGGTTTCCTTTCTCCTGCCGATCACCGAGAGCTGAAGGAAGTCCTTGAGGAAATCTCCAGGATGATCTCCGGATTAGTCGCTGGCTTGGAAAACCGCCAAACGTGAACTCGCCGCGACTTCCCAATCCCGCACCCCGGCGATAAGAAGTCAATTGCCGTCTTGACCCTTGAACTGCCCTCTGAATCGCAAGATTCGGCGGCGTTTCTTTCTTACGGCACTGACGCGCCGAACTCGCCAGCGCGGTGTGACTGCGCTGCGCTGGTCACACCCTACCGCGCTGGTCACACCTGGCCGACCGGCGGCGTACAATGCCTGTATGCCCCTTGCCGACTACCGCCGCAAACGCCGCTTCTCGAAAACGCCCGAACCGAAAGGGCAGAAAGCCGCGCGCGGCGGACGGTTGTTTGTGATTCAGCAGCATGCCGCCAGGCGACTGCACTTCGACTTTCGCCTCGAGCTCGACGGCGTCCTCAAGAGCTGGGCGGTTCCCAAAGGGGTCTCGCTCGACCCGGCTGAAAAACGTCTGGCCGTACACCTCGAAGACCACCCGCTCGAGTATGCGAACTTTGAAGGGGTCATTCCGAAAGGAGAATACGGGGCCGGCGCGGTCATCGTCTGGGACCGCGGCACGTGGGAACCGATCGGCGACGCGGCCGCGGGCTATCGCACCGGCAAGCTCAAATTCCGGCTCGAGGGCACGAAGCTGCAAGGGGCCTGGGCCCTCGTGCGGATGCGCGCCCGGCCTGAAGAGCGGGGCGACAACTGGCTGTTGATCAAAGAGCGCGACGAGTCGGCCGTTCCGCACAGCAAACTCGATGTCGTCCTGGCGCAGCCGGAAAGCGTCGTCACCGGTCGTACGCTGGCCGAAGTCGCCGGCGGCAACGCGCCGCGCAAGCAGGGGCGCGCCGGCAAGAATCGAACGACTGGGTTGCTGAAACGGCTCCGCAGTCTGTCCGAGGCCGCGCTCGCCCCGTTGCCCAAGGCGATCGAGCCGGCGCTTGGTCGGCTGACCGAGCGGCCTCCTCAAGGAGACGCCTGGCTGCACGAAATCAAATTCGACGGCTACCGCATTCTCTGCTGGCTCGACCATGGCGCGGTGGTGTTGCGCACGCGGCACGGCCACGACTGGACAGGCCGCTTTCCCGAAATTGCCGCGGCCCTCAAACGACTGCCTGCCAACACGGCCGTGCTCGATGGCGAAATCGTGGCGCTCGACGACAAGGGCGCGAGCCGCTTCGCCGCGCTCCAGCAGGCCCTCAGCGGCCGGCAGAGCGGAGCCCTGGTCTATTATCTGTTCGATGTGCTGTACGCCGCGGGCTTCGATCTGCGACCCGTCGAGCTCGAAACTCGTAAAAAGATCCTCAAAAAGCTCTGCCCGACAGGCAGTGATCAAAGGCTGCAATTCGTCGATCACGTTGTCGGCGAGGGGTCAGAGTTTCTCGCTCGTTGTCGCGCCATGGGGCTGGAAGGGATGATGTCGAAGCGCCGCAAGAGCCCCTACCCCGCCGGCCGCTCGGACAACTGGCTCAAGGTCAAATGCCTGCAGGCGGAACCGTTTGTGATCGGAGGTTACACAAGGCTCGACGGCGACTCGCGGATGCGGGCCCTGCTGGTGGGCTATCACGACGACCGCGAGCGACTGATTTATGCCGGGCGGGTGGGAACGGGCTTCGGCGAAAAGGCGGCCCTCGACCTGGGGCGGCGGCTGGCGGCCGCGGAGCAGGAAACGCGGCCGTTTGCAACGGCCGTCGCCCAAGAGCGAAGTCGCGACGTGCACTGGGTCCGCCCGCAACTTGTCGCCCAGGTGCGATACGCCGACTGGACCGATGACGGCATGTTGCGGCACGCGGTGTTTGAGGGGCTTCGCGACGATGCCGACCCGCACGAGATTGTGCGCGAGCGGCCGATCGCGTCGCCCGGGCGGGCTGTATCCGCCAGATCGAGACGCGCGCCGGCCAAACAAGTTCGTCAGAATGATGCTCCCGCGGCGAATGATGTTGTGCCGGCTTCCGTCCTGGCCGAGCTGGCCGACGTGCGGCTCACGAGCCCGCAAAAGGTGTTGTACCCCGAGTTGGGGCTGACCAAGCTCGACCTGGTGCAGTACTACGTCGAAATTGCCGACTGGATTCTGCCGCACGTGGTCGACCGGCCGCTGAGTCTTGTCCGTTGCCCCGACGGGCAGCACCGCGCGTGCTTTTTTCAGAAGCACGCCGGGCCCGAAACGCCCGCGACGGTCACGCGCATTCCGATCGAAGACGACGGAAAGACCGAAGACCATCTGTACGTGCGCGACCTGAAAGGGCTGATCTCGCTGGTTCAGATCGGCGTCCTGGAGATTCACGTCTGGGGTTCGCGGGTTGATCGGCTGGAGCGGCCCGATCGCCTGATCTTTGATCTCGACCCCGATGAAGCGGTCGTGTTTTCGCGAGTGATCGAGGCGGCTCGGCGGGTTCGGGAACGGCTCGGCGACATCGGCCTGACCAGTTTCGTCAAGACGACCGGCGGCAAAGGGCTGCACGTTGTCGTGCCGCTCGAGCGCCGTCAGACCTGGGACGAGCTGAAGCGGTTCTCGCAGCGTTTCGCACAGGCGCTGGCGAGCGACTATCCCCAGGCCTATACAGCCAACATGTCGAAACGCGCCCGAGCGGGACGCATCTACATCGACTACCTGCGGAACGGCCGCGGCGCCACCGCCGTCGCACCGTACTCGACACGTGCCAAGCCGGGCGCTTCGGTGGCGACCCCGATCGCCTGGGACGAGCTGACGAGCGAATTGCGGCCCGACCAGTACACCGTCGGCAACCTGGCCGAGAGGCTTTCGCAACTCAAGGCCGACCCGTGGGCCGACATGCATGAAACGCGTCAGGCCCTCACGGCCGCGATGCTCAAGAGGCTGGGGTAGCGGAAAAATAGGGTTGGAAGCCGCTCAAATCGCCTGCGAGACCAGGCGCGTGCGGGCGTAATCGGCCCAGGGGCCGAAGGGCTCGTATTGCAGGTAGGAGCGCCAGTGAACCCGGGCGTCGTCAAGGCGGCCGAGTTGTTCGAGGACGTCGGCCAGCCCGTAGTGGGCGTCGGCATATTCGGGGTCGGCCTCGACCGCACGCGAGTAGGCCGAGCGGGCCTCATCCAGCCGGTTCAGTTCCGCCAGGAGATTGGCCAGGTTGTTCCAGGCGTCGGCATGGCGCGGATCGAGCATCACAGCTTCGTGGAATCGTTCGATCGCCGCCTGTTTCTCCCGGAGCTGCGAGAGGACGTTTCCCAGATTGAAACAGACGTCGGCGTCGGGCCCCTCTTCCAACAGCAACCGGCGATAGCGCTCGGCGGCGCGGTCGAGTTCCCCGCGCTGTTCCCACTGAACTGCTTCTTCGAACAACCGGTCGCCGGCGCTGGGGACGGACCAGGGGACGGTCGGCAGCATCTCGGCGCCATCGTACTCGAACAACAACTGGCCCGTCGGTTCGGTCAGTCGACCTGATTCGGTCCGAAATACGACGCGCCGCCCGTCGTGCCGCAGCCGCGAGAGCAATTCGGCCGGCTCGCCATTCGTTGCGAACCACGTCTGCATCTGACACAGGCTGCGCAGTACCCGCCGGGGCGAGACGCCGCTCGCCAGCAGTTTTTGCAGCGACCGCGCCGCGGCAACCTGACGAAAGTCAAAACAGGGAATCTCATGGTGCGAGACCGCCGGCGTCAACAGGCCGTTCCGTTGCCACGATTCGATTCGCTGCCGGGGGACGTGCAGCAGCCGCGTGAGCTCGCCCAACGTATACGACTGGCACACTTCGCTGGCCAGGTGCGGAAGCGCCAGCAGTCGCAGAAAGGCTTCCTCGGGCACCACCTGCAAATCCTGGCCCCGCAGCCGAAGCTGCCGGGCACGAATCAGCTTGCGCGTGAGCTGGCCATCGTATTGCAGGGGCCACGCCTCACGGCCAACGACCAGCAGCGTCGTCTGGCGGTTGACGTGCGGGCCGTAACGCCCCCCGTGCCGCGCAATCAATTGCGCAGCGGCCGGGCGGTTCATCGACGCCAGCCGGCCGGTGACGGCGATGTGTTGACCGTCGAGTTCCTGCCCCATTTGGCGACGTTCCGTCGTCATGTGCTTCTGCCCGGTTCAGCCGGATTTCCGCTTTCTCGCCGGGGCCTTGCGGGCCGCCGGTTCTTCGCGCGCCTGTTTGCTGGCCGCCACCTTCCGCGGTGGTTTTTCGGCCTTTGCGGGCGGCTTGATCTGCTTCATGCTCTGCTTGATCGCATCCATGAGATTGATGACGTGCGGCTCTTCGCCGGCGGGGGGAGCCACAATCTCCTTCCCCTCGACCTTGGACTCGATCACCTGCGTCAGCTTTTCGGTATACACATCATGATACTCGCGCAGGTCGAACTTGTCGGTCGTCAGCGCCTCGACGAGTTGACCGGTCAATTGCAGCTCTTGCTTGCTGCTGGCGGCACTGACGATCTCGTCGAGAAACGACGCCGGCTCTTTGACTTCGCTTGCAAAGTTGAGCACCGACATGACGAGCAGTTGTTCGACCGGCCGCACCACCACCAGCTCTTCCTTGCGCGAAATGACGACCTGGGCCACCGCCTGAACTTTCTCGTCGGCCATTGCCTGATGGATCAACTGGTATGGCTTCTGGCCGACGGGTCCATCGGGCACGAGGTAGTAGTTCTTTCCCGAATGGTACAGCGGGTCGATTGCGTTCGATTGCACGAACGACGTGACATTGATGCTGCGGTCGCTTTCGGTGCGCAGCTTTTCAAGCTCGTCTGTGTCGATAACGACATACTGCCCCTTGGTGTATTCATAACCCGAGACGATTTCGTCGTTCGGGACTTCACCATGTATGGGACACGATTTTTTGTATTGAATTCGGCTGTGGCACGAGGCGTGAAGCTGGTTCAGGCTGATTCGTGCGCCCCCGCCGCTCGACGCCGTGTAGGCCTTCACGGGGAGCGACACCAGGCTGATGCGGAGGTAGCCTTTCCAGGACGAGTAGCGAGCCATGATCGGCTCCCGGCAGCAAAAGGGCGACGACGCTCCTTCAGTGCTCTGCGAGCCAGCCTTGGCAACCCCATTGGAACCTATTGGCCGAGCGGTTGGCAAGGCTTCCTCAGACATGCCCGTTAGGCCCGGATTATTCATGCTCTGGACGGCGAGGGTTAGTGCCAGCGGGACGTGCGAGTTCCCGTGTTCAGTCCAGAGCCGCCAGCAACGATGTATGTTTTCCGAAGGTGGAAACCAGAACTCAGGTCGCGCCTCGAGTCGATGCCGATTTCGGTCTTAACCTTCGCCTTTCCCCCCCGCCTAACCTGACCCCGAGAACTTGCCAGATCTCAGGCTTACCGCCCCATTCTGCCGTGTCACTGAATGGAGGAATCGCCGGGCGGCTGCTAGGTTATGCTATCCCGGGCCGTGCTCGACCGGGCAGGTGCCACACCGGGAAAGTCGAATTTCGAATGCCAACATTTCGGAAGTTGCTGGTCGCCAATCGTGGCGAAATTGCGATTCGGGTATTTCGCAGCGCGCACGAACTGGGAATTCGCACGGTCGCCATCTACGCCCACGAAGACCGTTACGCGCTGCATCGATTCAAGGCCGACGAGGCGTACCCGATCGGGCGGACGGGCGAGCCGCTGCGGGCCTATCTGTCGATCGACAATATCATCGCCGTCGCAAAGCGATACGAGATCGACGCGATTCACCCCGGGTATGGCTTTTTGTCGGAGAACCCGGCCCTGGCCCAGGCCTGTGCCGATGCCGGCATCGCCTTCGTCGGCCCGACGGCGAAAATCCTCGAACAACTGGGAGACAAAACGGCCGCCCGCGAAATCGCCCGCGTGGCGAAGGTCCCTATTCTGGCGGGCACCGCCCGGCCCGTGCGGCACCTCGACGACGCCCGGCGGGCCATTGAAAAGCTCAACTACCCCGTCATTCTGAAAGCTGCCAAAGGGGGGGGCGGGCGGGGAATGCGCGTCGTTGCCGACGCTACGGCCTTGCCGGCGGCCCTCGAACAGGCGCAGCGCGAGTCGCAGACGGCGTTCGGCAGCAATGAGGTGTTCGTCGAGAAATACATTTCTCGCGCGCGGCATATCGAGGTGCAGTTACTGGGAGACAAGCACGGCCATCTCGTGCACCTCTACGAACGCGACTGTTCGCTCCAGCGGCGGCACCAGAAAGTTGTCGAAATCGCCCCCTCGCCCAACCTCGACCCCGACTTGCGCGAACGCATTTGCGAGGCGGCGGTCGCCATCGGGCGGACCGTGCACTACGAAAACGCGGGGACGGTCGAGTTTCTGGTCGATGCCGACACGAGCGAGTTTTATTTCATCGAAGTCAACCCGCGGATTCAGGTCGAGCACACGGTGACCGAGGAAGTCACCGGGGTCGATATCGTCAAAAGCCAGATCCTGATTGCGCAGGGGCTGCCACTGAACGACCCTGAGATCGGCCTGGCAGATCAGGACGTGGTGCGGTTGAGCGGGTACGCGATTCAGTGCCGGGTAACCACCGAAGACCCGTCGAACAGTTTCAGGCCCGACTACGGCCGAATGACGCACTATCGCTCGGCCAGCGGCATGGGCATCAGGCTCGATGCCGGCACCGCGTTTTCAGGCGCCGTCGTCACGCCCTATTTCGATTCGCTGCTGGTGAAGGTGATTGCCCGCGGCCTGCGGTTTGTCGACGCGGCGCGGCGCATGGAGCGCTGCCTGCAGGAATTTCGCGTTCGCGGCGTGAAAACCAACATTCCATTTCTGATCAACCTCGTCACCCATCCGACGTTTCTGGCGGGCAACTGCACCACCCGGTTTCTCGACGAATCGCCCGAGTTGTTTCAGTTCGTCCAGCGCAAGGATCGGGCGACCAAGCTGTTGACGTTTCTGGGAGACGTCATCGTCAACGGCAACCCGCTCGTGAGCGTGAAGCCCGACAAAATTCGCCGCGAGCCGGCGCCCGTGCCGGCGTACGACGAGAAAGCGCCCGTTCCCGCGGGCATGCGGCAAAAACTGCTCGAAATGGGCGCCGGAAAATTCTGCCGCTGGATCGTCGAGCAGCGCCCGCTGCTCTTGACCGACACCACCTTTCGCGATGCCCACCAGTCGCTGTTGGCGACCCGCATGCGCACCTACGACATGTTGCGCATTGCCGAGGCCTACGCGCGGCTCTGCCCGCAATTGTTTTCGATCGAGATGTGGGGCGGGGCGACCTTCGACACCTCGATGCGGTTTCTGAAAGAATGTCCGTGGCAGCGTTTGACCGAGATGCGGCAGCGCGTGCCCAACATTCTGTTTCAGATGCTTTTGCGGGCCTCGAACGCCGTCGGCTACACGAATTACCCCGACAACGTCGTCCAGGCGTTTGTAAAAGAGGCGAAGGCGGCGGGAATCGACGTCTTCCGCATTTTCGACGCCTTGAACTGGTCGCCCAACATGCAGGTCGCGATGGACGCCGTGCTCGACAGCGGCGCGATCTGCGAAGCGGCGATCTGTTATACGGGCGACCTGCTCAACCCCGATCGTCCGAAATACGACCTGAAGTACTACGTCGAGCTCGCCAAAGAGCTCGAACGGATGGGGGCGCACATACTGGCGATCAAGGATATGGCCGGGTTGTGCAAGCCGTACGCGGCCGAATTGCTGGTTCGCACGTTGAAGCAGGAGGTGGGGCTGCCGATTCATTTCCACACCCACGACATGAGCGGCGTACAGGGGGCGTCGATTCTGAAAGCGTCGGAAGTGGGCTTGGATATCGCCGACGGGGCCCTCGCGCCCATGTCGGGGCTGACTTCTCAACCCAATCTCAACTCGCTGGTCGAAGCGCTCAGGCACACGCCCCGCGAATCGGGCATCGATGCCCTGAAGCTGAAATCTCTGGCCTACTACTGGGAAGCGGTGCGCGAGTTCTACGCCCCGTTTGAAACCGGCATGAAGGCCGGCGAGGTCGACATCTACCTGCACGAAATGCCCGGCGGGCAGGCGACTAATCTGTATCAACAGGCCGCGGCACTGGGCCTGGCCCATCGCTGGGCCGACGTCTGCCGCACCTATGCCGACGTCAACCGGCTTTTCGGCGACATCGTGAAAGTCACCCCGACGTCGAAGTCGGTGGGGGACATGGCGTTGTTTCTGCTGGCCAATAATCTCTCGGCCGAAGACGTGCTGGACCCCGGGCGTGAACTGGCATTCCCCGAATCGGTCATTGACCTGATCGCCGGCCGCATGGGCCAGCCGCCGGGCGGCTTTCCGCCCAAAGTTCGCAAGCGCATCTTGCGCGACGTGAAGCCGGTCAAGGGGCGCCCCGGCGCCAGCCTGCCGCCGGCCGATTTCGACTCCGCCCGCCACCAGCTCGAAAAGAAGCTTGGGCGCCCGCCTCAGCCGCAGGAAGTCGTGTCGCAGTTGTTGTACCCGCGGGTTTTTGAAGATTTCGCCGCGCATCAGCAGGCGTATTCCGACGTGAGCGTTTTTCCTACGCCGACGTTTCTGTACGGCCACGAGCCGGGCGACGAAGTCGCCGTCGACATCGAAGAGGGAAAGACGCTGATCATCAAGTTTCTGACGATCAGCGACCCGCACCCCGACGGGCACCGCACCGTCTTTTACGAGCTGAACGGTCAGCCACGCGAGGTCAACGTTCTTGACCGGTCGCTCGAACCACAGGAGCCCGCGCGCCCCAGGGCCGACCCCGGAGACCCGCTGCAGGTGGCCGCTCCCATGCCCGGCATGGTGGTCACCGTTGGGGTGCGCGCGGGCGACAAGGTGACCAAGGGGCAGAAACTGGTCACAATGGAAGCCATGAAGATGGAGTCGACGCTTTACGCCGAGCTCGAAGGCCGAATCGCCGAGCTGTTCGTCAAGCCGGGTACGCAGGTCGAAACGGGCGAGTTGCTGCTGCGGCTGGAACGCATTCTGCCCGAGCCGAAGGCCGCAGACGCCGATTCCGAGGCCTGAGCTGCGCGACGCGCCGCGTCAGCCTTCCCAGTGCGACTTCATCAATTTGAGCGCTCGGGTCGCCAGGTATTCTTCGGAAGGAAACATCTTCCGCCAGATCTTCGTGGCGGCGGCCAAGTCGGGGAGCGCCAGGCCGAACGCCTCGCACACCAGCCAGTCGTCGTAGGCCATTTCCTTGAGCGTTTTGAAGGTCGTATCCCAGTCGATCGGCCCTTCGCCGGGTGTCGAGCGATCGTTGGCGGAGATATGCACGTGCGCGAGCACTTGCGCACACGTCTTGATGGCGCCTGCGATGCTCTTTTCTTCGATGTTCGCGTGAAACGTGTCGTACATCATCCGCACGTGCGGATGATTGATCTCTTTGACAAACCGCGTCGTATCGGCGGCGCAATTCAGAAAGTAGCATTCAAACCGGTTGAGATATTCGAGCACCAGGGTGACGCTGGCCTGTTGCGCGTGGTCGGCAACCTGCAGCAGCGTTTCTTTGCCCCACTTCCATTCGTCAGGCGTGGGGCCCTTGCCGCTGAAGTGCCCGAGGGCCGAGTGGATCGGGCCGCAGACTTTCTTGACGCCGACGCCCTGGCACACATCGACGACTTTTTTCAGGCGCTCGACGGCGGCCTGCCGCGAGGCGGCCGATTCGGAAATGGGGTTGGCCTCGACCGTGGAGACCGAAACCGCCGTGCGTTCGAGGCCCATTTCGTTGAGGTGGCCTCCCAGTTTTTTGAAACGGGCGAGATCGAGCTCAAAAATCGGCAGCTCGACGCCGTCGTACCCCCACGACTTGATCTTTTCGAGCAGCGGATAGTGCGACTCGTTGACGTCGGTCGTCCACAGCAACATATTCAGACCGTATTTCATGCGGAATTCCTTTGTACGTTGTGCGAAGGCTGGGTCGTCGCGTCGAAACCGACCAGAAGCGCGGCAGCGTGTGCCTCAACCAGACTGCGGGCGTCCTTCAGCAGCCAGATGCTGTCTTCCGGCAAGGGAGACAGTTTGACGCGTCTCAACACCTGATTCAACCGAAAAAGCAGTCCGTGGGGGTTGCGGTAATCGGCCAGAAACCTGACCTGCTGAAACAGCGGAATGAACGCCGCCAGGCGTTCGGTCGGAAACCGGGCCATGCGATTGACGATCTGCTGAACGGCCTGCGGGTCGACGCGGCTGAGGGCCTCATAGTAGGCGTCGAGGCGCTCGGGATCGCGGTCGATCAGCACGGCATCGAGCAGCAATTCGGTGACCACGTGCCCCAGCAGGGAGGGTCGATGGCCATCATCGGCCGGTAATAGCTGGCGGAATTCGCGCGTCAACGCTCCTGAAACGGCGTAAAACGCGGGCGTGGCGTGAAACCAGGCGTCATCCTCGAGATGCTGCAAGACCCCCTGCGCCAATTCGGCTTCGGGCGCGCCCGTAGCGGCGGCAAACGGGGCGACGCGGCGAAAGCGCAATCGCGTGCGGCGGTCGACCACCGAAAGCCAGTCGGGTAGGGCCGTGCCCGCCAGAAAATACGGCCGATCGACGAACCTCAGGCCGTGGGCGAAATAGTTCATGGCAGCCGCATCGAGCGCGACGTGCACGCCGCTTCAATTGAAGCAGCGACATTGCTGTAAGGATTACAACGGCGCGGAAAAAAAGTCAAAACACCGGTTGACGATTTTCGGTCAATCGGGAGAATGCCGCCCGAATTGCTTGTCGTGCATCGCGCACGACCCGAATCGAACAGAATCTGCCATCCTCGATTTCCCAAATTTCTGTCACGTCCGCCGCTTGGAACGGATTCCTTCGGCGACCCCCTCTAAAACGTGACCGGGAATCGAACCGCGCTGTGACGGGGCAAGGACGCATCCCGTCACAGCGCAACATATACCGTGGCTGCTCACTCCGATGACCGTCCTGACGCCTCCGATGATGCACTGGGTGCCGCACGTTCCGGTGCCCGTCAACCTGCGACGCCTGTTCCCCCAGGCGAGTTTCGTCGGTTGCGGCGACATTCGCGTCACCCACGTCACCGACAAAAGCAGCGACTGCCGGTGGCAATCGCTGTTCGCGGCGATTCGCGGCACCCGGACCGACGGTCGCGCTCATCTGCAGGACGCCCTGGCTCGCGGCGCGAGCGCCGTGTTGGTCGATCATCCCCTTCCAGAAATAGCGGTTCCGCAGTGTGTCGTTACCGACGTGCGTCGCGCGTATGCCGAACTCTGTTCGGCGCTGATGGCCAACCCCTCAAGGCATTTGGGGCTGACCGGGGTCACAGGCACCAACGGCAAAACAACCGTGACCTGGCTCATCCGCTCGATTCTGCAAGCGGCCAACCGGCAGACGGGGCTCTTGGGCACCATCGAATACAATGACGGCGCGACCTCAGAGCGGGCGGGCCTGACGACGCCCGACCCGGCCACGCTGACGCGCTGGCTGGCAGCCATGGTCGCCCGCCGCACCTCGCACGCCGCCATCGAGTTGTCGAGCCACTCGCTCGACCAGCGGCGTAACGCCGGCACCCTGCTCGACGTGGCCATCGTCACCAATATCACGCAGGATCATTTCGACTATCACCAGACGTTCGCGGCGTACCGCCGCAGCAAACTGCGGATATTCGAGCAGCTCAAACCGGCGGGCGTCGCCGTCGTCGACGTCGACGACCCCGGCAGTCGTTCGTGCCTCGAGCGGGCGCCGCGGCGCGGCGTCACCAGCGGGCTCGAGCAACCAGCCGATTGCACTGCACACATTCTCTCGACCACGCTCTACGGCACGACCTTCGAACTTTCGATCGGCGCCGAACGCCAGCTTGTCCGCACGCCCTTGATCGGTCGGCATAACGTCTCGAATTGCCTGGCCGCGGCGGCTGCCGCGCAGCATTTTGGCGTGGCACTAGAAGACATCGCCCGCGGAATCGAATCGCTGGCTTGCGTGCCGGGCCGAATGGAACCCGTGGGCGGCGGGCAACCTTTTCCGGTGCTGGTCGATTACGCGCACACCGACGATGCGCTGCGAAAGGCCATTCGCACGCTCAAAGCATTGACGCCCGGCAGGGTCTTGTGCGTGTTCGGCGCCGGCGGAGATCGAGACCGCACCAAGCGCCCGCGGCTCGGTCAGGCGGCGGCCGAAGCTGACCTCGCGGTCGTCACCAGCGACAACCCGCGTTCCGAGCGACCCCAGGACATCATCAGCGACATCCTCGACGGGATGGGCAGCCAGAAACGGCGGCCGTACGTCGAGCCCGATCGAGAGCAGGCGATCCGCTGGGCCGTGCAGCACGCCGGACCGGGCGACGCCGTGCTTATCGCGGGCAAGGGCCACGAGACTGAACAAATCATGGAGCACGAGCGCCGACACTTCGACGACCGCGAGGTCGCTCGGGCCTGTCTCGCCGAGCTGTATCCTGCAGACGTTGCGCCCCGACCCGGCCTGTTACGAAAGGCGCAACCGTTGCCCACCTGATGCCATGGAACCGGTGCTGCTTGAGGACCTGATTTCCGCCATCCGGGGGACGGCCTTCCGTAGGCCTTCCCATCCGGTTGTGCACAGGGTCTGCATCGATTCGAGAACCCTCGAGACCGGCGACATGTTCTGGGCGATCCCCGGAAAAACGCACGACGGACATGACTTCGTGGCTCAGGCCACCCGCCAGGGCGCCCTGGCCAGCGTCGTGTCGCGCCAGCGCGCGGGGGCCTTTTCGGGCCCGCTGATCGCGGTCGATGACACGATCCGGGCCCTGGGCGAGTTCGCACGCTGGTACCGGCTGCAGCGCGAGGCGCTCGTCGTCGGAGTGACCGGCAGCGTCGGCAAGACCACCACGCGCGAAATGCTGCACGCCGTCCTCAACTGCCGCCATTCAGGAATCCGCAGCAGCAGGAACTACAACAACGAGGTGGGGCTGCCGCTGAGCCTGCTCGATCTGCATACCGAGCATGAATACGGCATATTCGAGCTCGGTGCGTCGCGCGTGGGCGATATACGCCAATTGTGTGAAATCGCCTGCCCCGAAGTGGGGGTCGTCACACGTATCGGCCCGGCGCATTTGGGCTCGTTCGGCACTCTCGAGAATATCTACCAGGGCAAAGGAGAACTTCTCGAGGCCCTGCCGCCTCACGGTTTTGCAGTGGTTGCCGGCGACGACGACCTGATGCGAAAAATGGGTCGCCGCGCCGCGTGTCAGGTCACCTACGTCGGCGAAAGTTCGGGCAACCAGGTGCGGGCGACCGAAGTCGAGTTTCAGCCGGGCCGGCTGGGCTTCAGCGTTGATCAGCAGCGCTACGAACTGGCCGCTCCCGCGAGACATTACCTGACGGCCGCACTGTGCGCACTGGCTGTCGCCCGCGAGATCGGGATGGACCACGCAACGATTGCCGACGGATTGCGCGGTTTCGAGGGGGCGCCGGCCCGCTGCCAGGTTGCCGAGTTGGGGCCCTGGACGGTGATCGACGACACGTACAACGCCAGCCCCCTGTCGATGCAGGCGGCTTGCACGTGCCTCAACGACTGGCCCGCGCCGGGTCGGCGGCTGCTGGTTGCGGGCGACATGCTGGAACTGGGCGCCGATGCGCCTCGCTGCCATGCCGATTTCGGACATTGCGTTGCGGCGACGGCCATCGATCGCCTGCTGGTCGTCGGTGAGCACGCCGATCACGTGGCCTCAGGCGCGCTGCAGGCGGGCATGAGCCCCTACTGCATCGCCGATTGCGGCGACATCGACGCCTTGTTGACCGTGCTCGACTGCTGGCTCGAGCCGGGAGACGTCATTCTGGTGAAGGGATCTCGCGGAATGCGAATGGAACGAGTCGTGGAATGGCTGAAACAACAGGCGTCTCGGTACGGACCGAAAGCGCCGCCACGCCGGCGCGCGGTGGCCTGAAGGAAAACGCGCGTGACCAGGTTACCGACATCGATCGAAACAGATGGAAGCTCTACTACGTGCACCGGGTTTGCGGGAATCCAAGGGCACTGTTCGGCGCAAGCCGGGCAGAGGCATTCACGACTTTTGGGTCACGTGATTTCTGGGTCGTCACTCCAAAAGTCGCCTCGTAGTAGAGCTTCTTTTTACATTCAATCGCTGGCAACAGCGGACGGTTGGAAAATGGCGAATGTCGAAGTCCGAATGTCGAAGCAATGACGAATGACGAAGCCCGAATGGCGAATGGCAGTCATTCGTTCAGAATTCGTCGTTCGGATTTCCTCATTGTTTCGTCATTCTGATTTCGTCATTCCTCATTGGGCGTCCATGCTCATCTGGCTCTTGCATCGCTTCGTGCCGCTGCTCGAGCGCGTCGAAGCGCATGCCTCGGGCGATTCGCGGGTCTTTCTGACCGCCCGCATCGCGCTCGCGAGCCTGACGTCGTTTCTGGCGGCCATCATTCTGGGGCCCATCGCGATCCGCTGGCTCAAGGCCCGTTTTCGCGAGCGGATCGCCAGCGACTCGGCCCGGCTCAACGAGATTCAGTCTGGCAAAAACTCCACGCCGACAATGGGCGGCATCTTCATCGTCGGCGCCGTGCTGCTGTCAGCCGCGCTCTGGGGCGACCTGGGGAATCCTTACGTCCGGCTCGGAATTCTGGCTGCCGCAGGCTTCGGTATTCTTGGTGCGATCGACGACTGGATCAAACTGAGCACGCCGCGCAATGGACTTTCCGTCCGGCAAAAACTTGCGGGCCAGACGGTGATTGCCCTCGTCATCGCCTTCGGTCTCTGGGGCGCTCAAAGCGCCAGCCCCCGGTGGACCGGTTTCGGGGGCCCGTTTACCGCGGCAGGTCCCGTGCTGGGCCTGGCCATCGTAGCCTGGAGCCTGCTGGTGCTGGTCGCCTCGTCGAATGCGGTCAATCTGACCGACGGTCTCGACGGGCTGGCCGGCGGGTGCATGGTCTTCTCAGGGTCGGCCTTCGTCGCGCTGGCCTATCTGGCCGGTCACAAGGTCATGGCCGAGTATCTGCACATTCCGTATCTGCCTGGCGTGGGAGAATTGGCCGTCGTGCTGGGGGCGATGGTCGGGGCCGTGCTCGGCTTCCTGTGGTTCAATTGCTTTCCCGCGCAAGTCTTCATGGGCGACACCGGGGCGCTCCCCCTGGGGGGAATTGTGGGCCTGGCGGCCCTCGCGACGCGGCAAGAGGCACTGTTGCTGATCGTTGGAGGCGTGTTCGTCATCGAGACGGCCAGTGTCATCGCGCAGATCGCCTGGTTCCGCTGCACCCGCACGCGCCTCTTCGCGTGCAGCCCCCTGCACAACCATTTTCTGTTCCGCGGCCAGCATGAGATGAAAATCGTCGTCCGCTTCTGGATCGGTGCGGCCCTCCTGGCAATCGCCGGCGTCGCCAGCCTCAAGATCCGTTGAGCGGCATCGCCTCCCCTCTTGCAAGAGAGGTTGGGTGCGGGTCGAGTCGCTCGCAAACTCCTCTCGGGTCGAAGCCAACAATTACGCATGCCAGGTTCCGTGCACGGGGTCGTGGCGGCCCGAAAGACCCACGTTGTTCGCAAAATGCGACCGCCTTGATTGTTCGCAAAATGCGAATATAATGGACGGTAACGCCCCGGACGGTCGATTCAACGAAAGGATCCATTCGTGCGAGTCATTTCCAAATCCCGCTTGCGGGAGTTTTGGGAAGCGCCGGGAAACGAAAAGGCTCAAGTGCCTTTGCTCGCGTGGTACAGCGTTGTCAGGAACCCGGAACTGTCGTGGACCGGTTTCGCCGACGTGCGGGCAACTTACGCGACCGCCAGCATTTTTGAAGATTGCGTCATCTTCAATTTGGCGGGAACAAATACCGCCTGATTACCCGGATCAGGTACCAGGCACACAAGGTGTTTGTGGTGAGAGTTCTTACGCACCGCGAATACGACAAGGACCAATGGAAGAAAGATTGTCGGTGTTTGCGGTAGTCGACGGAGTCACAGTAGCGGGTTTCACGGGCATAGAATGTTGCCGGAGCGATGAGCCGATGAGAACGCATACCAGAAGTCGTAACCGACGAGAGGCTTACCTTGCCGTGGTGAAGGAGTTTCCGCTGGTCTCGATTCAAAGCGAAGCTCAATTGGCCCGGGCACAAAAGTTCGCCGATCATCTACTGTCAAAAGGGAAGCTCGATGCCGGGGAGGAGCAGTATCTCGACGCCCTGAGCGATTTGATCGCCTTGTACGAAGATGCCCACTACCAATTCCCGTCTGTCAGCACGGCAGAGCTGTTAGCGCATTTGATGGAAGCAAAGGGGATCACGCAGGCGGATCTGTCGCGCAAGACCGGAATTCCGCGGTCCACGGTTTCGGAGTTGCTGTCCGGGCGACGACAACTCAGCATGAGCCACATCGGGCCGCTGGCGAAGTGCTTTCGTGTTCCTCCGTCGGCGTTCTTGACCGACGATCTGGTCGGGGCTTCGAATTGAATGCACCGCTGCCCGGTTCGACGGGCGAATGAGCCTCTTTGGGGCCGAGATTCGTCAACGCCGTGTCGCGCGGGACGACCCCAGGTGCAGTCTCTTGCGGCTCGCCTCTCCGCTTCTGTTCTGTCGCTCTGACCTCCGGCCCGAGGCCGGGACTCCCTGTCAGCCCATCGAGTCTGTCGGTTGTGCAACCGAGACCGGTTTTGCAGCCCGATCAACCGCTAGCGGGCCCGCTGCGCTTGCCATCAGGCGACAGGGCCGCCGATCTAACAAGCATGGAGTTGGACCGTAAACTTTTTGTCGTGTTCGCGGCCGTTCTGGTAGGGTTCGGCATCCTGATGGTGCAGAGTGCCAGCATTACGTCGCGCCCCAGCGACGGCGGGTCGGTGTTTCTGTCGCGGCACCTGGTCTTCGTCGCCTGCGGCCTGGCGTCAGCCGTTCTCGCAGGTTGCCTCCCGGCGCGGTTTTGGCGCACGGCCGCGCCCTGGATGTTCTGGGCGGCCATCGTGCTGCTGGCCGCCGTTCTGCTGCCCGGCGTGGGCGTGAGAGTCAATGGCGCGCAGCGCTGGTTTCGCCTCGGCGTGCTATCCCTGCAACCCTCCGAATTCGCCAAGCTCGCGCTGCCGATTTACATCTGTCTGCGAATGACGCAACGCCAGGTCAGCGGGCCCGACACGCTCTACCCCTTTGGTTCGGCCGCGTCGGAAGACGTGTCGGCAGGAAGTCGCTCGCTCACGCAGGCCCTTCCCATCCTGCTGATCGTCCCGCTGGTCATTGTTCAACCTGATCTGGGGACGGCCCTGTTTCTGGCTGCCTGCGGCAGCCTGGCATTGTGGGTCGGTGGCTGGCCGATCCGAAATTTTCTATTGCTGGGCAGTGCCGCGCTTCCCGCGGTCGCCATGACCGTTTGGCGCAAACCCTATCAGATGCAGCGTATTGCGGGGTTCTTTGAGGCCTGGAGCGACTGGACGCAGGCCCCGTATCACCTCAAACAATCCCTAGTGACGCTCGGCACAGGTGGAACCTGGGGGGCGGGTTTGGGTCGTGGCTATCAGAAACTGAGCTTTCTGCCCGAAGCCAACACCGATTTCGTCTTCTCGGTGATTGGCGAAGAGCTGGGCCTGTTGGGCACTCTCACTGTGCTCGGGCTCTGGCTCGCGCTCTATGTGTGCGGGCTGCGAATCATCAATCACCTGCCGGCCGCAACTTTTGAGTATCGTGCGGCGTTTACGTTGCTGACGCAGATTGTCCTGCAGGCGGCCTTGAACGTCGCGGTCGTCACGGCCCTGGTGCCCCCGAAAGGTATCCCGCACCCGCTGATCAGCTATGGCGGCAGCAACCTGGTTGTTACCCTGACGGCGCTGGGCGTGATTCTCGGGCTCACTCGCGGCCCGCAACAGGCGGAACTCGGGGAAAACCTGACCGCGGCTACTTCTGCGCCCGACCAGCTCGTGGCAGCGTGAATGGCGACATCTCATCTGGTTCTCTTCGCCGGCGGTGGTACTGGCGGGCACCTGACGCCGGCGCTGGCTGTCGCCGAGCGGCTGCACGCGCGCCTCGGAACCGATTGCCGCGTCATTTTCGCGGGTACCGATCGGCGTCTGGAACGCGATATATTATCTACGCACGGCTACCCGCACATTTCGCTGTCTGCTGAGTCGCTGGCGACCCTCAAACGGCGACCGTGGCGGTTTGTGTGGGCGAATTGGCGCGCGTACCGGCAGGCCCATGCCATGCTGTCACGAGACCGCCCGGCGGTCGTCGTTGGGCTGGGGGGATACGCCAGCGTGCCGATCGTTTGGGCCGCCCAGCGCCGCGCGATACCCACCTTGCTCCTTGAACAGAACGTGACTCCCGGCCGGGCGACCCGGTTCTTGAGCGAGAGGGCGAGTGCAGTCTGCCTGGCATTTGATGAATCGGAGACGCGAGAGCTTCGAAGTCCGCGGGTCTTTATCACGGGTACACCAGTTCGGGCTGTCATCTCGGCCCTGGCACGCGAGGGCGCAAGGTCTGACGCGGGTGCGTCGCCGACGATTCTGGTTCTGGGTGGCAGTCAGGGAGCCAGTGCGTTGAACACCGCGATGACGAGCGCAGCCCAAACAATCGCACGACGCTGGCCGCAGGCGCTCGTCATGCACCAAACCGGGCCCGACCAGTGCGATGCCGTACGGCAGACTTACGCGACCTCCGGGCTGGCTCACGTCGTGCAGCCCTTTTTCGACGACCTGCCGGCATGGTACTCTCGCGCAACGATCGCAATCTCTCGCGCCGGCGGCACGACTCTGGCCGAACTGGCGTGCGCCGGCTGCCCTGCCATACTGGTCCCCTACCCGCATGCCGCCGACGACCATCAGGCACGCAATGCCGAGCTGTTCGTCCGGTGCGGGGCGGCCCAAATGGTCAGGCAGGCCGAAGATTGTCGAGCGATGGCGG
Source organism: Planctomycetaceae bacterium (assembly GCA_052388175.1). Classification (GTDB taxonomy): domain Bacteria; phylum Planctomycetota; class Planctomycetia; order Planctomycetales; family Planctomycetaceae; genus SIAF01. The sequence goes on along the minus strand of JBQTIL010000069.1, from coordinate 8,495 downwards.
CGGAACTCGCAGGCGTACTGGAGCAGCTCTTGAGCGATACGACGCTGCGAGCCGGGATGCAGCACCGCATGAGAAACCTGGCGCACCCGCTGGCCGCAGAGCACGTCGTCGAATTGCTGGAACACCTGATGCAAGGCTCGCCCCGCTGAGAGTCTGCCATGGCCAAACTGGCCCCCGCCGTCATCGTGCTCGAGCGACGTCCCGTGTGGGAAGGCGAGCTCAAGCAGCGGTTGTCGCCCGAACGGATCCTGGTACGGCCGTGTCGTGCGGCGCCCGACATGCTCGAGCTGGCGAGAGAAATGCCCGGAAGCGTCGTCATCATCGACATGACGCCCGACGTTCCACGCGGTTTGAAAATGTTGCTCGATCTGTCATCGACGAAAGTGCCCGCCTATCCGATCGCCATCGTGGGCAGTGACGATTTCCAGGTCGAGCTGGCCGCGCGCGAGCTGGGGGCCATCGGCGTGTTTTCAGAATCGGCGGCAGGAGACGCCGTCGCGGCCCTTTGCCGCAGATGCCTCTTGACCGCGCGGCCGACCGCGGGCGGCCCTTCAGCGCTCTGACGGCGGCGCCACCTCGGAAAAAATCGGCTCGCCCGGTTCCTTTCGAAAACGTGCTGTCGCGCCGGCCGACGGTCCCGCGGTTCCACCCCCGGCCGCGTCGCGGTAACCCCGGTCGGCGGCGGCGCGAATCAGATTGTCGGCGAAATCGAGCACGCACAGATGCGGCGGCTCGGGCGCCAGGGTGAAAACTGCGACCTTCCCACGACTTCGGGCATCAAGCACCTGCGATTGCTCGTACAGATGATCGAACGAAGCGCCCGCGTTCTGCAGGAAGTTGGCCCGCCCGGCGCGTTCCCGCGGTGACGCTTCGATCAACACCACGTGGGTCGCCCCCCACAGCACCGCCGCCTCGATCGGGCTGTTGTGCGAGAAGCCTCCGTCAACCAGGTCGACGAATTCGCCTCGCGCGGGAAAATCGTTCAGGCGCCGCGCCGGAAACACAGGAAAGATCGACCCCGACCCCAGCACCACGTCGAGCAGCAATGCCCTATGCGAAGCGAGGTCGATGCCCCGCACGCCAAACGGCGCCGGCAGGCTGCCCGCGCGGCTGGCCGCGTAAAAATACAGGTCGTCGGGCAGCGCAGCGGTCGACTGTTCAAGGCACGAACCGGTCAGTACCAGATCGCGCGACAAGAGCTTTTGGGTGTGCACCTCGCGGCTGACGGCCTGCAGCGTGCTGCCGGCGTCGGCAAAAGGCTGGACCGGTAGCGCGCCGCTGGCCTCTGAACGTCGGTTGATGAGTGGCGGAAAATGTGTGGCCAATGCCCGCTCGATTCCCTCAGCACCCGACAGCGTCTGCTGAAAGAACAACACGGTCACAATCTGCGCCAAGGGCAGCCCGAACAAGCCTGCCGCCAACCCCCAAGCCGCCCGGCGACTCGAAATCGAAAACCGCGCCGGCCCGCGCCCGAACCGCCACTGCCACAGGAAGGCCACAACCCCCAAACCGAGCAGGCACCAGGCCGAGACGCCGATTCCAAAACTCATCCACAGCCAGGCGTGGTGCAGCCAGTGGTTGGTGCCGAGCCATGACCAGGGAGTCAGATTGACGTATCGCAACAGCAGCTCGACGGCCGCCAGGCCCGTGAACACGACACCCACAATCCAACCGGCGATTTCGCGCCGGCCGACGATGCGGCGCAGCAGCCAGAGAACGGCGGCAACCTGCACCAACACGAACCACAGGCCGATATTGCCGCGAACGACCCAGCTTGGGCGCACAATCATTCGCTGATCGAGTTTCGCCCAGGTCTCGAGAAAATCGCGGCGGCCCTCGGGAGTTCGCGTGATGCCCAGGGCAATGGGCAGGGCATTGATGGCGCCCCCCGAAGTGCCCACGACGAGGTCTATGTCGCACGCGCAGTCGGGGTTCGCCGCGTGCACCTTCTCCAATTGTTCCTCCAGGGCCGCCACAACCCCCACCTGATACGCGCATTTTGCTCCCCCGCCTGAGAGCACGACGGCCAGCCGGGGGGGCCGGGGCTGCGAGCGGGCGTGATGCACGAGCAGCCGGCCGATTTCTTCCAGCGAGACGTTTTGAGATTCGTCGCTTTCGATATTGATCGCAGCCCGCCAGCGCCCGACCGCGGCATACCGTTCGGCCCCCGCATCGGCGACCACAAAGTCATGCTGCTGCCCGGCGTCGACGTGGTCGCGCAGCAGCTCCTGGATCCGGTCGGCCAGTTCAAAATCGGCCCGCGCCACGACGGCCTCCGACGGAATCTCAAGCTGCTCGAGTTCCGGAAAGGGGATCTGGCGAAGTTGGTCGGCCAGTTCGGGCGCCAGCCGCAGTGCGTCATCCCATACGAACGCCACGCGCTCTCCCGAACCCGAATCTGCGCCGCCGGCCGCCAGCAGCCGCAATGACGACGTGTGCGAATGGGTGTATTCGATTTTGGCGGGCTCGAGCGTGAGCCCCCGGCGCGCCAGCGCAAAGGCCGGGGCGATACGGCTGGAAACCGACGTCGGGTGCACGCACAGCCAGCGGATGCGGCCCGCCAGAGCGCCCAAGCGCAAATCGTCGAGCGACTTTAACGACGAATCGGCACGCGTTACGCAGACCGCGCGATAGTAATCAAAGTAGCCGGCCTTCCGCCGATCAGACTGACTCCACTCGGGCAACGCCGCGGGCCTCCCCACGGTCGCCAGCCAGCGAACCGCGGGCGCCCCGTGGGGCGACGGGCCGTCGGCAGACAGCATCTCGGCGTACATTCCGGGGGTTACGACGGCGATATCGACGAAGCCCCGGTTCAGCCAGTGCCGCACGTCACCATAAGTGCCCGCCGCCAGCCGAAACCGCAGCGACGGGTCGCTTTTCGCGAGGTCTTCCAGCAGCCGCTGCGACTGCTCGAACGCGCCGCGGAAATCTTCAAACGCGACCAGGGCGACCCGCACTTCATTCTGCCCCGTGTCGCCCGCGGCCATCGCCGCCGCCGCCAGCACAAGATTCGCGGCAAGCCAGGTCATGGAATCAAACATTTCGCCGAGGCGGATCTGGTTCCCAAAGGTCCTCCTTTGGGAACCCATTCTGGCCCGATTCACCCCTTGGTTTCTACCTACATACAGTCCGATGCCCTCGCGGGGGAAGGCTCGACGATGGGGGGGCAGCGCCGCCGGCGGCGCCGTGGCGGAAGTCGCCAGACTTCGTGAAGCCGCGCCAAGGCGGAATTCTGGCAAATTCCGCTACCAAAAGGGACGTGTGCTGCCCTGAATGAGGCACGAAGGAAGGGCGTGGAAAGCAATTCCAGACTGCCCCCGTCGATCACGCGAGGAGACGGTGCGTCGTTCCGGGTCTTGGGCACGGTGCGACTCGCTTCGCTCGGCGCACCCTACATGGCTCGGCGCACCCTACATCGCTGTTCCGCCGAACAAAACACCAGCGGCCACACGTCAGTCAGTCGCGGCACGCCACTTCGCCAGCGGCGCTAGCCTTACTCTTTAAATTCCAAAACGTCACCGGGCTGGCACTCCAAAGCTTTGCAGACCGCCTCTAACGTTGAGAATCGGATCGCTTTGGCTTTTCCGTTTTTCAATACGGAAATATTGGCCATCGTAATGCCGACTTTCTCGGCGAGCTCGGTGACGCTCATCTTCCGCCTGGCCAGCATGACGTCGATGTTGATGATGATTGCCATGTGGGTCTGGTGAGAGCCTTTGAGAGAACCGATTGGCCGCGTGACACAGGTTCTTTCAGAGGCCTCTTACCAACGTGTTGAAAAAGGTGTCTGGAACTTTGTGAACACGCAGGTTCCGAGGGGTTTTCGCAGGTGCGGAGAGTTCCAGACACCTTTTTCAACAGGCTCTTACACCGTTAAGTCGTTCTCGGATTTCAGATCCACGGCACTCTGCAGGATCCGTTCAAACGTCGCCGCCGCGGTGGCCATGACGATCGAGCCGAAGGTGATCAGGACGCCCATGAACACTCCCCCCGCCCGGTCATCGCTGTCGTTCAGCATGATGAAAATTTCTCCGACCGCGACAAAACCGATCAGGGCGATCGCACAAAGTTTTATGGTCCGCAGAGCTTTCACGGCGGCTTGTGAGAAGACCTTATTCTGTCCCGCGTAACCCAACACCTTGAACCCTTGGTAGAGCGCCACGAAAAACGGAATGGACCCGACATACGCATACGCCAGAAAGGGATCTTTGAAATAGACCTCAAAGACCGTGGCGTGCGCGTTTCGGCCCTCGAGGTGAGGTTCCCAGAGCAGAAGAGCCAGAGCGCCCATGCCGATGAGCACAATGACTGCCTGCAGAAACGCCGTGGAACTCCGTTTCATCAGGGGGGCTTTCAGGATGGCCATGTCCCCAGATTAATTTGTGAAATATCGTTTTTCAATAACTCTTGTCAGGCTTTCGGCATTTGAGACCTTTTGGCCTGCCAACAGGAATGTCACAGAAGCCAACGAAGGAAACGAAGACGCGATCGGGTGGCACATTCTGAATGAGGAATGAACGGCGTGGCAATTCGGCAGCCGCGCGGGATGTGAGACCACGAAAAAAATCCCAAAGCGGCGAGAGCTCGCCGCACTCCAGAGCGCGCTACCAAAGAAATTGCAGCAGGCGCCGGGTGCTGGGCACCGTGGGCATTGTTCCGGCCAGGCGCGAGGTGCCGGAGGCTTCGATTCTCTGTTCCCTCAGTTGACTCCTGTCAGGCTTTCGGCATTTGAGACCTTTGGCCTGCCAACAGGAATGTCACAGAAGCCAACGAAGGAAACGAAGACGCGATCGGGTGGCACATTCTGAATGGGGAATGAACGGCGTGGCGATTCGGCAGACTGCCCCGGCCGCTGCGGGCGGCCGGGAATGTGGCGCGCAATTGGAAAAGACTCGGCGAGACATCGCGTGACAACGCGCGTTCTCGCTACTCTCCAATCACCTTCACCAGCACGCGCTTCGGCCGGCGGCCGTCGAACTCGCCGTAGAAAATCTGCTCCCACGGCCCGAAATCGAGCTTCCCCTTGGTGATGGCGACGACCACCTCCCGCCCCATCACCTGCCGGTTGAGGTGCGCGTCGGCATTGTCTTCGCCCGTGCGGTTGTGCCGATACGTCGCCGGCGAGGCGTCGAACGGAGCGAGCCGCTCCAGCCAGTCTTTGTAGTCGGCGTGCAACCCCGGCTCGTCGTCGTTGATGAACACGCTGGCGGTGATGTGCATCGCGTTGATGAGCACCAGGCCTTCCTGCACGCCGCTTTTCGCGACGATCGTTTCGACGCGCGAGGTGATGTTGAGGAACTCCATCCGCGCCGGCAGCTCGAACGTCAGGTATTCGGTGAGCGATTTCATAGGAGGAGGCTTGAGGCGCGAGGCTTGAGACTTGAGGATTAAGGGGCAATGCGTGAGCAACAGCAAGCCGCCATAACCGATCGGACAGAGAAACTCCATCCTGGCTGTCGGGTGACCGCCCCTGAGAACTACCGCCGGCCGACGGCGGTGAGGGCCGGCCGACGACTTTGTTGTTTCGCCGGCTTTGGTCTGCGTTCCTCGGCACGCAGGACCCGCGAAATCAGTTGTTGCAGGCTTTTCATCAGCGCCGTCGCCGCCTCGCTGTCTCCGATTCTGGTCGATCCGAGCACCGCCAGACACGCGGGGGGAATATCGAGAGCACGTGCAATCGCGTTCAGGGTGGTCATTGAAACGCTTCGCTTCCCCTGCTCGATCAGCGCAATGGAATTTCCGCCGTGCGAGAGCCCCGATGCCTTGGCCAGTTCAATCTGGGTCATCCCGCGGATTTTCCGGACGTTTTTGATTGCCGCACCAAGGGTTGCCGTGTCGATGGCCATGTCAGTTCCCTTCTGGTTTGTTCTCTCCGATTTCCAGCAATAGCCGGGACGCCGAGGCCATGAACTGCATGAGCTTTTTCAATTCACCCCGCCCTCTCTCCTGCACTCGCCTGCGGAGCGTGAAGCGCTGGTTCATACAACCGAACATCCACTTGGCAAGCGCCTTCGTCTGCTTGGGCGTCAATTCTCCACTGACGATTGCCCGCAGGCAGTCGCGCCCCACCTTCTCGAGCAACGCTTCGATTTCGCTGAGATCATCCGACATTCGCCGGCCCGCCCCCGGTGATCGCGAACTTACCCAAAAAGAAGTATATCATTATGATATAGTCGGTCAAGACCACACGTCGGGCGTGAAACGGGCGGGTGGCACGCCCCTGAATGAGGCACGAATGAAGGGCGTGGCAGGTGTTTCCAGACTTCGGCTTCGTCTGTCACGAGACAGGTGAAATGCCAGTCTCCATTGGTTGCGAACCGCATGTCAGTGGCGGTGTCGAGTCGATCTCGATCGGCCGCGGCCGGATTTCCGCGCGCTGCCAGGCGCTCGGAGCCTGTTGAAAAAGGTGTCTGGAACTTTGTGAACATGCAGATTCCGACGGGTTTTCGCAGGTGCGGAGAGTTCCAGACACCTTTTTCACACCCTGCTAGACCATTCGCCGTCTATCGTGCGTTGGAAGTGACGGCGTCGAGCGGAACCACGCCCTTTCAGGGCTTGCCACCCGATCGCTGCGCGGCCGATCAAACCGCGCGGGACGTGACGCCGCCGCGAATCGGCCTAGCCAAGCCTGGACTGCAATCACCGCCGGTCGTCAATCGACGTCAGAAAAAGCCTCGTCGCTGTCGTCGCCTTCGATCACCTTAGCCCTCAACGCCGGGAGATTGACCTTCGCGCGTATGGCGTCGAGTCCCGATTGCGCCCCGTCGGCCGCGGCCGTTCCGCGATAGCGATTGACGACATGTTCCAATTCCCGCATGGCGTTGTGCAGCGTTTCGCCGGCTTCTTTTTCCCGCGCCTCAAACCGTTGCGTCAATTCCGCCACCTGTTGTTCGAGTTCTTCCTTCGTCATTTCGGCGGCCCGTTTCGCCATGAGGTCGAGCCATTTCTTTTGAAGTTCCGCCTTATTCGCGGTTTCAAACGGATCATTTCTAACGCGTCGATCTTCCCAATTGGGTTCAACCGGCGCGAATGGATTATTTCCAACGCGTCGGCCTTCCCATAGCGGCGCGTCGGTGAACGTTTTGGCGGCCGGGATGGGTTGCCCACGGTGGGATTCAACTGGCGGCGGGTTGGTTCGGGGCGTTTCGAACCCCGGTTCGTCGGCCCGGGTTCGTGTTTGTTCGGCCGCCCGCACCACCAAGGCCATGCGCCACGAGACGAATCCCAACGCCAACAGGGCCGCAACCGCAAGAATCCGCTTCATGGTTCATTCCTTCGAACGGGGTACGGAGGCAACGTCCAACGGCCGGTAGGGTACTTACGCCGCGTTCCAGACGCAACGTCATTTGCAGAACTCGGGGGTGCCTAAATCAGTCTCAGCCGCGAGGGCTCAAAAATAATCTTCCCGACGTCTTCGTAGCCCAAATCAGTCAACATGAGACCGATCGCGTCGCGGTTTTTTGGATACGACGGGACGCGCGGCCCAAACCAGATTTCATTGATCCAGGGTAGACCATTCGCGGCCCGGTCAAATGGAAGTTCGACGTATGGCACGACCTGGCTGCCGCGCATACGAAACTTCTCGCCACCCCCGGCCCGGCGAATCAATCGCACTTCCTTTTCGGTTTCAAAGAGGGGGTTCTTAAACCCGGGGGCATGGAACCATACGTTGGTCTGACCAAAAAAGTTTCCCCACTCGCGCTTGATTTGATTGTCGAGATTGCCGCGTAAGAACCGGTCATAGCTTTCGACCAGTTGCTCGGCCGCGGCCTCGTGTTCCCGGATATCATAATTCACGTCTCGAAGCGCAATTCGAATTCCCGGCTGTCGCACGCCATCTTTTTCCCGTGGCTTCCGGGCTTCCTCGGACAGTAACTCAAGCCGCTCCCGATTGAATCCAATCGCGAATCCTCGGCCGTAGTCGGCATAGGCATTCCACTGGGACAACATATCCGGCTCGGTTGAGAAGCACGCGCAGTACAGTTCGAAGAGCTTGTATCCGTCCAGCCATTTCGCGAACTCGTTGTAATGCGGCTGGGCAAAATCGGGATCGCGCTGCCGAATTCGTTCACGCACAAGGTTTTCAAACCACGTCAATTCCTGCTGGTCCTCGAAATACGCCATTCGGGTCATCCAAAGGCATCGGCTTTGGAGAATTTTCAGGAACGCATCCGGCGAGCAATAGTGGTATAGGGTGGGCTTCGAGGGCATTTTTGATCGACCCGCGCGTGGAAGACATTTCGGTTCGTTCCGGTAAATAATAGCGATCCGGCGCGCCGTCGAAATGCTGCCGAATTCTGAAACCGGCTACTCCTTCCCATTGTCGTCCAGACTTCAGGCGCGACGCTCTTGAAATCTGAATTTTGAAATTGGTAACTCGTCAGCCAAGACCGGAGTTTCTTGCCGGCAGTGGCGGAAGTTGACCTGTGGTGATGTAGGTTCGTAGGGCTTGGGTAATGGTTTCGAGGAACGGGTGGCCGCGTTGTGTGAGGGTG